>JAGBTM010000019.1 GCA_017631325.1 Clostridia bacterium
TACACCGAGGGTAAGTACTACGTAACCGGCGTTATTGTAGAAGTTTACAACACTCAGTACGGTAACATGAAGATTGCTGACGAAAACGGCAATATCATTACCGTATACGGCACTTACAGTGCAGACGGTAAGACAAGATACGATGCACTTACCACCAAGCCCGTAGTAGGTGACACAGTTACCGTTTACGGTATTATCGGTCAGTACAACGACACCGCACAAGTTAAGAACGGTTGGATTACCGCTCACACCGCGGCGGCTCCCGAAACTCCCGAAACTCCCGACGAGCCTGAGCTTCCCGATACCCCCGTTGAGCCCGGCGAAGGCACTACCGTAAAGCTTGTTATCGCAGATTATGCAGCGGCTAACGGCTGGGCAAACAGCACAAGATACGAATCCGCCATTCTCGACGAATTTGTAACTGCTACCGCAAAACCAACACAGGGTTCTTACAACAATACCGGTAAGTATTATACCAGCGGCAATAACTGGAGAATATATCAGAACGAAGCTCCCGAGATTACCATCTCGGCTGAAGGCAGAACCATCGTTTCTGTTAAGATCAGCTACGCTAGCGAAAAGACCGGTATACTCACTCTTGACGGTGAAAATATCGAGTCCGATACCGTGGTAAGTGTAAATGCTGAATCTATTACCTTCAGCGTTGGTAACACCGGCACCGCAACCAACGGACAGGTTAGAATTACCGCTATTGAGGTAATTTACAATTAACAAAGAGCCGTTATGACGGCATGACAAGGCAAGGCGGAGAAATCCGCCTTGCCTTTTAAAAAAGTGGTGAATTATACTATTAAGTGCAACACTTTCGAGAAATTGAAAGCGCAGAAGCGAAAGATTGGCGTTTTGCCTTTCTCCGCTGCTGCGCTTTTTGTATTTAGTTTTTTATGCTTTGTTTTCAGAAAAAGTATTTTGCTCTGAGGCTTTAAACAAACGCCCTATCTCGTCGCGTTAAATCAGAATTTCTCGGGATACGTGCCGTTCTCCTTGAGCGCGCGGAATGCTTCGACTACTGTCGCTTTGTCCTCCTTATAGGTTACGCCGTACCATTTGTCAGCGTTATCGAGCACCTTGACGTCGGCTTTGCCCTCGGAAATAAGGTTTGCAACGACTGTGGGAAGGAAAAATTCGCACTTTTCGGGGTTCTTCGGAACGTTCTCGTCAAGGAACGAGGGAAAACGCTCGGCACATTCCTTTATGTAAGAGGGTGTGAAGCCCCAAAGGTTCATAGACACGAGAGTGTCGGGGTCGAGCGGATAATTTATTCCGTCCTCGGAATAGTAGATACCGCCGTCCTCTGCGATGCCGATTTTGGTTCGCTCGACTATCTCGGTGAGCATACCGTGCTCGTCCGACTGACAAACACCGCGGGACACGGTTCCCTCTACGGTTACAGTGTTTTTAACACGGTAGCCTACCATTGCGTAGTGGTACTTCTCGTCGTCGTTTGTATTTTTAAGGAAGTCGTAAATCTTCTTGAATGCGTTCTCACCGTAATAGTCGTCGGCGTTGATAACGGCAAAGGGGGCGTCAACTGTGCCGAGAGTACAGAGGATAGCGTGAGCCGTTCCCCATGGCTTGCGTCTGCCGTCGGGAACCGAGTAGCCCTCGGGGAGCTTATCAAGCTCCTGATATACGTATTTTACGTTTATATCCTTGCCGACGAGGTGCGCATCCATAACCTCGCGGAAATCACGCTCTATTTCCTTTTTAATAATAAAGGTAACGTCACGGAAGCCTGCGCGCATTGCGTCGTATATCGAATAGTCTATTATAATGTGCCCCTCGTCGTCCACCTTATCTATCTGCTTAAGTCCTCCGTATCGGCTGCCCATACCTGCCGCCATTATTACAAGCTCGGGATTTTTCATAACCTTCTCCTTTTTAGTTAAGTTTTCGTTTTACATGAGGCTCTGGTATATTCTATAAACATTTTACTATATTGCTCCGAGGTTTTCAAGGTAAAATTGAGTATTTTTTTGTAAAATAGAAAGGTTTTGATAATATTTTACAAAATACAGCCAAAAAGCTCAAGTAAGTATTGAAAAAAACTTGAAAATACTGTATAATACTTAGTAGAAATTCAAAAGCGAAAGGATTATTTAAATGAGTACTTTCCATCTTGTAGACCACCCCCTTATTCAGCACAATCTCACTATTATGCGTAGAAAAAGCACCTCCTCAAAGGACTTCAGACAGCTTCTCGATGAGATTTCTATGCTCATGGGCTATGAAATAACGAGAAATCTGCCACTCGAGGACGTGGAAATTGAAACACCGATTTGCAAGGCCACCTCAAAAAGAATTGCAGGCAAAAAGCTTGCCGTAGTTCCTATTCTCAGAGCGGGTCTTGGAATGGTTGACGGACTTCTGCGCCTTGTTCCCGTTGCGCGCGTCGGTCACATAGGACTTTACCGCGACCCCGATACGCACGAGCCCGTTGAATATTACTGCAAGATGCCTCATGACATAGACAAAAGACTCGTTATTATAGTAGACCCCATGCTCGCAACCGGTGGCTCTGCAGCTGACGCTATAACTATGGTTAAGGCAAGAGGTGCTAAAAATATTCTTCTTATGTGTCTGGTTTCTGCGCCCGAGGGTGTAAAGAAGGTTCAAGACGCCCACCCCGACGTAGATATTTACTGCGCCGCGCTTGACGAGAAGCTCAACGAAAACGCTTATATAGTTCCCGGTCTTGGCGACGCCGGAGACAGAATTTTCGGCACGAAATAACTTTGATTTTCGATTTTGTTGAGTGCACCCCCGTCGCTTACAATGGGGACGTCTACGCGCAACGCGAAAACTCAAGCGAGGTATAAATGCGAGAACTAAAAATAGGAAAGAACGACGCGGGCCAGAGGCTCGATAAGTTTATAACCAAGGCTATCGGCATACCTATGAGCCTGCTTTACAAATCCATCAGGCTTAAAAAGATAAAGGTCAACCGCAAAAGAGCCGAAAACGGACAGATACTTCTCGAGGGGGACACGGTGCAGTGCTTTCTCGCAGAGGAGCTGTTCAAAAAGGCCGACGGTGAGCTAACCTTTGAAAAATCCCTGCCGAAGCTCGATATAGTTTACGAGGACGAAAACATTCTGCTCGTCAATAAGCGCCCGGGAATGTCGGTCCATGAGGACGAGCACGGTGAGAGTGACACGCTTATTCACAACATACTCGGCTATCTTTATTCTAAGGGCGAATACTCGCCAAAGGACGAGCAGAGCTTTACTCCGGCCCTGTGCAACCGCATTGACAGAAACACGGGCGGTATAGTCATAGCAGCCAAAAATGCCGAGGCCCTGCGCGTTATGAATGAAAAAATAAAGCGCCGAGAGATAGATAAATTCTACCTTGCCGCAGTCCACGGTATTCCCTCGCCTGCCGAGGCCACCGTCAAGGGCTATTTAAAAAAGGACGACAAAAACAACATCGTCAAGGTTTACGACAAAAATCCCCCTCGTGGCGCAAAAGAAATAATAACCAAATACAAGGTTATATCGAAATCGGCAGACACCTCGCTTATTGAGGTTGAGCTGCTGACAGGACGCACACATCAGATACGCGCTCACATGGCCTACATAGGTCACCCTCTCGTCGGTGACGGAAAGTACGGAGTGAACAAAGAGGATAAAAAACGTGGGTATAAATATCAGGCTCTATGCTCCTACAAGCTGCGTTTTTCGTTCGACAAGAGCGAAAGCACAGCGCTCGATTACCTAGACGGTAAAGAATTTAAAATCCCGAAGGATAAAATATATTTCACGAAGGATTATTTCAAAGGCAGCTGAGATGTCTCAAGCCGAGTTCTTATTTCAATAACGGCTTAACACACATCACGCCTAGCAACTCTTTAAAAAACGGCTAAGCACACCTCAACTAAAGTAGCGTATTAATTTATAAAAAGGCCTTTATGCAAATATTACTTTGCATAAAGGCCTTTTTATTTTCGGTTTTACTTATTTTGTCCCAGTAGAGCCAAAGCCACCTGCACCTCGTACGGTGTCCGAAAGCTCGTCTTTTTCTGAAAACTCCGCCTTTAAAAAGGGGACTATCGCAAGCTGTGCTATGCGCTCGCAGGGCTCTATCTTGGCGTCGTTTTCTGTGTGGTTATGGAGCGCTACCATTATTTCGCCACGGTAATCTGCATCAATAACGCCAACCTTATTCGCAGGTGCGAGACCGCGCTTTGTGGCAAGACCGCTTCTTGCAAAAATCAGACCACAATATCCCTCGGGAATTTCCGTCGCTATGCCCGTATGTATAAGAACGGTTGCGTGAGCAGGTATCGTTACCGTCTCGCTCAAGTTATATAAATCCGCGCCTGCCGAAAACTCGGTTGCATAGGTGGGCGCTGTTGCATCTTTGGTGAGCTTCTTAAAATTTACCTTCATTTCTTTATCCTTTCGAGAGCAGAAATTGAGTTTTTGTTTTGAATATCCATTCTTTGAGTGGATTTTGCCGAGCCTCTCAGGGTCTTTATAACCCAGCTTACGAGTGGGCTTTATCGAGCCTTTCGGGGTGTTTACAGCCTAGGGTGGCGGGTAGGCTTTATAGAGCCTTTCAGAGCCTTTATAACCTAGTTTGCCGAGTAGGTTTTATAGAGCCTTTCAGGGTATTTACAGCCTAGCTTGTCGGGCAGGCTTTGTAGAGCCTTTCAGAGCCTTTATAACCTAGTTTGCCGAGTAGGTTTTATAGAGCCTTTCGGGGTGTTTACAGCCTAGGGTGGCGGGTAGGCTTTATAGAGCCTTTCAGGGTATTTACAGCCTAGATTGGCGAGTAGGTTTTATCGAGACTTACACCGTCCCAAATTACTATTTTGCCACTTTTTCGCGTTTCGTTCATATCAATTATGCGCTGATTTTTCGAGCCACGAAATCTGAGGCCGAGCGACTTTTCCTCTTCTACAAAGCGTCCGTCTACAAGTATATCAACGAACGAAAGAAGCTCTGCCGTTATATCCAGGCATTTTTCGTGTGAGCCTACCTCTCCGACAAGCTCCTCGTAGAGATTACCCGTATAGAGCCAGATATTCTTGCTCGGGTATAGCTCCTTTACCCTCTTTAAGAGTGGAAGAAGACCTCTCTGATTTTCGGGTTCCATCGGTTCTCCTCCGAGCACGGTAAGGCCTCTGACGTACGAGGGGGCTAGGCTCTCAATAATTTCTCCGAGAGCCGCCTCGTCAAACGGAGAGCCGTAGTCAAAGGCCCACGTTTGGGGCTGGAAGCAATTTTTGCATCTGTTTCGGCAGCCGCTGACGAAAAGCGTCACTCGGACGCCCTCGCCATTGGCTATATCGTTTTTCTTAATAGCGCCGTAGTACATATCAGTCGGCCTCCGCACTATCCATACCGAGCTTCTGACGTAAGAAGGCACCCGTGTATGATTTTTCGCAGCTTGCGACCTCTTCAGGTGTGCCTACGGCAACCACCGTTCCACCACCGTCACCACCCTCGGGACCGAGGTCAATAACGTAGTCTGCAGTCTTAATCAGGTCGAGGTTGTGCTCTATGACAACGACAGTGTTTCCGTTGTCTGCAAGGCGCTGAAGTATTCCTACAAGCTTCGAGACGTCCTCGGTGTGAAGACCCGTCGTTGGCTCGTCGAGAATGTATATCGTCTTACCCGTAGAGCGCTTTGCAAGCTCGGTTGAGAGCTTAACTCTCTGCGCCTCACCTCCCGAAAGAGTAGTTGAGGACTGACCTATTTTGATATATCCAAGACCCACCTCGCAGAGTGTTTCAAGCTTGCGCGAGAGTGAGGGAAGTCCGTCGAAGAAGGCAAGTCCCTCCTCTACCGACATTTCAAGAACGTCGTAGATGCTTTTGCCCTTATATTTAACGTCGAGGGTATCTCTGTTATAGCGCTTACCCTTGCAGACGTCACACTTAACGTAAACGTCGGGCAAAAAGTTCATTTCGATACATTTAACACCGTCTCCCTCGCAGGCCTCACATCTGCCGCCCTTGACGTTGAAGGAAAATCTACCGGGACCGTAGCCCTTGGCCTTTGCGTCTCTGGTTGAGGCGAAGAGGTTTCTTATATCCGTGAAAAGTCCCGTATAGGTTGCAGGGTTTGAGCGCGGGGTGCGGCCTATTGGACTTTGGTCTATGGCTATAACCTTATCGAGATGCTCCATACCCAAAATTTGCTCAACCTTTCCGGGATAGGTTATCGCACGGTTTAGGTCGCGCGCGAGAGTTCTATACAAAATCGAGTTGATAAGAGAGGATTTTCCGCTACCCGACACGCCCGTCACAGCGGTAAACGTACCAAGTGGAATATCGACGTTTATTCTCTTGAGGTTGTTTTCCTCAGCTCCGATAATTCTTAATTTTTCGCCGCTTCCCGTCCTGCGTGTTTTGGGTACTGAAATCTTGCGTCTGCCACAAAGATAGGCACCCGTGTATGATTTTTCGCATTTTGCGACCTCGTCAGGCGTACCCGATGCGACTATCTCACCACCGTGTATACCTGCTCCGGGGCCTACGTCAACTATAAAATCCGCGGCTCTCATAGTGTCCTCGTCGTGCTCTACGACGATAACGCTGTTACCGAGATCACGAAGGTTCATAAGCGTATTTATCAGCTTGCCGTTATCACGCTGGTGAAGTCCTATGCTTGGCTCGTCGAGTATATAAAGAACGCCCGTTAGCGATGAGCCGATTTGAGTAGCAAGGCGTATTCTCTGCGCCTCTCCGCCCGAAAGCGTACCTGCCGTTCTGGCAAGATTAAGGTAATCAAGTCCTACGCTGACGAGGAAGTTGAGCCTTGCCTTGATTTCCTTGAGTATCTCCTTGGCTATTCTCGTCTCCTCCTCACCGAGAGTGAGAGCGCTTACGAACTCGAGCATTTTTTCTATCGAAAGGCGGCATATTTCGTCGATGTTCAGTCCTCCGACGGTAACACCAAGCACCATATCAGAAAGTCTTCTGCCGTGACACCTCGGGCAGGCAACCTCCTCGACGAACTCCTGATAATAGTCGCCGCCCATCATCTTCATTCGCTTTTCAATTATACGGACTATGCCGTCAAAGGTGGTTTTCTGCTCCTTTGCTTCACCTCCGAAATATCTTGTAACCTCGTATTTTTTCGGGCCTGCACCGTACATTAGGACGTTCATGGCCTCCTCGGAAAACTCCGAGAGAGGTGTATCGAGGGTAAAGCCGAAGTCCTCACCGACAGCCGCGATAAGCGGGCCTGTCCAGGAGTCCTCGGTCATAGTTTTGAAGCCGTTTACGGCAATACCGCCGTCACGAAGCGTGAGAGACTTGTTCGGAACAAGCTTTTTTACCGAAATTCTCTGCATATTGCCGATACCTGCACACTCAGGACATGCGCCTATGGGGTTGTTAAACGAGAACATTCTAGGCTCAAGCTCGGGGAAGCTTATGCCGTGCTCCTCGCAGGCGTATTTCTGTGAGAACTGAAGCTCCTCGCCTTCGCTTCTATCCTCGTTTATCGTGAGAATGGAGGCTCTGCCGTCGCTTACCTTGATGGCGCTCTCAAGCGAGTCTGCAAGGCGCGAGCGCACGTCGGGGCGCATAACAAGTCTGTCTACTACTATGTCAATAGTGTGCTTAATATTTTTATCAAGGCTTATGCTCTCGGAGAGGTCATACATATTTCCGTCAACTCTCACACGCGCGAAGCCTGATTTTCTTGCGTCGGCAAAAACCTTCTCATGCATACCCTTTTGCGCTCTGACGACGGGGGCTAGCACCATAAAGCGAGTTCCCTCGGGAAGCGACAGAATACGGTCGACTATCTGGTCGATGGACTGCTGCTTGATTTCCTTATGGCACACAGGACAGTGAGGTATACCAACTCTCGCGTACAAAAGCCTGAGATAGTCGTATATTTCAGTAACCGTTCCTACCGTTGAACGTGGGTTCTTTGAGGTGGTTTTCTGGTCGATGGATATTGCGGGAGAGAGACCCTCGATAAGATCGACCTCGGGCTTATCCATCTGTCCAAGGAACATTCTCGCGTACGAGGAGAGGCTCTCGACGAAGCGACGGTGTCCCTCAGCGTACAGCGTATCAAACGCTAAGGATGACTTTCCACTACCCGAAAGCCCTGTTAGAACGACGAGCTTGTCGCGGGGTATAGTCAGGTCTATATTCTTTAAATTATTAACTTTTGCGCCTTTAATGACAATATTTCTTGACATTTTAGCTACTTTTTCCTTTGTGGATTTGTTTTTTAATTAAACTCAATAATTATTTTGGAAAATATTTATAGGGACATTTTCTGTTTAAGAGTGTGCTACCCTTGTGATAAATGCCGATTTGAAGCTGCGCTTATACACTTTTATTTTTGAGCCTTCAGCTCCTTAATTCTGTCGCGGATAAAGGCCGCCTTTTCGAACTCGAGCGTCCTTGCCGCCTCGCGCATTTCAGCCGTAAGCTCCTCAATTTTCTTCTCGCACTCAAGACGTGAGAGCTTCTTCTCGGACACAGTATCGGGGCGTTTGCCAAGCTCGATAACGTCGGCAACCTTCTTGCGCACGCTCTCCGGGGTTATACCGTTTTCTTTATTATAGCGCATCTGTATATCGCGGCGGCGGTTGGTTTCGTCGATAGCGCCACGCATCGAGCCCGTAATTCTGTCGGCGTACATAATAACCTTGCCGTTGACGTTTCGCGCGGCTCGTCCGACGGTCTGTATAAGAGAGGTTTCGCTACGCAAGAAGCCTTCCTTGTCGGCATCAAGTATCGCGACGAGCGACACCTCGGGAATATCAAGTCCCTCTCTGAGAAGGTTGATGCCTACGAGCACGTCAAACTCGCCAAGTCTGAGGTCGCGGATTATCTGCATACGCTCTATGGTTTCAACCTGATGGTGTATATATTTGACCTTAATACCGTGGGTGGAAAGATATTCGGTGAGGTCCTCTGCCATATTTTTGGTCATGGTGGTAACGAGTACCTTTTCACCGCGCGCTGTCACCTCGCGTATCTCACCTATAAGGTCGTCAACCTGTCCCTCGATAGGTCTGACGAAAATCTCGGGGTCTATAAGTCCCGTCGGTCGAATAAGCTGCTCTACCGTTGAGGAACTCTCGTTATGCTCGTAGTCGCCCGGTGTTGCGCTGACGAATACAACCTGACGGATTTTATCCTCAAATTCCTCAAAGAAAAGAGGTCTGTTATCAAACGCAGACGGCAAACGGAAGCCGTATTCGATGAGGTTCTTTTTTCTTGCGTAGTCGCCGCCCGACATTCCCCTTACCTGAGGTAGCGTTACGTGCGACTCGTCCACGAAAAGTATAAAATCGTTTGGCATATAGTCGAGCAGTGTATACGGAGTTGAGCCCGGGGCTCTGCCGGAAAGCACTCTCGAATAGTTCTCGACGCCCGAGCAGAAGCCGACCTCTCTTAACATTTCAAGGTCATATTTCGTTCTTTCCTCTATTCTCTGCGCCTCTATTAGCTTGTTCTCACCCTTGAAAAACTCGACACGCTCCCTCATTTCCTCCTCTATTTCAAGAAGCGCTGCCTCTCTTTTCTCATCGGAAACTGCATAGTGGGTTGCAGGGAAAATACAAACGTAAGATAGTATCTCGATTATCTCACCCGTGACGGTGTTTATCCTTGATATTCTGTCGACCTCGTCACCGAAGAACTCAACTCTTATTGCACTGTCGCGACGTGAGGAAGGAAAAATCTCGACTACGTCTCCGCGTACTCTGAACTTGTTTCTGACGAAGTTTACGTCGTTACGCTCGTAGCTTATGGACACAAGACGGCGTATAAGCTCGTCACGCGACATATTCTGCCCCTCTCTTATACCGATAAGCAGGCTGTTGTACTCCGAGGGGTCACCGAGAGAGTAGATACAGGACACCGACGCAACTATAATAACGTCGCGCCTCTCAAAAAGCGAGGAGGTCGCGCTATGGCGAAGCATATCTATCTCTTCGTTTATCATAGCGTCCTTTTCGATGTACATATCCTTGCCGGGTATATACGCCTCGGGCTGATAGTAGTCGTAGTAAGACACGAAATATTCAACGGCGTTGTCAGGAAAAAACGAACGGAACTCGGTGCAAAGCTGAGCTGCAAGCGTCTTGTTATGCGCAAGCACGAGGGTAGGTCTGTTAAGGTTGGCAATAACGTTTGCCATAGTAAAGGTTTTTCCTGAGCCTGTAACGCCAAGAAGCGTCTGCGCTCTCTCGCCTGCAAGTATGCCCTCTGTAAGAGCTCTGATTGCTTCAGGCTGGTCACCCGTAGGCTTGTAGTCACTCTTTAGTACAAACTTTTCGTTCATATCTTCTCCTTTCGCCGATATTCTCTCATTATATATTGTATCACAAAAAAATTTTAATGTAAAGAATAAATAAAATATTTGAGAAATTTTTAGATATTATTTTACTGTTTCGTTGACAAAATGGGCGCCGTGTGGTAAAATCGAAATGGTGAAGATGCAAAAAGCATCAAATGCTACCTAAAGTTTTTATTTGAGAGGAAATTATTATGACTGTTTACGAGCTATTTAAGGGTAAAACCATAAACTTTATAGGTGACAGCCTTCTTGGCGGCCATACCCTTGGACTTGACCCCGTTTGGTGCAGGCTTCTGGCTGACAAAAACGATATGCAGCATATAAACTACGGTTCGAACGGCTCTACCATGTCCGACTGCAAGGGCGGTGCAAAGGCTATCGTAAAAAGATACGTTGAAATGGCTGACAACGACCCCGATATCGTCGTGTTTGAGGGCGGCAGAAACGACTACAATAAGTGCGCTGTCATCGACGACGGAACCGAGGACGAGACCACCTATTGCGGCGCTCTCATAACGCTCGTCAAGGGCTTCAGAAAAAAATATCCGAGAGCCGTTCTCATCGGCGTTACCTTCTGGAAGGTAAACGACGTTCCCAACAAAGAGGGTATCAGCTGTAACGAGTACACGAGAGCTATGATGAGAACTCTCGACGAGCTTGGCGTTGCGTACGTTGACGCTACCGATACCTCAAAGTGCCCGATAGATATGACCGACAGAGAAAACCGTGTGAAGTACTGCCTTGAGGGTCCCGGTGACGTATGCCATCTTAACGTTCAGGGCTTCAAGGACGTTATGGTGTTCTTCGAGGCAGAAATCGCGAAGATTTATGCAAACGCTATGGGCGTTACGCTCGACTGATATCAAAATTGACGCGAGGCAGCGCTAAAAATAGTTTAAGTTAAATAGATAAGACGGAAGGTCACGTTCTGCGGCCTTCCGTCTTGCTTTTTAGCGTAAAACTCGCAAAACGGGGCTACCCGTGTCGAGTTTTTGCGTTTTTTATTAGAATTTGAAGTATTCCTTAGCGTTATAGTATGCGATGCCCGAAACAATTTTTTCAAGCGTCTTATAGTCAGCGGGATACTCGCCCTCGTCCACCCATTTACCGATAATGTTACACATAATACGTCTGAAATACTCGTGGCGAGGGTAGGAAACGAAGGAGCGGCTATCGGTAAGCATACCTACGAAGTTCGCGAGCATACCGAGGTTCGCAAGCGCCTGCATCTGCGCCTCCATACCGTCGCGCTGGTCATTGAACCACCAGCCTGAGCCGAATTGAATTTTCCCCTTTATGCCTTCGCCCTGGAAACAGCCGAGCATAGTGCCAAGCACGTAGTTATCCTTGGGATTAAGAGTGTAAAGTATGGTTCTGGGAAGAGCATCGGACACCTCAAGATAATTCATAAACGCGCCGAGGTCCTCTGCGATAGCAAGGTCGTTGATAGAATCAAAGCCTGTATCGGGGCCGAGCTTATCATACATTTTTCTGTTGTTGTTACGAAGCGCGCCGATGTGAAGCTGCATAGTCCAGCCGAGCTTGACGTACTCCTCGGCACAGGCCTTGAGAACGGCACACTTAAAGGCGTCGGTTTCTGCCTTTGTGAGCGTCTGGCCGCTGATTTTCTTGTCGAATACGGCAGCGGCGTCGCCCTCACCGTAGGGAACGTACTCAAGCGCGTGGTCGGAGAGACGGCAACCGAAGCTGTCAAAATATGCAATTCTCGACTTAATCCAAGCTATGAGGGCATCGTAGCTCTCTATTCCCTGCTCCTTAATGTAAGGAAGGAAGGTTTCCTTGCCTATCTCGACTGCCTTGTCGGGACGGAAGGTGGGGAGAACCTTGGTGGAAAAATCCTTAAGCGCTGCGTGATATTCAAGTGTATCGGCAGGGTCGTCGGTCGTACAGATAACCTCTACGTTCGACTTTTTGATAAGCGCCTGAGCGCGAAAATCCTCGGTCGCAAGAAGCTCGTTGCATTTATTCCATATTCTCTCGGCAGATTCCTCGCACAGCGGCTCGTCAATGCCGAAATATCTCTTAAGCTCGAGGTGTGTCCAGTGATAAAGGGGGTTACCTATGAGCTTGGGGAGTGTTTTAGCAAACTCCAAGAACTTGGAGTAATCGTCACCGTCACCCGTAACGAACTTCTCGGCTACACCGTTTGAGCGCATCTGACGCCACTTATAGTGGTCGCCGCCGAGGAAGAGGTCAAAGGCATTCTTGAACTGATAGTTCTCTGCTATCATTTTGGGTGAAAGATGGCAGTGATAGTCGATAATGGGAAGATCCTTTACCATAGAGTAAAGCTTCTTCGCGGGCTTGTTTTTAAGCATAAAGCTATCGTTAATAAAGCTCATAGTGTTACTCCGTCCTTAAATATTGATATTTCTCTGTAATCGTTTTCTTCATTTCTGGTTTCGCGGCCCTCTGCAACTTCGATAACGAACTCAAAGAGCTCGTCTGTAAGAGGCTTGCCCTCGAGCGTCGGGGACGCGTCGAAGTCTATCCAGGACTTCTTTCTTTCCGCGAGCGAATGGTTCGTTGCAATTTTTACAGTGGGAACGGGCGCACCGACGGGTGTACCGCGACCTGTCGTAAAGAGGATAATATGCACGCCTGCGGCCATAAGGTTAGTGATAGCAACTATATCGTTGCCGGGGCCGTTGAGAAGCGATAGTCCGTTCTTTGAAAGCACGTCTCCATAGTCAAGAACGTCAACCACCTTGGAAAGACCGCCCTTTTGTACACAGCCGAGCGACTTTTCCTCGAGAGTTGTGATACCACCCTTCTTGTTTCCCGGCGAGGGGTTCTCGTATATTACCTGATTATGTCTTGTGTAGTAGTCCTTAAAATCGTTTATAAGGCTGACTGTTTTGTCGAACACCTCACGCGACTCGCATCTCTGCATAAGAAGATGCTCTGCACCGAACATCTCGGGCACCTCTGTGAGAACACAGCTTCCGCCCATCGCGATAAGCTTATCCGAAAGCCTGCCGACGAGGGGATTTGCGGTAATTCCGCTGTATCCATCACTTCCGCCGCACTTAAGTCCGAGCCTTAATTTCGACACGGGTACGGGGGTACGCTCAAATTTGCTTGCGTATTCCTTAAGCTCCTCTATAAGTCTTACGCCCTCGGCAATATCGTCGTCGGCGTCCTGAGTATTAAGGAATTTTACCCTATCGGGATTATATTCCCCAAGCACCTTTTTAAAGACCTCGATGTTGTTATTCTCACAGCCGAGGCCAAGAACAAGAACTCCGGCAGCATTGGGGTGATTAACCATACCGCGCAGAACCTTTTGAGTTATATCCTGGTCGTCACCGAGCTGAGAGCAGCCGAAGGGATGAGGAAAATATCTCGCACCCGTGAGGTCTGCAAGCTTCTCGGACACCTTGTTTACACAGCCGACGGTATTTACTATCCATATCTCGTTTCTGATACCGACATCCCCATTCTCACGGACGTAGCCCATAAAGGTTCTGTCGGTCATCTCAGACGGTATATCGTAGAAGGTGGGGCTATATGAATACTCAAGGTTTCCCGAAAGATTTGTCTTGGTATTGTGAGTATGTACGTGCTCGCCCTTTTTGATATCGCATATTGCGTGACCGATGGGGTTGCCGTATTTAATGATGTTTTCACCGCACTTAATATCGTAAAGCGCGTACTTGTGACCGTCGGATAAATTTATATCGACGTTATCCAGCTTGTTTATCTGCATACTTTATCCTTTCTTTGTGAGGTTAAAGGTCTGCTTTGCGCCTTATACCCGTGAAAATGCGACACGGGGTCGGGCTTATGCCGTATGACCTTTAATTTTGGTATTTACATTCAGGGGGAAGGTCAGCTTATTTGCCGACGTACTTCTCTACCTCGGTTGTGAGGTGTGAGAGGTCCTCGCCCCAAAGAGCAGAGTTTGAGAGTATCTCATTTACACTCGCGCTCTTCATAAACTCAACCACCTCGGGCGCGTCGCTCGTCATATCGGTCTTGTAAAACTCAATAAGCTTTGCCAGCGAGAACAGCAGAGTTTCGGGCATTTTGTTAAATCTCTTGATATATTCGAGTATCGAGGGGAGAACGCGCACCTTGAATTTGGATACCGAGTTAAGCGCGATAGACGAGAGATAATGCTTGATATATGGGTTGCCAAAGCGCTCCATTACGCTCTCGGCATAGCTGAGAAGTTCGTCGCGGGGCAGGTCGAGCGTGGGTATAATCTCCTCGAAAACGCACTTTCTGAGGTGCTCGCGCATGGTAGGGTCGTCGATGCAGCTCTTTACCGTATCAAGACCTGAAAGAAGCGCGTAAGGAACGAGAGAGGTGTGCGCACCGTTGAGTATTCTGACCTTTCTTGTGCGATACATTTCAAGCTTGTCGGGGGTGATTATTACGTTAAGGTCGGCACAGCTAAAGGGCAGCTCGGCCTCAATGTCAAAGTCGGTTTCAATAACCCAAAGGTGAAAGAACTCCGAGGTGTTTACCATATTATCCTCATAACCGAGAGCGAGGTCCTCGCCCTTGGGGTAACCTGTGTTAATACGGTCTACGAGAGTGTTGGTAAATACGTTCTCGTTCTCTATCCAAGCCTTGAAATCCTCGCCGAGAGACCAGAGGTCTGCATACTTGAGTATGCACCTTTTGAGGTTATCGCCGTTTCTGTCGATAAGCTCGCAGGGCAGGAAGATGAAGCCGGGGAGCGAAAGCTCAAAGCGGCGCTTGAGAAGAAGCGTAAGCTTTGCGGGAAAGCTCTTCGGGGGCGCATCGGTGATTTTATCCTCGTCGGAAAATACTATACCCGACTCGGTGGTATTTGATACTATAAATCTGAAATCGGGGTTCTCAGCAAGAGCTATGTATGACGCAAAATCCTCGTAGGGCTTAACACAACGCGAGATAACGTCAACGAGCGTTTTATCAACGCCCTCAACGCCTCTGATAACGTGGGTGTATACGCAATTTTGAGCACTTAGCGCGTCGCACATTCCCGCCTCTATCGGCTGTACGACCACGACGTTGCCGTCAAAATCGGACTTGTCGTTTATTTTCTGGAGCATCCAATCCACGAAGCCACGCAAAAAACCGCCCTCGCCAAACTGAATAACCTTTTCTTTTCTGATTTTTTTCTCGAAATTCATAAAGCTTTCTCTCCTGATTTGAAATGTTTAATGATTTGAAATGTTTAAAATAAAAAATCTTATCTTTTTTAATTATATACAAAATCTATTGAATATTCCTTAAAAAACTTGATATTTTCGGCTGTTTTTTAGTATTATTTCTTGATTTTTTTGATATTTTGTGTTAACATATAATGGGCGCGTAAAATATTCGTACTTTCGTCAAAAAGCAGGCGCTCGCCTAAAATACGTGCTATACGCTGCTTACGACGAAATAATAACTAAAAAAAGAGGTGCTAATATGACTGAAGCCGTGCTTGCAGATGGCTCTATCTTCAGATATAATATCAAAAAAACGATAGGCGGAACGATGCACTCGCACCACTATCACGACTATTTCGAGATATACTACATGGAATCTGGCAGATGCAGCTACTTTATCGACGGAAAATGCTTTGAGGTTGGCGAGGGAGATATAATTCTTATCCCCGCAGGAGTAATCCATCGAACGAATTACGGCTCCGAGCAGCATTCCCGTATTCTGATAGAATGCAGCTACGACTATATACCTCACAGCGTTGCAAGCAATATTCAGGAAACGGGATATCTGTTCAGAAATCCCGCAGTTTCCGAAGAAGTACTCGCCCTGCTCCAAGGGATCGAAAAGGAATATAAACACCACGACGAATTCTCACCTGAGCTTATAAGAGCAAAGATGACCGAACTATTCGTACGGCTCGCACGCGGCCGCTCGCTTGTACGCGACGCGCTTACCAACAACCCCCTCGTTGAGAGGAGTGCCGGGGTTATTAAAAGGAATTTTAATCAGGATATCAAGCTATCCGACGTTGCGCGCGAAAACTTCGTAAGCCCCGAGCATCTCTCGCGCGTTTTCAAGAGAGATACGGGCTTTGGATTCAATGAATATCTGACCCTAGTCAGACTTCAGCACGCAGAGCAGATGCTTAAGGCAAAGGACAAAAGGAGCATATCCGAGATTGCCTTCAGCTGTGGCTTCAATGACTCGAACTATTTTTCAGACAAGTTTAAAAGGGCCTACGGCACCTCGCCTCTGAAATACAGAAAAGAGCACAAATAAAACTCCCAAAGCGCAAAAAACAACAATAACGCAATTAAGAAACGCGAAAAAGGGAGCTTGCCAAGCAGCGACAATGCACGCAAAACACAAATTTCGCGCTACCAAAATATAAAAACCGCGCACCAACAAATCAATTACATTTCGACGAAAAAGCGTCAAAACCACCCATATTGCAAACATTTATTTGCAATATGGGTGGTTTTCTTTAGCTTTATATTTATTTTATAGCTGCTGCGTTAAATGATTTTAAAATCATTTTCCGTCCATCAGAATACGCATAGCTTCGCCGAAGCGTTGGAAATGCACAACCTCGCGCTGACGCAAAAATTTTATTGCGTCGTTTACGTCAGGGTCGTCGGAGAGGGTCAGGATGTTGTCATACATTGCTCTTGCCTTCTGCTCTGTTACTATCACGTATTCGCAATGTTTGCCCTCTCCGTCGCCTTACGGCGCCACCTCTCCCAAAGGGCGAGGCTTTTATATGTTCAGCTGAACTACCCCATTAGGCTCTCCCTCTGGGAGAGCTGTCAGCGTTAGCTGACTGAGAGGGCTAAAAATTCCACTGAATTTCGATGGGTACGTTTCGTGTCCCCGGAATGCGCTTTCCGACCATGATTTTGTCGATCAAAATCTCCACCATTTCCCGAGTCAGATGCTCTACTTTGACGTATTTTTCGATCAATTCTCGGCGGTTGTCACCCACGGCGATTTTGACCTCAATCTCGGCAATCTGATTTTGACATTCGAGCACTTGCGATTCAAGTCGTTCCTTTTGCGAGGTGAACTCCTTCGACAATTCAATGAAATCCGCTTCGCAAATCAGCCCCTTTACCTTGTCAAGATAAAGGTCACGCACGCCTTTGGAAAACTGATTGATCTTGCCTTGATAGCTCGCAATTTCGGCTTCAATTTCTTGCTTTTGCTCCAAAAGATCGGCATTAAATTGCACCTTACACTCTAATTCATCCATGTTAAGATATTCTGCATTGAGTCGCCTCAGTTCCGCAATGACCATTCGTTCAAGCCTATCCACCGAAATAAACGCGCCTTCGCAAGCACCCTTGGCGTAGTGTCGGTTGGGGCATTGCAAAAAATGTCTGCCACCCGATTTTGACGAACGCATGACGTACCCGCAGGACGCGCACCGCACCTTCTTGGCAAAAAGACCGATCGTGCCAACCTTGAATGGCTTTGCTCGCTCGGCGATCATCTTCTGCACTCTATCCCATAGGGCGCGGTCAATAATCGGCTCGTGTGTGCCTTCCACACGAAACCATTGTTCCTTGGGGCGCGGGCGGTTGATTGAAGTCTTGTATGAAATGCTCTCATACTTGCCTTGCACCAAATTGCCGATGTAGGTCTCGTTGACCAGCATATCGGAAATGGCGAAATACTTCCACAGTGTGCTGTTCTTGCTTGGCGGCAGGCTGAATCGAAGTCCTTGCATCCGCTTATACTCGGTGGGATTGGGTATCCCTCGGTCGTTGAGCATTCGAGCAATCGCCGTTTTGCCGTAGCCCTGCGAAAAGAGGGTAAACACCTCTCGCACCACCGCAGCGGCTTCCTCGTCGATGATCAGATGACCTTTGAGGTCGGGATCCTTCTTGTAGCCGTAGAGCGCGAACGAGCCGATGTGAAAGCCGTTTTTGCGGCGGCTGTCAAGGGCGGATTTGATACTGTCCGACATATCCTCCAGATACCACTCGTTGACAAGGCCGTTGATCTGACGGCTTTTTTTGTTGCCCTTGTTGGCGGTGTCTGCATTGTCCACGATGCTGACGAAACGTATGCCCCAGATGGGAAACAGACCGTGTATGTACCGCTCCACAAGCTCCAATTCACGGGTGAAACGGGATTGTGTTTTGCAGAGGATAATGTCAAATTTCTTTGCCTGCGCGTCAGCAAGTAAACGTTTAAATTCAGGTCGATTTCTATCCGAGCCCGCATAATCGTCGTCACTGTAAATGCCGTAAAGTTCCCATCCCATGCGGTCGGCATAGTCGCGGAGCATCGCCTTTTGGTTCTGAATGCTGCCCGAATCGTCGGTGGCGTTCTGCTTGTTTTTGTCCTCCTCGGACAGTCTGCAATAGATTGCTACTTTTTCTCTCATGTTCTTATCTCCTCTCGGATAAGAACAAGCTGTTTTCCTCCGCCTCTATTATAACATACAGAGTGGTATTTTGTCATTGACTCGGAGAAAAGTTTACACTTTTTCTGCGCTCTAACGTTGAAATCAGTTCTACCCATATACGCGTGTAATCCTCCTTCGTCAGTTCTTTTTTCTTGAAAACACTTATAACGTGTGATTGCTTTTCCATGATTGTCTCCTTTCGATTTACTAAATGAGTATGACGGAGAGCCTGTACACTATGCTCGCCGTCGGTGTGTACGATTATAGTATAAATTATAAAATCCCGTTTGTCATCGGCAAAACTCCGCCAACTTTTTGCCTGTTTTGTGCCATTTCATTTTCACCGAAATAAGCGGAAAAAGCTATTGACAAATGGGACATGATAAAAACTAACTCATAAGTTACTAACTCGTGATACAGTTATTTGCAAAGAAAGGAGATTTGTAACGTTGCTTACCCTTGACGACATCTATCACAAATAAAAGCACAGAGGTCACGCAACCGAAAACGGCAGCGTGACCTTATTTTGATATGTGTATGAGTGTGATAGGCGTCGTAGGGCGTAATGAGCAATTTTGAATACGGATATAGAATAAACGTATCGTGTAAGAATTGTGAAGACTGCACGGGGCGGTTTGTGCAACGGGCGGAATTGCGAAATTACGCATGGTACGAACCTCTCTCATGCGTAATTTTAAAGAGCCACACCGCCGAAAGTCCTTATGCTACAAGGAGTTTTGAGGGCAAATAAAAGAAAAAACATGGGTGCTTTTTAAAGCCGATTTTTGCTCGAAAAATACCCATGTTTTTTGATTGTTTTAGTCGTATTGAACGGGGATGCAACGACGGTGTTCCTGTCTGATTCTGCGATTGATCGAATCAAAGTCAAGGGGATGCCACCATGCGCTCCGCACCCAATCTGAGATCCACTCGTGGTCGGGATGATCGGGATCGTTCAGGATTTTCATCTTCTCGTCAAACCCATACGGTCCGCCGCTATCCTCCATCGGTGCGTCGCCGATCGCCTCGATGCAATGTGGATACGGTGTGGTACAGTTGGGAATAAACCGTTTCAGTTGGATAGTATGTGTCCACCCGTCACCGAAATCGTATTCGTATTCGATCTTCTTTTGTGCCTCAAAAACTTCACGAACAGTAACCGTTGTACTGTCGATGCTTTCAATCCTTTCGTCAAGCGCAAGCCAATCCTCGTTTGCCATATCGGCGGACTGAATGACCTTCATCGGACGCTCATACTCATCTCTGGTCAAAACGAATTGATGTAGGTGACAATCATGCCACTCAAATGCGTCTTGCAAAATTTTGTGAAACTGATAGAAATTGAGATCACTTGGAACAACCAACGTTCTCTTGCAGGGAGTAAGGAGATCAAGCGTAACTTCAAGCTCTGCCACGTGTGCAGACTGCACGGGTGCGCCGTACCTTTCGGTAAGTGCCTTAATCAGATTTTCGTAGATAAACGCATAATCTTCCTTTGCGATCATATCGTCGTTGATCCACGGCAGATATTTCTCTTGAAACATACTGTCAGACCCAAACAAATTCACAAAACGCTCCACACGCTCGCACGCCTTGTTGCAATATGCTACGTCAGACCGAGATGACGTTGTTGCAAAGGTTAGATCACAACCGCAATCGTCAAGATACTTTTCTATAATCTCGGAAGCAACATACTCACTTTGCAATACCGCGCGAATACCGTCTTTCATCAGCTCGGGCATCTTGGCAATACTTTTTGCCGTTAGTCCGTGAAGCACGAAACAACACTTGGTCGCATTGTTTACGGCAACCAAGGTCTTACGTCGATTGAGTATAATGAGATTCGCCGTCCAAGAAAACAGCGGATCGGTTTCGGCAATTAGTTTCTGTGGCTTTACTCCTAAAAAGTCAAGCAACTTTTTCGTACATCCTATAACCATATTTTGCCTCCTTCTTGCACTCACTTCTATAATACATTATATCACATTATATCACATTTTCGGAAAATTTCAATAGAAACAACGGAATGAGTATGGGGCATATTTTTTACAAGCAATTTTGCTCCATATCGATTCCAAAAGCAGCAAAAATTGTGTAAATTGCGAAGACTGCCCGGGGGTGCATAAAGTGGAAAACGCGCGAAATTGCGCCACATAGACTGCTCTCTTTGGCGTAACTTTTGAGTAATAACCTCTTGAATGCTTTGAAAAAACAAGGCTTTTCTGCGAAATTTTTTATGTAATAAGAGAGCCCGATTTTAAGGCGGTTTTTACATAAAAAATTTTTTGCTTTTAGGGAGCGTTATGGGCTTTGTCGTGCATTTGAGATATGGCGTAGAATTCGAGCAGATATGTATTCATCATAGCAATTTTGCTTCACAACTCATTCCAAGAATAATACGAGTCGGGAGAATTGTGAAGACCGCCCGGGGCGGAAAGAAAAAAGGCAATCATTGCGAAATTGCGTTATGATGAAGCCTCTCTCTAACGTAATTTGAGGAGACGCAAGCAGAAAAAAGCAAGGCGGCATAAGGGATTGTTCGACTTTTTGATCCCCAAAAACAAGGGTGCATTTCAAAGCTAATTTTTGCTCAAAAAATACCCATGTTTTTTAGTACGGATATTGACAAACGATATAACATTTGGTATAATGTAAATGATAAAACTTGTTATAATCAACACAGAGTTCATCTGCAAGCTCGCTTGCAAGTGAACCGAGGCAGATTGCTCCGCGAGCGTTGCGTGAAACGCAACAAGGGCGCAAGCCCGATATCGCAGAGAGCGGCTCGCGTGGAGTATCTTAACGGAGGCATAAAATGCAAAAGCTAATCAAGAGTATAAGAGAATATTTGGGACTGAGCCAAGCCGACTTCGCCGAGAAGTTAGGCGTGACCTTTGCTACGGTCAACCGTTGGGAAAACGGTCGCGCGATCCCCACGAAATTGGCACAGGCGACCCTTTACGAATACTGCAAGGTGCAGGGCGTTCCCGTCTATCAAATGATCCTCGATAAGATCAGAGCAGCGACCGAGGAAATTGTACTTGAAGAAGGACGTGTTCTGCTCTACCACGGCTCAAAATCGGGCATCGTTGGTGACATCGCTCCAAAGAGCCGTGAGATGTGCGACTTCGGTAAGGGCTTCTATATGGGAACTGAGCCCGGACAACCGCTGACTCTTATCTGCGATTTTGAAAAATCCAAGTTCTACATCGTGTCGATAGACATGCGCGAGCTTGATGCCATTGAGATCAAAGCTGACCTCGATTGGGCAATGCTCGTGGCATTCCACCGTGGCAGAATGGAACAGATAAATGGTACGGAGTTTTACGGCAAATACAGTCAGCTTGATGCAGGCAAGGATCTCGTGATCGGAAGTATTGCAAACGACAGAATGTTCTACGTGCTCGATAACTTCTTCACCGGCGGTATTACCGATATGGCACTTGTCAATAGCCTTTCCGCCCTCAAGCTCGGAAAGCAGTACGTAGCAACCACCGAAAAGGCGTGTGCGGCCGTTCGTATTGAGAAGGAGCTCCCCATCTCCATGATGGAGCGCAGATTCCTTCAGGACGAGAGCGAAGCCAACAGACAGAAAGGAATACACCTTGCAAATGATATTTGCAAGAACTACCGCCGCGAAGGAAAGTTCTTTGACGAGATACTTGACGAGGCAAAATAATAGGAGGACACAATGAACGAACTCCAACTGAAAATGTGTGATATACAAGGCAGACTCTTCGAGCTATCGGGCGCGAATGGGTATGATAGCGTAACCTTTATCAAAGCGTTTATGACGGGCGAGGTCGCCAAAGGACTTGATTCCAAGTTCAACCGCATGCAATGGGCAGGCGAAGAATATCTCCTCGCGGAGATCGCCGACATCGCCGAGCTTACAAAAGGCGGCACCGTATACGATAAAGAGGTGCTCTATTGGGCAGGCTACCTCTATCGCTTCTGGCACTTCGCCACAAGCGAGGACAGCAAAGAGATCTACCGCCAAGCCCCTGCCGAAACCATGAGCCGCAATTGGCTTATCTTCCATACCCTCGCCCCCGAAGTGGCAATCGAGGATCTGAAAGAGATTTATAGGCAGAAAAACGAAAATTAATATGGAGGCAAATATGTCAGATAAAAATTGGCAATTTGAACTTGAGGAATATATAAAACAAGGTGAGCCCGGCAAAATCGAGAAAAGCGAGGCGTGGCAGACCGCTATCGGACTGCAAGCGGTTGACGGGCTGCAAACCTCTGAATATCTTTTGGATACCGCCAAGGAGCATATCGAGGGTAACATCAGCATCGACGAGGCGCAAAAGCGCATTCAAAGCTACTACGAGCAGCGCACCGAGCGCACTGAAATCGAAGATGCGACCAAGGAAGCCGATATCGTTTCGGCAAGAATCGCAAAGCTCCTAGGCGAAAACAGCTTTCAGTTCTCGCCTGCGGAGTGGATGACCATTCATCGCAGACTGTTTGAGGGCATATTCAAGCACGCGGGTCAAGTGAGAACCTACAACATTACCAAGAAGGAATGGGTACTCAATGGCGATACGGTCATCTATGCGGACTTCAATAGCATCCGTGATACTTTGGACTACGATTTTGCAACCGAGAAGCAGTTTTCATACGAGGGATTGTCCGTGGAAGCTGCCGTCAAGCACCTCGCAAAATTCGCATCGGATATCTGGCAGATCCATCCCTTTTGCGAGGGTAACACGAGAGCTACCGCCGTGTTTATGATAAAATATATGAAAACCTTCGGCTTCCGTGTCAATAACGATGCCTTCCAAAAGAATTCGTGGTATTTCCGCAACGCACTTGTCAGAGCAAACTACAACAATTTGCAAAAAGGCATTCACTCCACAACGAAATTCTTGGAAATGTTCTTCGGCAATCTTCTCTTGGAAACCAATCACGAGTTGAAGAACCGATATATGCACGTGGATTACTTGGCTGAAAATGATTCCCAAAGTATCATTTCCAAAGATCCAAAGTCTCAATTTGATACTTTATATTGCACTTTGGAAGAATTGGCGGTGCTGGAATTGGTAGCAAAAAATCCGAGCATAAAACAGCAAGAGCTCGCCGATGCCACGGGAAAATCTATCGCCACCATCAAACGCGTGATGAAATCCCTGAAAGACAAGAACTACATCCGCCGCGAAAGCGGAAAACGCTACGGAAAATGGGTTGTTAGGAATTGAAGTGGTTTTATGTATAACCATATTGGCATTCTTATAGTCTAAACAATGATAAAAAGCAATTAAACAATTTCAAGAGTTCAAGGGGAGAAAAAACATGGCAGAAATAATTTCTATCCGTTTAGAAAATGAAAAAAATTCTTCTATTAAAGTTGTAAATATTGTTGGAAAAACCACAAAAATGATTTCTTTTTCGAGATCGGCTTACTCTCTTGTCAAAGAATTTAATAAAAAGGATCCTGTGCAATATTTTGACTATGATTTAGCAAGACCTGGTGTTTATATGCTTTTTAGCGAAGATAATAAAAGCATATACATCGGCGAAAGTGACAGTGTGGTAGAACGTTTAAATACACATTACTCAACAAACGAAAAAACAGAATATTGGACAAATACAATGGTATTTGTTGCTGATGGTACATATCCATTGAACATTTCACAAATCAAATACATAGAATCAAAGCTCATTGAATATGCCAAAAGCATTTCGCAAGTGCAAATCGTTGATATTAAGTTAAAAAACAAAAAATCTTCACAACTTCCCAATATTAGCATAAATGATAAAGTTGTTGCAGAAAAGTTTCTTACAGATGTTATTACAATTACCAAAATGTTGGGATTGGATTATTTCGATATTAATAAAACGATCATTACACCGGAAGAAATCGCAACAAAGGAGATTTTCAAATTCGTTAGCAAGAATTACGATGCAAAGCTTATTAGGGATGGTGACTCATTTGTTGTATTAGCAGAATCCAAAATTTCGAAAAACGTTAGCAAAAGTTGCAAACAATGCTATGTTGAAATTCGAAAACTTTTGCTTGAAAACGGTAATCTTATAGAGCAAGGTAATTATTTAGTTGCAACTAAGAACATTCCATTTGATAGCGCATCAACAGCTGCAAATATTGTAAGCGGACGATCTGCGAATGGAAAAATCGAATGGAAAACGGAAAGCGGAAAAACTATAAAGGATTTTGAATAATATGGACTTGAGCAAATGTCAGATATTTACCCCGCATCTACTATCGATGCAATGATTGATAAAATTAGTTCAAACACTTTTGATGCATTGATAGGAAATGTTTATGGATATGATTGAGAAAATGACGATGGATCACTCCTATAAACCTGTACTGCTCAAGGCTATACTTACTTATGCCGACGCTAATGGCAGAGTGAAGATATCCGATATTGTATCCTATTTCCGCTCTTTCTACGAATCGCGTCGTGCAGCGGGTCTTATTGTTGAAAAAGCAAACAGTATTTTCTCCAAGCCCTATTATACGGACAAGCAGGCTGAACGTAATATCCTCTCAAATCCATTTAAGAGATTCGAGGATATGAATATGTTCAGACACACGAAAACATTGGGAGTTGTCGAGGTGGATTCTACCGTTTGGAAGAAACTCACCGATTCGGAGAAAAAGTGGATTGAATCTATTTGCAATGAGAGGATCGAGAAATATTATCAGAGGATATCTAAAAACAAGGAGGTATAATGTATGTTTGCTGCAAGCACATACGAAGAAATCGTATCTATAGAACGTCAAATTGAGAATCAAGAGATTGTTGTTTTTCTGTTTGTTAAACCAAACGATCAAACGGCTTTAGATATAATAAAAGAATTTGAATACATACATTATAATTCAGGCAAATATTGTTCTATTTATGCGATTGGATACACCAATGATTTTGCAAAAAAAAATGATAGAAGCTATAGAAAAGTGGATTTTGTTTTAGGTTCAGATTGGTATTTTAGCAATAAGGTATTTGTTGAGTTCAAAGACACTTTAGAAAGCAGAATCGGATGGAAATATTCTGGAGAAACAGAAGTTTTGATATTACAAAATGCACCTGGTAAAAGCGATCCGTTGAACTTTCAGAATTATGTAGCCATTGATATTAACAAAGGTCTTAGAGAAGGATATATCGATTCGTTTCAGTTATTTATGGAAACGTTAGTGCGAAGTTCTAAGAAACAGGTGGTTGCCAAAATGGCGCTTTCCGATATTCGCAAGAGTCGAATTAGTATAAAAGGAACAATTGAAGACGCTTTAAAAGATTGTAAAAAAGTCCCCACTCCAATAAAGAAGATTATCACAAACAGATTATTTTATAAGTGCGCAAGTAGTTATTAAATGCAAATAAGAACTCGAACATCGAAAAGCTCTCTGTTCGAGTTCTTATTTGCATTTGTGATGTTTACATTAATAATGATCATAGGAATTGTTAGATTTTGAGTCAACCTGGAGAATGATGTTTAGTATGGGATATGCCAGAAAGATTGAGATTTCCTTTGTATTGATGATGTAAAAAAATTGAAACGTATGCGAGTATAAGAAATGCTACAATATGCGCGATTTTGCACCAGACTCATTTTAGAAATGTGCGGAAATTGACGGATTTGCGGGGACTGCCCGGGGCGTGAATCGCACTCAAAAAAGAATGTTGGCGGGGGCAAAATTGCGGCATATTGTAAGCCTGCTTTGCCGTAAAAATCTTATTTGTTCTCTCAAAAAGCCTTATATTACCTTGCATTTGTTCCGAAAGAACTTATGTATTTTGAACATAAATTTTTTAACTTATTTTTACATAAAAATTTTGTGATTTTTACGTCATATTATGGTTGTATAATTGCGGAAAATTGTGCCAAGAAGACTGCCGAGGTGGGGACCCACGGTAATGCGTTTATACCAGACTCATTTTACCGGTAAGGCTGAAAGCTATATTTATTGCAATTTCAAAATGAGTATGGAGCAAATCCAATCTTGGGTTGTTTTTGGCAAGATTCGATTCCGCGGAGAAGTGCAAAAAAATTACGCTTAAATTTTAAAATGCGAAAAAAATTTACAAATATATGTTTACTTTTGAGAATTTTGTGATATAATAATGGTGTAGGAGGTAATGAATATGCTTACACAAATTAAACTTTCAGGTTTCAGATCGTTCAAAGAGGAAACTGTTTTTGATATCAGTGCAACGAATTATAAAATGCTCCAGGATGTAAATGTAACGGACGGAATCCTAAAGGGGCTGCTTTTTATTGGCGGAAATGCTTCCGGTAAAACCAATTCTATTCGCGCTATTACATTTTTGCTTGAAATGCTCTTCAAAGAAACGTCGATTGACGTTCCTGTAAATCCTTGTCTCTTTTCTAAAGACAATATGAAATTAGAGTATCACTTTAGCTTTGACGAGAACAAAATCGTGTACTCTTTTGAAACCAACAAAAACGGGATCGTGCTTAAAGAAAATTTGATGTTAAACGGCGATTGCGTTATGGAGCGCATTGGCAAAAGCGCGAATACAACTCTGTCAGAAACCAAGAATTATAACGATATTGATGAGGCAACGCTTTTCTTAAGAACGATTCATTTCAATACCAAATTTGCGTCTTATCCTATTTTGGCAAGATGGATGAAGTATCTTAGCAACTCGGTTTTGTTTAACGCTGCCGAAAGAAGTGTTATCACATTCGAAGCGAGCAACAAGCTGATGTTGTCTAAATACATTGAATCCAATGGTGTTGATGCTATAAACAATTTCTTTAATTACTTTGGATTCAATCAGGAAGTGGCTTATGAAACTACACACCGTTTGAGTGAATTCGCCGTTGCCGAATCTAAGTCGGATAAGAACGTTTACTTGAAACGCAATAATTTGGATTATTGGATGCCTTTGGCATTGGAGTCGCTTGGTAATCAAACACTTTTGAATATGTTACCTGCTTTATTGCATGTTGTTAACACGGAGTGTATGTTTATCATTGATGAATTCAGCAGTGCGTTTCACAATGAGTTGGAAGAACTGATCATTCGATACTTTATGGAAAAGGCAAAGAGATCGCAGATCTTCTTTGTATCTCACTCAACCAATTTATTGAAGTCTACGCTGTTAAGACCCGATCAGATCTATACGGTTGATTTCAGTCAGGCTTGCGGTAGCACGATCAAGAAGGCATCTACCGAGCATCCCAGAGAATCACAGAACTTTGAAAAGATGTATTTGAGCGGAATATTCGGCGGTCTTCCCAATTACAGAGGTTGATTGCTATGAAACTGAGCTTAAATCCTCAAAAATCCATCGGTAGAGTCGTATTTATCGTTGAAGGTCAGAGACGGGAATTTACTTTTCTTGAATATCTGCTTACGAAGGTTTTTGATTACACTGTTGTAGAATACCGAAGAGGAAAAGAACCAATCGTATATTATCAAAGTCCGTCCGACGTTCATTCTCAGATATTTATTGTAAACACCAAAAACTCAAATATATCGAGTATTAAAAGAGGAACGGATTATCTGAACGCAGTTTTCAACGAGCTTTACGAGAAATACAAATTAGACTTACATAATGCTGCAACGTATTATATTTTTGACCGAGATCCCAAGTCCAACAATAATCCTGAGTTGATTGAACACCTGACCACCGAGTTAACCAATGCAAGAGATAACGACACAGAGCTTGGCGGGTTGCTGTTACTAAGTTATCCCAGCCTTGAAGCATATCTGCTCAGTGCTCTTGTTCATAAAGAAGAGCGTGTTCCGTTTGAACGTGGCGAAAAGATGAAGGAATATTTGGCAAGAAACAAACTCTACCAAGAGAACATCAAAGAGCCGAATGTACTTCAAGCGGCGGACGATATGCTTGCGGAACTATGTTCGCTGAGTGGCATTGAATTTGAAATCGGTATGTTAGATGATTTTGGTGAATATAATTTGTCTATATTCAAAAGCGAAGAACACGAATTTGAAACGAATAAAGCTTACTCTATTTTGAGTTGTCTTTCTTGCGCGTTGATTGATTTGGGAATCATCGTAATGGATGAATGATCGGAACTTCAATTGAACGAAAGAGGTTTGAACACTTGTCGGAGGGTGTTCAAACCTCTTTTTCTTTGCTTGTAGATTGCCGAGGCGGTCGCCCTCGATGATGTGTTTATACCAGACTCATTCTACCAATAAAGCTGAGATTTATAATTTGTTGCAATTTCAAAATGAGTATGGGAAGTGAAACAGTCAAGGTATAAAAAGAAAAACTTCGGCTAATTTATAAGAATTTTTAAAATTAGCCGAAAAAAGAGCGTTTATCAACAATCGTCGGAAATATATTTCAACAATCGTCGGAAAAGTGATGATATATTACATCTTTTTGTCATCGGTTGCGGGGTTGTCGATAAGCTGACCGTCCTCGGTGAAACGAGAGCCATGGCAGGGGCAATCCCAGGTATGCTCGGCACGGTTGTATTTGAGGGCGCATCCGAGGTGTGGGCATCGGGGCGCGGTGGGCGTGAGAATACCTACCGTCGATTCAAAAGCATTGACAGCAAGCTGTGGGCGCAGGACGGTGCGCGAGGGATCGAAAAGGTTGGCGTAGGGGTTTGACTTACCCCGCACGAGATCACAGAGAAGATCGGCGGCGACCATAGCGTTTGTCATACCCCACTTGTTAAAGCCTGTCGCAACGAACACGTCGGGCGTGGATTTCGCGTACTGCCCGATATAGGGAATATCGTCCAGCGTCATGCAATCCTGCGTTGCCCATTTGCCCACAATTTCGGCGTTCTTGTAGTGCTTACGGGCAAAACCTTCAAGCTCTTGCCAACATCCGCCCTTCTTGCCTGTGCGGTGACCGCCACCACCGAGAAGTAGAAGGTCGCCGTTGCTTCGAAAGGACAACCCAGTGTTGGATTCGTCCACGTACATACCGCTGACATTCTGCGCACCCTTTAAGGCTATGACGTAGGATCGGTGTTGATAGAGCTTTAGGGAATATAAGCCGTGCTTGTTGAGCATCGGGAAATGCGTTGCGATAATCAACTTTTTATAGGTGATCTCGCCACGGTTGGTTTTCGCCTTGTTTGGCATTACTTCTGTGACCTTGGTATGCTCGTAGATTGGCAGATCTTTTGTGATAGTGTATAGAAATTTCAATGGGTGAAACTGCGCTTGATCTTTGACGCACACTGCACCTGCGACAGAAAACGGAAGCTCTTTTGCATCCGAAAACTCGGCTTTGACACCGATACGGTTGAGTGCAGCTACTTCTTTTTCAATCTTCTTACGGTCATTGAGAGAATAAACGTAGTTATCCCGTGTTTCAAAATTGCAGTCGATATTCTCGCAAAGTTGTGCGTATTCTTTAATCGCCTTGCTCTGCGCCTCCGCATACAGCCGCGCTTTGTTCTCGCCAAAGCGTTTTATCATCTTATCGTAAATCAAGCTATGCCCGAGCGTGATCTTCGCCGTGGTATTCTTGGTAATACCGCCACAGATTTCGTCTGCCTCCACGAGCATGCAATCCACACACGCATTTTTCAACTTATAAGCGCACAAGATGCCCGCAATCCCGCCGCCGACAATCAAAACCTCAGTCTTTTTATTCCCATTAAGCACATCAAACTGTGGCTTTTGCGCCGTTTTCTCCCATACCGATTCCATATACGTCCTCCGAATCTTAATAGAATTAGTCTTTGCAAATTCGGAAGAATCAATACCCATTACAGAAAACTTCGGCTAATTTATTTAAGCTCTTAAAAACAGCCGAAAGATGCTTTCAATTCGTCATTTCACGTAATTTTATGCCTTCATCAATATATTTTCCCTCACTTTTGGAAATAATAACGGTGAATACAAAAAACGGAGGTATATATGTTCAAACACGAAAAAATGTTATTTCATCCCGTAGAGGTGGAGAGACCGAATCCGCAGTATGCCGTTTTGCTTCAGGAGCAGCTTGGCGGCGGGAACGGTGAGCTCAAGGCGGCTATGCAGTATATGTCGCAGAGCTTTCGCATTAAAGATCCCGAGATCAAGGATCTTTTCCTCGATATCGCCGCCGAGGAGCTGGGGCATATGGAAATGGTGGCGCAGACCATCAATCTGCTCAATGGTCACGACGTGGACGCAACCAAAGTGCAGGCGGGCGAGGTGCAGACGCACGTTCTACTTGGTCTGAATCCTGGACTCATAAATGCTTCGGGCTACTCATGGACGGCGGATTACGTGACCGTCACGGGCGACCTGTGCGCCGATCTGCTTTCCAATATCGCATCCGAGCAGAGAGCCAAGGTGGTTTACGAATATCTCTACCGTCAGATCGAGGACAAGAAGGTACGCGAAACGATTGACTTTCTTCTCAATCGCGAGGAAGCGCACAACCAGATGTTCCGTGACGCCTTCAACAAGGTGCAGGAAACAGGCTCGAATCGTGATTTCGGTACGACCAAAGCGGCAAAGATGTATTTTTCTATGTCGAACCCCGGACCGAATACGTTTGCGACAGGTGAGAGTCACGCGCCGTCGTTTAAGTAATAGTAACGATGGGAAGGCAGAGGCGGCGGATAAAATTTGTCCGCCGCCTCTGCTTTTTTTACCGAGGCAACGAGTAATCAAGGTGAAAAATTTACTTTTATAAACAAAAAGTTCTTGCATTATATAGCTTCTACGGCCAAAAGCAGTATCGTGAAAATTTTTGTGAAAATGGGCAAAAATCCGATACTATTCATAAAGCGAGATGAGTTTACCGAAAAATTGTTATTTGCACGTCTGAGAGTCTATGTGAGCTTTTTGACAAGTTTTGCATTTGTGGGCAGAAATGCGTTTATATAGACTAATTCACAAATTTATGATATAATTATAAAAAAGTTCCAACCTTTTTCAAAATCCGTGTCTATATGGGTGAAAGCTTTCAACGAGGTACAAACAAGTGAACAGACAAGATGCCGAAAAAATTATAACTGAATATCTCAAGCCCATATTCGGCTTTGCGCTGAAGCGGTGCAAAAACGCACACGATGCAGAGGATTTGTCGCAGGATATCGTGTTAAAGGCGTTCAGCGCGCTCTTAATCAAAGACGATATTAGTGACATCAGCAAATTTATTTGGACGATTTCGCACAATTCGCTCAGCAATTACTATAGAGATGCCGCTAAAAGCGCGATAGGCGTATCCATTGATGAGGTGGCAGAGATAATTGCCGATCCTGACTCAATGTTGACAGATGACGACAATGCTGACACCATTCGTAGATTGCAGAGCGAAATAGCATATCTTTCTAAGCTCCAGCGAAAGATCGTAATTGCGTACTATTTTGAAAATCTCAAGCAAGCCGGTATTGCTAAAGATTTGGGTATTCCTCTCGGCACGGTCAAGTGGCACTTGTTTGAAGCGAAAAAAGAATTAAAACGAGGTATGGATACTATGAGAGAAGCAAGTGAACTTAAATTCGACCCGATAAAATTTGATTTGTGCGGATTCAGCGGATCTGCTGGAACGAAAGGCTCTCCCGCAAAATTTTTCGATTCCCTTATTGCGCAGAATATTGAATATGCAGTTCTGAAAGAAGCCAAAACAGTGAATGAAATTGCTGATGAACTCGGGGTGTCTCCCGTGTATGTTGAAAGCGAAGCCGAACGCCTTGAAGAATATGGACTATTAACTAAAATCGGTGATAAATATCTTTGTAACATACTGCTTGAGGAAAGCACAACCGAACTTAATCGTTTACACGATCAAATGTATTTGAAAGCAGCAGACATATTTGCAAATGAATTGTTTGATGAACTGATGAATTCGGGAATGTTGGATGACGGCAGAATATGGGGAGGTAATACGGAAACATTTACCTTTACTTATGATCCACCTAAAGATAAAAACTTTATGTTGTGGGCGCTCATCCCGTACATTGCAGCTATGAGCGGCAGTAAATTGATGGATGAGAGTACAACATTTGATGAGGCTGCCACCACACGACCGGATGGCGGGGAGAATATTTGTTATGCTTCAATTATTCCGCACGATGTTGCATCTCCACTATACTTTGATAGTATGAAACGTTTTTGCGGACCTTGTTGGAATGGTTTTGGTGAAAAATTCAGAGTATGGACGATTGATTCCGAATGGTCGAAAAAACGTGTCGATGAGGATTATCAGAAAACTATCCATCATGATTTGTCGTTGTTAAATATTTATTTGAATGGTGATAATTTGTCCTCGGAAGGATATGCGTATCTCTGTGAACAAGGATATATTTCGGTACTGACACGGGAACGTGGATTGCTTAGTGATGTCAGCGCAGGATTTGGCGACAGTTTTATTTCCAGTGAAGATTTGGGAGACTATAAAATTAAATTCCGCTGTCTCTGTCTTTCTGATGCAAAAATAAACAGACAGCTTATAGAGATAGGTGACCGTATAAAAGAAAAGCATCAAATTGAGTTTGACAATTTGAAAAAAGAGTATGTCGATGCAGTTCTTAAAGAAACCCCAAAGCAGTTGCAAACCATGAAAAAAATACGGTCTTCAATATACTTTTTATAGTGATGGATGGTTTATACTCCATTGCATCAAAGCTCTGCTTGCCAATGGCAAGTTAAAAGAACCGAAAGAGGATCAGAAGAAGTCGCTAACAACGATTATTATTCAAGAATAATAGTACACCGCCGAGCGTAACCGTTTACTTGCTCTCGGCGGTGAATTGTTTATATCCTTAAAAACGCTCCTTTGGAGTAACGACTATTTCAAGCCCATTTCTTGTTTTTAGGTGTTTGAGAAAACAGCTTGTCCTTATCGGTTTTTTAATAAATTAAGCTAAATTTTGGTAAAATTGCGTGTCGTTGCTCTTATATGATAGCAGGATAGCAATTTTTGAGTGTTTTGACGAAGCGCGAAAAAGCCTTATCTTACAAGGCTTTTCGGCGATTTTTTGATAAAGGTTGCTCTTGCAGTATTGCAGCATCTGCCGCAAGGTCCTCAGTGATAGACGCAAGCGCGTCCTCCTTTGATGCTATCGCCATAGCGTTAAAGGGTACACCCGAGGCTGACGAGGGATAGATAGCGGCACCGTTATCAACGTAATATTTGTCAAATCCGCCTGCTTTTATCTCATCGGGAGTGAGATTTCTAGTGAGCTGGTAGACAATAGAAGCCACCATTTCCATGTGGCCGAGCTCCTCGCTTCCGACGTCGGTAAGCGTGCCGATAACTCTGCCGTCAGGCATAGTGTATCTCTGGTTCAGATATCTGGTCGCTGCTCCCATTTCACCGTCGGGGCCGCCGAGGGCTGTTATTATAAGTCCTGCAAGGCGTGGGTTAGGCGTTGCAATCTTTACGGGGTACTGAAGCTTTTTCTCATAAATCCACATACTATCTGTCTCTTCCTCCTTTGGAGCCGTTTTGCCATGGCCAAGGCATATTCACCCAGTTCCATTCGTTACTGTCAAGGCTTCCTGACGCTACAAGCGGGTCTGCACCCTGTGCATGATACCTTTCCATAAGGTCTGCAAGTGCGTCCACCGTTCTGTGATAATAATCAATTGCGACCTTGCAGGTCGGGTGCGTGTCGAGGTAAAGTTCAAGCTCGGTCTTGACAAATCCAAGCTCGCGAATTTTTTCAAGAAGCTCGGAAAGCTCCTGCGAGGAGGGGCTCTGTACCGTGCGCCATCTCGAGTTTTGCGCGCTCATGCCGTGTGAGGTTCTGCCGTTCATACCGTTTGAGGTATTTCCGTTCATCTTCGGCATATTTTCGCTCGAGCTACCACCGGCGCCTCTACCCATAGAGTGAGAGCCGTTCATGTTTTCGATATTTCTTTCCCTATTCATTTCCGTATACCCCCTTAGGCTTATAAAGCTCCTCAAAGAGCGTGCCGTGGCGCAGAGCCTCGCTTGCCGAGTAGAGCATGCGAAATCTCTGGTCGGGCGCGTAAACGTAGGCGAGGGGCTTGCCGTCGAGACAGTCACCTCTGCCGCCGCACTCACCGCTGATAGCGCCGCCAACGCTGCCGCCGTTTTCGGAGTCGGGCAAGCCACAACCGTTCGAGCCGCAGCCGTTTTGACAGCCGCCTGAGCCGTCACTCACTCCACCGACTATGCCCCCTGATGCGCAGGGACAGTCGGAATATTTAGAAAAAGGGATTCCGTTTTCGTTTTTAGCCATTTCTTTTTTTCCTTTAATTTTGGATAAATCCTTGGATAAATCCGAATTTGCGGTTTATTCACCGCTATACTCAGTATACGAAAGAGGGCGGTATTTCGTGAGAAATTTCAACCAATGCGCCACCTCACTTGACAAGCGAAAATAAATAAGGTAAAATATTAATGAAAGATTTTAGTAGGCTTCTGCCGAGCTATGAGGTTTTTATGGGTGCTGTATGTGAATTTGAGAAGGAAAAGCTGATAATTGGCGTGATTTACAGTGATACTGAGGTGTTTAATCGCGTTATGGAGATTTTGGTTTCCGAATTTGGCGAGTGCGACCTTGTGAGCGAGGAGTTTTCTTTTTCCAAGGAGTATTCCACCTACTACGACGACGAGCTTGGTGGCGAAGGTATGAGAAGAATTTACAGCTTCAAGGAGCTAGTTGCCCCCGACAGACAGGCAGAGATTAAAATAAGAACTAACGAAATAGAAAAGCAGTTTTCAGTTGGCGAAAACAGAAAAATTAATCTTGACCCCGGATTTATAAGCCACGGCCGACTTCTTCTCGCTACTACTAAAAAGACAGGCTTCCGTATCGCTCTGTCCGACGGCATTTATACCGAGCTTACTCTCTTTTATGCTCGCGGCAGATGGAACAAGCTCCCTTGGACGTACAGAGATTATCAGTCCGAGCGCGTGCAGAAATTCCTTACCAAAGTGCGAAAAATTTACCTTGAACAAAGGAAAGAACTTATTTTAGACAAATAAAAGAAGCGCTTTGGCGCACCCCGTACCGTGCGCGAGAACCGGAAAGCGCCAAGCAAATGCTTCAGGGAAAATATAACGAAACAATGATTAATGACGAAAAAAGTCGAGAAAAACGGTACTTTTAGGGCTACACTATTCCGAAATCAAGAAGGCAGGCGCTCTAAAATGAAAATACACGCTCAACGCTTCCCCATCTTTTGCTTTTGACTGCTGTTCAAATTAAATGATAAATCACGCTAAAATCATTGACAAACGCTCCCACTCGGTGTATAATATTACTGTTCGTAAAAATATCTAAAATTTATCAGTATAAGAAATCTTTATTAATTCATTAACGGAGGTACAAAATGAAAGATTACCAGTTGCTTAAGTCAAACGACCCCGAGATTTACGCCGCAGTCGTAAACGAGGCTTCAAGACAAAGAAACAAAATCGAGCTTATCGCGTCTGAGAACTTCGTATCCGAGGTTGTTATGGAGGCCAACAGCACTATTTTGACTAACAAGTACGCCGAAGGATATCCTTCCAAGAGATATTACGGCGGTTGCGAGCACGTTGACGTTGTTGAGACCATCGCTATCGAGCGTGCAAAGGAGCTTTTCGGTGCAGGATACGCAAACGTACAGCCCCACTCCGGCGCACAGGCTAATATGGCTGTTTTCTTTGCTCTTCTTGAGCCTGGTGATACCGTTCTTTCTATGAACCTCGCGCACGGCGGCCACCTCAGCCACGGCTCGCCCGTAAATATGTCCGGCAAGTACTGGAACATCGTTCCCTACGGTGTTTCCGAGGCTGACGGAAGAATTAACTACGACGAGGTAAGACGCCTCGCTCTCGAGTCGAGGCCCAAGCTCATTCTCGCTGGTGCTTCTGCTTATCCCAGAATTATTGATTTCAAAAAGTTCTCGGATATTGCCAAGGAGGTTGGCGCATACCTTATGGTAGATATGGCCCACATTGCAGGTCTTGTTGCTACCGGTGCGCACCCCTCGCCCGTTCCTTATGCAGACGTTACCACAACCACCACTCACAAGACTCTTCGCGGTCCCAGAGGCGGTCTTATTCTCACCAATGATGAGGAACTTGCAAAGAAGATAAACAAGGCTATTTTCCCCGGTATTCAGGGTGGCCCTCTTATGCACACCATCGCCGCAAAGGCTGTTTGCTTCGGCGAGGCGCTCAAGCCCCAGTTCAAGTCTTACGCTGACCAGGTAGTTAAAAACGCCGCGGCTCTTGCTAATGGACTTCTCGCAGAGGGCTTCAAGCTCGTCTCCGGTGGAACCGACAACCACCTCATGCTCGTCGACCTCACCGGTATGAAGATTAACACAGGTAAGGAAGCAGAGCACATGCTCGACGAGGTTGGTATCACCTGCAACAAGAACGCTATTCCCTTCGACCCACAGAAGCCCTTCGTAACCAGTGGTCTCCGTCTTGGAAGCGCTGCCGTTACCACTCGTGGCTTTGTTGAGGAGGATATGGCCGAGGTTGCAAAGATAATCTCTATGACTCTCTCCGATTTCGAAAACAACAAGGACGAGGCAATAAAACGCGTAAACGCTCTTTGCGCAAAATATCCTCTCTACGAATAATAAAGACTTTAATAAAAATGGGTGACACTTGTTTGAGTGTCACCCTAAATTTAAATTCGTAGGTAATAAAAATATGAAAAAGCTTGAGCATTTTATATTTGATTTTGACGGCACTCTTGTGGACTCAATGCCCACTTTCGCCCATGCTGTGCTAACTATACTTGACAATTACGGTGCAAAATATCCATCGGATATAATAAAGACGGTTACACCTCTCGGAATAGTCGACACTGCAAATTACTGCATAGCAACGTTTAATTTACCCTTGAGTACAGAGGTCTTTATCACTGATATGATGCGTCTTGCGACAGACGCGTACATGTATGAAATTCCGCTTAAGGAAAGCGTTCTGCGCACACTTAAGGAGTTAAAATCACGTGGGGCGTCACTTAATATCCTCACGGCAAGTCCTCATGAAACTCTCGACCCGTGTCTTGAGCGGCTTGGCGTTCTGCCGCTGTTTGACAACGTGTGGTCGTGCAATGACTTTAACACTAACAAATCCAACCCCGAGATTTACAAGATGGCGGCTAAGAAGCTCGGTACTACGGCTGAAAACACCGTTTTTCTTGACGATAATATTGAGGCCTGTCGCTCGGCAAAAAGAGGTGGCTGTAAGGTTGTAGGTGTCTACGATAGCTCTTCTGACGATTTCGCAGCTGATATGAAGCGCGAACTTGACGGATATATAGTGCGTCTTATAGAAATATTAGATATTTCGTTGTGACACTGTTTAAGAAAGTTTACGCTTATTTTATGGGGATTTTAGCCTCTTAAAAATAAAAAGGCTTTTTGGCGAGCATTAGTGCATCGTGTCAAAAAGCAAAAACAACTTCAACATTCGCGATAGCGTTCAGGCCAAAATATTTGCGACAGCGTTCAGGCGAAAATATTTGCGACAGCGTTCGTTCGAAGAACAAAAGAACAAATGAAAAAATTAAAACGCCGTTTTTTGAAATGTTTAGTTTACTTTTTCGTCTAATTTCTTATTACCAGAACTTTTCCCACTCGGGATTAGACAGTCTCATAAGAGCCTCAAGATAGAAGTAGTCACCCCAGATACAGCACTCGTCGATTCCGAGCCTGCCGGCATAGTAGTATGTGCCGTGAGCAAGGAGCCCCTCTGCATCTGTGCCCTCGGTTGAGCATTCGTCGATGAGAGCATTCATAATCTCGATTGCAGCGTTATAGTAACGCTCCTTGTGCTCATCATCAAGGGGCATAACCTTGCAAGGCTCAAGAAGTCCGCAAACAGCGATTGATGCAGCGGAAGAGTCACGAGGCTCAACCGCCGTCTGTGAAATCGAGATCCCAATATGCGATTTTGTCGGTAGGAAGGCGATCAAGATAATAGTCAACTATCTTGTAGTATTTGGGAATGATGTCATCATTCTTCATATAGTAATAAGTGAAGGGTACACCGGTAACGCCCCAAGCCTGACCGCGAGACCAACAGCTTGTTGCGGAAAGTCCCTGCTTTGTACCGCCGCAGAGGCGTGCGCCTGTAGCCTGGTCGAAGTAGAAGTTCTGGAGGGTCGAACCGTCATCACGAACAACAGTTTCTATCGTGGTGTTAAAGTGTGCAAAGCCCTTGCGGGTAAACTCAGCATCACCCGTCTCCTTGCCTGCCCAGTAAAGAAGATTTATATTCATAAGGCAGTCAATGATGAGTCTGTAAAGCTTTGCATCCTTACAGTCGGCATCTCCGGCGATCTGAATGAACTGTCCTTTTTCTCTGAATCTGTCACCGAGCACCTTTGCTGCGGCAATAGACTTTTCACGGTAGATATCCTCCCCCGTTGCCTTGTAAGTAGCAACAGTGGAAAGTGTAAAATCAAAGCCAATATCGTGGTCGCCCATACCAACCATATTATCAACTCTGTTGAAGAAGGTCTTATCAAGCTCCTTATAAAGGGTTTGCAAAGCACCCGTAGTGATCGACTTTGTCTCGCAGGCGACAACATCCTTCATATAAAGCTTAACCGATTTTCTCGCAAGAACGTAACGATTGCTACCCGAAAGACGGCACATCTCGCAGATAAGAGGAATTCCCTTTGACTCCGCCGTGATCATAACGTCATGCGCCAGCGCGAGTTTGTTAAGCTCTCTTGCGCAGTGCTCTGTAAGCTCAACGTCTCCGAAAAGAACAAAAGCCGCAATATAAAGCTCGTCATTGATGGAACAAAGTGGAAGATCTCGCTCAAGTCCCTTGATATTGATAGTATAAACCATATTTATCCCATCCTTTAGAACTGTATTTTAACCAAAGACAGTATACAACATTTCCCCTGAAAAATCATAGATTTCACGATTATCTTTTAAATTGGGCAAACTGCACAAAAAAAATTGATTTTTTTATACATACAATGTTTTTTTGTTATTCAAACTGCTAAAACTCTAAAATCGGTATTGACTTTAGAACTACATAATGTTATAATGCTTTTAAATAATTAGAAGGGAAGGTACAATATGAAAAAAACTTATAATTTTCTTGATTTGCGCAATGCTCACACCTTCCGTTTTATCCTCCTGCAATTTCTTTGTGGGTAATGAAACGCCATCCGACGGCTCCTCTGACGTAGGCGGTGAGGATGATAAGCTCCCCGGTGACAACGATCAGCCCGGTAATAACGATCAGCCCGGCGATAACGAAGATGATAAGGACGACGGCGAGGACGACAGTGATCTCATTGGCTCTCCCTCCATCGGCAACGATGCCCTTACAACGCTCTGTGTTTTAAGCTCTCCAAGTGCGCAGATAACGGCAGAAAATTCGATTGATGCCATAACGCTTTCGCTTACGGATACGTCCGACTCTTATCAGGTTGTAAGAGTTCCCGTTGACCCCTCTTGGGATACCGTAAAAATCACCCAAGGCAAAACTACAAAATATGCAAAATCCTATTTGAAGGACGGCGTGAGGATTGTAGATTTTTATATGGTTCCTAACAGTGAAAACGCTGTAGTTACCCCTGAAATCAAAACCAATGACAAAAACTTGAAAGCGAATTTGGTATGACACTCCAGAATGAAACAAAGATTGACACAAATTACTATCCCGGCTTTGTAAGAAAATCGGTCACCTTCACTCTTGATGACGGAATCTATCAATACGACAAAAAGGTGGTTGATATTCTTAAGCCCTACGGCTTCACCGGCACCTTCAACATTAACGATCCTTCAACAGTAACCGATCCTACAATATACGACGGCTTTGAGGTTGCAAACCACCACATCCTTCACGCTGTGGCTGAGATGGACAAATATGCGGCTCTTGAAAAGGTCAATACGTTGCTACCGGAAAACGCCGACACCACAAAGGTTTATCTCAAGTTGCAAAAGATTGACGGGAAAGAGGTCGAGGGACTTTATTACGTTTATATCGGCGGCTCTTGGCACGCAATGGCATCTAACGAAACCTACATCGAGTATCTCGAATGGACAACCGAAGAGCTTGATAAAATGTTTGGTGAGGGTACGGTAGTAGGCTTCGCTTATCCTCACGGAAATCAGTACAACGATGCGATCGTTGCCTATCTAAAAGAAGCCGGCTACCTCTATGGAAGAAGAGCCGGCAACCTGAAGGCTACAACCGGCTTTGCCCTTCCCACGGACAGATACACCTGGACCTATAACGCAGATCACACCTGTCTGCTCATGGTAATGGCAGACTACGACGCTTACGCCGATGACGGTCAGCTTAAGATGTTCTCCTTCGGCGTGCATGCCAAGGACTTTGAGACGAATAACAAGTGGGACGATCTTAAAGAGTTCGCAAGGCTTTACGGCAACCGTCCGAGCGACTTCTGGTATGCAACAAACAGACAGATATTCGAATACGAGGATGCTATCAAGGCTCTTGAAATTTCCGAAGAAAAGATCGTTAACCCCTCTCCCATTGCGGTTTACATTACCGTAAACAATGAAAAGGTTATCATCCCCGCAAATTCGGTCTACTATCTTGACGGCAGCGTTAAGGCGCAGGTAACCTTTGACGAGGACAACGGTTTAGAGACAAAGAAGCTCGAGCTTGACGTTAATTCCTTTATTAGCGAGCCGAATGTCCCCGAGAAGGCAGGCTATATCTTTGACGGATGGTACGTCGACGGCAAGAAATGAGACTTCAACTCAAGAATTATCGAGGGTATAAACCTCAAGACAAAATATAAAGCCGAGCCATTTAAGGGTGCGGAAGCCGAGGTTCTTCCCGTTAAGGGCGGTGCCGGCGGTATCGTCTCCATCATTCACGACGACGGACGCTCTCCTTCGGGATATATTCTCGACGAGTTGTTCTACAAGTATAGTCTTATCGGTGACGTTGCGCTTTTGACAAAAAACATTTACAACGCATCGACAGAAAAGACAAATTCCGAGTACAACAAATGGAAGGAAATAATATCCACGGGAAGGTGGGGCATCATTTCTCACTCCATCACCCACACCTGGTGGGGTACCGTAACTAAGGATGAAAACGGAAACAACGTCGAGTGGAACCGTGATGATGCGAAGATGCAGGATGAGATCGTAAAATCTCAGACGATCCTCCGCAACCTCTTCCCCGGTCACAGAGTTCTCACCTTTGCTTACCCCGGATTCTCCGCATAAAAGAAAGGTCTCACCGCAAAGCAATATCTTGAAATAATCTACGACGCGGATTCTCGCGCTCTCATTGATCAGTACTATATTTCCGCAAGAAATTCCGGAGAAACAGGGCCTGCATACGTTACCGAGGAATCCAATTGGCTCTACCTTGATGCATTCTTCTTAAGCCCCTCGAATATAAACCGCACGGGCTCCGCCTCACTTCTTAACCGTCTTGAATCTGCTGCAAATGACGGAAGGATCCACATGATCTCCATGCACGCGGTGGGCCATGACGTAAAACAGGGCGAATGGGATGGATATACCCGTTCCTCGGTTGATGTGGAAAACGCCCTTAAGCTTATCGCAGAGTACGTTGATTCGGGTAAAGTTTGGAATGCGCATTACGAGGATGCAATTCTCTACGTCCGCGAGGCACAGAATGCCACAGTTACTGCATCGGGTGACGAAAACGGCATAACCGTGATCCTCACCGATACGATGGATAACGATATTTACAACTATCCTCTCACCGTCAGAGTAACCGTTCCCGGTGATTGGGAGGCCGTAAAGATTACGCAAGGCGAAAAAACGTCTTATGCGATTGTAAAATATCTTGACGGTAAATTCGTAATCGATGCGGACATAGTTCCGGACGGCGGTGAGGCAACACTCGTCGGCATTTCAAAGAAGGATATTCCCTATACTCCCGCTGAAAAGCCTGTGCCTCCTGCATCCGACGCTATTCCCGAGGAACCCTCAACGCCTCCCACCTCACTTTTTGATAAGGAAGTGACAGTTGACTTTTCTACCAACCCCGGAGCGACCGCACTTTCCAGCGGCACTATCTCCTTTGTAGACCGCGGTGAAGGTAAGGCACTTCAGGTTGTGGATGCCACTACAACCGCTATGGGCGGTTGTAGAATTCCGCTCGGTAATACCTGCACACCCGAAGCTCTCAGCGTTACGTTTGATATCAACGTGGCACAAGCTACAAGCTTTGCGGCTAACATATTTTTCTCTTCCGAACCCACAAAAACTCCGTATCTCCTAAGTCTTGTTGCCTCCGGCAGCGGATATTATCTCGGTGACTGTCAGAGCACAAGCGGTGCGGGTGTGCGAACAAACAACCTATCCGGATCAACACCTCTCGAGTTTAACAAATGGTATACGGTGAAGATCGACATCGTGTTCACCTCTGTTGAAGAATTTAAGGCGATATGGTACGTTGACGGCATTAAGACCGGAGAATCTACCAACCGCGCAAACCAATCTAAAACAACCGATGCGCCTCTGCAGAATACCGTAAATAATTTCGCCGTAAATACTCTAAAGGGCGCTCTCGTCGATCTGCAGCTTGATAACATCGCGATGAAAGCCGGAACTGCCGCAATGCTCGGTCTTAACGGTTCTACCGCTATTATCGGCAATAGCTTTGACAACGGCATCGCCGGAGTTGATAACAAGAAACCCGAATCTGTAAAGGTAGAGTCCGTAGACCGCGTTGCAAATACAGGTGACAAGGCTCTGAAAATCGACAAATATGCTACAGGTACGGCACAAGTAGTGTTAAAAGGTGCTGAGGCGGTCACGAATGCCAAGGAATTCACATATGAGTTTGACATTAACGTTGAATCGTCGAATTCCACCACTCTAATACAGATATTCTTCAACACCACAACAGCGAACAGCCCAATAGACTTTACTGTCAGAGGTCACGGTAATGGGTATAGCTTCGGCGTGCTGAATAGCTACAGTGGCGGTTCTGCAGGCGACTTTGGAGCTTCAAAAAAGCTTTTATCCTACGGCAAATACTATCACGTTAAGCTCCATGTTGTGATTGGAGATGCAGACAGCTTCTTGGCGACGCTCTATATTGACGACGAGAACGTAGGCACAACGAACGTGTTCTTAAATCCCCAAAAAGTAGAAGGGTATCAGCCAAGCACCGCGCTTAACGGTATAAATTACTACACTCAGAGCTCGGCAACATTTGTAATGTATCTTGACAACATTACACTTACAACCAAATAATTTTCAAATTTTAAGGGCATTTTGCAAAGTTTAGTGGCTCTATAATAAATGTTGGGGTAATGCTCAACATTTATTATAGAACCGAAAAAAGAGGGCAACCAGCAGGTTTGCCCTCTTTCTCTATGAAGATGAAATTACTTAACTTCAACCTCTGCGCCAGCAGCCTTAAGCTGTTCAGCGATCTTGTCAGCCTCTTCCTTGGAAACTGCTTCCTTGATAGCCTTGGGAGCTGCTTCAACGAGGTCCTTAGCGTCCTTAAGACCAAGGCCGGTGATCTCACGAGCAACCTTGATAACTGCAAGCTTGTTAGCGCCTGCGGACTTAAGGATTACGTCAAACTCGGTCTTCTCCTCTGCTGCGGGAGCTGCTGCTGCGCCGGGAGCTGCTGCAACTGCTACGGGAGCTGCGGATACGCCGAATTCCTCCTCGAGTGCCTTTACGAGATCTGCGAGTTCAAGAATGGTAAGACCCTTTACAAGTTCAAGGATCTGAGTAGACTTTTCGTTCATTTTAAAATCCTCCAATATTGTACGTATTTTTTCTAAATTGTTATGCAGAAATTAAGCCTCTGCAGGCTCTGCGGTAGCTTCTGCGCCACCTTCGTTTTCTTTGTCGATCTTTGCCTGAAGTACGTAAGCAAAGCTGTAAAGAGAGGACATAAGGCTGCCCATCATCTTGCCGATAAGAACTTCCTTCGAAGGAGTTGCTGCAAGAGCCTCAACACCTGCCTGATCAAGAACTCCGCCATCGACGAAGCCTGCCTTGATCTCAAAGCTGTTGATCTTATCTGCGTACTGCTTCATAATCTTCGCAGGAGCGATAGGATCGTCCTGGCTGAATGCGATAGCAGTCATGCCCGAGAGATACTGCTTCATCTCGCCGTAGCCTGCGATATCGCATGCTCTACCGGTGAGAGTGTTCTTCATAACGGTGTATTCTACACCTGCTTTACGAAGAGCGGTACGAAGCTCGGTGTCTTCGGAAACCTTAATGCCTTCATACTTAACGAGAACGCCTGCTGCGGCTGTCTGCAATTTAGATGCAAGGGCCTCAACGACTTGCTTCTTCTCTTCAAGAATTTTGTTGCTTGGCATTTTTTCACCTCCATAAATTTTCAATAAAAAAACATCCTTTTCCGTAAGGCAAACTACCTCCGAGAAAAGGACAACAAAAATAATAAATATTCAAGTTATTCTCACCTCGGCAGGAAAGCTCGCGCTTTTACGGAAACCTGCTGTCTTAGGATACCTATGGTATTATACTAAATATTGTGTCGTTTGTCAAGGGGTTTTTGAAAAATAATTTATTTTTTCTTTCCTATTAATTATAATTGTGAGATGAAGAAGAGAAAACTGAGCAAAATACTCATTCAAAAGCGCAAAAAGCAAGGCAACGCCACAAAAAAACACGAGAAAAGGTGTCGGGATAAGCGAATGGGTTGTTCTGACACGCGGGCAACTCTAAAGAAAAACAGACGGATTGTCTTCTATAAAAGCAAAAATGCTCCGCCGTAAGTTTGGCGGAGCATCGATTTATTCCTCTACAACTCTTCTTAGTCTGATATATTCGCTAGGCGTTTTTTTCGTGTGTTTTTTGAACACCTTTGAAAAATAGAGCGGGTCGCTAAATCCACACGACTCGGATATTTCTCTTATACTGGCAACGCTTCCCCTCATAAGAAGCTTAGCCTTTTCTATCCTCAGCCTGTTTAGATAGAGCGAAAATCCGATGCTCATATTTTTCTTTATAAGCGTAGAAACGTACTTTTCCGAGTAGGAAAACACCTCGCCTATCTTAGATAGCGAAAGGTCCGCGTCGGAGTAATGCACGTCAACGTAGCTTATTATCTGATTATAAAGGCTTCTCTCTCCGCTTGAGGCTGCCGCGCATTTGACGTCGCGCACTGTGGCAAGAACGTAGAGCAGCATGCTCTCAGTAAGCAGAGTTGCATTTCCCTGATTAACACGGCCGACAGCATTCATAAAACGCTCTCTTACGTCATCAAGGCCATCGATCACACAGTTATCGGCCCTCACACCCATGTCCTCCAGGATGGCCTGAGCTTCAGCGCCCACAAATGATATGTAAACGTATTTGAAATCGTCATAGTCGGTTATAGTGTATTCCACATGGGGAAAGGCGAAAAAACCCACCCCAGACGAGAGCGGATAGCTTCTGCCATTAATATTCAAGCTCGCCGTGCCGCTGACTACTATATTAAAGCAGTAGAGATAATTCATAAACGGCTGGCGAAGCTTGTTAATTTCGGTTTCATACACAAATGTAACGGGCTCGAGGGCTAGCTCCTGAGATTTTGGAGGAATAAAATTGCATATACTACCACCCTGACGGTACTCGTTACCGAACGTATCATTTGCCATTTTGGCTCCTCAAAATTTTATTTACTTTGCCCCATAATATAAGGCTGACTAAACGTCAAATTCAATATAGGTACTGCTTAAATCCGTCAAATTTAAGCAGTTTTTGTAAATAATTATTTGCTAAAACCGTTTTTTGCCTAAGAAATGCGCTTTTGTGTTTTGGTTACATGCTGTCAAAAACGCATTCCTAAAAGGCAAAAGTAACGATTACTCTCCGTAGATGTCGCGTCTTGCGCCGTCAATAAGGTTCTTTGCGTTGTTGTACATTATGTCCTCGACGTCCTCGCGGCTGAGACCCAGCTCCTCTGCTACGCGCTTGAATGCGAGAAGCTCCTCGTATGCAAAGAAGGTGATTTTCTCGCCCTCTTCCTCGGATACCTCACGAAGGTGAGGGTCGCCATTGGGATCGAAATAAAGTCCCGGAGGAACGAGGTTAACGTAGGTGCCGTTCTCCTCAATTCTGTGCGTTCTCATACGAAGTATGGGCATATCCGTGCCGAACATAACGTGCTTTGCGCCGCAACGGCTAATAACCTCGCGGATAGCGTAGTCACAGCAGTTAGCCGAAAAGTCGTACATAGTCTCAGGCTCGGTAGTGAGCATATCAAACGCGTCACCGACGTCCTCCTTGGTATAGGCTCTGCCTATGTGAGCGACTATTAAGCGAAGCTTCGGAAATTCTTTTCTTATCTCGAGTATCTGGGCGACGTTTACCTTATCACGAAGTCTTTTGCTTCTCGGGATATGACACATACAAATAGCGCCCATATCGTTAAGACGCTCGAGCTGATGCTTCGGGAAGAAGTCTAAAATTCTGATTTCGTCCGCA
>JAGBTM010000001.1 GCA_017631325.1 Clostridia bacterium
AACCTCGCGTCGTAAGCTTCTCGATAAGCTTACTATTGAAGAACTTCCTGCATCCAGCCGCCGTTATCCCTTCATTGGCTTTGATATGGACAGGGAACCGGGCAAGGAGATTTTGCACGTCGAGGGGCTCTCGAAATCCATCGCGGGCAACACTCTCTTTAAAAATCTCAGCTTCCACGTTTTCAAGGACGATAAAATCGCATTTCTCGGAAACGAGCTTGCAATAAGCACACTCTTTAAGATACTGAACGAGGAAGAAGCTGCCGACAGCGGTGAATTTAAATTTGGCGTATCTATAACGACCTCATATTTCCCACACGATAATACCAAGTATTTCGCCTCGCACGAGGAGTCAATTCTTGACTGGATGCGCCAGTATTCAAAGGACCAGACCGAAACCTACCTAAGAGGATTTCTTGGCAAAATGCTTTTCTCAATCGAGGCGGTTTTCAAGCCTGTGAACGTGCTTTCGGGCGGCGAGAAGGTCAGATGTATGCTATCGAGAATGATGATGTTCGGCTCGAATATGCTTATTATGGACCAGCCCACCGACCATCTCGACCTCGAATCAATTACAGCGGTAAACAACGGTATGAAGAGCTTCAAGGGTAATATCCTTTTCTCGTCCCACGACTACGAAATGCTAAACAGCGTAGCCAACAGAATTATCGAGATAAATCCCGACGGCAGCTTCACTGACAAGAAATGCACCTACGAGGAATATCTCGAATATAAAAAGAGCCTCGTATAATCACCTGTAAATCAGGAAAAACACGAAGCATAAATTAAATATCAAAAAAACAAAAAAACTGCCATAATTTAGCGTGTTCTACGTTAAGGATAATACGCTAGATTATGGCAGTTTTTGTTTTATATTACCGGTTCACCGAACACGAGCGTCATAAGCATATACATAATAGGAATCGAAACACCGCACAGAACGTGGGAGATGAGAGCCATTCCTGCGCCCGTTTTCGGATTTCCGCCAAAGGCAAGGGGAAATACGACGGTGTTTAAGCCAAGAGGCGCGGCATATGCAAACATAGCAAGATAAAGAACGCTGTTTCCGATAGATAAGCCGAAAAGCGAGTTCATTCCTTCCTTTAAAAAGAAGAGAAAGCCTATAAGAATCGACGGTATAATCAGCAGTCTAAGACAAGATGCTAAGTAGTATTTTTTATTTGAGAGCATCTCTTTAATATCGTAGCTCGCTATCGTAAATCCCGCAACGATCATAGCCACAGGGCCAAGACAGCTCTTTAAAGAGTCAAACGAGTTTTGAAGAAAGACGGGTAAATACTGCGCTGTGTCCGTAAGACCTGCTATTATACCGATTAGCATAGCAACGGTCGTTGGATTAACAATCTTTTTTAAGCCCGAGAGAGGCTTCGATTTTCCCGAAGCATTTGCGCCTTCGGGTACGAGCATACTCATGCCCCAGGTATACACCAGAATACTGAGAGGAAGGGTAAAAAGCTTGTAGTAGGAATAGAACATTTCCCCGAACACACCGATAACGAGAGGATCGCCGACCGATCCGTAGTTACCGACCATAAGTGCGTAAGCGTAAATATTACGCTCCTCACACGGCGTCTTGACAAAGAGCTTGGAAAGGAATAAAGCAATGACGAGGCCTATACAGATAACGAGGCAGGACAGTATTAAATTCTGCGAATGCATTGCTAACGTATCAACCTTACAGTACCTCGCGAGCGCCGTAAAGCTTATAACGGGGAAGAAAACCCAGTTGGTAAGCTTTGATAGAACCGTTCCTGCGTTCTCGGGCAGAATATTTTTCTTTTTAAGCAGAAATCCTATCGCCATACAGAAAATCAAGGATAGCATAGGATTTAAAACTATCACAAATGCGTCTAACATATATCCTCTCGATAGCAATGGCGTAACACGAGGTTACGCCATTGCTTCACTAATTTTTAAATTATTAGATAGAACCTACGATGTAGGGAGCCATATCAGCTCTTTCCTGAGCAATTCTCTCTGCCTCAGCAGCCTCCTCGGCAGCTCTCTCGGCAGCTTCCTTTGCGCGAGCCTCTGCAGCAGCAGCCTTTTCAGCTGCCTCGGTGATAGCGCGGATAGAAAGAGCGAGCTTTCTGTTCTCGTTGTCAATCTCGGTAATCATTACGTCAACAACCTGACCAACCGAAAGAACGTCTGCGGGAGAGTTGATTCTCTCGGTAGAAATTCTGGAGATGTGGATAAGGCCGTCTACGTCCTCGCAAACCTCAGCGAATGCGCCAAAGGGCATAAGCGAAACTATCTTTGCAGATACGATATCACCCTCGTTGTAGCTTGCTGCGAACTTTGCCCAGCTGTCCATATCCTCGGTCTTGTAGCCAAGAGAAATTCTCTTCTTCTCGACGTCAAGCTCCTTGATAAATACGTTAAGCTCCTGACCTACGGAAACAACCTGAGAGGGATGCTTGATACGCTTCCAGGAAAGCTCGGAGTTGTGAACCATACCGTCAACACCGCCGATATCAACGAATGCGCCGTAGTTAGTAAGATTCTTAACGGTACCAACGTACTGCTGGCCAACCTCAAGACCTGCCCAGATAGCATCCTCACGAGCCTTCTTTTCCTCGGTGAGAATAGCCTTGATAGAGCCGAGAGCTCTCTTTCTCGAAGCGTCGAACTCGAGAACCTTAACCTTCTGAGTAGTGCCAACGAGCGTGGAGAGGTCGCCACCTCTTGCAATACCGCTCTGAGATGCGGGAATAAACACGGTGTTGCCCGAAACAGAGAGAAGAACGCCACCCTTGATTACGGATACGACCTTGCCCTCGAGTGTGGTGCCATTGTCGTAAGCGTCCTTGAGAATTACCCAGCTGTTGTCAGCGTCTACACGCTTCTTGGAAACGGTAGCGATGCCCTTGCCGTCCTCAACTCTAATTACGAATACCTCAAGCTCGTCGCCGACCTTGAACATATCAGAGAGTTTAGCCGAGGGGTCGTCGGTTATCTGCTCTTTGGTGAGCACGCCGGTGAACTTTGCGCCGAGGTCAAGCTTTATCTCGTTTTCGGCAATGGTAAATACGGTACCGGTAACTGTTTCTCCTGTATGTAAAGTTTTTAGTGAGCCTTCCAGCATTTCAACAAAATTTTCGTTTTCCATTGATTTTAAAACCTCCAAAATTATACCATCCGGTGTGGAAGCGCCGGCGGTTATTCCTGTGCATTTTGCACCGTCAGGAAAATCAGTTAAATCAGCTACTGATTCAATCCATCGCGTATCGGGGCACTCCTTGGAGCAAAGCTCATAGAGTTTTCGCGTGTTGGAGCTATCCTTACCGCCGACTACTATCATAGCATCGGCTTCTTTTGCAATTTTGACTGCCTCAATCTGTCGATTTTCAGTGACATTACATATTGTATCAAATATTTTGACATTTGTACATAGTTTTTTGAAAAATTTTTTAATTTTCTCAAATTCGTACAAATTTTGCGTCGTTTGAGCGCACAAAATGGGTATTTTGCCTAGCAAATCAACCCCTCTTGCCTCGCTCTCGGATTTTATCACCGCATAGGGCGAGCGAACCCTCGATATAACCCCTCGAACCTCTATATGATTCGGGTCACCGACCATCACAAAGAAGTTCTCGTCGGCATCGGCTTCTTTGGCGATTTTGTGCAGGCGCTTAACGTAAGGGCAGGTAAGGTCTACCACTCTGAGCGCGCCGTATTCCTTGGATAGATTATGAAGCGCTTCTTCGTCCTCAAGCGTTACTCCGTGGGTTCTGATAACCAGGGTTATCTCACCGCTCGCCTCGGTTAGTATAGACTTAAGCGATTCAATATCGGTGGAAAAAACTCCTCGCTCTTCGAGCGATTTTATATATATTCCGTTGTGTATCAGTTCACCGAGCGTGTAAATTTTTTCGCCCTCGCGCCGCTTCCTTATAAGAGAGGAGACCTCGTCGTCGGCGCGCCTGACTCCTGGGCAAAATCCTGCGTATTCCGAAACAATAATACTCACCTTTTGTTTTCCCTTTCAACGTAGTCGGGAAGTGAGGATGTGTCGGAAAGTTCCGTTATGGCGTCAAAAATCATTTTCCCGACCCTCTCGTATTCCTGACGACCGCCGCTTGTAAATCCAAAGCTCTCGTATGGAATAGGCTTGCCGTATATTACGTCAATTTTTCTAAAGGGCATAAATCTTGCCTTTTTGGTCTGTATATACACGGGTAAAACGTCGCACTTTGCATGGTAAACCATCATGGCGGCTCCGTTCTTGATAGGCGTTGTCTCGGGCTTCACACCGGGGTACCTGTGTCCCTGAGGGAAGATTGCTACGGCCTTGCCCGACTGTACTGCCGATACCGAGGTTCTGATAGCACCGACGTCATTGCCACCGCGGTCTATCTTTACAGCGCCGAGCATCTTGATAATTGAGGATAAGACGGGAATAGAGAACAGCTCTTTTTTTGCAATGAATGTAAGCTGTCTTGGGGAGGTTGCCGCGATAGACAGAACGTCAAGAGCAGAGATGTGGTTCGAGCAGATAATAAGTCCGCCCTCACGCTTTACGTTCTCAACGTTATGCGGGCGAAGCCTCATTACAAATCTGAAAAACGGTGCAAGAGGCTTGTAAAGCTTCATATAAGTCGTCGTATGCTTTTTTTGATATTTTTTGACGATATCCCTGATTTTTTTTGTCGTTTGTTCAGCCGAAAGCTCCGAGTTATCGACAAGAATTGCGTCCTCAGCCTTAACGCAGGGGGCAATATCTCTTGTGGAGTCGTTCTTGTCCCTCTCTACCATCTCGCTGTAAACCGTCTCGTAGGTCGTAGAGATGCCCTTTGCCGCAAGCTCCTCAAATCTGCGGCGAGCGCGAGCCTCGGCCGAGGCAGTAAGGAAAATCTTGATTTCTGCATCTGGAAGTATCACAGTGCCTATATCTCTTCCGTCCATTATGACGCTGTTTTTCTTGGCCGTGCTTCTCTGAATTTCAAGCAGAAATTCTCTGACCGAGGGTATAGCACTGACGTCAGAGGCAGCCATTGAAGCCGCGGGCGTCCTTATGTCGTCACCGCGATTTTCACCGTTGAGAAGTATAATTTGCCGTCCGTTTTCGAATTTAAGCTCGAGTGATATACCCGAGAGCGCTTCCGTAACAGCTTCCTTATCCTTGGGATTTATTCCGTTGTCAAGCATATAAAGACCGATATTTCGATAGAGCGCACCCGTGTCCATATACAAAATTCCGAGCTCTAAAGCAAGAGCGCGCGCAACGCTCGATTTACCGGCACCGCCGGGGCCGTCAATAGCAATTCTAATCATGTTCTGTCCTTTCTTTTTTTGCAAATTATGTTTCTGCCGCGCTTTTTCCTGCCAAATATCCGGTTGAGAAGGCAATTTGCAGGTTGAAGCCACCCGTGTAGGCGTCCACGTCTATTATCTCGCCGGCAAAGTAAAGACCGGGAATTATCCTTGACTCCATGGTCTTTGGAGTGATTTGTTTGACGTCTATACCGCCCGAGGTTATGATAGCCTCCTCGATAGGTCGGAATTTAGAAAGAGGAATTTGAAAGGCCTTTACCGTCTCTAAAATTTTCTTTCGCATTTCGCGGTTGATATTGTTGACCTTAATGCGTCCGTCAATGCCTGTATATTCTACGAACGGCTCTATCATCTTGGAGGGCAAAAGCTCGCCGAGAGAATTTATAAAGTCCTTGTTCGAGTTTTTTCTGAAATCCGAGAGAATGCGTGCATCAAGCGTCTTCTCGTCAAGGGCTGGCTTAAGGTCTATTGAAAGCGTAAGAGCGGATACGTCCATGTCTTTTATATGGCTAGAGGCTGAAAGTATCATAGGTCCCGTTACGCCGAAATGAGTAAACATCATTTCACCGAAATCGGTATAAACGACCCGTCCCTCGCTGTTTATAATTTTGATTTCTACGTTTTTGAGGGATAGACCCTGCATTTTTTTGCACAGCTCAGATGGGGACTCGATGGGTATGAGCGATGGGATAAGCTCGGTTACGGTATGACCAAGCTTACGCGCGAGCTTGTAGCCCGAGCCGTCGGAACCCGTTAGAGGATATGATTTGCCTCCCGTCGCAATTATAACCTTGTCGAAGGTGTATTCCGTATCGCCTGCCGTGACTGAAAAGGTGTGTCCCGTATGCTTCACAGAGCTGACCTTTTTGAATACGGTCTTTGCTGCGGCAGAGTATGAGCGCATAGCATCTACTATGTCCTTTGCCTTATCGGAAACGGGGAAAACACGCTTTCCGCGCTCGGTTTTAAGCTTAACGCCAAGCGACTCAAAAAGCGTTATAGTATCAGATGGGGTGAGGGTATTAAGCGCTGCGTACAAAAACTTAGGATTTTTAGTTACGTTTTCAAGAAATCCCTCGACGGTCGTATCGTTGGTGACGTTACAGCGCCCCTTTCCTGTTATTGCAAGCTTTTTTCCAAGGCGGTCGGTGCCCTCGAAGATTACGACCTCGCAACCTAGCATAGCAGCCGTTCCCGCTGCCATCATACCCGCAGGGCCACCGCCGATAACTGCAATTTTAGGTGTTGAATTTATATCAGCGCTTTGTGTATACATCGTATTCGTCCCAAATTTTCTCGAGTGAATCAAATCTCGCTCTTATTTCCTTTTCTTTTCTGTGGGTTATTTCTACCACAATGGCATTAACAATGCTAAGAGGTGCAACGAGAGAATCCATAAAGGACGCCATATCCGACTGAGCCGTTATAAGATAGGTGGCGTATTCTGCAAGAGGCGAAATCTCCGAGTCGGTAAAAACCACGACCTTTGCGGAGTTCTGACTTGCGAATTTAACGGCGTTTACAACCTTTGAGGAGTATCTCGGGAAGGAAAATGCGACGAGCGTATCCTCCTCACCGACCGAGTACATCTGCTCAAACACCTCGGAGGACGAGGCGGGGCTTACGAATTTGACGTTATCAAATATTAAAGAGAGATTGTATGCGAGTATTTTCGCAAGAGGCTCTGTGCTTCTGGCTCCTGTGATATAAATGTTCTTTGCCTCAAGAATGGCGTCGACCGATTTGTCAAAAACCTTGCGGTCGAGCTTGTCCAGGGTGTAGCGTATCTTGCTGATATCCGACTCAACCACGCTGTCAAGAACGTCGCCTCTGCCTATTCTTTGTTTAGTTACCTCAATGCGCTGATTAGGAGTAAGCCTTGTGCGTACCAGCTCCTGAACAGCGCGCTGAAATTCGGAATATTTCTCATATCCAAGCTCCGCGGCAAATCTTACCACCGTAGACTCGGATACAGACACCATACTGCCGAGTCTAGATGCTGTAAGGTACGCGGCCTTGTCGTAATCGTTGAGTATGGCGTTTGCTATTTTCTTATGACCCTTTGAAAGAGTAGGGTATATGTTTCGTATTCTCTGTGCTATATCGGTTGCCATAGTGCATCTCCAATAAAGTGTTCGTTAAGAAAGCTATATTTAATTGTAGCACAACAACGCCCTTATTTCAAGTCCTTTAAATAATTATCTTAATTTATTTTGCGCACGACTTGGATAGCGATGCGAATGCCGAGGAGAAAGACTATTCATATCCTCCCCGTAAGACTTCAAAACGCAAAAAAGGACCGCAGAGGGCGGTCCTTTTCTACTATAATCAGGTTTTAAGCCGAGTATTTTCAAGGAAACATTCGGTTAAATTACGGCTTCTCCAAGCTTAAGGAACTCTCTTTGATCGTCACTTTTGCTCATGAGGTATATATCACCGTCCAAGAAGCCTACGCGCGCTGACTCGCCTCGCACAAGCTCGCCCGTGGCTATCATATCAGCAAGCCTGTTTTCTATTTTTGAGGAAATTATGCGCAGCATAGGACGGGCGCCAAAGCCCTTTTCCTTTCCTGAAACGGCAAGGTAGCTGATGGCACTCTCGTCAAAGTCGATATTAATCTCTACGTCTCTTAAGCGCTCCTTGATTTTGTAAAGCTCGATTTTTGCTATATTTTCAAGCGAAGAGTCGTCAAGAGCAGAGAAGAGAATAACGTCATCAATTCTGTTTATAAATTCGTCGCTGAAATATCCCTTAAGCCTCGAGTGTATCCCAACCTTTTCCTCTATTGGCATAAATCCGAGTGCCGTATTCCCCTTGAATTTGTCAGCTCCTACGTTGGAGGTCATAATGATATAGGTGTTTTTGAAATTTATCTTTCTTCCCGAGGCGTCGGTCAGAATACCTGCGTCGAATATCTGCAGAAGGAGTGAAAGCACGTCTGGGTGCGCTTTTTCAATTTCGTCAAGCAGAACGACGGAATAGGGGTGGCGTCTGATTTTTTCAAGCGTTGAGTTCGTATCGTCATAGCCAACGTATCCGGGAGCCGAGCCAAGCAGCTTTGATACGGAATATGGCTCTCGAAATTCCGACATATCGTAGCGTATAAGCGCGCCCTCGTTCTTAAAAAGAACGTCAGAAAGCGCTTTAGCAAGCTCGGTTTTGCCGACACCACTCTCACCAAGAAAAAGAAAAACACCTCTTGGCCGCCCCTTGTTTCCTATCCCGACAGAGCTTCTTACAACGGCAGAAACAAGCGTTTCTATCGCCGCGTCCTGTCCAACTATGCGCTCCTTAAGCTTGGATTTTAATATTTCGGAGCTTATTGCGTCGGTGTCAAAATCACGAACACCGTAAAGCTCTGATACAACCTCAAAGACGTCCTCTTTTCTTAGTATTTTACCCTTGACGGAGTGTCTGCCATCTGTTGCCGCCTCATATTCACCAAGGGGTGAAATGATGGGGCAATAAGGATTTTCACTCACGTCGCATTTTTTCTCTATTTGAAAATTTAGGGCAAACTGCTCGGTTTTTTCTCCTAATTTGTTGATTTTTTCACTAACGAAATTGGATTTATTGTACACGCTTGCGCACGCCTCGTCGAGTAGGTCAAGCGCTTTATCCGGCAGAAATCTGTCCTGTATATATCGCACCGAAAGTGCAACGGCGCTTTTGAGCGCCTCGTCCTCAATAATAACCCCGTGGTGCTTCTCGTAGTTGTTCTTTACACCGCGTAAAATGACAAGCGCCTCCTCGGGTGTCGGCTCCTCAACCATAAGAGGCTGAAATCTTCTTTCGAGCGCCGCGTCCTTTTCTATATACTTGCGATATTCGTGTATAGTCGTTGCGCCGATAAGCCGTATTTCGCCGCGAGAGAGCTCGGGCTTCATGATATTTGCGGCATCTATCGCGCCCTCGGCTGAGCCTGCGCCTACTATGGTGTGTACCTCGTCGATAAATAGGATTACAGACTTGTTTCTCTTAGCCTCCTCAAGCATATTTTTAATTCTTTCCTCAAAGTCGCCTCTGTACTTTGCACCTGCAACCATAGATGTGAGGTCTACCGAAATGATAATTTTTCCAAGAAGCTGTGGTGGAACCTCGCCCTTTGAGATTTTTTCCGCAAGACCTTCGACTATTGCTGTTTTTCCTACCCCTGCCTCACCGATAAGGCAGGGATTATTTTTATTCTTTCGGCTCAAAATGCGGATAAGCCTGTTGATTTCTCGCTCTCTGCCTATTACGGGGTCGTATTCGCCAAGCTCGGCCTTGGCCGTCATGTTTTTACCGTATTTCAATAGGGTGGGGATAGACGAGGCTCTTTCCTCTTGGGCGTATGCGGATATACTCCCCGTAGCCTTCAAAAAGGAAATAACGCTCTCGCGCAGCGCGATAACGTCGGCTGAGAGCTTGATTAAAATTTTTACCGCAACGCTGTCCCTCTCCTCGATAACAGCTAGCAAAAGATGCTCGCTGCCTATCCTCTCCGAGAGATATTTCTTCGAAATTTTATAGGAGCATTCGAGTATTCTGCGAAAACGTGGGGTGGTATCCTTTGAGGACAGCTTCGTTTTCATACCAACGCCCGAGATTTGCCTTATCTGTGCGTCGATTTTTTCCTTAGTAAGCGCATTCTTTTGCAGCAGCATTGAGGACGAGCTCGTTCTGTCCTCACACAGCGCTATGAGTATATGCTCGCTTCCTATATAAGTATGGCCGTAGCTCTCGGCTATTTTTACGGCTGCGTTAAGCGCGTTTTCCGCCTTTTGTGTAAATCTGTTGCTCATTTTTCACTCCGTTTTTTCTAATTATAGTCAACGGCGCGGAGCGTTACTCACCCGATGTGCTATTTTTGAAAAAAGATGCCGAGGCGTATTCCTTTATCAGACGGTCTAAAAAAATCGCGTCAACGTAATCCCCCTCGCTCATCAAGAACGCGCGCCTTATTTCATTTACTCCCTCGGCGCTTGCTTTCAAAAAGGCGTTAGTTTTTCTCACGCCCGTATCAAGACCGTAATAGTCCAAAACGAACGTGAGCATCTCGTTTATTCTGCGCGCTCCTACGTTGACGTCACCTACTCGCGTCGGCAGGGAATAGAAGAGCTGATACCTTGCGCGCAGCTGCTCTTTAATTATTTCCTTTTTATATTCCTCGTATAGTGCAACGAAGGTTGGATAATCAACCCGTCCGGTTTCGGAAAGACCTGTTTTCCTTTGAAATTCCTCTACGGCCCGCTTTGTGTCAGCATCGTACACACCGCTCGGGCGAGCGGGCGCTGCGGGTGTCGTAACGCTCAGATATTTCTGTATTTCCTTTATCGCCCTTTGGCGCTCGTCTTGTAGATACATATTTGCTCCTTAAGAAATTTCATATCCGGGGTATTGCCCCTCGGTAACCGTGCTTCCCGTATACAAATCGTCGTATATGCTCGCAATGGAGTTCCAAAGCGGAGCGTTAACTCTTGCGCTGTCGCCCGGCAGACCGAACACGCGCTTAAAGGCTCTTATTTGCTCGGCTGTACCGGGACCGTAAATTCCGTCAGCCGTCGTTTTTGGTATCTCGGGATAGCTGTTTGATATAAAGTTAAGATATTCCTGTATAACTCTGACGTCGTTTCCCTCGGAGCCCTCTCCGATTATCCGCCCCGGAAAGGGAAGTATTCTGCCAAGGTTGTAGTTGAAATCTATGCGTGATACAAAGCTGTTGTATACACTCTCAAGTCTGTCATAGGTTAGCCTGTCAACAACCCCGGTATCAGCTAATCCGTACGTACGCTGAAAGGATTTGACAGCCTCCTCGGTACTGGGACCGAACGAGCCGTCAAGCATAGGTGCAAGAACGGTAGGAACGAAAAGCGCAATATAGCTTAAAAAGTACTGTACGGTGAGAACCCCCTCACCCTGACTGCCAAGCGCAAGCTCGTTTACGTAGCTCGTTGTGACGTCGGTTATATTAAGTCCCTCGGAGCTTATCTCGTAAAGCTTTTTTACAGCATTATAAATGAAAAGAATTTCATTCCAGGTCGCCTCGCCGACAAGTCCGTCGGGCGTGAGTCCGAATACCTCCTGAAATTCCTTGACTGCCTCGGTCGTTGACGGACCAAAGTAGCCGTCGGCCGGATAAATTTTCGGAATACCCGGGAAATTCGAGGATATCCTGTTAAGTCTGCGCTGGAGAAGCTCAACGTCGGCTCCTGTATCTCCCTCTCTGAGAGTTACGGGTGTGGGGCGCGAGATTTCTGCCTCACCTATCGGTACGTTTCTGACGATTTCAATATCGTCACCGTAGAAGTTTTTGAGTATCGTGACGTAGTCGTCGCCAGCCTCGGCCATATCAACGCTGCCCCATTGAGTAAGTCCGTCGCACTTTACCTCAATACCGTCGCAGAATTGCGCAAAGAGGGGCTCAATATTTCCGCTTCTTCTTATGTAGCTGTTAAAAAGCTCGTCAACCAGCGTTGCGACGTTCGAGTAGATATCTCTTTGATAAACGTAGGTCTGGTCGTATGCGGGGGAGCTCGTTATATCAAAATCGTAGCCCGCCGCTCTGTAATATCCTGTGTAAACTCTGTTGAGAGCGACTGAAATCTGTGCAAGAATATTTGCTTTTAGCGCCTCTTCGGGCCAGGTAGGGTATACCTCGCTTGAGGCAACGTTCTTTATGTAGTCCGCAAAGCTCTCGGTGACGTTTTGCGCCGGTGAATCGGGCGGGCCGAGATGTATGACTATTTGTTCGGGTATTCTCGGTTCAAACGGTGGCATTTAATATTCTCCTTTCGGGCGTAGCTTTTATCTGACAACGGCGTTCACGTTTCCTCTTGGGTAATCGCTCGGAAAATTATCCGAGCTAGGTATCATATTGATTTCCTGAAGCGAGCTTATTCCTGCGAAAATCATCACACCGTATATGCGCTTCGGAAAATATCCGTCGGCCGAAATTTCAAGGTCATAGAGCGAATAGGGAGCTTCCTTTGGGTCGGGTGCCATTGAATATTCCTTTGACGGAGCAGGCAGTCGTACCGAGGGTGTAAGTCCGTCAACGTCTGTGATTAGCGAGTACGCCACACCTCTATTTGCCTCCTCTGCTCCTAAAATTCTGACGGTTGCACCCTCTACAGGCAGAGCGCCTGCCGTATATGCCCGAGCTCTGAAATTACCGAAATCATCTAACAAGTATCGTTTCCTCCTTTTAACACTATTTTTATGTTTTGTATTGACTTTTAAAAGAAAGTAATATATAATGTATGTGTTGTGAAAGTCACCAGCATAGGTGATTTTTATTGTTTTTAATTAAATATGGAGAAGTGAAGATGAAGGACAGTTTATACGGAGAATTAAGCGTAATCGGAATGCGCGGCTGCGAGGAGTTCGCAGAGCAGGTTGACTTTTATCTTAAGGAATGGCGCCGCCACGACAGTGACGGAACCTTTCTTGTAGACGTTTCCTGCCCCAGATTTGGCAGCGGCGAGGCAAAGGGTACAATTCACCATTCGCTCAGAGGAAACGACGTTTACATCGTTTGTGACGTGTTTAATCACGGCGTTACCTACAATATGTACGGTAAATCGGTTCCCATGAGCCCGGACGACCATTTCCAAGACCTCAAGCGCATTATCGGTGCTATCGGTGGCAAGGCGCGTAGAATCAGCGTCGTTATGCCTATGCTTTACGAGGGCAGACAGCACAAGAGAACGGGCAGAGAATCGCTCGACTGCGCGCTGGCTCTCCAGGAGCTCGTTTCGATGGGTATTACCAACCTCATCACCTTCGACGCACACGACCCCCGTGTCCAGAACGCTATTCCTCTTCACGGATTTGAGGACGTTCGCTCCACTTACCAGATGATAAAGGCGATGCTCAGGACGTATTCCGACCTTGACATCGACCCCGAAAAGACTATGATTATCTCACCCGACGAGGGCGGTATGGGTAAATGTATGTACTACTCCTCGGTTATGGGTATCGACCTCGGAATGTTCTACAAGCGCCGTGACTATTCCATTATAGTAAACGGCAAGAACCCCATCGTTGCTCACGAGTATCTCGGCAGAGACGTAGATGGCAAGGACGTTATTATCGTTGACGATATGATTTCCTCGGGCGAGTCGGTTATTGACGTAGCCCGTCAGCTTAAGTCAAAGGGCGCTAAGCGTATATTCACCTTTGCGACCTTCGGTCTTTTCTGCAACGGCCTTGATATTTTTGATAAGGCGTACGAGGAGGGCGTAATTAATCAGATATTTACGACCAACCTTATTTACAGAACTCCCGAGCTCCTCAAGAGAGAGTGGTACACCGAGGTTAATATGTGCAAGTACGTTGCGTACATCATTGATACGCTTAACCACGACAGAACAATCAGCCATCTGCTCGACCAGTCCAAGAAGATACACAATCTTCTCGATAAGTACAAGTCGGGCAAGGTTTAATTCACAAAATTCGGACGGTGGCACGGTCTATCCGTCAAAGGCGGTATTTAATGAGAATAACACAGGAATCGGATTACGCCTTGCGCATAGTTACGACGATGGCACTGCACGGTGATATTATCGATGCTAGCACTATCTCGGAGGAGACCTCGGTCTCCCAGCGCTTCGCTCTTAAAATCCTAAACAAGCTCGTTAAGAGCAAAATTATCAGCTCCTATAAAGGATCGAAGGGTGGTTATACGCTTGCGAAATCCCCAAGCGAGATTACTCTCAAGTCGGTCATAGAGCTTATTGACGGCCCTATTGCTATTGCAAGATGCGTCGACAGTGCAGAGAACTGCTCTCTTAAATGCGATAAAACCGCCTGCGTTTATCACCATATTTTTGACAGTATCAGCTCAGACCTTGCACGAAGGCTTGACAATATAACAATAAGCGATATGATGAACAAAATCACAAATAGGGGGTAAGCTATGTTAGCTATTTCCAAATTATCCTTTCCCGGCCTTGGAATCGGTGAGTTTGAGGTCAACAGCGTTGCGTTCGAGCTTTTTGGCGCGCCTGTTGCCTGGTACGGAATAATTATAGCCTGCGGAATGATTTTGGCGGTTGTCTATGCTATACTTAGGGCTAAACAGATAGGCATTACGCCAGATGACGTTATAGACTTTGCGCTGTTCACAGTGCCTATCGGTGTTATCGGTGCGCGTCTATACTATGTTATGACAAAGCTCGAGGAATTTGACACATTCGAGAAAATTATTGATATAAGAAGCGGCGGCCTTGCAATTTACGGCGGTATTATTGCCGGCGGTATTACGGTGCTTGTCGTGTCATTTGTCAAGAAGATAAATTTCCTCGCGTTTGCCGACTGCGTAGCGCCCGGCGTGCTTTTAGCGCAGGGAATTGGCAGATGGGGCAACTTTATGAACGGTGAGGCCTTCGGTGGCGAAACCGACCTGTTTATCAGAATGGGCATACAGAACTCTAACTCTTATTCAACCTTCGGTGCGACCGAGATGGTTTTCGTTCACCCTACCTTCCTCTACGAGTCGCTTTGGAATATAGCGGGATTTACGCTCGCTGCACTTCTCACAAAGCATAAAAAGTACGACGGCCAGATGTTCTTACTTATATTCGGTTGGTACGGTCTTGGACGAATGTTTATCGAGGGACTCAGAACCGACAGTCTTTATACTAATCTTTTTGGTTGGGAATTTAGAACGTCGCAGGTCCTTGCAGCATTGATTTTCGTCGTCGCTCTTGCGATTATGATATTCTTTGCAATACGCAAGCCCACAGCTCCTCTTTATCACAAAGTATCAACAAAAACGACAAAAAACACTAAAAACAAGGGTAAATAATATGGCAGAATTAATTAGCGGTAAAATAGTTTCACAAAAGGTCAGAGAAGAAATTAAGTGCGAGGTCGAGAGCTTTAAGGAAAAATACGGACGCGCACCCGGTCTTGCGGTTATAGTCGTAGGCAACGACCCCGCTTCCGCCGTCTACGTTCGTAACAAACACAAGGCCTGCCTTGACGTTGGTATTACCTCATACCAGATAGAGTATCCCGAGGATTTTTCCGAGTGCGAGCTGCTTAGGAAAATTGATGAGCTCAACGCAGACCCTATGGTAAACGGTATTCTCGTTCAGCTCCCCCTTCCGAAGCACATTGACGAAAAGAAGGTTATAGACAGAATTTCTCCTCTTAAGGACGTTGACGCATTCCATCCCGCAAACGTTGGTAAGATAGTTATAGGCGACTACGATTTTCTTCCTTGCACCCCCGCGGGCATTGTAGAGCTTCTTCTTCATTACAACGTTGAAATTTCGGGTAAGAAGTGCGTTGTTGTAGGTAGAAGCAACATCGTAGGAAAGCCTATGGCGCTTCTTCTAACAGAGAGAAACGGTACTGTAACCCTCTGCCATTCAAGAACCGTTAATCTGCCCGAGGTAACTCGTGAGGCTGACATACTCGTCGTCGCTATCGGTAAGGCGGAGTTTCTTAGGGCCGACATGGTTAAGCCCGGTGCTGTCGTAATCGACGTCGGTATCAACAGACTTGCAGACGGTAAGCTTGCCGGTGACGTCAAGTTCGACGAAGTAGAGCCTATCGCTTCTAAGATTACTCCCGTCCCCGGCGGAGTAGGTCCTATGACCATTACAATGCTTCTTAAAAACACTCTTACCGCGGCAAAATTACAGCTTTAAAATTATTTTTTAAAAAAACCGAAAAACATCTTGACAAACAGCATAAAATATTCTATAATTGTATAGTAAAAATTTGAGATTATATCTCTTTGCAGAGCGAAGGGAGGGAAATAGAGATGGCAGAAATTAGAGTAAAAGAAAATGAAACTCTTGATAACGCGCTTCGTCGTTTCAAGAGACAGTGCGTTAAGTCCGGTATTTTGTCCGAGCTTCGCAAAAGAGAGCATTACGAGAAGCCCAGCGTAAAGCGCAAGAAGAAGGCTGAGGCTGCTAGAAAGCGTAAGTATAAGTAATTCAAAAGCAGGCAACAAGCGTTGCCTGCTTTTTCATTTTAAAAAATAAGAAAGCCGAGGCTTTCCGTATTCTAAAGGGCTTTCTAAATGATAAATTACGCTCCCCTAATGGCGAGGATAACGTTATTAACTTAACAGACAACGGCAAGTCTTTAACCGAAATGTCATCGCCTTAACTAATAACGTCAAAACCATATAAAAACATCAAAACCTTATAAAAGAATTAAAATTGCAAATAATATTCTCGACGGCTTTTTATCGCTATTTTAATTTAATTTTGTTTGAGGATATTTATTATGCAACGGTATAAAAAAACTTTATCTATAATATGCATAGCTTTGCTTTCGTTTTTTGTTATGTCCCTCGGTATCAGAAGCTATGCCGCAGGATATAACTGGTATATCAAGCGCAACGGCCTTGGCACGCCGACCTTTCCGGAGAATGCAAATTTGATTTCGGAGTACGACTGCTACTATATTGATAAGAGGGCTGCAACTAGCGGAGAGAAGGTGCTTTATCTCACGTTTGATGCTGGATACGAAAACGGAAATGTTGAAAAAATCGTCGATGTTTTAGACAAATATGATATTTCTGCCGCATTTTTTGTTCTTGATAATTTAATTTACAAAAATCCTAACCTTATCAAGCGTCTTGCAAGCGAGGGGCATCTCGTGTGTAATCATACCAAAAACCACAAGGACTTAAGCGCAGCCACGGTCGAGACTATTCAGAATGACCTAAAAGCGCTCGAGGATATTTGCAAGAGTGAGACGGGTGTCGAGATGGCGAAATATTTCCGTTTCCCTTGTGGAAGATACAGCCCTGAGGCTATAAAGACCGTATCCGAGCTTGGATATAAGACTGTATTCTGGAGTTTTGCTTACGAGGACTGGGATAACAAGAAGCAACCGAGCGAGGAGTACGCTATTAAGAAAATACTCAATAACACGCACGATGGCGCAATAATACTATTGCACCCAACCTCACAGACTAACGCTCGTATTATGGAACGGCTTGTTTTGGCATGGCGCGAGATGGGATATAGCTTCGGAACGTTAGACGAGCTGACCTCACGCAACGCGGACTGAATTAATCGCAAGTTGCCTTCGTCGATATTTAATTTTGGTTTTCGCTATACTCAATTTATTTTATCTACGATGTTGAATTTTGCTTTTTGTTGCTACTCAATTTAATCTTTCTACGATATGTTATACTCGATTTTAGCCTTTATGTGATATTGAATTTTAGCTTAGAAAAGAAAAAGATGGCAGATAACTCTCATACCGAGAGCGTCCGCCATCTTTCGTTATACTAATAAAATCGGTTACAGAATATTAATCGACTATTCCGTTTCGTTGCTTGATTTCTTCGAGGCGCTCGCGCTCGGTTACGTCATCGCGCATTATTACCTCGACGTCGTCGTAGCTTTCTACGAGCTCGGGGTGCTCGGCAAGGTAAGTGTCTATCATTATTTCCTTTACCTTAAAGTAGGCGGCATAGACCTTCATATACGCCATCGTTGAGAACAGAATAGCGAGAGGCGCCGCAACGCCAAGAGGCACGAGCAGGCTTCCAAGAGCAAAGAAGAACATAATCTCGAGCACGAGGCACACAAGGGTGCCCAAAAGCGACATAAAGTTTCTCTTGAAGCCGAGAAGCGCAAAAATCAGAGCGTTCTTAAGCATTTTAAAGACTGTGAGGCTGAATGTCACCATCTGGATATAAACGTACGGGCGCATGAAGTAGTAGAGAATTATCAGTACCACAGTGCCCCAGAACATCATAGATGTAAGGGGATTTCCCACGCTTATAGCAGTGGTGTAAAGGTTGAACGCAAGAAGCGCTGAAATCAGGCCGTCGATAAAACCGAAGGGAAGCGCCTGCTTCCAGTTACGTTTAATAGCGTACCAGAAATCTGCCCATATAAATATAGGCTCACCCTTAGCCATATTTCTGAGAATGTAAGCCGTGCCGACGTTGACGAAGCCAAAGGTAAATAGCGTCAAGGCACCAAGGCCGTAGAATACGTATGAGAGAGGTGTGTTAATAAGAATGGAGCTCTGAAGTCCCTCGAGGGCGTACAACGACATCTGGCTTGGTGTCACAGGCTCGAGCATAAACATTCCGCATAGGTTCTGGAAAAGGTCGCTAGCTGGAAGATAGGCCGAAATTTTGGTATATCCCGATAAAACGGCGATAAGGAAAATTAAAGGGAAATTTCCAAGCACCATATACATATTAACGTATATCAGCTTGCCGAAATTGTTTTTATATGTAAGAAAAAATCTTTTCAGACCCGATTCCTTGAGCGGCGCCTTTTTGCTTATTCCTTTGCCGTCGCGCTGAAGGTCGAAGAGCTGGAGCCTTTTCTTTTTATTAGCTTCCTTCAAGAAAAAATCCTCCCAAATATTTTATACAGAAATATAATACCACACTTTAACCTCTAATACAAGGCAAAATATAAAAATTTATAAAAATTTTAAAAACGCCCCTTAATTCATAACCTAAACGGTACTCGAATATATTTTATCAAAAACTACTTGGAGGTTAATATGAGAAAAATATCAATTTTAATTCTTTGCATTATAACGGTATTAGTGCCGACACTCACGCTTTCCTCGTCGGCCGAAGAGAATGTGAGCGCCTCTCAGCTCACGCTTGACAAGGACGGCCTGAATCTGGAGGTAAAGAGCGCATATCTTCTGGAGGCAAAAACGGGAACCGTCCTGTATTCACAAAATCCGCTAGAGGCCTCGTCTGTTGCGTCGGTTACCAAAATTATGACGCTACTTCTCGTTGCAGAAGCGCTGAGCGACGGCATAATTAATCTTGAGCAAGAGGTGTATATTAGCGATTATGCGGCATCAATGGGCGGTAGCCAGGTGTTTCTCGAGGAGGGCGAAAAAATGAGCGTCGAGGAGCTTATTAAATGCACCGTCATAGCAAGCGCAAACGACGCCGCAGTTGCTCTTGCGGAGCAGGTGTCGGGTAGCGAGAGCGCATTTGTAAAGAAAATGAACGCTCGTGCTGAGGAGCTTGGACTTAAGAACACAGCGTTTGAAAACACCACGGGTCTTGACGATACCACCGTAAACCATTACAGCTGCGCTGAGGACGTTGCTATAATGTCACGCGAGCTTATAAAGCACGATATAATATTAAAGTACAGTTCAATGTGGCAAGATACCATCAGGAACGGTGAATTTACTCTCACCAATACCAATAGGCTCGTCAGATATTACGAGGGCTGTAACGGCCTTAAAACAGGCTCTACCGACAAGGCAGGCTACTGCGTAAGCACGACGGCAAAGCGTGGTGGTATGCAGCTTGTAGCAGTTATTATAGGCGCCCCCACGCGCGACGAAAGAAACGCCGCCGCAAGAGAGTTGCTAGATTACGGATTTGCCAATTTTTCTCTAAAAGAGTTTCCGTCCGAGTTCATTGAGAACGTTCCCGTTTGGGGCGGCACCTCAGACCTTGCTCCAATATATTCGGGTGGCTTTGAAATAGTAATAAACAAGGAAAATGCCACAAAAATCGAGGCAGAATACGAAATCCCCGACCATCTTACAGCACCTGTTTCTGACGGGGAGACTGTCGGAAAAATAATCTTTACACTTAATGGGCAGAAAATAGGCGAGTGCGATATATACTGTGGCTCGGACGTCGCTAAAATCGGATTTTTCGAGCTGTTTTACAGAATGCTTATGCGAATTGTGTCGGGCGTTTAAAAAATAAAAAAATAGATAAAAGCTATTGAAAAATACAAGGAAATGTGTTAAAATGTAGATGTAAAACAACAGAGAGGTTAAAACGTATGAAAATAACTTTATCCGACAAATTTTTGCGCCCGTTTGTTGCTGAGCACGAGGAAGAATATATGCAGCCCTTTGCAAGCGTTGCATATGATTTGCTTAAGAGTGGAAAGGGACAGGGCAACGACTTTCACGGCTGGGTAAATTTGCCCGTGGATTATGACAGGGACGAGTTCAAGAGAATTAAGGCTGCGAGCGAGAAAATCAAGAAAAATTCCGATATTCTTGTGGTAATAGGAATAGGTGGCTCTTATCTTGGCGCACGTGCAGCTATCGAATTCGTAAAAAGTCCGCTTTACAACAATTTAAAGAAGGATACCCCCGACATATACTTCGCGGGAAATAATATTTCCACAACTGCACTTACCGAGCTTCTTTCGATATGCGAGGGAAAGGATATTTCCATAAACGTAATTTCCAAATCAGGCACCACTACCGAGCCCGCTATCGCATTCAGAGTTTTCAAGTCTCTGCTAGTAGAGAAGTACGGTCTAGAGGGTGCTAAGGATAGAATTTTTGTCACCACCGACAAGGCTCGCGGAACGCTCAAGAAGTTCTCCGACGAGGCGGGATACGAAACCTTTGTAGTACCCGACGACGTAGGTGGAAGATACTCGGTTCTTACAGTAGTAGGCCTTTTGCCTATCGCATGTGCCGGCATAGATATTGATGAGCTCATGGCTGGCGCTGCCGATGCCAGAGAGGCTCTTTCTACTCCCTCTATTAAAGAAAACCCGGCTCTCAGATACGCGGTTATTCGCAACGTTCTCAAGCGCAAGGGCAAGACTACCGAAATTCTCGTCGGCTACGAGCCTTATATGCTCATGCTCAGCGAGTGGTGGAAGCAACTGTACGGTGAAAGCTCGGGCAAGGACACCAAGGGCCTTTTCCCCGCGTCCGTTATCTTCTCAACTGACCTTCATTCTCTCGGACAGTACATACAAGAGGGGCAGAGAACTATGTTCGAAACCGTTATTTCGGTTAAGGACTCTGGCGCTAAATTCGTAATCCCTAATGACCCCGAGAACGTAGACGGCCTCAATTTCATTTCCGGCAAGGAGCTCGACTACGTAAACAAGACTGCTATGACAGCCACACTTCTTGCGCATAACGACGGTGGTGTGCCCAATATCGTTATCGAGCTTGCCGACAGAAGCGCTCGCTCGCTTGGTGAGTTGGTGTATTTCTTTGAGTTTGCATGTGCTATGTCAGGTTACCTTCTCGGTGTTAATCCCTTTGACCAGCCGGGTGTTGAGGCGTACAAGAAAAACATGTTCGCACTCCTCGGTAAGCCTGGATATGAGGATAGAAAAATCGAGCTTGAGGCAAGAATAGATAAATAATCGCTCCCTAAATTGTTGATTTTTTACAAATATTTATTTTTGGGGCAAAAATTACAATATACCACTTGCAATTTTGCTAAATTTAGTGTAAAATATACATAGAGAGCACATCTCAAAACACAGGAGGACTAGAATATGATTAAATTAATCATCGGCGTAAAAGGCACCGGAAAAACAAAAACATTAATCGAAATGGTAAACAACGCCACCAGCGCTTCAAACGGAAACGTTGTTTGCATCGAGAAGGGCGACAAGCTCAAGCTCGACGTTACATATAAGGCAAGACTTATTGACACCGATTACTATTCCATAAGCGATGCTGAGTCTCTTTTCGGCTTCATAGCCGGCATTCTTGCATCTAACTCGGACATCACCGATATTTTCGTTGACTCCGCTCTTAAGATTTGCGGCAACGATACTATGGCGTTTGAGGCTATGCTCGCAAAGCTCGACAGGATAACTAAGGACATCAACCTCGTTATGACCTCGTCCATCGCTGTTGAGGAATGCCCCGCAGCCATCAAGGCTTACACTTAACTTTGGTGCGAGCTTTTCGTGAAAAATAAAAATGACGGAGATTTTTTCTCCGTCATTTTTATTTACAATTTTATTTATAATAACAGTCTTTGTTGTTTTTAAGCGAGATTTGTCTTGAATGAGTTTTTATTTTCTATCATTTATAAATGTATATAATTATATTGCTTCTGCAATTAGCATTTTTGTGGGTGAAGCATACAATATTAACAGGTATAGCTTCTATACCGCAATATTGCATAAGGAATGGTCATAAATAATGCAAGAAAATAGAAATACATCGTTCTGCGCAGGTGGCGGTGGAACGGTTATAGACACTATGCGCGTTCTCGATTGCTGTCGCGACAGAGACTGCTTTGAGGACGTAAAAGTATATCTCACCCAGTGTGGCGAGTCGGTGCTTCAGAATTCTGCCAACCTTCGCACTCGCGCAGCGCATATTCTCTGCGCAGAGGTAAACGTTAGCGAGGTGCCCTTCAACAACGGATTTTACCAGGTAGTAGTTCGTTACTATATCGAGATAGAATTTGAGGTCTGCGTATGTGGTAAAAGCCAGACCGTAAAGGGCTTGGCTGTCGTAGAGAAGGACGTAATCCTTTACGGCGGTGAGGGCAGGGCAATTAGCTTCAAGTCGGGTGTTGGTGGCTTCTGCGCACCCTGTTGCGCTAATACGGGCGCAAGCAACGACCCCGTAGCAATAGCTGAAACCGTAGAGCCTATCGTTCTTGGCACGAAGGTAAGCGACTGTAGCTGCCCTTGCGCTTGCGTATGCAACGATCTTATAGATATCCCCTCGTCAGTTGAGGAGCTCTTTGGCGGTGCGCTCGTAACTAACAGCGCCGGCCCCACCATCACAGTTTCTCTCGGTATCTTCTCGGTAATCAGAATTGTAAGACCCACTCAGCTTCTTATTCAGGCTACCGATTACAGCGTGCCCGACAAGGAATGCACACCCGCTTCCTCTAACGATAACCCCTGCGCGCTTTTCAGAACTATGCCGTTTCCCACCTCTCAGTTCAGAGGTATAGACTGCAAGCCCGAGCCCCCTGCATCAAGAGGTGGCTGTGGCTGCAAGGGTTAAACAGTCATAGCATCATAGCGCAAAAATTAAAAACTGCCCGATTTTTTTGGGCAGTTTTTGATTTTTGCCTGTATAATCAGAAAAGCATTATTAGATAATTGTGTTTTCAAATTATCTAATGGCTTTTTATAGAATAATGCCTGTTTTGTCTATGTATTTCGTACGCAAACATAGTGGCAGCTGATGCTGCTGAGAGCGAGGCCCTGAAATCGCGTCCGTAATCTATCTTTACAAGAGTGTCGCATTCCGAGATAACGCTTTTTGAAATGCCTCTTTTTTCGCCACCGATAATCAAAAACAAGGGAAGCCTAAGCTCACACTCTCCAAGAACGTTATCGGTTTTTTCATCTGCGCATACAACTTCAAAGCCGCCTTGTTTAAAGTACCTTACGGCATCGAGAGGAGCTGATACATACATTGGAAGCATTTCGGAGGCCCCAGCCGAGCTTCTTGATACGACACCTGCGGCACTCATCCAGTTTCTTTCAGAGAGAATTATACCGTCGCAGCCCATAGCGTACAGGGAGCGTATGCAATATCCAAAATTGTAGGGGTCCTCAATGCCGTCAAGCATTACGTAAAAGGAGCCGGGAAGCAGGGAAGCGCTCTCGTCAAGACGGGGAATTATTCTTTCGCTTGCTATGGCAAGCAGACCTCCGTGAGAGTTGCCGAGAGCCAATTCTTCAAGCTCTGAAGCTGACTTCTCTTCTAACTTATACCCATATTTTTCGGAAACTGCCTTTAAATATCCTACGTCTTTACCGATTTTGTGCAATTTTGAGCCGTCAAAGAGGATTTTTTCAATTTTTCTGTTATTTATTCCAAACTCGGTGCCCTTGATAATTGAGCGTATGGACGTCATGCCTTCAAATATAGACGAGCTTTCAAATTTTTTGTATTCCTTTTGCATTAACGGACAAATCCTTTCATATATTCTAGTGTAAAGGGGGTAATATAAAATGATTAATATACAACGCGAAAGATGTGAAATTATCGGGGATTTTGTGCTGGAAATGGGCGCCACAGTTCGTATGGCAGCCTCGCATTTCGGAATAAGCAAGAGTACTGTACATAAAGACTTATCCTATAAGCTAAGATACGTTAATCCAGCGCTGTATCAGAGTGTAAAGGGCGTTTTAAATACTAACAAATCACAGCGTCATATAAGGGGTGGGGAAGCTACCAGGAAAAAGTACCTAAAGGTGCGTATGGAGCGTGATTTTAACAAATAAAGCGGGGAAGCACCCTACCCTGATTTTCGGCCTTTTCTTCCCGAAAATGACCGTAGAGGCTCCATGCGCTTTTATAAGTGTTTAATTAAGCATACGGGAATATATAAATACTACCTATATATTATATAACCTTTTTGATATTTTTTCAATAGAATAATAGATGAAAATCGTTTTTAAGTTAAAATTATAAAAAATGGGCATTTTGAATTTACTATTTTATTTTTAACTATTCATTTTCATATCGATGTTAAGGGTTTATTTTATTTTTTCTTAATAAATATTTACACAAGGATTTTTTTGAAAAAGGTACGTAGGACCGATAATCTGTATTTTGCCACAAAATAATTAAAATCAAAAAAACAGCCCAAATGAGCTGTACCGAATATAAATCGCACAAATAACGCTTTTATAAGTGATGTTACCGTGCATTTAATATATACAGGTATACCGTATATACAGTATAAATTATAATAATACGAATATGCGATAATAAATGCGCAAAAACCCGAATAATCAAAAAAGACGGATAAAACGAGGCAAAATCCCTATTTCGCTTCCCTCAATTATACAAAATATCCATTTTGTATAATTGAGGGAAGCGAAATAGGAATTTTGCCTCGTTTTATCCGTCTTTTTTGATTATTCGGGTTTTTGCGCATTTATTATCGCATATTCGTATTATCATAATTTATACTGTATGTACCGTATAGCATATATATTAAATAACGGTATCAACACTTATAAAATTGCAGGATTTTGCTTTTAGCGTTATTTGTGCGATTTATATTCGGTACAGCTCATTTGGGCTGTTTTTTTGATTTTAATTATTTTGTGGCAAAATACAGATTATC
>JAGBTM010000020.1 GCA_017631325.1 Clostridia bacterium
CTTGAACGCCTGTGGCACGGATCGCGCGACTCGGCAAGGACACCTGTGCAATGGGATGACAGCGAAAACGCGGGATTCAGCACGGCAAAGCCTTGGTTCTACCTCAACGAGAATTACAAGACCGTCAACGTCAAGGCGCAACAGACAGACGAAAACTCGGTGCTGAACTTCTACCGCAAGGCGATTAAGCTCCGCCGTGAGCTCAGCGCAGTGAAGGACGGCAGCTACACGGAGTATGGCAAGTCCTCATCTAGGGTCTATACATACGTCCGCGAGGATGAAAAGCAGAAGACACTCGTCGTTTGCTCGTTTAGCGAAAAGAACGTGAAATTCAAAGCGCCCATGGGATTTGACATTGGCGCCGCCGAGTTGATTCTGACCAATTATGAAACCAACGACGGTATGATTTTGAAGCCCTATGAAACGAGGGTGTATTTGTTGAATAAGTAATTCAAGAAGGACATCGACAAGTACGGAGAGAGAACTGCAGAATTCGCGGCAGAAGGGATAAGGATATATGTTGAAAATAAATAAACGTTTTTTGATTGCTCTTTTAACGTTCACATTGCCGTTTGGGTGCATTGGATGCTCGGATGGCGGTTCTGCAACCTACGAGCAGATCAGCGGAGCGGAAGCCAAGGCATTGATGGACAGCGAGAGCGGATATATCATTATTGATGCGAGAGAACAGTATGAATACGACGAGGGGCATATCCCCGGAGCGGTTCTCATTCCTTATGGTGAGATTGCCGACCGCGCTGAAAAGGAGCTTCCCGACAAGGATCAGCTGATCCTCGTCTATTGCCGAAGCGGCAGAAGAAGCAAAATTGCAGCCGAGGAGCTTGTCAATCTTGGATATACCAACGTCAAGGAGTTCGGCGGCATTATTGATTGGGAATATGAGATTGTGAAGTAAAACGTGTTGTGATGAGGTAACAGTATGGCATTCAAACTGATCGATATAGAAAATTGGGAGCGCAGGGAGTTCTACGAGCACTTCATAAACGAAGTGGTCTGTACTTATTCCGCCGTTGTCAACATCGATATTACCAATCTCAAAGGGCAGAAGCTCTATCCCGCGATGATCTGGCTGCTCACCAAAACCGTCAACGATATGCCCGAATTCCGGACAAGCTTGACTGGGGAAGGCCTCGGCATTTATGACGATATGCACCCGATGTACACCGTTTTTAACAAGGAAAACAAGAACTTTTCGGGCATTTGGTCATACTTCTCAGAGGATTATACGGAGTTTTTGAAGAGCTACGAAGCGGACTCGGAGGAGTATTCCAAGTCTACGCGCTACGCGCCAAAGGACGGCACGCCCGTCAACTCCTTCAATATCTCGATGGTTCCGTGGCTTGAATTCACGGGATTCAACATCAACGTGTTTGACGAGGGTAAATTTTTGCTGCCCGTGTTCACCATGGGCAAGTATTTCGAGCGCGACGGAAAGCGCTTTCTTCCTCTCGCCATTCAGGTGCATCACGCCGTTTGCGACGGCTATCACGTGGGGATGTTTGTGGAGAGATTGCAGGGGTACGTGGACAACTTCTAATTTGGAGAACTAATATGATACTTGAAACAGAACGTCTTATCCTCCGCCCGTTCACCGAAAGTGACGCCGCAGACGCTTACGAATATTTGCACGAGCCGATGGTGCATTGCTTTGCTTGCATGAAAACCGAAACCATGGAGGATGCAAGAAAGGCTGTGCTTGACAGAGCCAAGGACGGCGAGTATTAAAAAACGATGTGTTAAGACGATGCGTAATGGTCACGATAGCGGTGTTTACCGCATTTATGGTCATAGGCAGAATCGTGTCGGGCGTGCATTGGATTACCGACATTATTGGCGGTGCAATATTAAGCACAGGACTTGTAATGCTGTATTACTTGGTCTGTGATCTTGAAAAAAAGGAAAAATTCTAATGGAATATGTAAAAAGTAAAAAATATCAAACCTCGGATTTCATGAAGAAAATAATGGGGCCTAATCCGTTAAAATTGGAAGAGGAGCTTTTAATTGATCATAAAATCAAAGACGGTGCAGTTGTATGTGATTTGGGAAGCGGTCAAGGTCTGACCAGCGTTTTTCTTGCAAAGGAATACGGTTTTAAAGTGTATGCGGCAGATTTGTGGAGCGATCCCTTGGAGAATGCCCGATTTTTTGAAACAATGGGACTTTGCGAAGAACAGATCGTTGCTGTCAAAGCAGATGCCACAGACTTGCCTTTTGAAAAAGATTTTTTTGACGCTGTCGTTAGCACCGACTCTTATAATTATTTCGGACGGGACGCTCACTATCTTGATAATAAACTTTTGCCATTTGTAAAAAGTGGCGGATATATTTATATCGTTATTCCCGGTATGAAAAAGGATTGCCACGATAATTTGCCTGATGAGTTGTTATTGTCTTGGACTCCGGAACAACTCGATTATATACACGATATTGATTATTGGACAAGAATCGTTAGCGATTGTCAAAATGCAGAAATCATTTCTATAAAAGAAATGCAAAGCAATGAAGAATGTTGGAATGATTGGCTTATGCAGGAAAATGAATATGCCGTAGGAGATAGAAAAGCAATGAATGCCGGAGGCGGCAAATATTTGAATTTTATCGCGATTGTACTCAAAAAGAAATAAAGAATCAATCGTCAAATTCCAATTTGTCGGCGAGATAAAAAGAAATAAAATATTTTTAAATAAATTTATTTTTCTGCCCCGAAAATTCCTCAAAAAATATTTATAAAAATTTTTTAAATAATTTTTTTCAAAAGATATGCCACGATCACACGAATCGTGGCTTTTTCTTTGTCTTCAGCAGGTAAATTTTTGCGATTCGCTGGTTCGAATCCTTTCAAACTCGAAAAGCATCTAAATTAAAATAAAAATTTTTTTGAGATTCGCTGGTTCAGATCCTTTTAAAAGGGAAATGGGCGTGTTTTGAAAAGCCAAAATAAAAATTTTTTAAATTTTTTTCAAAGAAA
>JAGBTM010000021.1 GCA_017631325.1 Clostridia bacterium
AAACTTGAATTTGACGGAGGGATGTGAGCGAATGAAATATTTTCTTGATGAAGTGCAACGAAAAGCGGCAGGAGGAACCTGTTATTTTGAATTTCAAAAAGGAAAATTTAGAAACAAGTTTTGGCTAAAAGATTCGCTCTGTCTCCATGCTGACATTTTTGACTCACTAAATCTTTATGATTTGTTTTCTAATTCCATCGAGGATTTTTGCTACTATGCTCCTACCGAAGTATGCAAAGAGCAATGGGAAGTCCTTATTGCAAAATCGAAAGAAAATGAGCGTTGGATGGATGTTATAGAAGAACTGACTCCGTGGATAGAAGAATGTTTCACAAATCATAAGTGTTTTACCATTTGCGGTATATAGAACTAACAGCCAATTCCAATTTGTCGAGCTGAATAGGCGATGAATGTTAGTGTGATTTTGGTGCAGATTTGGTGCAACACTTTATGTTAGCGTACTCACGATATTCACGATATCGCACGAAATCACACGATAAAGCTACGATATCACACGTATTTCCACGATATTCACGATATGGGACGGTATTCTTAAAATTCAAAGAGATAATCAAACGAAGCGAGACGACGAAGTTATTCATCAGCAAGCGAGTGCAGATTGCTCTGCGAGCGTTTTGCGGACAGCAAAACAAAGTGCGTAGCACCACCTCGAAAGAGGTGAAACTAGCAAGAAGTATAATTTCGACCTTGGTCGAATACAATAAAACGCCCTCTCTTGCAGAGGTGGTCAAGTCCATACATCATTACATGAATTTCTTGGTTTTTTCTTTGTGAAGCACCGCATTTCACTTTATTTATACTCTACCGCCGGTTTACTTCTCCTCACTAAACTAACGGTATGTGTATTTTGTCCCCAAAAGGTATTATACTGTATGCGAAAGGAGAAAGTCATGGACCAGTTCAAGATAGGAAAATTTATCGCTGAGCGCAGAAAAGAGAAAAATTTGACTCAGCTTCAGCTGGCAGAAAGGCTGAACATTACCGACAAGGCAATTTCCAAGTGGGAAAGAGGCATAGCAATGCCTGATTCCTCAATTATGCTAGAGCTTTGCACAATTCTCGGTATTACAGTAAATGATTTATTAAGTGGGGAGATAATTACAGTGGATAATTACAACAAGGAAGCAGAAAACAACTTAATTGAAGCGTTAAGGCAAAAGGAAGCGAGCGACAAGGCTCTGCTCAAAGTAGAGATAGTTATCGGCGTGCTTTCAATGATAATACTTTTCGTGCCTATTTTTATCGCGGCGTTTTTGCCGATGGAGGATTGGCAGAGGTTTGTCGTTATGTTCTTGGGATTTATCCCGGCATTTATTGGCTTCTTCGCTGCTATGAAAATTGAGCAAATCGCAGGATATTACGAGTGTGCTGTCTGCTCGCACAAATACGTTCCGACCTTTAAGGGAATAAGCTTTGCTATGCACATGGGCAGAACGAGATATATGAAATGTCCGAAATGCGGAAATATGTCCTGGCAGAAAAAGAAAATCAGCAAGAAATGATTTTCCCATTAGCTTTTTATATTAACGAGGCTTGTCCCTTTGAACAGCCTCGTTTTTTATTGTTTAAGTTAATCTCGGTATTTACAAAACGGGAAAATTATGGTATAATTACAGAAAGTATTAACAGAAATTACGAGGCGCGATATGAATATTAAGCTGTTTTTCGAGGCGGTTTTGAAATTTTTGCTTGGGGTTGTTTTGGTAGGGGTTCTGATTTTCGCCCCCGCCGGCTCGTTTGGGTATACTCGCGGGTGGCTTCTTATGGGAATTTTGTTTATTCCTATGCTTTTAGGCGGTATAGTTATGATGGTAAAAAATCCAAAGCTTCTAAAGAGCCGTCTTGACGCTAAAGAAAAGGCACGCGAGCAGGATACGGTTATAAAGCTCTCGGGACTTATGTTTATATGCGGCTTTGCGCTTGCAGGACTTGGCTTCCGCTTCGGCTTCTATACCCTGCCCAAGTGGGCGTCGATCGTTGGAGTCGCGCTCTTTCTTCTTTCCTACGTTATGTTTGCCGAGGTGCTTCGAGAGAACACCTACCTTTCGAGAACGATAAAGGTTGAAGAGGGTCAAAGCGTTGTTGACACGGGTATGTACGGAGTAGTAAGACACCCTATGTATTCGGCTACCCTGCTTCTCTTTTTATCAATGCCGATAGTCCTCGGCTCGCTCTACTCTTTTATAATTTTCTTAGCTTACCCTTTTATAATTGCAAAGAGGATAAAGCACGAGGAGGAGCTTCTTGAAGCCGAGCTTGTCGGCTACAAGGAATACAAACAGAAGGTCAAATACAGACTTATACCGTTTATCTGGTAAGAGTGATAAATCACGCATTATACCGCTATGCGCCAAGATGTATCGTATATCTTATAAAATTCAGGCTGGTACGAAAATGAAACGACCTATTACTACCCTATTTATGCTCTCGTCAGTTGACGGGAAAATAAGCACAGGCTCGAGTGACACGCTCGACGTAGATAAGGATTTTAAAGAAATCGCGGGGCTCTCTGAGGGGCTTCATCAATACTACGAGATAGAACAGACGACTGATTTGTGGTCCTTGAACACGGGAAAGGTCCAAAAAAAGCTCGGAGTGAACGAGCGTCCTATGCCCGAAAAGTCGCCCGTTTCGTTCGTGCTGGTGGATAACAAGCATCTAACCGAGGGGGGTATAAGATATTTCTCTGCCCTATCCCAAAAATTCGTACTTATAACCACTAACAAAAATCACCCTGCCTACAAGGTAGAGGCAGACAACCTCACCATCATATACCAAAGAAGGCTTTCGCTCTCTTGCGCTCTCGAGAGGCTGTGGACGGATTTCGGCTGTGAAAGACTTACCGTACAGAGCGGTGGCACGCTGAATGCACTTTTTGTGCGCGAGGGGTTAATAGACTACGTTGATATAGTAGTCGCACCTGTTCTTATTGGTGGTAAGGACACGCCCAGCATCGTTGACGGAAGGTCCTTCACCACCGAAGAGGAGCTTTCGGGACTTGGGGTGCTAAAGCTTGTCAGCTGTGAGGCGCTGGACGGCTCATATCTCAGGCTTCGATACGAGGTTATAAGATAAGTAAAGCAAAATTCAATGATAAGCAAAATAGTAAGATAGGCAAAATGACAAGACGGCAAATAAAAAACAGCTGGATAAAAATCACAACTATAATCAAAAAACGAAACAGCCTAACAAAAAGCGAAATATAATTAAAAGGACGCTATCGCACTGTGGGTATCAAATGCGAATAGCGTTCTTCGTTTTGGAAATAATACCTTTTGAGGTGAAGGTATGAAAAGACTTAAAATTCTATGGAAGAGGACGGTCCTCTTCTCTATTGGCGGTATCGGGTACGCTGTAATCGAAATCCTCTGGCGAGGCAGAACGCACTGGACTATGGTGCTGGCGGGCGGAAGCTGTTTTTTGCTCTTCTCTCGCATTGCGGAAAAATTCAAAAGCAGTCCACTTGTTATAAAGGCCATGATTTCGGCCTTTGGAGTAACACTTGTGGAGCTTATATTCGGAATAGTTTTCAATATAATTTTCGGTATGCACGTATGGGATTACAGCAACGAGCGTTTTAATCTTTTGGGGCAGATATGTCCTTTGTTTTCGCTGTTTTGGTCACTGCTTGCGCTTGTATTCTTGCCACTTGCCGACAAGCTGAACAACAAATTAAATATATGTTCTGCTTGAATTTTTATCTTGATTTTGCTATTTTATCTATTTTTAAGAATAATAAAAAGCGCAAATTGCACTTAACCTTTCGGGCTGCAAAATGCGCTTTTTTATATTTTATTTTTCTTTTGTCAAATTTTAAAATCAGTCAAATCTCGACATATACTCGTCCATATCTACGACTGTGCCGAGTATTCTTGATTCCTCTGCCGCAAAGGCAATCATGTGATTATCACAGGACTCACCGATATCACAGATGGAGGAGTTAGGTATACCTAGAATGAGGTCGCGAAGCGCCAGCATAATGCCGGTATCTCCACCACCGTGTCCGCCGACAATGGTATCGTCAACCTTGCCGCTCTCGATGTTTATCTCTCTCTCCTTCTCGGTGAGGAAGTCGTAGAGCTTGATAATGGGGTCGCCAAAGGTGGCGTTGAGCTCGCCCTTTGTACCCATAATTTTGATAGTTCTGCCACCCTTATTAAAGGCGTTCATAGAAAATGAAACGGTTACGTCGTCCTCAAAAAGAAGATTTACTACCTGGTGGTCAACGACGTTGTTAGGGCACTTAAAGACGCACTTTCCATAATCAGTGGTTCTTAGCGCGCGCTCTACGTCCTCGTCGGTAGGCGAAAGGAGGCCTGTGGATACGTTTCTGAACCAGGAGTTATCCTTATCGTCGTAGTAGAGCTTGACTGCGTTGTAGGGACAGTCGGTCTTCGGGCAGCCGTCGATACAGCGCTCGGGCGCACCCTCGGGCGCATTTCTTGGTATAAAGTAGGAAAGAGAGCCAAAGCTCTGCACCTTTTTGCATTTTTTGCCAACGAGCCATGCGAGAATATCCATATCATGACATGATTTCTGAAGTATCATAGGGGTGGACTCGTCGCTGTTGCGCCAATTACCTCTGACGAAGCTGTGGCTCTGGTGTACGTTGCCGACGCCCTCTATGTGCTGGATAGTTCTAACCTCGCCTATCTCACCCGAGCTTATAATCTTCTTAAGAGCTATAAAGAAATCGGTGTATCTGAGAACGTGGCACACGAGTGCGAAAACTCCATTTTTCTCAGCGGCGCGCTGAATAGCACGGCACTCCTCAGGGGTTGCGCCCGCAGGCTTCTCAAGAAGCAGGTTATACCCCTTTTCAATAGCTAAAAGAGAGGGCTTGATATGGTCTCTGTCAAGGGTTGAAATGATGGCAATATCTGCAATTCTCGGCATATCGAGAAGCGGCTCCCAGGTGGTAAAGCACATATTATCGGGCAAGGAATGCTTACTTTTGACGTGCTCACGGCTTGCGTCGTTAGGGTCTGCTACCGCTACGACCTCGAACGTATCGGACAAAACGTCCTTGGCGATATCGGTGTAGGCGCGTCCGCGCATGCCTGCGCCAATGAGGATTATTTTCTTCTTTGAGCTTGACATTTATTTTCCTCCAAACTAAAAAATTACACTTTTTTCAATACAGATTGACTTCTTGCTACATATATGATACAATAAAAGTAGAAAAAGGTCAAGTCACTATTTTACTGTAAAGGTGGACTTTTTAACTGTTTTAGGAGTTTTTATGAATTCTATCGGATATTATTTTTACGACGACGGCTACGAGGGACGCGAGAGCAACAGGGCCTCGTGCGAGCGTTCGCTCTCGGTGAACTGTGCGGGGCGCTTCTTTACCGAGTGTGAGTTCGTCACGGATAACCGGGAGGGCAGGCTTGATTATTACCTGCTCTATATTCTTGAAGGTAGACTAAAGCTTTTTACCCCTGTAGGCGAGGTGGATTGCGAGGGGGGTGACTTCATATTATTTAAGCCCGCAACACCCTACAAGTACAGTCACGGCAAGGAGGCGCCTCTTCACTATGCGTGGGTGCATTTCACGGGGCGCGACGTAGAAGAGATACTCTCTGAATACAATTTGCCCGTCTTTCCGACAGTTGGCTCGGTGCTTGACGGAGGTGGAGTTACACCGAGAATAAATACCTTTCTTGACGCCTGCGCCGAGCGCACGTTATACAAGGAGGCCGAGCTTCAAATTCTCTTCAACCGTCTGCTCCTATCGATAGCTCGCTCGGTATCGGGCGAAAACAAGCGCCTTCTTAAAAAATCCGTGTCCTATATAAACTCTTACTATAACACCGAAATCAAAATTCCCTCTCTTGCTAAAATGGAAAATTTGAGCGTTTCGAGATACAATGCGCTTTTCCGAGAGGTGATGGGGCTCTCACCCACCGAGTATATAATACGCACACGGTGTGCATTTGCCTCTGAGCTTCTGCGTTCGACGAGCCTGTCGATTAGCGAAATCTCGTCGATGGTGGGATATTCCGACGCGCATTTCTTCAGCAGAATATTCAAAAAGAGCGTTGGAAAACCCCCTACTCTTTACAGAAAAAGCGGTGGTACGCCGTCCTAGAAGCAACACACCGAAAAAGAGGCTGCTATCATAAAAAAATAATACTGAAATTCTATTAAATTCGCGTTTTTTATGTTGATTTTACCTTACGGTTGTGCTACAATTATTTTAGGGGGTGAGTAAGTTGGTTTCGCTTTCAAACGACTGGGACGAGATACTGCGGGGAGAGTTTTCCTCGCCTTATTACTTAGAGCTTCGTGAATTTTTAAAATCCGAATATTCAACAAGGCGCATTTATCCCAAAATGGAGGATATTTATAATGCGCTAAGATACACCTCGTATGCAGGTACGAGAGTGGTTATTCTCGGTCAGGACCCCTATCACGGTGAGGGACAGGCGCACGGCCTTTGCTTTTCAGTAAAGGAGGGCGTTAAATTTCCCCCGTCGCTAAAGAATATATTCAAGGAGTTAAACTCCGAGCTGGGCATAGCCGAGCCAAAAAGCGGTGAGCTTGTCGGTTGGGCAAAGCAGGGCGTTCTTCTTCTCAACACTACCCTGACGGTCAGAGAGGGCGCGCCGCAGAGTCACAAGGGACGCGGCTGGGAGGAGCTTACCGACAAAATTATATCTCTGCTTAACGAGAAGCGTGAGAGTGTGGTATTTATGCTTTGGGGCGGTAACGCGAGAGCAAAAAGCTCCCTTATTACAAACAAGCACCATCTCGTTTTGGAGTGCGCGCACCCGAGTCCGCTATCGGCTTATGCGGGATTTTTCGGCTGCGGTCATTTTACACTGGCGAACGAGTTTCTTCTATCCCAAGGTCTCGGTGCAATTGAATGGGACAAAATCAACGACTACAAATAGGAGATTATTATGAAATTATTAGAGGAAAGAATTAAAAAGGACGGCGAGGTTTTGTCCTCTGACGTTCTGCACGTTGACAGCTTTCTTAACCATCAGATAGACGTTGCTCTTATCTCGGAGCTCGCACGCGAGTGGTACGAGCATTTCAAGGACGCACACGTTACCAAAATTCTTACGATAGAGGCCTCGGGCATAGGTCTTGCCTGCATAGCTGCGCAGTATTTCAAGGTCCCCGTGGTTTATGCAAAGAAGTCGAGAAGCTCCTCCATGAGCCGCGACGTTTATTCCACGAGAGTTGTCTCCTATACTCACGGCCAGTCCTACGAGGTCAGAGTATCAAAGAAATATATCTCAAAGGACGACAAAATTCTGCTTATCGACGATTTCCTTGCTCACGGAAGCGCTCTTAAGGTTCTTATAAACCTCACCGAAATGGCCGGGGCTAAGGTTGTCGGCGCAGGTATTGCTATCGAAAAGGCGTACCAAATGGGCGGCAAGAACATTCGTGATATGGGCTACGACGTTTACTCACTTGCTAGAATAAAGGCTATGAGTACTGACGGCGGAGTCGTTTTTGAGGATTAACCGTATATTCAGATTATATATGACGCGACTGTGGGCGGTGCTATTTGATACCGCCCACTTTTTGCCTTTTTTTGTAAATTCATAGCCACGGGGTTGCTTAATTAAGAATTTTGTGGTAAAATAGTAGAGTAGCTAACAGAACAAAGCTTTAGCACGAGGGAATTATGAACAAAGTAAACTATAAAGTAATCTTTAAAATAGCATATTACACCATTGCGGCCTTCTTCTTTGCGCTATGCGGCTTCTATATTTCCTCCGGCGAGGGCGCTTACGGATATATAATTGTTCCCATGGGCGTCGTTATGGCAGTTGCCGCCTCCATAAACCTTGCGGAATATATTATATCTCCAAGGCCCGAGAAACCCTCCCCTGCGGTTTTTGCAGAGGGTGTCACTACGGTTTTTATTTCGCTTTTGCCGATTATAGAGGGTGTGGCATGTATTGCGATGCTTCCATTCGTCTTGGAGCTGTGGGAACTGTTCTCCGGCTCGGTAAAATCCGCAGAGTCGCTTGAATTTAGAGACAGAAGGGTAAAGATTTGGTGGCTTCCGCTCACTATCGGTGTGTTTGAAATCCTCGCGGGCGTCGGTGCGCTTTTGGGCCCGTTCTTCTTCCACCTTCCCGACAACCTTTCGATAGCGTCAGTAATGCTTCTTCAGGCGCTCGGCTACATAGTTCAGATATATCTTCACGGTAAATAAAAAATGCAGATGCGGGAGAAAAATCCTGCATCTGCATTTTTATTGTCAATTATTATGCCAAGGTTTTGATAAGAAAGTAAATCACTACCAAAATACCAAGCGCTATGCGATAGATACCAAAGGGCTTGAAATCGTGACGCTTGACGAAATCCATAAGGAATTTGATAGCGAAAAGCGATACGAAAAAGGATACGACTATACCGACAAGGAGCAAGGTTATCTCCTCTAAGGTAACGCTGACGCCCGAGAGTATGAACTTAAGAAGCTTAAGTCCCGAGGCACCGAGCATAATGGGTATAGCCATAAAGAATGAGAACTCAGCGCTTGCCGTACGGGAAACGCCAAAGGTTAATCCACCAATGATGGTAGAGCCGGAGCGAGAGGTTCCGGGGATAAGCGAGAGAACCTGAAAGGCGCCTATTTTAAGAGCGTCGGTGTAGCTTAGGTCCTCGACGTTCTCTACTCTCGTGGGCTTGTTTTTTCTGTATTTTTCGATAAGGATAAACGCTATACCGTAAACTATAAGAGCCAGAGCGACGACCTCGTATCTGTAAAGATGCTCGTCAAGAAAATCGTCAAGCAGAACGCCAAAGAGCGCCGCGGGGACTGCTCCTACGATAACCTTGCACCAAAGTGACCAAGTATTTTTCTTTTCTGCCTCGTTTTTTGTCCTGGAAAACGGATTTAGCTTGTTCCAAAACAGAATGGGCACTGCTAAAATCGCTCCGAGCTGAATAACCACGAAGAACATTTCGAGAAACGCGTCGGAAACCTGAAGATTTAAGAACTCGTCGACGAGTATCATGTGGCCTGTGGAGCTGACGGGAAGCCACTCGGTAATTCCCTCGATTATACCAAGGATTACGGCCTTTAAAATTTCAAGGATAAACATATTATTACCTCTTTTAATTTGTAATCTAAAGTTTACAACTGTTTTTTCTTTTTCTGCTTATTATTTGTTTTCTTTTTTACTTTTTTCTTTTAGATTTTCACTTATTTTTTTGTTTGTGATTTGAATTTTTGGGTATGAGGGGAGCTCACCTCATGCGAATAATGTCGCCGGCGCGCAGAGGACACTCAGGGCGCATAAAAAAGGTCATATAAGGGTGTGGGGTTGCATCTATCTCATTCATAGCTTCGTCGTAAAGGGCGGTGAATTTAAGGGACTCACCTACCTTGCCCGGTGTGAGAAGCTCTATATCGTCGCTCACCGTCATTTTATTGCGCTGCGAGAGTGTGGCAAGTCCCGTCTCTTCGTCGTAATCGGTTACGATAGCGAGATAGGATTTCTCCTTAATATAGCCTGTTGTGGACGCAAGGTTTGCATCAGCGTGAGAGTCAGCGAAATAATATCCCGTAGCATAGTCACGGTGACTTACCGACTCAAGCTCTCTGTACCACAGGGGATTATACTCGTACTTGCCCGAAAAATATGCGTCGAGAGCCATCTTGTAGGTGTTCGTGACTACGGCCGTATAGTAGGCCGATTTCATTCTGCCCTCTATTTTAAACGAGTTTATTCCCGCCTCTACAAGCTCGGGGATATGCTCAATGGTACAGGTATCGCGGCTCGACATAATAAACGTTTCTCCGTCTATCTCTTGCACCTCCATTTTTGCATCGGGGCGCTTCTCCTCTACTATCTCGTAGGAGCGTATTTTGTAGTTCCATCTGCAAGGCTGAGCGCACATACCTCGGTTACCGTCCCTGCCGACAAGGTGTCCCGAGAGCAGACATCTGCCGCTGTACGAAACACACATAGAGCCGTGTATAAAGCATTCGAGCTCAAGCTCGTCGGGTACTGCGGCTCTGATAGCCTTGATTTCATCAAGGGTCAGCTCTCTGGCGAGTACTACCCTCTTTGCGCCGAGCTTATACCAGGCAAGACACGAAGCCGCGCTCACAGCGTTGGCTTGTGTGGAAATATGTATTTCCATATCGGGTATTATTTCCTTAACGAGAAAGAGAACTCCGAGGTCGGCTATAATCATAGCGTCAAGCTTTATCCCGCTAAGCGCGAGAAGATATTCTCTGAGCTTTTCGTATTCGTACTCGCGTGGCATCGTGTTGAGGGTGAGATATACCTTTACGCCACGTTCGTGCGCATATTCGACGGCCTCTTTTAGCTCGTCGAGTGAAAAATTATCTGCCGCAGCACGCATACCGAACATTTGGCCTGCAAGGTATACGGCGTCCGCGCCATAGAGTATGGCCGAGCGCATTTTCTCAAAATTGCCGGCCGGAGATAGAATTTCGGGTCTTTTCATTTTTTATCCTTTTGTCGCTTACGCAACTTGATTTATTGTATTCTGCGCCCAAAGAAGCAAATCTTATATTCAAATATACAGGGCGCTACTATATTTTAGCATATTTAAAGAGAAATTTCAACATCTTTATCGTATAGCGATAAGATTTAATTCCCACGCAGGCACGCAAGGAAGCCTAGAAAGATACAGACGGTAGTCGGGATAACGCTCGTGGACGTATAGTATAAGCTCGAATATATCACGGCTTCTGTGATATAAGGACACAAGGAGTGACGGTCCGTCGCGGTGGATTAGGTCGTCCGAGCCAAGAAGCGCTTCCTTTTCTGCGCCCTCTACGTCGTACTTTATATAATCCACTTTTTCCTCACTAAGAGAGCTTATGGACACGAGGCTTACCTCCCTCGTTTTATGCTCGTGCGAGGGGGTTGCGCATATCGTGGAATTGCGGTTTCCACTGTCGGAAAACGCACCTACACTACTCTCGCGCCACGCTGCCGCATTGATAGGCACTACCGAAATATCGTTTTCTGCCTCGGAATATGTTACGAGTTTACTGAAATTTCTTGTATCAGGCTCGATGCAATATATCTTTTTTAGATTTTTGAAGTAGTGCTTTGCCTCCCTTGCCGTATCACCGTTATAGGCGCCCGCGTCAATGCTCACGCGTATGTTGTCGACGGGCAGATAGGAGTACATCTCGTCCCTTGTACTAATCTTTGCCATAAGATATTTCATTCTGCCCGTGAGCTTATACCGTATGGTGTTTATAAAAATCTCTCTTGATTTCTCGTCGGAAAGGATAGCTAGGGCCTCGGAAATTTTGTTATAATTTGCATTATAGAACTCACGGTCAAAGTACTCCTCGGTGTCGGCTATCGGCATATCGGGAATGTACATATCGTATTTTTCGTTCATATCCCAAAGCATCTTGACGACGTCGGTTTTGTTCGATGCAAAGGACAGAACTATGACGAAATCCTCGTATTTTTCACGTATTTCGCTAAAGGACAGCACCTTATAGCCGTGGAACGAGTGACCGCGCACAAATCCGTCCGAGGCAAAAAAATCCGAGATTTTTATATTGTATTTTTTTAATCTTTCGATAAGCTTATCTGCACCGTTTCCCATTCCGTAGACGACTATCGGGCGTCGCTCACGAGCCAGCTCGTCCCACATATCAAACGCAAGTGGGTATGTCGGCAGAGTGTAAAATTCGTTTTTCATAGGCTTCCTTTATAAAAGTTGTATATCAGAGCTTGTGCGTTTCTTAAAATTTCAAAAACGGACTTGAATTTCGCTCACGCGTGTGCTAAAATAAAGTAGTAAAATAAATTTTAAGGCGGTATATAATATGGATTGCTTATTCTGCGCTATAATCAAGGGGGACATTCCCTCCTCTAAGGTATATGAGGACGATAACTGCTATGCGTTCCTCGACATAAATCCTCAGGCACCGACACACGTTCTGGTAGTACCTAAGGCGCATATTGCATCGGCTGACGAGATAAATGCTGAAAACTCTCAAACCGTAGCTAATATATTTAAAGTCATTCCGGAAATTGCATCACAGCTCGGTCTCGGTGACGGCTACCGTATCGTGACTAATATCGGTGAGAACGGCTGTCAGTCGGTAAAGCACCTGCATTTCCACATTCTCGGTGGCAAAAAGCTCTCTGAAAATATGGCGTGATACCACCCTGATTGCGCCAAGGCACACTTGGGCTACACAGGTTATAATAAGCAAAAAGCAGGACGCATTCGCGCCCTGCTTTTTGTAAAGGTAGAGAGATTAGATCTTCTCCTTAACCTTTGCTGCCTTACCAACTCTGGAACGAAGATAGTAGAGCTTGGCGCGACGAACCTTAGCCTCGCGGAATACTACGATCTTGTCTACATTGGGGGAATGAAGGGGGAAGGTCTTTTCTACACCAACGCCGTAGGAAACACGTCTTACAGTGAAGGTCTCGGAGATTCCGCCGCCATGCTTAGCGATAACGGTACCCTCAAACATCTGAATTCTTTCCTTCTCACCCTCGACGATCTTAACGTAAACCTTTACGCCGTCGCCGATGCCGAACTTAGGAACTTCGGTCTTGAGCTGCTCACTTACAAAAGCCTGGATCTTTTCCATTTTGGGCCTCCTTATAACTTCGGACGTTCGTACAGAGCATCGCAGAGGACCGTCCTGATAATTTTCCGCGTATTTGCATACGCACAGATATAGTTATTATATCATAATGATTTATAAAAATCAATATGTTTTGAGAAATTTTTCGGGGTTTTTGAGAAAGTTTTTTTGCGGTAAATTTTACGCGTACTGAAATTCAAATTTAAAAATAGAAAAATACAAGCAACAGCCTGTCGTTTTGGCTTACCCGTAAGGAGCGCAGCGACGGATTAGCGAGCCTGCGAGCGTCCAGGATATGCTTCGCTTCGCTACGCAGATACCGCAAGCGGTATGCGAACCTACGTCTTTCGCTACGCTCAAGATAGGTCAAATCTACGGATAAGCCAAAAACAAAAAAACACCGCGAGGGTGTTTTTTTGTTTTTGGCCTACCCGATAGGATTCGAACCTACGGCCTCAAGAGTCGGAGTCTTGCGCGCTATCCAGCTGTGCCACGGGTAGATATTGAATTTTAAAAATCGGTTCAAATCTAAAATTCGAACTCTGCCGTTAAAGTATATCCGACACTTAAGTATTTTATCATTTTTTATTTGTTTTGTCAATCTTTTAAATAAAATATCCAATCACAACTTAAATATAATCAAATTCAAAAAGGCACATACAGTTATATCGAGGTCAAAAACAGGCGTTTTTTCTAACAAACAGCACGAAAATGTAAGTTATTTTCCTCAAAAAAGATGTTGACTTGTCAACATGTCTGTGATATAATCTTTATACATAATATTGCTATAATTACATAAATCAAAAACGGTATTTAAAAAGGAGCACCCTATGAGAAAATTCAAAATAGTTGCGGATTCTTCGTGCGATATATTTGAGCTTCAGAAGGTTGAATTTGCCGGCTCACCTATGAAAATCATTACGGCAGAAAGGGAGTTTGTTGACGACGAGCATTTAGACGTTTGCGAGATGGTTACGTTCCTTGATAAATACAAGGGTAAGTCAAAATCCTCCTGCCCCAACACTAACGATTGGTTATCCGCATTTGAAGATGCTGACGACGTCTTTTGCGTTACTATCACGAGCGGACTTTCGGGAAGCTACAATTCTGCTTGCGCGGCTAAAAAGATTTACGAGACGGAAAACGATGGAAAAAGAGTGTTTGTCATAGATAGCCTCTCTGCCGGCCCTGAGGTAACGCTGATAATTAAAAAGCTAGAGGAATGTATCTTTGACGGCATGGACTATGCCGATATCTGCAGCCGTATCACCGAATACACGAAGAAAACCGGGCTTATCTTTATGCTTAAATCGCTTAAAAACTTTGCTAACAACGGAAGAATTTCGCCTATTGTAGCAAAGCTTGTAGGAATTGCGGGAATTTGTATCGTAGGAAAGGCCAGCGATGCAGGAACACTGGAGCCCCTGCACAAGTGCAGAGGTGAGAGGCGAGCTATCGATACGTTGGTCAAGGAGCTTGAAGCACAGGGATTTACCTCGGGCAAAATAAGCATAGGACACTGCCAAAATCAAGCCGCAGCAGAGGAGCTTCGCGAACTGATACTGAAAAAATTCGAGGGCGCGAGCATTGAGATACACTCTCTCAGAGGGCTGTGCAGCTTTTACGCCGAGATGGGCGGCGTTCTCGTGGGCTTTGAAAAGGCGTAAGTCAAGCCATCGCGGTACGGCAATTTAAAATTCTCACAAAGTTAAAATCAAAAGAGTACGGCACACAGCGCGTGATATGCCGTACTCTTTTTTTGTAAAAACTATTTAAGTATCTTTTTGATTTTTGCCTTTACTACGTTTGCTTCGGGGGCGTCGAGGTAGCCGGCTTCCATATAAAATTCGAGAGTTTCTCCTGCGCCGAGTATTTTGAGCTGTCCGTTGTCCTGGGCATTCTTGTAGCCTATATGCTCTGCCGTTGCGGGAAGCACCATACCCATAGCGCTCTCGTTCTTTGTGCGGGAAATCCATCTGACGCCGTTTGTCAAAACATTCGCAGGGTGAGAAACGTAGCATGCGCCGTTACCTGTATCCTGTAGCGTGTATGCTCTGCCCTCGCTGTCGCACTCGTACTTTATGCCAAAGCACAGCTCGGGGTCATAGCACTGCCCCTCTGCACCGACTTCGTTCATTATGGATATATTCTTCTCAAGAGCCTTCTGGTAGCTTTCAAATTCGGGGGTGCCTCTGCCACCGTAAATTTTGATATGCTCGAGGTCCTCCTTTGCGCTATACACAAGCTTCGCGCCGTCGATAGGCTTGAAGTTGATATGGCAGAGGTACATATACTCCATCGGGTAGTTGCGGAGATTTTCAAGACGTACCGTGACCTTAAGGACGGTGCCGTCCTCGTAGAGCTTGATTTCGGGTGAAAATCTGTATCTTCTGACAAAGGCGGTGTTGTGCTCAAGAGAGCCGCCGAGGGTGATATATTTTCCGCCTTCGTCACAGCCTGCCGTAACGTATGCCGTGTCGTAGATTTCGTTCGGGATTTCACCGTGGTGGGGGTGCTCCGCATCGGGCGCGCCAAAGGATATTACACCGCAGTGATAGAGAAATCCGCCGTAGTTTTTGAGGTATACCATAGTATTCTGTGGCTCTTTTACCTCGGTGTCCATTGAGATTTCCTCTCCGTCAACTTTGAGGTGCCACACCTGCTGTCCCTTAAAGGGCGTGAAGATAAACGAGGTGCGTCTATTCTCTACGAGAATAGCCTCAACGCCTGAGGAGTACTTAAAAGAGGTGAGCTTTATGTCACCGTGGGTGAAAAGCTCCTTTTTTTCAAAGTCAAAAAAGCTTTTTTGTAAATTGAGTTTCATATTTATACCTGCCTTCACGTATTAAGTTAAACGGAAATTTGGCTGTGCCAAATCCACAGGAATATTTTAACACATATTCGCGCTCCTTGTCAATACTTCGGATTTATTTAAAATTGAGTTTTGCTTTTCACCTTTACAAAAGGAAAAAATTATGGTAGAATTATGCTGTATTCAATCTGTTTTAAAATTCACTTAATATCTGAAATGAGGACGCGATATGAGGATTGGAAGCACCGAAAAGACCGGTAAAAACGGCCTTATTGAGCTTATGAGATTTCTTTTTGCCCTTTGGGTTCTGTATTACCACAGCTACGTGCCCTATAAGTCGGGGCTTTTTTCCGACGGATTTCTGGCTGTTGAATTTTTCTTCGTTCTGTCGGGATTTTTCCTTATGCGCTCGATAGACAAATACTCGGACGCTCCCTTAGGCGAGGGACTGATTAAGTTCCTAAAGCACAGAGCCATGGCTATTGCTCTGCCGTTTATTATAGGCGAGGTTTTCGTTCTCGTCTTCTCGTTTTCAAACCTTGACGAGATACCCTCCAATTTTCTGTTCGGTTATTTATGGTACGTGCGCGATTTGTTTATTGCAATGACCGTAATATTCCTTAGTAGACGATGGATAAAGAGCGACGCGGCCTTTTATATAACGATGGCGGCGCTCAGCGTCACTGCGCTGTTTGTCCTAAGATTTATACCTATTCTTGCTTGGCCGAGCGGCCCGTTTCGTTCTATCGGGGCCATTCCTGTCGGTATGCTGTGCGCCTTGATACCGAAATTCAAAATCTCGGACGGTAAGAGAGGCGAGATAATCACCGCCGCTGTCGCATCGGCGGCACTTGCCGTAGTAAGCGCCGCGGCGCTGACGGTAATTATTCCGAGCAGCAAGACGCTCCTTTTACACTACGCGCTCGTTCTGGTGTGCTACCCTGCCTTGCTCTATTTTGCGTCTATCTTGAACGTGAAAAGCAGATTTTTAAATTGGCTCGGCTCGCTCAGCTTCCCCATTTACTCCTTTCAATGCATTATCCGAGTTATAGAGGACTATGGATTTGGTGACAGAGCGGCGCTGTTCTACGTTCTTATGGCGCTTGTGCTTGCGTTCTCGCTAGCTCTGCATTTATACAAACGGAAAAGCAAAGCATAAAAAATCCGCTGTCGAGCTCGACAGCGGATTCTTATTTATAATGAAGGATACGGCGTTAATTGCTGAGGCGGGGCAGCTTCTCGTCCTCTGCCTCGCTTTTATCAATCCCGGAATAGCGAACGAGTGCCGAAATAATCGAAACCATAGCCAAGGCGCTACCAAGAACAGCGGCATAAGCTCCGCAAATGGCGTTATAGACAAGCCAGAACGGAACGCTGATAAACGATACTATACGAAGCCACTTTTCGTTTTTCATCCAGTTCGACGTGCTTTCGAGAACTGCGGCTATTATCGGCAGAAGGCTGATGGGGCTCTCATAAAGCAAAAGTCCTACTACGACTATCATGGAGTTTATTAAAATAACTATAGGCACTCTCCATCTTTTGACGAAGGGGGTATCCTTTTTATAAGCTATGCCGTTTGCTATGGCGGCAGATGCGTCCATCGCCGCTCCCACGAGGGCAAAAAGCAGAAGATACTGAAGAACGTACAAAATGCTGGATAAAAAGCGGCAGGCTATGATTGCCTTTGCCCTTTTGAGCTGAAAGCACAAAAGATAGAGCGCGACAGCTCCGATGCCGACTATAAGCGATGCGATTTGCATAGAGTACCTCCTTTTGTTGTGCTTCGTAAATCATTATATTGACTATTATACTAAAAATAGCGAAAATAGTCAACACGTAAGTAGCAAGTGGTGAAATTTTCTTTATAGTCCGGTTGAGTTATAAAAAGGGGCAGCCTCGTTAGAGGCTATCCCCTTTTCGCATTTTAAATTTATAAAGGTGACGTTACGCCGCCTGCTACCCAGGTGTATGGATTTATTGTAAAGACGTCCTTACCACTGTTACCGCCACCGAAGAAATAACCGACAGTGGCCTGGCCAATATACGTGCCGTCTGCGTACCATACTCCGTTTGAGTCACGCGAGATAATCTGCTGATAAACGAGAATTTGGTCGCCCGTCTTAGCATTATCAATATCGGACTCGTAGTACATATACAGTCTCAATCTTGTTTCCCGATATGCGGGGTCTGGATCGACCTCGAATATAAACTGCAGCTCTTTTGTAAGATTTGAGTTAGCAAAGCTTGCGATAGCCGACATCGTTCCTCCCGATACGCTGTTAACGCCACAGTGAAGAATCGGTGCGTCCTCCTTAGGACGCTTCTTCGAGGTCAAAGACTCCATAACCGCATCGTATATAAGGTCTACGTGGTTAAGACAGTTATTCTCCTCAGAGAGAAGCGCCTCGACAAGTCCCATAAAGTCGCTGTGATAACCGTCGGGATTTGTAGCCGCGGTTTTCTCCCAACCGCCATAGAGTGTCATATCAGAGCTTGGTCTGTCGGTATCAAAGTTCCAAGCCTTAGTACAAGCGGAATCGGTATACCAGCCTATGAATGTGTAGCCCTCTTTTACAGGCAAGGCAGGTCTTTGAACAAGTGAGCCCTCGATAACCGTTATCTGAGTATTAGAGGTACCGTTGTTAGCATTAAACGTTACCGTGTACTCGTCCGGCTCGTCGGGGATAATTTCCTCAGTCCAACCGCCGTAGAGAGTCATATGTCCATCTACCCTATTAGCCTCAAAGTTCCAAGCTGTAGTATAGCTTTCGTCAATATACCAACCGTTGAACACGTATCCCTCTCTTGTGGGTACGTCAGGTCTTGGAATAAACTCGCCCGTCAGAACGATTATGGTTCTATCGGGGTCACCGTTGCCCGCTTTGAACGTAATATTGCAGTCGGGTGGCACGGGTGGGACGTAAATCTCCCAACCGCCGTAGAGTGTCATTTTTTCTCTTACCCTATCGGTATCGAAGTTCCACGGCCTTGTACATTCCGCATCCGTATACCAACCGATAAAGGTATATCCCTCCATCGTGGGTGAGGTAGGTATCGGCAAGAGCTCTCCGGCAGGAACTATAATAGTACCGTCAGGGTCGCCGTTACCGGGTTTAAAGATAACGCTATATTCGGTAGGCACAGGGTCTGGGTGAACAACGGCCTTCCAGCCTGCGTAAAGCGTGGTATCTGCCTTTACTCTGTCAACCTCAAAGTTCCACGCAGTGTTGTATGAACTATCAGTATACCAGCCGATAAATTCATATCCGCTTCTTGTCGGGTTCTCGGGTCTTGGTACAAATTCGTTTTCATGCAGACTGACTGAGGTGTCGGGCTGTCCGTTTCCATATTTGAAGATTACTTTAAATTCGTCGTTTCCGGGAAGAATTTCGGTTCCCGTCTTTTCTATGAAATTAAACTTAAGATAGAAATTATCGGTTGTTATACCCTTCGGGTTAGTAACGGTTAAATCAAAGGTAAGAGAGCCACCCGGGGCAAGCTCGGTAAGATAGCTGATACCGCTCACCGAGTTGGTTATATCGCTGCCCGTATAAGCGCCGTCAATACCAAGCTCCTTACCGTCTATCACTCGTTCGTAAATATAGGTTTTATCACTCTGGTTGACGACTGTAACGGTAAAGGTTGCGGTTCTTGAGGTGGTTACCTTAAGCGACATAACGGTGCTGAAATATCCCGTTACCTCGGCGCCTCCGCTTGAAGAGGGGGTTACGTGAGAAATAAAAACGTCATAAGACGGCGCTGCAATAGTCGCATCTCCGCCAAACGAAAGGGTGTCTGACAGTGCCGCATAGCCTATTCCGAGGAACATAGTCATAAAAATGAGCATAATGCTCACTATTTTTCTCACGTTTTCACCTCCCTTTAGGTTGATTTTTAATGCTTCCCCGCGTTTTGCGAGGAAGCATATTTCTTTATTTTTCTATCAGCTGTTTCTTAGCCTTAGGCACCTTAGGGGCCTTGGGCTCTTTAATTTTGTAGCTGTCGCTGAGTATTTTGATGTATCCGTCCTCAACGAGCTCACGCGTCTTGCGGAATGGGTACTCGGAAACGTAGTCAACCTCTTTTGCTCTGGGGTTCGGCTGGATATCGTTCTTTACCATTACCGTATCAACAAGCTCCTTTGCTCGCTTAAGTCCTCTCTGCGTCTTTATCTTCACCATCGTGGGAACGTCCTGATAATCCTTTGATACGGCAGTATCGTGGAAATATCTCGACGCGTCAACCTCGTTTGGATCAAGAGCACAGTACATACACAGTCCCTTGCCTCTGATTTTAACACGGAAGAGCTGCTTTCTGCCCTTCTTAAAGGTTTCGTGACGCCAAGCGCTTCTGGCCTTAAGTCCCTTGAACGAAAGTATGTGGTTCTTGAGATCGCTGTAATAGGTCTTGACAGTCATAGGATCGGACTGAGTAAGATTTGCAATAAAGCTGCGTTTACAGTGGATATTGAGCTTCTTTCCGGCAGGAATTACAGCCTCGCCGTTATCGTCGAACTCTATCTCTGGCTCTGCAGCTTGCTCCGTTGTGTCTTTTACAGATGCGTCGGCACTCTCGCTCATCTCGATTACGGTGTCAAATTCCGAATTGTCTTCAGGCGTTTTATACTCCTCAGGCTCAACCACCGTATAATCGCTGTCGAGAACCTTGATTAGACCCTTTTCAATAAGCGCCTTGGTGCTTTCAAAGGGATATTCCCTTACGTAATCAACTTTCGTTGCCTTTGGATCTTTTAAAATTCCAACGCTCTGCATCGTTGCGTCGATAAGCTCCATAGCTCGCTTAAGTCCGCGAGGGCTCTTTATCTTGACGAGCATAGGAACACATTCGAACATCTTGGAGTCGAGAGCCTCCTGGAAATATTTCGTCTTGTCAAACTTCTCGGGGTCAAGCGCACAGTACATACAGATGCTCTTGCCTCTTATCTTAAGTCTGATAAGGTGGTTTCTTCCCTTCTTGAAGGCCTCAAATCTCCAGCTCATTCTCGCCTTTACACCCTTAAAGGAAAGGGCGTAATTCTTGAGCTCGCTGTAATAATACTTGACGGTTTCGGGATCGGACTGAATGATATTTGCCGTGAAGCTACGCTTGCACTGAATGTTGAAGGTGTGACCCTCCTCGTCAATGAAGCAGTCGTGCTCCTCGTCGTATTTAAGGTCGTTTAACAGATGCTCGAGAGTGGTATGATGTGTGACATCGTGGCTCTCGGGGTGTTCCTCTACTGCAGGCTCGACCACGACAGCGGGCTGCTCGGCTACGGGCTCCGGCTTTGCTTCAGGCTCCTCATTTTTAATTTCAACTGTCGGCTCAGGCACGTCGGTCTGCTCCGAGAAGCGAACTATGGCTCCGTTCTCGTCCTTGAGAGGAATAATAACGGGGCTTGCGTCCCCTCTCTTGCGCTCCGAGAGTACCTCGTGTACTGCCTCGGATACGGGCTTGTCTGTCTCTTCGGTAACAGCGCTTTTAGTTGTGAGCGGCTTGATGGGTGCAACCGGCACGAAGCGAGTGGTTTGTACACTCTCGGTCCTTTCGGCCTCGATAACGTTTACTGTAACGTCCTTGGCTTCCTTGCTTAAGGATATTCGGCCTCCGAGGTCGTCGGCTATCATTTTCGCCATTTCCTTGATGGTCTCGACGCTGGGGATTCCGCTATAATTAATGGTAACGTCGCGGCTCGCAGGCTCGGACCTCTGAGCTTCTGTAATTACAGGCGCAGCTGCTATCTCGGTTCTGACGCTCGATATAATCTCTTTATTCTCCGCCTTGGTTTCATAAAGCTCACGGCGCAGGCTTTGAATCTCCGAATAGAGATTTGCGATAAGCTGGTTTTCCGCGTTAGCGTCCGTAATCTTCTCTGTTACGGGGCTTTCGCTGTCGGTGTCCTTAGGCTCTATGCTCTCGTCATTATCGACGTTGAGCTTGATGATAGAGTCGTCGGTCCACTCGGGGTGCGCTCCGTAAAGCTCGTCGTAATTATCTACCTTTATATCAAATACGTAGAGAATTTTGGTGTTCGTGGGGATAAAGAACTGAGTTCTGGTCTGGTCAGTGTTCTCACTCATTAGAATGGGCGACTGAATGGTATCTCTTATTGCCAGCATTTCCTTAAAGGTGGAAATCTCAAGCAGCTGATAACCCGTCGTATCGAAGCCATTGCGCACGCGCTGAATGAAGGAACGGTAATTATTAAGAAGTCTTTCAACCCTGATGGTGTACTTGACGTCGTGGTTTCTGGTAAGGTAAACGTACGCGATAAAGAATATGAGAGCAAGAAGCTCTACTCCGCCAAGTCCTATCGCGGTATTCTTGAAGGCGTTCTGGTTTCCTGAATTTTTGCGTGCTAATATTTTGCAGTCACCACCCTGTCCGCTTGAGGTGGAATACTTTACGTCAAAGGCATTCTCGTTGAGAGGAACGGAAACGTTGATGGTATATGTATTTTCGGCATTGCTCTCGAACATCTCCGAGGAGCCTATTACCTCAACCTCCATCGTGATAATGAGGTTTTCGGTAGCGTTCTTAATACCGAGCTTGCTTTCAAAATCCTTTACGAGCTGGTCATAGTAGTGGTAATCGATCTCGATGGGCTTTGAGATAACGAGCTTGTTGTTCGAGCTCTGAGTTATAGGCGTTAAGGTTTCCGAAATAACCGTTTTCGGCATCGGGAATTTACTCTTCGTGCTCGAATCAACGACCTCGGGATTTGCATAGATGCGATACGTATACTCGTAATCTACGTCCCTTGTGCCCATATTAAGCTGGTAATCGAGGTCGACCTTGATGGCGGTTGCCGCCATTGTGGGATATGCGTAGCTTGACGGAATCCACAAATCCCCATTCTCGTCGGCATACTCGCTGAACTCTCCAAGATAATCGCTGTAAAAGGGCGCGTTCTTTGGTATTTTTACACTGTACTTAACGCTGCTCGATTCCTGATATGCGATATATATCTCCTTGTTGAGCTGATTATATATGAGCGTCGAACCTAAAATCATAATAGCGACTACAATGAGCACGATACCCTGTATAAGTATCCATTTCTTTCGTTGCTCTTTGTAGCTACATCGCCTTTTTCTCTCGGCTTCTGACATTACGAACTCCTGTCCTGCATAGGCTTGCCTGTGCTGATTTTATTTTGACGGGCGAATTTTTTAAAGCCGCCCGATTATTAACAAGTTTATATTCGGCTTATTTAAGATTGCTTTGAACCAACTCTCTAAGCCAAAGAGTCGGATATCCGAAGTATGGGAGCTTAAGTTCAACAAGCCCCACGACGTCACCTTCAGTGATGTAGCCGAGATCCATTTCTCCGTTTGCATCACCCTTGGTGTAGTAACGGGTTTGTCCGTTAATGTTTTTTATATCCACAACGCGATGGATAACCTTGTTGTTATATTTGTTGAAGACTATAACCTGGCCTTCTTCTATTTTCCTGCCGTCATACTGCTCGTATATAGCAACGTCGCCTTTGTTAAGCTCTCCCGTCATACTCTCGGTAGCTATAACGTAAGCGCCGAAACGGAAAACGTTGGATACAAGCATAACGAGAAGCGTCATGCATACGACTATTACCATCGTTATAACAACACTGACCTTGCTTACCCTCGCAAGAGCATACTTTTTCTTCTTTTCATATAAGTAGTCTATAAAGACGTAAACCGCCAAGGGCAACAAAAGATTCACGAATGCCAAAAGCGAAGGCGGAATTCCAACGGCGTAAGAAATTACGTACGGATAGAGCGTAAGTATCAAGCGATATACGATGTTGGGAAGAGCCCCGTAGCGCTTGGCTATATAATGATAAAGAAGGTTCGATATAACTGCAGGCAGGAACACTAGCGCTACAATATCCATAAACTTTTTGAAGTTTAAAATATCTGAGAGAACGTAATGCACGAGAACCTCGGCGATAACGCAGGATATGTATGACAAAACGTCTGCAAGTTTATTCTCCTGAACGCGCATTATGCTGCGTACAAGCTCGGTTGAAACTATTATTACAGCAATTGGAAGGACGTATTTGAAAATTACCTCAAGCGTGGTTCCGTAATGCGATTTAGCGAATCCGAAGGAAAAGCCTGTCAGATAATAAAGCATTACATAGACTGCGGATATAACGCCCATAAGCATCGCAACCTCGGTATAAACGAAGTTCGGTATGCCGCGTTTTTTTATAAGTATAACAGTCACGGCGCATATAACCGCCATTAGAACAGAGGCTGCTATTCTTCCCCCGTCGCCAAAGAGAAATGAGATCAAGAGGGCGGCAAGTGTCGAAAGAGAAATTATATGTACAATTCTTTTGTCGGACATCTCCGCCCTCCTTTCTCACTTAATTTGCGTATTTTGTCTTAGCAGTCTTCTTAGCCAACAACCTCTGCATGAATGTTGAAAGAGAAGGTGCCCTGGTAGGTCTCTGCGGGAGTACCCTTGACAGTAACGGAAAGCTTAACGAGAACCGAGCCGCCTGCTTCGAGAATAGTGGCTTCGGTCGTTCCGTCAGATTCATAGATCTTGTAGACTGCCTCGAAGTAGTCACCGGTGCCGCTCTCAAGAACGACAGAAGGAGCGAGATTTGCGTCGTGCAAGCTCTTGTTCTCAACCTTGAACCAGATAATCTGCTCGTCACCTTCGTCTGCAAGACCGAAAATCTGGAAATCAACGTTATCCTTCTCGTTATCACCGGTACCGGTGATATCTACAACAAGGTCTCCGTCAATGTTGATTTCGGGGGCTGCAGCGTCGTACGCCTTCCAGTCACCGTTAGTCTCGGAAGTTGCAACAATTCCGATGTCGAGGTCGAACTCGCTCTGAACTTGTTCATCGGAAATGGTAGCATCACCCGAGAAGAAGAGCGTATCGGAAATTGCTGCGTAACCAACGCCAAGGATCATAGCTGCGATGAGCAAAAATGCTGTAACTATAACCTTTCTGTTTTTCATTGTTTTTCTCCTTTCAAAGATTTTGTGTTTTAGTTTTATATCTAAAAGCTTTTGCTTTGAGATAACGCTTATAAGCCCTACGGCCGTAAAAAACAACTAAAAATTAATTTCGGTGTAAAGATATAAAATTAAATATTTTCATATAATTATATCTCTACATTATGAGTATAGCACACGAAAAAACACTTGTCAACAAGAAATTTGTCTTTTTTTCACTATAAATTTAAAAAACGTGAGATTTTTGTGGATCTTTTCAAAAAAGCGACACTTCTCGGCACTAAAACCATACTTTTTGCCCATTCTTCCTTGATTTTGTTGCAAAGCATCAGGTATCGACGGTGCTAATACTAAACCGTCGGAGCGCTGCCCTGCTTTTAAACCTTTTCAAAAGCAACACTTCCTCTGGGATAGGTCGGCTTGCACTCGAGCTTATCAAATTTATAAAAGGTCGCAAACGTACATCATAAGCCATGCAACATATTTCTCTAAGTACAAAAGAAATAAAGCAAAGCCCGACTGCCATGAAAAAGTGCTCAGTCGGGCTTTGTTTATCTTAAGAAACGAAAAGTATTTTTTTAAAAAATGAGTAAATGTATTTACAAACCTAAAAAATAGTGCTATAATAGATTTGCCAAACAAATTTCATAAGTATTGTAGGGATATTTTTCTCTTTTTAAGGAAAAGGGTGAATTATACCTTTTTTCGTCGTACAAACTAATCGTATGAATTCGGTAAAAGCGCAAATTCCTTCGAGTTAGTTTGTGCGTTGAAATATCCGTATAAATACTTGAAATTTGTTTGGCGACAATTGGAGTTTGCGTTTTTCGGTGCGGTAACTTCAGTTGCCGCACTTTTTCTTTTTCAGGAGGCAAGTTATGAAATGCATTTTTTGTGGACATCAAATAAAAACGAATGATAAAGAATGTCCATTCTGCAAACAAGCTGTCAAACCAAGCTACCAAAAACAAAAAATAAACGGTTTTGTTTGTTGGGGAATTGGCATTTTAATTATTATTCTATCTGTTGTACTTATGAATGAGTTCGAGGGGATATGGGGCGTTCTTACTTTCGGTTTACTCCTTGCACTGTCCATTATTTTTATTTGTATGCCGATAGCATTATTTATGGACTATCCGGCATCAAAAAAGGTAAAGGCAAAATACGAAGAAATTAAAAAACGGTTGCCCGAGGCAACAGAACGCTCGAAAGAGGTTGACCCGCAAATCGCTGAAAATAACGTCTCCGCAGCTTACACCAGCAAACTCGTTATACATTCGGAAGATTTAATTGAACTTAAAAAACTATTAGATTTGGGCATCATCACCCAAGAAGAATTTGACAGAAAGAAAAAGCAATTGCTTAATCTTTGATTTACACACCCCTACCGTAGACCGAAATGTCGGTATGAGATAAAATTAGCGAGCCGTTTTTGATATGCACCCAAAAAGTTAGACACCTTTGGAGGTACATATCATTTACAGCTCGCTTTATTTTTGGGTATAATAAAGGGTTAGCTAATCCAAAACAGTTCGGCTTTCTTTTCCTTTTAAAGCATTTGGTGTCAGAGTTTTTTCAAAAAGCAAATACCGAGTTTAATTTTCGTTTTATTTGCCGATAAACGAATTTTCTTTAAAATCGGAAATTAATTAGAGGCAGAATTAACGTTTTCTATTACACCTTAAAGTCGTTCACGGTCTCTTGTAGCTCATTAAAGAAGCGCGAGACGGCGAAGCCGTCGCAGACGGCGTGGTGGAGCATGGCGGTGACGGGGAGCAAAATTTTGCCACCCTCTTCCCTGTATTTTCCCCATATTACGATGGGAAAGAGGGCTTTGCCGTCAGTGTAGATATGAAGGTCGAGGCTCTTGTAGGTCGTCCACGGCAGGCAGGAAATATCAAAGGTATTCTTCGGCTGGTTGGGGAGAAAGCCTGTTTCGTTTTTGTGCTTTTCACAGTCGGTGACGCACCGCTCGTAGAACTCGTAAAAGTCCTCGGAATACTCGGTGACGAATTTGTTAAACTTCTCGGTCTCCTTATTAAAGTCGGTATATGAGGGTGAGACGTAATCCCATTTTATAAGCTCGCCATCTTCGGTCAGGAAATACTTGAACTCGTCGCGGGAGTTCATGAGGCGCGAGGTTATCCATATCATAGTTGGATAAAAGCGCAAGCCCTTGCTCTTTATCTCTTTTATAAGGCTCGTTACATCTATATCAACGGTCATATTCATAACGATTTTGAGGTCGGTCGTATAGAGCTTAAAGAGGTCTCGTCTATCCCATTTTTCGAGGTCTATTTTTGTGTAATTCACTTTTTCTTCCCTTTTTTTATTTTTATCTATTCTCTATTTTAATCTATTCTTTATTCTTTTGCGTTTTGGATTTTCCAAAGGCGTAACCATTGTCAATTAGAGTGTGCCACGCATCATACTTAAAATAAGCTCACCTGCTATCACCATGGTGACCGTTGCAAAGACGACGAGGGCGCAAAGCAGGACGTTTATTACTATCCACAGGCGCGCGGTTTTCTTGGTATACGGTCTTCTGAAAAGCAACAGGTATATTAAAGAGCCGATAATAGCACCTGCGAGGTTGGTTATTAAGTCCTCGGTTGCGGGGTTTGCCCACGCTGTGAATATCTGAGAAATTTCGATGCAGATTGCGATAAGATACGCAACAGCTGCTGCTTTGATACACTTTCCCCTCTTGAAGAAGAAGCAGAGCGTAAAGCTGAGCGGCGCAAAGACAAAACAGTTCAAGACGGTTTCCAAAACCTCACGGACGTGCCAAACTCCCTCGTGACGGTAATTGAAAGGGATAATATCCCACATTATGCGCTCCACGGTCGTAAACTGACGCAAATTGTGGTAGTTGCGCTCGAGCATAATAGTGCTCCCGCATTTGAACACGAGCGCCCAGACGAGCAGGAGCGTTATTGACACAGAGGCAACAGCCACAAGCCCTTTGAACATTTTTTCATCGCGGAGCGAGGAGTTTGATATTTCTATTTTAACTGTCTTAAGTTTTTCACTCGTTTTATTATCACGGTTGTTTTTCATAATATCACCTCACACTGATATTATAACATTTTTAAAACCGATTGGCAATAAAAACGAAAAAATATGTTTACAAATCCAAAAAATTGTGACATACTGTACTTGCCAAACAAAAACGAATAACGATTTATGGAAAAGCTCGCTATTTTTATAGGGGGTCTTGCTCCCTTTTTCATTTTTCATACAAGTTTTGAGAATACTAGGTAAAAGCGTAGATTCCCCTAACTTGTGTGATGAGTTACATCCATATTCGTTAGTTTTTGTTTGGCGACAATTGGAGTCTGCGTTTTTCGGTGCGACAGCTTCGGTTGTCGCACTTTTTGATTTTAAGGAGGTTTTGTAATGTATTCAACAAAAGTAAGTGAGGCGGCATCTGGGTCTATAATTTTATCGGTGTTTTTATTTTTTATGATGTTAGCTGCCATCGTTGTAATTAATTACATCGTTGCTAGAAAATTTGAAGATATAGCTTTCAGCAAAGGATACGATAGCTCTATTCACAGCTTTGCAATGTGTTTTTGGCTAGGTATTATAGGTTATATATACGTTGCTGCTCTTCCCGATTTAAAGAGGAGCAATAACATCAATAATTCGTCCGTAAACGAACAAAAATCACATAATTTATCACAAATAAAAATAAAGTAGATAAAATAATCTAAACCACGCACCGTAGGCCGAAATGTCGGTATGAGATAAAATTAGCGAGCCGTTTTTGATATGCACCCAAAAAGTTAGACACTTTTGGAAGCGCATATCATTTTACGGCTCGCTTGAGTTTTATAAAAAGTTGAGTTATATAAAAAGGTTAGCCACGCAAAACTAGTGTGACTAACCTTTTGTTTGCTTTGCGAATTGCTTATGAGTGCGACCAAAAACAGCAAATTAGTTTTATTTGCAAGCAGGTTTCACCTTCACAAGATAACAGGTGTAGTTAGGAAGAGGACGCTTTATCGTAATCTTATTTCCGTAATTGATAATACTGTCTGTAAGCACAAGGTCTTGCATCATAATACATAAGCATATCTACCGAGCCGTGTTGACAGGTGCACATTGTTGCAAGATTGAAGGACGCGCCCTTTATTTTCTTTAGCTGTATGAAGCTATAGGTCATATTGTCCCCGGACCAATCGAGAACGTAATTCCATTCGTCCAAAATGCTTTCGGTTTTTTCAAAGCCGTATTTGTCAAGAAGGCTACGAACTGTGTCCGCGCGCTCCTTGGTTTCTTCAGTGCCATACGGGTAAACGTGCCAAGAAAAGAAATCAAGGGGAGCTTTGAGCTGGGAGAGGAATTTCTCAGTCCAAACCATATCGTGAGACAGACCGACACCGCCGATTTTAAGATTAGGAAAGCATTTTTTTTAAGTGTGTTGCGGCAACGTCTACGGTGTGCGCACCGCCGTACTTTGCATAAAAGGAGGCGTCGTGTGTTCTGGCGTAAAGAATTCCCGCGGCCTTGTACTCCTCAAGGTTGCCGTTCCTTTTTTTCGTTTTATCACGCGCTTGGTCCTCCCAGGTGCCGTTAAAATTGCCGACGCTACAGGACGGTGCGTTGTTAACTGCGTGCATAGGCTTTATTTTGCCAACAATTTTACTTAAATCAATAGATACGTTCGTCATAGTTATCTCATTATACTCAACTAATGATCGTTTTCATCAGTAATGATATATATCATAACGAAACAGGCACAAAAAGTCAATAACGTGCCTCAAATTTATTGTAACACTACAGTATTTTTTAAAAAAACGAGTAAAATTTACAAACCTAAAAAAGCGCTATAATACATGAAGGTCTAGGCTCTTGTAGGTCGTCCACGGCAGGCGTTACAAAGGTGTTACAAATGAGGGAGAATCCCCCCAAAAATTGCACTTCACAAATATGTAAGGCTTCCCGAATGATTACATACCCCTCGGGAAGCCTTACGTATTTAATTTAACTCACGTGGATTTAAGCCGAAGCGCCGTTTCTGTGACAACGGGCTCAGCTTCGCTTCCAATAGTAATCGACGTACGTATCCTTCAGATATTCTGCCGCCTTAGCAGGATCGCCAAGCTCAGAGGCAGCAACGTCCGTTCCGTTCACAGTCCATCCGGAAGTGCTGCCAAAGGTTACGTCAGTCAGGTTATTGCAGCCGTAGAACGCATGGCCGCCTATGCTTGTTACGCTCTCGGGAATTACTATGCTTGTAAGAGAGGCGCACCACTCAAAGGCGCAATCGCCTATGCTCGTCACGCTGTTCGGTATAACCACGCTTTCAAGATCTACGCAACCAAAGAACGCTTCAGGGCCTATGGTTGTAACGCCCTCGGGAATAACGATGCTCTCAAGCCAGGCGCAGTCAAAGAACGTGCCGGCTCCAATGCTCGTTATACCGTTACCTAAAACTACGCTCCACATAGAAGCGCAGCCCCAGAACGCGCCGTCGCCTATACTTGTTACAGTGTCGGGAATAACTATGCTCTCAAGTTTTGAGCAATTACCAAACGCACCGCCGCCTATTTCGGTCACGTTCTTTCCAAGTCTTACGCTCTCCAGTTCGGAGCAATAATAGAATGCACTGTCGCCTATGGTCTTCACGTTATTTCCGATAACCACGCTTGTCATATTATAGCAATCATCGAACGCGTGCGAACCTATACTTTCTACGCCTTCCGGAATAATCATGCTCTTTATAGCTTTACAACCATAAAACGCGCGGTCGCCTATATACGTTACTCCGTTACCGATATTTACGATCTCCAGACCGTAGCACATACTGAAGGCATAATCGCCTATACCGGTTACGTTATCGGGAATTACCACGCTTAACACGTTAAAGTTATGATAGAACGCATAATCGCGTATTTCATAAGTCTCGCCATTAAAGCTTTCGGGAAGCACGAGATCGGTATCCGTTCCAACGTAGCTGATGAGATAGTTCTTGCCGTTATGTACGTAGAACAGATAGTTATCCACGGTATATATCATGCTTCTCTCATTACCAACGTTTATCGCATAGTAAGCAACGTATCCGTTGGAGGATGCACCCGCTTCGATATTCAGCGCGGAATAGTTTATTACCTCTACAAGCTTGTTGCATTCATAGAAAGCGTATTCGCCGATACTCTTTACGCTCTTGGGAATAACTATGTCAAGCAGGGCGCCGCAACCGTAAAACGAGTAAGCGCCTATATCGGTCAATCCGTTTCCAAGTCCTACACTCGTAATACCCGCGCAATTATAGAACGCATAATCGCCTATACTTTTTACGCTGTCGAGAATAACTGCGCCATTCATATTATCGCAATGATAGAACGCCCACTCACCAATGCTCGCTACGTTGTTTCCGAGTTGTGCAAACATCAAATTGGGGCATTCATAGAACGCGCCCTCACCGATAGCCGTTACGCCGTCTCCCAAAATTACGACGTAAAAGCCCTTGTTTTTATAGAACGCATAATCATATATTTCATACGTTTCACCGTTGTAGCTTGCAGGAAGGATAAGTTCCTCCTCAACGACGATAGCGCCCAGAAGATAATTCACGCCGTTATAGGTATAGAAAAGAATTCCGTTGTCATCAACAACTATCTTGCTTTCTCCCTTGTGTACCTCTTTTGCGTAATAACCAAGGTATCCGTTGGAAGAAGCACCTGCTTCAACGTTAATAGCAGAGCGGTTTATTACCTCTACTAACTTGTAGCATCCGTTGAACGCCATCTCACCGATATTTGTAACGTCCTCTCCCAGTTCTACACTTATCAGGCTGTAGCAACCGTAGAACGCTCTGTCACCTATGCTCGTTACTCCATCGGGAATAACTACTGATACGAGAGATGAACAGTTATAGAACGCATATTCACCTATGCTTGTAACGTTACCGCTGAATTCTGCGGCTATCAGGCTGTAGCAACCGTAAAACGTTCTGTTACCGATGCCCGTTACACCTTCGCCGATCACTACTTTTTGCAGCCGATAGCATTCACCGAAAGCATAATCGCCTACGGTCTTTACATTATCGGGGATAACAATGCTTTTCAGACGGGAACAGTTATAGAACGCATAAGCGCCAATGCTCGTTACGGTTTCGGGGATAACTATGTTTTTCAAAGAGGAACAGTTATAGAACGCATAAGCGCCAATGCTCGTTACGGTTTCGGGGATAACTATGCTCTCCAGAGAAGAACAGTTGTAGAAGGCATTAAGACCAATGCTCGTCACACCGTATGGAATGATTATTT
>JAGBTM010000022.1 GCA_017631325.1 Clostridia bacterium
ACTATATCAACAAGGCTGACTTCGTTGCTTGCCACAACAATGCATACCTTAACAAGTATGATATGATTTCCGACGTTAAGCCCGGTGGTAGATTCCTTCTCGACTGCCCTTGGACCGAGGCAGAGCTTGACGCTCACCTTCCCGCATCGGTTAAGACCTATATTGCAAAGAACAACATTGAGTTCTACACCATCAACGCTACCAAGATAGCTATTGATATCGGTAACGCAAAGGTTAAGAACACCGTTCTTCAGTCTGCATTCTTCGCTCTTGCAAAGATTCTTCCCGCTGAGGAAGCAATTGACTACATGAAGAAGGCTGCATATAAGTCCTACATTAAGAAGGGACAGGCTATCGTTGACCTCAACTATGCCGCTATTGACGCAGGTAAGGACGCTCTTACTAAGGTAAACGTTCCTGCTGAGTGGGCTAACGCAGGCGTAACTGCTCCCAAGGCAAAGGCAATCGGTAAGAGAGCTGACCTCGTTGAATTCGTTAACGACATCGTTGTTCCCGCAGGCGCTATGCAGGGTGACAGCCTTCCCGTTTCTGCATTCGCTAAGTATGCAGACGGTACCTTCCCCCAGGGCTCCGCGGCTTACGAGAAGCGCGGTGTTGCAGTTACCGTTCCTCAGTGGAATGCTGAGCACTGTATCCAGTGTAACAACTGTGCGTTCGTATGTCCTCACGCTTGTATCCGTCCCTTCGCTATGACTGCTGAAGAGGCTGCAGCAGCACCTGCTTCGGCTAAGATAGTAGATGGCAAGGCTAACGTTAAGGCTTACAAGTTTACTATGGCAGTATCTCCTCTTGACTGTATGGGTTGTACGCTTTGCGTTAAGGCGTGCCCTGTAAACAAGAACGAGAAGCTCGGCACCGCTATCGAGATGAAGCCTATCGCTACTCAGCTCGACCAGCAGGCAGCTTACGACTACGCAGTTGCAAACGTTTCCGAGAAGGCAGAGCTTATCAACGTTACCGTTAAGGGTAGCCAGTTCAAGCAGCCCCTTCTTGAGTACTCGGGCTCTTGCGCAGGCTGTGCAGAGACCTCTTACGCTCGTCTTATCACCCAGCTGTTCGGTGAGAGAATGTATATCTCCAACGCTACCGGTTGTTCGTCCATTTGGGGCGGCTCCGCGCCTGCTACTCCTTACACTGTAAACAAGGAGTCCGGCCACGGTGTTGCTTGGGCTAACTCGCTCTTCGAGGACAACGCTGAGCACGGTCTCGGTATGTTCATCGGTCAGAAGGCTATTCGCGACAGACTTATCGCTCTTGTAGAAGAGATGGCGGCTTCCGAGAAGGCATCTGATGCATTCAAGGCTGCAGCTAGTGAGTACCTTGCAACCAAGGACAACGGCTCAAAGAACGAGGCTGCTACTAAGGCTCTTGTAGTAGAGCTTGAGGCTGCTGCTAAGGCAGGCTGCCCCGTAGCTCCCAAGATTCTCGCTGAGAAGCAGTACCTCTCCAAGAAGGCAGTGTGGATCTTCGGTGGAGACGGTTGGGCATACGATATCGGATTTGGCGGTCTTGACCACGTTATAGCTTCGGGTGAGGACGTAAACATCATGGTATTTGATACCGAGGTTTACTCTAACACCGGTGGACAGGCTTCCAAGGCTTCCAACATCGGTCAGGTTGCACAGTTCGCTGCTGCAGGTAAGGCTATCGGCAAGAAGAACCTTGCGGAGATCGCAATGTCCTACGGCTACGTTTACGTTGCACAGATCGCTATGGGCGCTGATATGAACCAGACCCTTAAGGCAATTGCAGAGGCTGAGGCTTATCCCGGACCCTCTATCGTTATCGGCTACGCTCCCTGTGAGATGCACTCCATCAAGGGCGGTATGGCTAACTGCCAGGCTGAGATGAAGAAGGCTGTTGATGCAGGCTACTGGCAGATGTTCCGCTTCAACCCCGCGCTCAAGGCAGAGGGCAAGAACCCCTTCACCCTTGACTCCAAGGAGCCCACCGCTTCTTACCAGGAGTTCATCGCAGGCGAGGCTAGATACACCAGACTTGCTCAGGCGTTCCCTGAAAGAGCAAAGGAGCTCTTCGAAAAGGCTGAAGCGACAGCAAAGGCTAAGTACGAGAGACTCAAGAAGCTCGTTGAATTTTACAACGTATAAGATTTGCGCTTTTTGTTTGGACCGGAAAGTTATACCCAAAATGTAATCTGATACGCTGATTATATTCAACGCGGTACTTTCCTACCCTCGTTTTACGACCTCGACGTATTCATATACGCCTATCGGTCGTAAACCGAGGCTTCCAATCCAAAAATCATCAAATCTTAATATCTCTGTATATAAGAATTCAAAAAGAAATCAAAAAGAAAAACCAAGCCCTACTGTTTTAGTCGGGCTTGGTTTTTTGTGTAATATTTAAGGTGGTAAGATAATAAAGCGAGAGATTAAACGTACATCGTTTATTTTTTTGCGGGTTTGTTATCCGCGAGGTTTATTATTTCTTTTTTTAGGCTTTGTGCATATTTTAGCGCAGTGTATGCACCGCCTTCGTTTCGTTCTATGTAGCAGAGAAATAAATCCGCTTGCTTTACCATCCAAAGGTTACGCTTCTTTATAGCCCACTTGGGGTGGGCTTTTTCAACACATTCGGGAATTATCACGCTGTCGTAATATTGCTCGTAGAAATCAATGTTTTTGCCGCGATACGGCAACACGCAGATAAATTCGTTGTTGTAGCTTTCTACCGTCTTTTGAGCGCGCTTAATAACGGTAGCGGCATATATATCAAATTCTCCATTACGTCCTATGTATATTTCAACAAACGGTTTTGTGAGTATTAATTTTTTTATCAAAGGGTAGAGTGTTTCGTCCAGCACGCGGTGTCCGTCAAAATCGCGGTGACCAAAAAGCACGACCCTATACGTGTCCTCTGTCAACTCAAAGACTCCTTTTTGAAATTAATTTAAGCGTTAATTTTGCACCTGTACAATACCATTATAGCATAAAACTCTTAAAATATCAACTATTAGTTATGGTATATTCCAAATATATTCTGTATTCTTGTTAAACACTAATCTATACTATTAGTTAAGAACAATAACTGTTGTTTAAGGGGTGTGTTATGAATACAGCGTCTATCGGAAAAAGGATAAGAAAATTCAGAGAGGCAAAAGGCTGGAGGCAGGAGGATTTTGCCGAAAGGATAGGACTTAGCGTTACCTATACCGGCATGATTGAGCGCGGAGAAAAGGTTCCGAAGCTCGAAACGTTCATAACTATTGCAAATACGTTAGAGGTGTCTGCCGATTTGTTGCTTGCCGACGTTCTTTCAACGGGATATAACGTAAAGTCATCGAAAATGACCGAGGAAATAGAAGCGTTAGCTCCGATAGAAAGAGATAGGATATACGGCGTTGTAAGCACGATGATTGAGTTTGAAAAGAGTAAATAACGAAAGCAGCAGATAGCGTGATGATGTGTTAAAACGCGCTATCTGCTGCTTTCGTTATGGTATATAATAAATATAGGATAGGTTTATAAGGTTATGACGGAAAAACGAAAAGAGTGCTTGAAATTATCGCTGTGTATTACAGGAACTTTTCGATACGGTCGATAATCATTCCGTAGGCGACGGGGTTTTTGCCGCCTTCGGGGACTATGACGTCGGCCAGGCGTTTAGTCGGCTCGACAAAGGCGTCGTGCATGGGCTTTACGGTATCGAGATACTGCTTGATTACCGAGTCGAGCGAGCGACCGCGCTTGCGCGTGTCACGACGGATACGCCTGATAATTCTGACGTCTGCATCGGTGTCTACGTAGATTTTCATGTCGAGAAGCGATACGACCTCGGGGTTCTCTAGGATTAGTATGCCCTCGATAAGTATTACAGGGCGGCTTTCGACACGTCTTGTTCTGTCAGAACGGTTGTGGACGGTGTAGTCGTATATCGGACAGTCTATGCTCTTGCCCTCCTTGAGAGCCTTGAGGTGCGACACGAGAAGCTCGGTGTCAAAGGCTTGGGGGTGGTCGTAGTTAATGAGCGCGCGTTCAGCGAGCGAAATATTGTCGTGGGCCTTGTAGTAGTCGTCGTGACGAATAACTGCTATTCTGTCACCGAAATGCTCAGCTATGTTTCGGGCAAGAGTGGTTTTTCCACTACCCGAGCCACCTGCTATTCCTATAATAATAACGTTCTTCATACTGCACCTCATAAAAGCTAATTTAGTCTAAGGTCTATTGAAAGCCGACTTGTTGTCGTTTTTAGGTTGTCGATGTGTCGTGCTTTTTGGTTTTTCGTTTTTTACTTTCGTTTTTTATCTTCTTTTTCTTGGTTTGCGGTTTATTGTTTTGTTCTTTTGTTATTTGTTCTTTTGTTATTTGTTGTTTTGCTATTTTATTGCTTTATTGTTTTTTTGTTTTACTATTTTTGTTTTTATTTTTTTGGGGTTGTTAGAATTAACAAATGGTAATAAGGGGAATTTTTAAAGATATGTAAATGTTAGTTTGCAAAACACGAGAAAAATGCGACAAAATCGAACAAGGCCTAGCGCGTTATCTGCCAAAATGCGATAGCACCGGCAGCGCCTACGTTGAGCGAGTCGACACCGTTTGACATCGGTATTTTTACCGTGTAATCCGAGGCCTCTATCGTACCCTTTTTTAGTCCGGTCCCCTCGGTGCCAAGGATTACTGCAAGCCGCTTTTCATTAAGAAGAGCTTTGTCGTCGATGTTGACCGAGTCGTCCGAGAGAGCCATTGCGGCACACTTAAAGCCGAGGGAGTGTAGCATTTTTACGCCATCTGTCTCCCATTCCTTAGGTGTTTTTCCAATTCTTGCGAATGGAACCGATAAAACCGTACCCATACTAACTCTTACTGCTCTGCGGCATAGGGGGTCGCAGCAGGTGGGGGTTACGAGGACCGCGTCAATTCCGAGCGCGGCAGCAGAGCGAAAGAGAGCGCCGATATTGGTTGAGTCGGTGATTTCCTCGAGAACGGCAATGCGCCTCTTATCTCGGCAGATTTCCACGGGCGTTAGCTCCTTTGGACGCTTCATAGCGCACAGTACACCGCGGGTGAGCTCAAATCCCGTGAGGCTCGACAGTACTGAGCGCTCAGCTATGTATACGTTGAGATTTAGCTCGGGAAATTTTTCGGCGCATTTATCTATGATTTTTTGGACGCTTCCGCGAAGAAGGCGCTCGTCGGTCAGAAGAGAGACGGGCTCGATTCCTCTGTCAAGAGCAACCTCTATTACAGTCGGGCTCTCGGCTATGAAAATGCCGCATTCGGTCTCGAGCTTGCTTCTCAGCTGCGCGCCTGTAAGCCTGACGAAAACATCAAGCTCGGGTGAAGAAAAATCGTTTATTTTAACAATATTTATCAAAACGAATACCGCCTTAATATCTGTTAATTAAAGCATTTTTGTAAACTAAAATTGTCTTTTTGCTGTTTTTCGCTGTTTAGGAGAAAGAAGAAAGCGAAAGAATTGAAAGTTAAAGCTTCAAAATTAAGATAGAAAAGTGAATAAATTGGAAATTAAGATAAACAACGAAAGAGAAACTTCACTTCTCACTTCTCACTTCTCATTTCTCATTTCTCATTCATAACTTTAAATTTTGCATTATTCATTCAAAATCCCGTATTCCTGAGCGAGAGTCTTGAACGCGGGGAGTGCGCCCTCAACTCTCTTTTTGTCGGTGCAGTAGGCAATTCTGACGTAGCCCTTGATACCGAAGTCGTCGCAGGGAACAACGAGGATTTCGTGAGCCTTAGCTCGTTCAAAGAATGCGTATGCGTCGGGCTCGGGGGATTTAACGAAGAGGTAGAACGCGCCGTCGGGCTTTACGCAGTCGTAACCGTAGGCTGTGAGGTTGTTATAGAGAACGTCGCGGTTTTCCTTGTACACGTTCACGTCGGTGGTGGAGTCGATACAACGGGCGATAAGCTGTTGGAAAAGGCTTGGCGCACAAACGTAGCCGAGAGAACGGCCTGCTCCGCAAACCGAGAGGTAAATTTTCTCTGCCTCTTTCATTTTGGGAGATACGGCTATGTAGCCGATGCGCTCGCCCGGTAGTGAGAGAGATTTTGAATATGAGTAGCAAACGATAGTGTTATCGTAGTAGTTCATGAGGTAGGGAACGGTGACGCCGGAGTAAACGAGCTCACGGTAGGGCTCGTCGGCAATAAGATAAATTGGCTCTCCGTATTCCTCTGACTTTTTCTTTAGAAGCGAGGTGAGTGCCTTTACGGTTGCCTCGGAATAAACGACACCGCTCGGGTTGTTCGGGGAGTTGACTATGACGGCCTTGGTTTTCTTCGAAATTTTCTTTTCAAGGTCACAAACGTCTATTTCCAGCGTTTTTTCGTCCGGGTCCGAAATTACGAGGCAGGCGCCTGCGTTCTCGACGAACACTCTGTACTCGGTGAAGAAGGGCGCGAAAACGATGACCTCGTCGCCCGCGTTTTCCTCTACCACTGCCTTTAATGAAATAGAGAGAGAGGCTGCTGCGCCACAGGTCATATATATGAGGTTTGGCGAGATATCAACACCGAACTCGCGTCCGATTTTGTCGGCTACGGTTTTTCTGACGGTGGCGTCGCCCTGCGCTGAGGTGTAGCCGTGAAGCTCGACCGAGCTTTTTTCACAAAGGAGCGATTTTATTGCTTCGTTTACCTCGGGGGGAGCCGGCACACTCGGATTTCCCAGACTGAAATCAAAGACCTTATCGTAGCCGATTTCGGCTCCTCTTTTTTTGCTGTACTCAAAAATTTCTCTGATAATTGAGCGACGGCTTCCAAGAGCGTAACTTTTTTTGTTATATCCCATATCTGTCACCTTTCGCTTCTAGATTTTAAGAAGCTTTTTTGCGTTTTTGAATAGAATTTTTTCCTCTGTTTCCTTTTCGAGAGCGTAGGACTTCAGTATTTTTACGTCACCCTTTACGTCATTCCAGGGTGAGTCGGTAGCGAAAAGAATTTTGTCATCGCCATGTTTTTTCAGTATTTTTTTAAACACGCCCCGGTCGATTTCAGGCAAAATAAGAGACGTGTCAAAGTAAAGGTCGAGGCCCGCAAGGGCATCGTAGACCTCCTCCCACATCTTGTTTGCGCCGTAGTGCGAAAGCACGAGCTTGCCGTAGGGAACTCGGCCATACAGAGCTAATACACGCTCAGGGGTGCATTTCGGCTCTCTGTCCATATAAGCTGCGTCGGGACCTGAATGTGTGACGACTATAAGGCCGTATTTCTTTGCGCTCTCTAAAATCCTTATATATCCCTCGTCGTCAATGAACGTATCCTGATAATCGGGGTGAATTTTTACCCCGAGGAAGCCGCATTCGAAAAGGAATTTCATTTTTCCCTCAATGTCCTCGCACCTCGGGTGAATGCCACCAAACGAGATTATACGGGGGGAAGTGTCCGAAAATGCCTCGTTTAGCGAGCGCGCGTAGCGGTTTACGCTGTCAAACTGCTCGGGTGAGGTGAGAACGGGGAGCGAAACCGAGACGTCAATTCCTGCTTCTTTCATTTTCTCTTTAAGTCCTGTGGCTGTGCCGTCGCTGTACGGGGGCAGAGAGCCACGCTCGGCAAGATATGAAACGGTTCTTGAGGCTATTTTGTCAGGAAAGACGTGAGTGTGAAAATCTATTATCATAAATACTCCCAATAATCCGTCACTTAAAATAATCAAGTAAAATATCAAGGCTTTCGGGCGGGTCAGGCTCTTGAGCGAGCCTGACAGTCCTGAGGCTTCTAAAAATCCCAGGCGGAAGCAAACGGTTGTTTCACGGGGGCGGCACTCGGTGTATTAAAGGGGCGGATTAAATTTAAGCTAGGCGGAAAATTACCGAAAATACGCTTTAGCAGGGGGGCGTGCTTAGTTTTCTGCCGAATAGCCCACCATAAACGCCTTGTGGTTTATCTCAATAGTCTTACTTGGAACGGTTTCGGATATGACCGAGAGCCAGGTATCAAGCTCAAAGCCTATCTTCTTTGCCGCGGCACCGAGAACTACCGAGTTTAATACCTTGGAGTTGCCAAGCTCAAGAGCGGCCTTGAGACCCTCGATAACCACAAGATTTGTGTTTTCGCTGAGGGTTTCGATTATGCCCTCAGGGTATTTCATAGCGCCTGTGACGACGGTCATAGGGTCAATTCTGTGGTCGTTGACTACTATGGTGCCGTCCTTTTTAAGAAAGTGCGCGTAGCGCAGAGCCTCGAGGCGCTCGAATGCAATGATAACGTCGGCCTCGCCTTCCTCGACTACGGGCTCGTATACCTTGTCGCCAAATCTGACGAAGGTAACGACGCTTCCACCACGCTGAGCCATGCCGTGAACCTCTGAAATTTTGACGTCGTAGCCACGCTTCATAGCGGCACGACCTATAATTCTGCTGGTGAGCAGTGTACCTTGACCGCCCACGCCTACTATCATAATATTCTTAACCATTTTATCTCTCTTTCATACCTATCGCACCGAATTTGCAAAGTCCCTGACAAAGACCGCAGCCGTTACACATGGTAGCGTCGATTTTGACGGTTCCGTCCTCGTTTTTGGTGATGGCGGGACAGCCGATTTTCATACACGCTCCACACTTTTTGCACTTTTCCTTGTCAACCGAGCAGAAGCTTGGGAACTTAAGTCCCTTGATAAGAGCGCAGGGCGCTTTCGCTATAATAACGGTGAGGATATCGTCCTCGCGCGCCGCCTTAAGCGCCTTTTCCATTTCGACGGTATCAAACGACGGTATTTCAAGAACGCGCGGTACGCCTATCGCTATGCAAAGCTCCTTTAGGTTAATAGCGTAGGTGTCCTCGCCCTTTAAGGTTTTACCCGTTGCGGCGTGCTCTTGATGTCCCGTCATACCTGTGGTACGGTTGTCGAGGATAATGACGGTGGCACTCGATTTGTTGTATACCATATTGATAAGCGAGTTTACGCCCGTATGTAAAAAGGTGGAGTCACCGATAACGGCAACCCAGTCCTTGATATACTCTCTGCCTCTCGCCTTTTCCATACCGTGAAGGGCGGAAATGCTCGCGCCCATACAAATACAGGTGTCGAGAACGCTAAGAGGAGCAACGGCACCGAGAGTGTAGCAGCCTATATCACCCGAGGCGTGCATTTTGAGCTTCGAGAGAACCGAGAAAACTGCGCGATGGGGACAGCCGGGGCAGAGAATAGGGGGACGGGGTGGGGTGGTCTGCTTTGCTCTTGCCTCACCTGTGAAAGTTCCAAGCACGCGACGAAGCATATTTGCGCTGTACTCACCCTGTCTTGTGAAGGCGTCCTTGCCTATAACGTCAAAGCCCATAGCACGAACCTGCTCCTCAATAAGAGGCTCAAGCTCCTCGAAGACGTACACGGTCTTTATTTCCTTCATGAATTTCTCTATGAGTGACTTTGAGAGGGGGTTGGTAAGTCCGATTTTGAGAACGCTTGCCTCGGGGCAGGCCTCCTTTACGTACTGATAAGCAACACCTGCGGTGATAAAGCCGATATTCTTATCTCCCCATTCTATTCTGTTTACAGAGAGGCTCTCTGCATCGGTCGAGATGGCGTTGTCGCGCGCCTCTACGACTACGTGTCTGCCTATCGCCGAGGCAGGCATCATAACGTACTTTGAAACCTGTCTCTCGTATGGCTTCGGCTCGCGCTCTACTCTCTCGGAAAGCTCGACTGTGCTCTGCGAGTGCGCGAGCTTGGTCGTGGTGCGAAGAATTATGGGGGTGTCGTATTTTTCACTAATCTCGAAGCCTATCTTGACAAACTCCTTTGCCTCGGCGCTGTCTGAGGGCTCGAGAACCGGAACGTGAGAGGCTCTGCCTATCATTCTAGTGTCCTGCTCGTTCTGTGAGCTGGCCATACCGGGATCGTCTGCGACGACGAACAGAGAGCCGCCTCCAACTCCCGTATATGAAAACGTATAGAGGGGGTCTGCCGCAACGTTGAGGCCGACGTGCTTCATACACGCCATACTGCGCACGCCCGATATAGACGCGCCGATGGCAACCTCTGCCGCAACCTTTTCGTTAGGCGCCCATTCGGTGTACACCTCGTCGTATTTTGAAAGATATTCGCTGATTTCGGTGCTGGGTGTACCGGGGTAGGCGCTGGACACCTTAACACCGGCCTCAAAGGCACCTCTGGCTATTGCTTCGTTTCCGAGCATGATGACCTTGTTTGACACTTTTTCTCCTTTTGTACTCCGTCAAGCATGCGAGTTTATGCCCGCGCGTGTGGAAATACCATAAAATTAAATTATTTAAAATGAAATATATATTTATATGAATGTAATTATAGCACACTTTCTTTTTCTTGTCAACAAAGTGCGACAAAAAACAAAGAAAAACAAAAAGCATAACAAAACGAAAAGAAAGACCGTGCAGCCGCTAAAGTATGCGTGGGAGAGCTAGAGGGATATAGGAGAGCGTATATTTTGAAAAACTTAAAGGGTCGAAAATATATATTTCTCTACTTTGGGCGCTCTGTGATTTTTGATATAAAAATGAGTTAATTTATTTTGAGCGCTTTGGAATATAAGGATTGAAAAAAAGAAAATAAGCGATATAAGTAAACTTAAATTAGCAAAAATCACTAAAAAGAGAAAAAACACACGGACGTAAACATACTTCCGTGTGCTTTTTCTTGATTAGAGCTTAACGTCGGAAAATCTCAGACGAAGCTTTGGCTCTCATTTGTATATTTCTTATTACTTGTGATAGAACTCAAAGATGATAGAAAGTCCGCCCATATGGAGAGTAGCGGTGTCGGCTGCCATAAAGGGAGCGATAGCTGCGGCGTATGCTGCCTGGTCGCCATAGGGATTGAGCTGATTTCCGTTCATATCGTAAAGGTTCATAGAGTCGTCCGTGGGAACAACTGCAACGGAGTGAGTTACACCCTCGGTGTCCTGTACGCTAAGAATGAACGCGCCGCCCTGGAAGTAGGGGTTAAGCATGGTTTGAAGCCATGCGGAATTGGTGTTTTCGGGGTCCTTGAACCATCTTTGAGCGCCTGAGCCGTCGAAGATAAGAGTTCCTTCGATTTCAACGTTGCCGATAACCTCCATGGGAGAGGAGCCTTCGGGCATAAGAACGCCCATCATATTGAGCTTTCCGTCCTTGGAGAGATTGCCGAGACCGTACGCCTCAAGTCCGTCACCGAGCGCCTTAATCTGAGTGCAGATTGCAGTCGCGTTAACTACCTGGAACCAGATTTCCTGACCTGTAAGTGCGGTATCTACGACGGTGTTGTTGAGAATTGTAACGGGGTTGTAGTACGTGCCGTTTGCAGGAATACTCTGCGCTAGAACAGCAGGACCGCCGGTGCCGTTTATAAAGGAATCGTTAACGGTAAGGAGGCAGTTACTCCAAGCAAGGAATGCTGTCTGATAGGAGTCGTAGCACTTAGTGTCGTTCACAGTAAGTATTGCGTCCCAGTCGGGAATGTAGGTGATGTAGAAGGAGTTGGATATAACGTTGTTTACGGTGACGTCTGCGTGATAGGAAACCTTGAGAAGAAGCAGACCGCCTGCGGAAACGAGGTTGCCTTGAGCGTCAACCCAGTTGTTTCTTCCTGCGTTACCGATAAAGCTTATATTGTTGATAGAAACAACGGGAACGTCATCGGGCTTCTGTGTCCAGCTGAGGTCAAGTCCTGTTCCAAATCTGAAAAGCTCAACGTTAGAAAAGTCTGAGCCGTAATCGAGCTTGAGGTTTGGATCAAATACGGCGGGAGAAGCAACGAGCGGGAAGCCCTTGGTATCGATGGTGAAGAAGTTGCCCTCTATGATGAACTCATCTGCGCCTACGCGCTCGTAGATAGTATTATCGTCTCTTAGGTAAGAGGTGCCTGCGGGGATAATCTTCTTTTCGGAGTTGTTTACCTCGCCGTTCCAGTATACTATGTCCTCTTTAGTTGTAATGAAGAAGTAGTCGGGAACGTCATTTTTGCTGATGTGAAGGTCAGCGTGAATAACCACGCCTTTGATGCTATTTATAACGTCGAAGCTCGGAAGACCGTTTTCAAGTCTGAAGGTGTCCCAAGCAGCCTTGTCGGTGCTGCGAGGAACGTTGTTAATAACAGCAAGCTCGGTAGCGGTGTATACGTTGTAAGCGTCAATAACCTTAGCGGTAAGCTCTACGGGTTTTACGTCCCCGTCAACCACGTAGTAGTCCTCAGAGGGCATAACCGAAATTTTAACCTTATCAATGGGTGCGTGGAACTGATATTCGCCCTCGTAGGTGTCTACCGTTACTATATCCTGACCGTCCTTTGAGTAGACGTATATATTTCCGTCGCTCGCGCGTTTGTCAAGCTTTATTTCGGTTTCGCCATCAAATACGGATATTTCTACAACTGAGTAGAAGGCGGAGAGAGATTTGGGGTTAAGGTTTTCGTCGAGAACGATGAAGCTAGGTACCATTTTAAAAGCATTATCATCACCGATAACGTAGAGAATATTTCCCTTTAAAAACTCACCGGAGAAGCCGCTTTGACCGTACTCGGTTTTGCCTGCCGCGCCGTTCTGGCTTTCGAAAGCAACGATTGTTTCGCTCTTTGCAAACTCGGCGATGATAGTTTTCTCATCGTCCGCTCCGGAGCCGCCTTCCTCGGTTACGGTGATAGTAATAGTCTTGGTCTGTTTAGATTTGAGGTTAGGGTCGTCATAGGAAATTGTAACCTCTTTTTGACCTGCAGTCGCTGTGATATCATCATCATAGGTTACAGTGATATCGTCGTAGCCAAGCTCTGTATCAAGCGATGAGTCGGTATACTTAACGAACACCTTGATGCTCGAAAAATCGACAGCCTCACCTATAGAATACGAAGCTTTATAGCTTGTTGGGTCTACGGTAAAGGATTTCAGCTTAAGTCCACCCATTGTGCAGGAAGAAAAGACGAACATAAGGGAAAGTACCAATACCATACAAACGGTTCTGATAATGTGTCTTGATGTTTTCATTTAGCAAAAACCTCCTTAGTTTTTATCTTTTATGATTTATAAAAATGTTTTACTAAATCCTTTTTAAAAAAGCCTAATAAAATGATTTTTGTATCGAAAATGTAATTTTATAAAACGCAGATAAAACAATTTGCTGCAAGAAACAAGCGCGTTTTGTAAAGTTAAGTTTTCGAAACTCTACCCATTATCTTAATTGTTGTGCTGACGTTTGAGCCGTCGTTTGCCTTAATCGTAATAGTGAGCATTTTGTTTGGTTTTAAGAAGATAAAGCTGCGTGAGAGCTCGTGGAAAACCACGTAATCAGCACTTTCATCATATATAAACTTGACGCCTCTGTCATCTGCTAGGTGGGGAAGCACCTCATAGTTTATTACTATTGCATTGGGATTTGACAAGATGCTCTCGGCATCAGTTGTGTAAGGGTTGTCTGGTGAGCTTTCTAAAAAGTCGAACACAAAGTAGCGCGCACCGCTTATAAGCGTAGGCTGAGGAGCAATCTCCGCATCACCGTTGCCACGCGCGGTTATGGAATTACATTCTATGCTCGATACGTACGTTGTTCCGTCAAACACCTTGGTTTCAAGGCCAAAAAAGTTTACTACGGCAATCGAGGCGACGTATACTGCGAGAATAATAATAACTATCGTCTTTTTCATTATTGATTCTCCTTATAAAACGCCTTGATTTTTGATACGTAGGTAAACGCCTTCGCTCCTGCTGCCACAATAGCCACTACGGCAAGCTTTGCCCATACTCCCTCAGTCGAGCTTGACGATAGGAAGAGCGCTACGATAAATACTACCGCGGAAAGAATTACCGCAAGAATTGCCGAGCCGCTCTCGTTAGGGTTGTTCGCCTGCTCGTTGAAGGTTGCGTACTGTTCGTACTGCGGCTTCATTATATCGCTCTCCGCGCTCGAGAACATGTGCGCTACGAATACTGCGTATACGGTGACGCCGAGCATAGCCGTGTCAAAGGGAGGCAGAGCGCCAAAGGAGGCGAAAACTACCGTTGTAAAGATAACTCCGATAAGGCCGATAACCATGTGGAAAAACAGCTTTGAAAAGAGCAGAGTAGCGTAGGGCGCAGGCTGTACCTTATTTAGATATGCGCTCGAGCCGTCACGGCTGTAAACCGACGCTACGTCTATGTTGGTCATTAAGAGAATGAGCAGCATTATCATTACGTTGAAGCATATAGTCATTTGCGTACCGATAAATCTTGTGCTCATAGCCGAGTAGAGCTTGTTGAGAAGGTATATCGCCGTCGGCATTATAACAGAGAGAATGCCGAAAAGCTTGATAAAGGAATTTGAGCGCATACCGCTTATCCATTCCTTACGAAGAGCGGATATAAAGGGTGAGTGGGTGGTGTTGCGCTTCGGCTTTATCGCATTATTCTTTTTGAACTCGAAGGGAGTTGCTGCCATACGGCAGAACAGCGGCTTTGAGAAAACGAAGCACAAGACGAGGGCCAATACTGCAACCGCTATAAGAATGAGCAGGCTGAATACGGTTTCGTTATGGAAAACGGAGGTAGTGATACCCGCGCTCTTGCCGACTATAAGCTCGGTGAACTTGTAAATCGGTAAGCAAATCTCGGTATAGGACCTCAGGAAATCCTGTATCTGCCAATAGGTTTCGCCCCAGGTTTCAATGAAATTGATGTTTTGGGGGATAAGGCCTATAAGAATCCATACGATACCAACCACGGCAGCCGCGGCGGCGGTATATAGAATATACTGAAGAACCTTTACTCTGTTGAGGAAAACGTAGATAAACATTGAGGGGATAGAGAGAAGCGCTGAAATAAGAACGGGTATGGTTGAAATAAGCGCGAACATCAAAAGAAGCCAAGGATAGAAATATAAGCCGTAGCCCTTTATTATTCCGTAGGCTATAAACATTGGTATAGTGAACATAAAGCTTTTGCGAAACTCGTATACGTAGTAGGTCGCAAGCTTTGAGAAAAATACCAAGGACGGAGTTGCCGGCAGGGTGAGAAGCACCGTATTATCCTTGGAAAAATACAGCGACTTCATAAGGCCCACGGTGTCGGTTGCGATAGAGAAAAGCAGCATTATCGCAAACACCAGCGAAATAACCGATACGGGAATATCGTTTACCAGGGAGAAAAGACCGAGAATTTTTACAAAGTAAAAAACTACGCTGATTGCGGCGGTTATTGCCACAAATTCTATGAGCAGCCAGACAATCTTAAAGATAAGGGTCCTTCTTGAACGAAAATAGCTCAGGTCCATCTTTTCTTTAAGCTGCATTTTGACGAGCGTTACCAGCGCCCTCAAATTTTCTCTGACCGACTCGCGAAATCCTCCTGAATTATTCTTTGCCTTCGTCATACTGCACTGCACCCCGCGAGCGCCGCTTCTGCTTCTTTAACGGAAACGGGTGGTTGAGTGTTGCCGTCTATCATATCCATATAGAATTTTTCAAGAGGAATACCGCTCTCTTTGATTTCAGCAACGCTCCTTGAGCAGAGAATCTGTCCCTTGCGTATGATAGCAATCCTGTCGCAGATGTTCTCCACAACGTCGATGATGTGAGAGGAGAAGAATACTATATTACCCTTTCTCGCGTGCTCCTTCATAGCTTCCTTGACCTGGAAGATGGACTCGGGGTCAAGACCGGTAAGAGGCTCGTCGAGAATCCACACCTTAGGCGAATGGACGAGGGCTGACATGAGGGTTACCTTCTGCTTCATGCCGTGAGAGTAGGTTTTCATTGGGTTGTCTATTGCGGCTTCAAGACGGAAGCGGCCGACAAAGTCCGCAATTCTCTCGTCCCTGTCCCCACGGGATACGTTGTACAGGTCTGCGATATAGTTGAGATACTCACGGCCCGTAAGGTTCTCGTAAAGGGCGTAGTGGTCGGGAACGAAGCCTATCTGCATTTTAGCTCCGACGCTCTGCTTCTCTACGTCGTAGCCCGAAACCTCGATTTCACCCGAGGTGATGGTTTGGATACCTACTATCGATTTGATTATAGTGGATTTACCTGCGCCGTTCGGACCGAGGAAGCCGAAAATCTGTCCGCCGTCGATTTCGAGATTAACGTCAAAGGCCGAGTAAACGTCGGAGGTGGAATATCTTTTTGAAAAGTGACGAAGGATTAATTTGCCTTCGTTCTCGGGATTCATTGGTTCTTGCATGCTTCTACCTGCAAGACTAACCTCCAGAGCCAATCTGTCGGCCTGTATCTTGCGGTTCCTTTCTGATATTACTTTGTAAACGTCGGACACCTCGAATGCCTGCTCGTATAAAAACCACATAGCAAACGAGAGAAAGACGTAGACCGTAAAGAATAGTAGCTGATATATGGGATAGAGCTTGAAGACCAAATCCCCTATATTAAAGCTAAGGGTGATGTCACGTATATCCTCGGCCCACTTACCGAGCTTTTCGGCAATGAAATCCGAGTTGATAAAGAAGAAGTCGACGTCTGCGTCGTAGTTGGTGAGCCACGCGTTCATAAAGAGAACGAAAACGTAGTACCCGAAGAACGCAACGAGTGAGTAGGTGAACTGTCTCATTTTCGGCCGCTCAAAGATGCCGAGGGAAATAACGAGTATCGGGAGTAAAAACGCCATATAGTGATTTATCCAGAACTCGAACATAGACTCGGAAAGTATTCCAACCTCGTCGGTATTTGGCATTATCATAGCAAAAACCGCGCCCAAAACGTTGATAAACAAAGTGAAATAGTAGAGCTTGCTCGCCTTAAACACAAGCACGATGGGTATTATAAACATCGCGGTGTGGCAAAGGTGTATCGGCCAGCTCGTAGGCGTTATAAAGGTTGAAAAATCGTAGTTAAAGCAGAACGATACCATCGTTGCCGTGCTTATGTAGAGCAGGGCGTATCTTCTGATTTCGTACTCATACTTATGAAAAAGAAAATGGATAGCGAGGCCGAGCGCTACGGCTCCGTATAGGGTGAGTCTGTGGAATATGTTAAGCTCGTCAACCAAAACGTCTCGGCTTCCCTCGCCTAAAAGGCACTGCGGCACCCAGGGCGGCAGGTTTATGAGGACCATACCGACGAAGATAAGGGCCGACTTGATAAGTGATTTTGAGCCTTGTGGCTTGTGCTCGGTCCTTAAAAGGTGGAACAGCGAGAGGGCAAGTCCTACGCCAAGCTCAAGCGCGAAGATTATAAGGCGCCAGTGGAGTGTATCCGCAAGCTCACCGTCCATACCACGACAAATCAAGGGCATGGAGATAAACGAGAGGGCGAAAACCGCGGGGGATACGTATTTTGCAATAGGGGCTATCGCGGGTACGCTGTTTTTGAAGAACGGAAAGGTCACCGTCACAAGAGCCGCCGCGTACAGAACCCATATAAGAAGCGTGGCAAAGAGCGCTGCAAGAGTTCCTGACGGGCCAAAGGGCGAATATTGATTAAGTGCTAGGGTATCTTGTAGCGCGTAGTCGCCACCCATATACCGAACGAAGAACAAAACGCAGTAGAGAATGGCGCAGGCTTTTTCAGGGGAGCTGAAAATATTCTTAAAGCTCGAGGTCCTGCCGAGAGGGAGTGTGCGGCTGTCTAATCTTTTCTTAGATAAAAGGCGCAAGGCAACAAAGACGCCGACCGATACGGAAGCGCAAATGAGATAATAAATCAAAAACAACTTTTAAATTCCTCCGATAAGGTTATGTAAGCGTCACGGCAACAGAAAAGAGTTCGCGTGGCGCGGAAATGATTTTATTATATAAAGCCGAGTATATTTTAACAAACTTGTCGAGTTTTGTAAAGAGAACGCGAGGAATATTAATAATTTTTAAGAAACGAGATGGACGAGTACGCTTGTATAAAGAAAATTAGGAATGTGGAACGTGGAACGTGGAACTTGGAATGGGGAGGGGGTAGTGAATAGTGAAAAGTGAAAAGTGAATAGTGAAAAGTGAAGAGCGAGGAGTGAAGAGTGAAGAGGTGAGAGTTAGTTGGGCGTTAGAACGAGGAATTTTTGCAAGCGAAAAACAAAAAAGAAGGCGAGCGTGGACAGTGCCTCTCGCCTTCTTTTTTGCGGTAAAATGTAAATTTTTGTTTGTAAAATTGGGTAAAAACAGCGAAAATAAGGGTCAAAACGCCTAAGTGTTTTTTGAAAAACGGTCGTGATTTTAAAGAAAACGATGGTGATAATAAGACGTTTTTAAGATTATCTGCCTGAGCTTCTGTATTTTCCCGGAGGTATTCCTACGGCGCTTTTGAATGCGCGAATAAAGTTTGCATAATCGTTAAAACCACACATAAACGCCACCTCTGTGACGCTTTTTCCCTCCGAGAGCAGCTTCTTGGCTTCGGTTATGCGCTTGCCGATGATATAACGCATTGGGGTCGTGCCGCAGTATCGCTTGAAAAGCCTTGAAAGCTGTGTAGGGGAGAGAAATACGCTTTTCGCTACCTCCTCAACCGACAGCTCGTGCGAGAAATTCTCGTTTATGTAGCCTATTGCCGCATCAATGCTCTCGTGCATTACTCCGTCGCCGTACCTTGTGCTTTCTCTGAGGGAAAAGCGGCAGGCATCGAGCACTATTTCTTCGGCCCTAAGTCTCTTGTAAGCCTCGTCAGCGCAGCCGTAATCTAAGTTAAGGCTCTCGAAGAGCTCGACGAGCCTATCACACTCGGCGTCTGAAAGTGATACACGGGTAGCCTTGTTTGGCGAATAAAAGCAACTTGCCGGGCTGAAATCGCCAAAGCGCGCCGAGCGAAGAAAAGATGGGTGGGTATGGAGAATATAGCGCGAGAACACCTCGTTTTTGTCAGGGACTATCTTGTGTGCCTCAAACTGATTTATAATAAACAGCACGCCCTCCTTCACGGTATAGACCTTATTGTCTACGAGAAAGTGTCCGCCCCCCTTGACGCAGAGAAATATTTCACAGCAGTCGTGGACGTGGACGTCCTTGTTTGGATTGTTTTTAGTTGAATGGAATGCGCCGAAGCCCTCGGCTTTTGCCGCTTGCCTTACTGCCTCGGAGCATTTATTAAAGTAGCATTTCATATTTTTGCCTCGCTGTTACGGTTTGCTGGTGTTTTGTGCGTACGCCTTGTACTCTACCATTAAAATAATACCATAATATGACGAAAAATGCAACAAATATATTAAAAAATGCAATAAGTTTTGAAATATTTATGTTATAATGGTGGTAGATAGCGCTTTTATACTTGATTTGAAAATTGGTGGGCCGCCCTAAAAAAGAGCTGAGGGCGTGCTTACTAATTTCGATGAGCTAAAAACAAAAAATAAAATTATTTAATTTCAAACGGACGAGCGAGGTGCTTTTGTTTGCGGCTTTGTCGCAGATAGAGGTATACGGCGCCGTAATAAAGGAGGATTTTTCTAAAATGGAAGTAAGACAGGCATCAAACGCAAAGGACGTAAGACATTACGACACGGCAAGACTTCGCGAGGAGTTCCACATCTCAGGACTGTTTACCAATGACAATATCAAAATGGTGTACAGCCACATTGACAGAATTATAACCGCAGGCATTATGCCGGTGAAGCAGAGCCTTAAGCTCGCCGCGGGCGAGGAGCTCAGAGCCGCATATTTCCTCGAAAGACGTGAAATGGGTTGTATCAACATTGGCGGTAAGGGATATATTACGGTTGACGGCGTTAAGTATGAAATGAACCCCCGCGACGGTATATACATCGGTATGGGTAATAAGGAGATAAGCTTTGAGAGCTGTGACGAGGGAGCGCCTGCAAAGTTCTACGTAAGCTCTTGTCCTGCACACACCTCTTATCCTATCGTTAAAATTGACATCACTAAGGCAAAAAAGGTGCCCTGCGGCTCTGCTGCTGAGTGCAATAAGAGAGTAATCAACCAGTACATACACCCCGAGGTTATTAAGAGCTGCCAGCTCGCTATGGGACTTACCGAGCTTTCCGAGGGCTCGAACTGGAACACCATGCCCTGCCATACCCACGACAGACGAATGGAGGTTTATCTCTATCTTGATATGGGTCCCGAGGACGTCGTATTTCACATGATGGGCGAGCCCAAGGAAACAAGACACGTCATTATGCACAACGAGGAGGCGGTTATCTCGCCCTCTTGGTCTATCCACTCGGGCGTAGGCACCCGCGCGTACTCGTTTATCTGGGCTATGTGCGGCGAGAACCAGGAGTTCACCGATATGGACCATATCAAGACGTCGGAGCTGCTTTAATTCGCAAGTTTATCAAAAAGTTTGATTTTTTACAAAACCAGAAGCTAAAGAAATTTAGTGAAAAAGCACGAAAATGCAAAGTTTAATGTGCATTTTATGGTTTTTTAGCTTTTTCGGAAACTAAACGGAGTGTGAATATGGAAAATATGTTTAGCCTTAAAGGAAAAATAGCGCTCGTCACCGGAGCATCGTACGGTATAGGCTTTGCTATTGCCAAGGCTCTTTATGGTGCCGGCGCGAAAATAGTATTTAACGATATAAACGAGTCTCTTGTTAATTCGGGCCTTGAAAACTACAAAAAAGAAGGCATGGAGGTGCGTGGGTACGTATGTGACGTTACCGATGAGCGTGCCGTAGGCGAGCTTATAGCTAAAATTGAGGCCGAGGTAGGCGTCATTGACATACTCGTAAACAACGCGGGAATTATTAAGAGAATACCTATGTGCGAGATGTCGGCAGACGAATTTAGAAGAGTTATCGACGTTGACCTTAACGCGCCCTTTATTATGGCAAAGGCCGTACTGCCCTCGATGATTAAAAAGGGGCACGGAAAGATTATCAATATCTGCTCTATGATGAGCGAGCTTGGTCGTGAGACCGTATCGGCGTATGCGGCGGCCAAGGGTGGACTGAAGATGCTGACTAAGAACATTGCCTCTGAGTTTGGCGAGTATAATATCCAGTGTAACGGCATAGGCCCGGGATACATAGCGACGCCTCAGACGGCGCCTTTGCGCGAGGTAGGACCCGACGGCTCGCGCCACCCGTTTGACAGCTTCATTATAGCCAAGACACCTGCGGCGCGCTGGGGCGACCCCGAGGACCTCGCGGGACCTGCTGTCTTCCTTGCCTCCGATGCCTCGAACTTCGTAAACGGACACATTCTCTACGTTGACGGCGGAATTTTAGCGTACATAGGAAAGCAGCCTAAGTAAAATTTGACGGTTTGCGCTCTGGATTTATTCTTTGGGCGCAAACCGTGCTTTGTTTTTTGAGCCGACGCTCTGATATATGAGTGAGGCAAAACGGCATTGACACAAAAATGGCAGACGCGCATTAATATAAAGAGGTAGCAAAATGAGTTACCAGAGTTTAATAGCTAATAATAAAAAATGGATAGACGACACCTTTCAAAGCCTTGATAAAAAGTTAAGGCTTGTTTCGGTCAGAAGCCGTGATAAAATCCCATATACCACCACCGACGGTGTGCATAGCAATATACAGAAGGACAAGGTAGGCAGAGAGGGTATCACATGGTGGACTAACGGATTTTTCGGTGGTCTTATGTGGCTGATGCACGAGGCTACAGGGGAGGCGTGTTACAAAATTGCGGCTAAAAGCAGCGAAAAAATACTTGACGAGGCGTTTTTGCACCCCGAGGGGCTTCATCACGACGTGGGATTTCAGTGGCATATTCTCTCGGGCGCGTCGTACCGTCTGACGGGGGACGAGGCTTCTCTTGAGAGAGTGAAGAGAGCGGCTGATATGCTAAGGGCAAGGTATAACGAGAAGGGCGAATATATCGTTGCATGGAACGGCGAGGAGCATGCCGGCTGGACTATAATCGACACGATGATGAACCTTCCGCTTCTGTACTTTGCATCAAAGCAGTTTGGTGATGAGAGCTATATGAGGGTGGCTAAAATTCATGCTGATATGGCTATGCGCGAGCACGTTAGAGCCGATGGCTCGGTTAATCATATAGTAAATCACACTCGTGACAGGGTTGGCGTTATTGAAACGCTTGGGGGTCAGGGCTATGGCGTAGGCTCCTGCTGGTCGCGTGGCTCTTCGTGGGCTATATACGGCTTCGTTCTCGCTTATATTCACACGGGTGAGGTGGCATATCTTGATACGGCAAAGCGCGCGGCACACTACTTTATAAGCTCGGTTTCCGAGACTGATTATTTGCCTCTTGTTGATTTCAGAGCGCCGAGCGAGCCTGTCGAGTACGACACAACTGCGGGTGCTATTGCCGCTGCAGGACTTATTGAGATAGCCAAGGCGGTGCCGGAATTTGAGGGTGAGCTTTACCTTTCGGCAGCTATAAAAATTCTTCGTGCTATGGCGGAGCGCTTCTGCGATTTTGACGAGAATACCGACGGAGTGCTTATGAACGGCGTAGAGCGGTATCTCAGCGAGCCTAAGAATATAATATACGGTGATTATTATTTCACCGAGGCTATACTCAAGCTTCGCGGCTCTAAGTTTTTGCCCTGGTAAGATTTTTGCTTTTTGCTAAGGGTGGGACACGTGTCCGAAAAAAGAGGTATAGCGAGTAAAAAACGATGGATTTGCGTGCTAAAATAAAGTACAAAGAGCTTTTTCCACTCGTAAGAGACGAAGAGTACTTCGCTGACGTGAGTGCTTCTTCTTTTCGAGTGTGAAAGCTGCAATGGTGGGAACAGTGAGCTAATCTGCAAGAGGTGTTATCTTATAGATTTTGCACCCATCACAAGCGAGGCCGATAATTTCTTCGTAATGGTGAAATAAAAGCAACGAGTGCAGAGCTTTCTTTGCCCTCAATAAACAACAGCACTATAAAGCAAAATAAAAACTAAGCGTCAAAAGTCCCGCGCGCTATTTTATAAAAAAGCATTGACATTCGCCCTGCGCTGTGATATAATGTTATGGCGAAAGTGAGAAAGGCAAAAAGCTTATCGAAAGCAAAGACAAAGCCCGTGTTCCGGCATCACTCTTCGCTTTGAGTTTTAATTTATTAAAACGAGGTGTAGCGCAGTTGGTAGCGCGCCAGTTTCGGGTGCTTGTATCCGTTGGCCATACTACCGACTTCCAAAAAGCCTCAAAGCCCTTGAAAACACTAGACTTTTCGCACTTTCAACCTAACACAAAATCCCCTAAAAAGTGGCTTTGACCACATAACTGACCACAACAAAATTCAATAACTTTCCACAAATCGAGGCGTAGCGAAGGTGGTATCGCGCCAGTTTCGGGTACTGGAGACCGTGGGTTCGAGTCCCGCCGCTTCGACCATTTTTAGCGGTTTTGACCGCAGAAAACCGCAAGGATTTCCTTGCGGTTTTTTGAATTTTTTCAAATGAAAGCACGCCGTGTATAAGGTAATAAATTTTGATACATTAGTAACACTTGTAACAACTTTAGTTTGGGCGAATTTATCTGAATCTTGAGTTGCAGGTACTAAGCGGATTTTTTACATATTTTAGAATCATCACAAAAAGGACGGTTATTATGCACAATATTAAAAACATTAGAGCTAAAGGCTATAAAGCTTTTTCTAATGATCAATACATTTCAATTGAAAATGTATCTCGTGTAAATGTTATAATAGGAAAAAATAATTGTGGAAAAACAAGCTTATTAGACATTATGGAAGCTCTTTTCGATCAAAAAAGTTTGTTGAAGCCTGGTACAGATATAGGCGATATAGGGTTTGATATCTCCCTGGATGACTCTGTAGTTAATAGCGTTTTTTCTGGTGGACTCTCCGGTATTGGCCGCTGGAATAAATCAAACTTCACCGATTTTATAAAAAACAAATTCTTCCCCTTTCGTTTAAAAGTCGGCAATAACTTTGAAATTACAGACAATTCATTTAACGATTTAAGCGGACACATAAACGGTATAAACAAAAATATTGCTTCTAGACGAGCGTTGTATTGTTTCAAAAAAATATCCGCAGAACGAAATGTATTTCCCGAGCCAGAAGGAGAACCTACTCTTCAAAGCAGTGGTGAAGGCGCAAGCAATTTAATTGCAACTTTTTTAAACGATAGCAACTATAATGAAAATATAATCGAAAAAGACTTTTTGAACGCACTAAATTTGATTATGAAGCCCGATGCGGAATTTGAGAGTATAAGAGTACAACAAGTAACCTACAACGGAACAAGGTTATGGGAAGTTTTCTTGCAAGAAAAAGGCGCTCAGCGAATCCCGTTGTCTAAAACAGGTAGTGGATTAAAAACTATCGTTCTTGTATTATTAAATTTACTGGTTATACCTCATACAGAAGAATATAAGAATAAAAAAATTGTTTATGGTTTCGAAGAACTCGAAAACAATCTGCATCCCGCTCTACAGAGACGATTGTTTGAATACATATACGATTATGCTATAACAAAAAATCTAATCGTTTTTTTGACAACGCATTCGCATATTGCGATAAATACATTTTATGACAAGGACAATTCCTCTATTTATCACGTTGTAAAGGATAACGGAGTTGCTCAAGTAAAACGTATCGAATCGTATATAGATAAAACCGAAATACTTGATGACCTCGATGTAAAAGCTAGCGACATTCTTCAATCAAACGGTATTGTTTGGGTGGAAGGACCTTCAGATAGAGTTTATATAAAGCGCTGGTTGGAAATATTCACTCCTAATAAATATATCGAGGGAAGACATTATCAGTTTTTATATTACGGGGGAAGATTATTGTCTCAATACTCAGCAAAAGAGGAAACGGACCTAATAAATATCATTACAACTAATAGAAATGCAGCTATCGTTATAGATAGCGATAAAAGAAATCGTTCCGCTAAATTGAATGATACAAAAAAACGTATTATAGACGAGTTTAACAATTTAGGAATGTTTCATTGGGTAACTAAAGGTAAAGAGATTGAAAACTATATACCCAAAAATGCTATTGAAACTATGTTGGGAATAATTATCACAAAAGATTGTAAACAGTATCAATTATTCCCAGATTATATAAGCCAGTATTATAAAAACTTTTCTAACAAGAAGGTGCCATTTGCTAATGAAATAAAAGAATTTATTACCGCAAACAACTCAGGGAATATACTAGATTTGAAAAAGCAGATTCAGTTGCTTTACAAGCAAATAGAAACCTGGAATCAGTAAATGTTGAAATATTAGAATCCGTTTTTCATTGTCTTAAGCATACTAATTTTTATAATAATTTAGACCGTCGTGCTTTGTTTTCACGACGGTCTATCTCTTTGTTTAAGGTTGCGTAATTTTTAACCACCTTGCTTGAGTTTTTCTATCTCGATTTTCATCTCGCGTATCATCTGTGCGAGCTTTTCCTCGCACTCTTCTTCGCTATGTGCATAGATGTTGCGAACCATCTTTTTGCCGTTGACTCGGGGAGAGTAACGCCCTTCCCATAGATGATCATTGATCTTGGTGATACATCCGGTGCCGGGCTTTCGGTATTTACCTTTCACAGGCTCAAATTTCTGCTTTAGCGTGGTTTTCTCACCATCCGTGTTAAGTTCTTCGTGCTTTTCACTATCCTTGCTTACACCGCGAATTCCGCGGTCAATACTCCTTGCTGCTTCCTTTTGCATCTTGTCTGTGCTATGCAGGTATATGTCGAGTGTCGTTGACGAGGACACGTGACCGATTATTGAGGAAAGAGTCTTTATATCCATGCCATTGGCAAGTGCGGTTGTTGCGAATGTGTGCCGTATGTCGTGGAAGCGTATGCGTTTGCAATCGGCTCTTTCAAGCACCTTGCGTATCTTCTTTTGCATAGTGTTCGGGTTTCTGGGAACGTCATCAACTATAGGTGACGGGAACATCCATCGCGAGTTGGTGGTCTCCTTTAACTTTTTCAGTACGTTCAGCACTGCTTCGGGGAGCTTTATCGTTCTAATCGAGGTTTTTGTTTTCGGCTCACTCGTTTGCATCTTGCCGTTTAAATAGTAGGCTTGTCTTCTTATTTCAAGCATACCCGTGTTAAAGTCTAGGTCTTGCCACTGGAGACCCATTATCTCTCCTCTTCGCATACCCGTGGTGAGTGCAAGAAGGCAGATTTCGAAGTAGCCGTCATACTTTGCTTGGATTAGGAATCTTTGCATCTCGTCTTCGGTAAGGACTTTCATTTCCTTCGCCTTCTTCGGTGGTATCTTGCAGCCAACAGCAACGTTTGTATGTACGAGTCCGTCCTCCAGTGCCTTTTCAAGTGCTGATCTGCAATGTGCGTGGCACATTCTAACCATTCTGTCGGAGATTCCTTCACCGAGCGTGTCGGTATATTGAAGTCTTCCGTTCTTTTTCATCCTTGCGTAGAATTGCTCAAGGTCGTTTGCGTTAAGTCTTTCGAGAACTATTTTACCAATTTCGGGGATGACGTGGTTATATATTGCATTCTCATAAGCTGCTTGAGTTGATGGGCGGAGCGAGAGCTTTTTATAGTTCTGATACCAAAAGTCTATCCACTCTCCAAAGAGCATACTCGGCTTGACCTTGTCTCTGCGTACTATGCCTATCTCACTCTTGAGCTTTTCAAGCTTGGCTTCGCACTCCATCTTCGTTTTGGCAAGTACATTTTTGGTTTTCGGAAGTCCTTTTTCATCGTAGCCTACAAGGACTCGCCCTTCCCATCTGCCATCGCTTCTTTTGCGAACCGTTCCGCTTCCTCTGTCTCTTCTTCCCATACTAACCTCCGATTATATCACCGAATAAGCTCTCGGTGAAGCTGCCGACTATGTTGGCGGCTCGCTCTTGCATATCGCTGGTCACGTGAGTGTAGGTATCCAGTGTGAAGCTTGCGTTAGTGTGACCGAGGATTTTCGAGAGTGTTTTAGCATCGACTCCGCTTGTAAGAGCGTGGGTTGCAAAAGTGTGTCTTAGGTCGTGGAATCTTATGCTCGGCAGACCTGCAGATTTGAGAATCTTTTTCAGCTTATGGTAAGCACTGTTCGGCAGCATAGGATCTTCGGGTCTATACGGATTCGGGAATATCCATTCGGTGAGAGATTGCTTTTTTCTATCCTTTAATATATTAACAGTGCTTTCGGGAAGATATATTATTCTCTTTCCTGTCTCAGTTTTCGTTTCACCGATTTCCACTC
>JAGBTM010000023.1 GCA_017631325.1 Clostridia bacterium
CGGGAAAATATGACGGGATTACGTTCTCTATGATGCTTGCAGACAAGCTCTTTTACAGCGAAGCTGCAGATAGCGAGTTGGCTCCGCCATCGGCTTTTGAGGTTATGGACAATCCTATTGAAAACAAGAAGGGCACCGTCGGCTTGATTTTAGACGATGAAGGCAATATTACCTCAAAGCTTTATTTTACCACGGCAGACCTCTCCTCTGAATACGACGGACTTCTGCTCCCCTTCGGCTACGTTATTAACGGTATGAATATAGTGACGGAGATAAACGAGCTCACAGCTCCTTATTCTAACCCTCTTTTCAATTATGAGATAGACGATGAACAAAGACGCGCCGCAATCGAGAGCATAACCGTGGTAGACGACACAGACCCTGGCGACAACACGGGCCCTGGCGACAACACGGGCCCTGGCGACAACACAGGCTCGGGTGACGACGCAGGCTCGGGCGACGACGGCTCCGATGATGATATCAAGGGAGATATGGACGACGGCGGTTGGACTTAATCTGTTGACTGAACGGCAAAAAGGCTGTAAATGCAACGAAATGTTTGCATTTACAGCCTTTTTTCTATAATTGAACAGCTTTTAACTTTTTGACAATCTCACTTCTGTTATTAGTTATACCAACCGTTAAGCCGAAGCCATGACAGGAGATGCTCTGACCAATTCTGTAAATATGGGTCGGACAGACGCTCCTTTATAGCTAGGCCAACGCCGTGATTTCCGGTAGGATAGATATGAAGCTCGATGGGGACGTTAAGCTCGTTAAGTCTTTTGGCATACTTGAACGTTCCCGCAACGTCTACGCACGCATCGGTCTGCGCGTGCCATATAAACGCGCGTGGGGTGTTTTCGTCGGCGAGATAATACGGCGTGACGCTCCTGTCGTCCCCACCCTCTCCGACAAGGTTTGTAAAGGATAGCTTGTGCCCCTCGATATCGAGCACGGGATAGCAGAGAACCTGTGCGTTTGGCATATAGTCAAGCTCGTCGATAGCATCAGCGCCTTCACCCTCAAGCTCGCCCTTGTAGGTCGAGAGAAGAGCTGCGAGGTGTCCGCCGGCCGACGAGCCGATAACGGCTATTTTTTCGGGGTCTATACCGAATTTTTCGGCATTTGCCCTGACGTATCTCACTGCGCGTCTGGCATCAAGAAGAGGATAAGGAAAGCGCGTGGGCTTAACTCGGTAATCAACGTTAAAGGTGTCAATTCCCCTCTTTGAAAAATATTCTGCATAGTCGATGCCCTCTTGTGGCGCACGGCATTGATAAGCACCGCCGGTAAAGGCTATAATACAGCCGCGAGCGAGCTTGTTTTCGGCAGGGAAATATTCAATAGTAGGGATTTCCTCGCCCGACTTATAGCCCGGGATATCAGCGTCCCATAGCGCTCTCTTAAATTTCTGCATCGCCCTCTCTCCTCTCAACTCTTTTTGCTATGCAGTATGACGCAGCGTGTGAAATAAGCATGGTCATAAGTAAAAAAACATAGGTGAAAACAATGTCTATAACGTCGTTTAAGGTGTAGGTGCCGCCTGCCTCTATGAAAAACGAAGCCGTGTTTATAATTTCGAGTATAAGGTTGTACAGAAGCTCGAGAAGTGATACAACCAAAACCGAGAAGGGAAGCGCAAGCGAAAAATCAAACGATTGCTTTATAAGTGAAGATTCTGCGAGCGACTCTGAGGTGTTTTCCGAGGCCTCTCCAGACGCAACGCACCTTGCCGTTATAAAACGGCAAACAACAACTAAAAGCAGAACGTGACACCACTGGAACGCAATTCCAATAGCCGAAAAAATCAAGGATATGCCCGTGCCCTCTATGGAGTCAAAGCCGAGTGAGAGAGCGTAAAGGTAGCAGTAGGGCAGAGAATATATAAGAAGCGGCAGGCACAAAAGCAGCGAGTTCTTTATGAGAGCCTTTTTATTATTCTCGCCCGACGTAGAAAGAACGAGGGAAGCCCCTGATACAGGAATAAAAAATTGAAACAGCCTCTCCATAACACCGCGGACTATAAGGTAGGGTGTCTTGATTTGTATCTCCACAAGCTCGTTAATCTCTTTCACGTAGTTTGGCAGATAGAATATTAAAAATAGCGAAAAATACAGAAGAGCGTATATTAATGCCATACTCTTTATTGATTTTTTGGTATCCACTTCGTCCTCCGTCCGTACCTTAGAGCGAGCGCCGGCTCGCTTTTATTTTAAATACTGAGCGTATAAATTAAGCATATCACAAAAGAAAAGAAAAGTCAAGACCGAACTTTCGGCTCAAGCCCATTTGGTGTAGGGGGTTGATTTTTTTGCTGCTTTGTGCTAAAATCTAAATTGTGACGCGAAAAACGTCGAAACAGACATCGAAAGGAATGGCTATGAAAAAGGAAAAATTCAAGGAAGCGCTCAGAGCGCTCAAGTTTCTCTTAATATCTATCAGCGCAGGAATTGTGGAAATCGTTTCGTTTACACTCTTTAACGAGGTGCTCCGGCTTGAATACTGGATAGGACACCTCATAGCGCTTTTGCTCTCGGTTTTGTGGAATTTCACCATAAACAGAACGTACACCTTTAAGGCCGCAGACAACGTCAAGATTTCAATGCTTCTCGTTCTGGCGTTCTACGTAGTATTTACACCCGTTTCGACTGTTCTTGGTGAAATGGCAAACAGCTCAGGCGTAAACGAGTATATAGTAAAAGCCGTATCTATGCTCGCAAACTTCGTTCTTGAGTTCCTATATTGCCGCTACGTCGTATACCGTAACACCTGCGATACGGCAGAAAAGAAGGCCAAAAAGTGATATAGCTTCTGTGCCCGTAAGTATTTATAAATAAAATAAAGCAAGAAAGCGACACGCCGTCGGCGTGTCGCTTTCTTGATATTCAAGGCGTAAAGTGTGAAATGCTTATGCTTATTTTGACCGTTTTTATCTTTTTTTATTTTGAGTATAAGGTTTAATTGTTGCCTAAAATGTAAATTAAAATTGTCAAAAACTCTGTTTTGTGGGTGTATTTTGTTTTTTTGAAATCCCTTAGTTTTCTAAAACGCAATTTAAAATATCCGTAGCGAGCAGGGGGTATCTCCATGCTTGTAGATATTCTTCTTGAAACTTTCGTAGGCAACGTACACCTTGCCAAGCCCTGCAAGAATCTCATCTGTGCAAGTGTAGCAGTTGTCAGTTATGTCGGGAGCTCCTTATAAAACCAATCAATCTGGTTTTTGCTCGATTAGATAAATCTCGTGAAAAGCAGCATCTCGCAGTTTAAGTCCGCTCCTAGGAAAGATTTTTGAAAAATTCCTTTTTAAGCTGCTCTTGGTATTCGCCCTCAAAGCTGCCGTCCATAAGCCTGCCTATTGCTTCGCCTCGAAGCCTGTTCCACGAAAATTCTTCTTTTCCCACAAGAATGGGATAGTAAAGCACGCCGTTCTTTTCGGCAGCCTTCAGGTCACCAGGGGCATCACCGACCATAAGCACGCGGTTCTTTTCATATCCACCCAAGCGCAGAAGCTCGGAAATACAGAACGCCTTGCTGCCGCTTTCCTGCCCCAAAAGAGCGTTTATGTATATATCCAGCTCGCATTTATGCCACTCCGATTCAAGGGCGCCACCGTTTGCCGAAGAAACGACCGATATATCGGCTACGCGCGAAAGCTCTGCCAGAGATTCCTTAACACCGGGATATGCTCCGCGGTCGTCTTTAAGATTTGAGATTGCCTCGTTGACCTCTTTGGACCAATGAAGCGCCAATGCTAATTGAGGATCGCCCGTTTTTTCAATTTCTGCAGACAAAGCGGGCATTGAAAGCTCCCTTGAGGTATTAGCCCACACTTCAAGACGGTCGTATGGCTCTGAAAGCTTGCAAATTCCGCGCTCCTCTATCGCCTTAAGCGTTTCAACTAACGCTAAAAAACGGTTGATTCCACGCGAAAGACGATAAAGATTTATCTCATCCCAAAGTGACTGAACGGCCTCGCGGTGCGCCTCAAGCCCGTAGCACTCTATCATTTTCGGCCCAAAGCAGCTCTTGTGCTTGATGTCCATGGTGTCCATGGCACAGCCGTCTGAATCTACGCAAAGCAAAAAGTCCTTGTGCCTAACCCAATTTTTAAGTGAATTCATTAGCAATACACCTCTGAATTAAGCGTGATAGGAAACGGGCCAAACGCCCTCGGGGCGAGTCTTACCGTAAAGCGCACCCGCAACTACCTCGATATTGTCAGGCGAGGTAGCAAATGTAACGATAACGCTCTTTGCGTTTTTAGGAATGGAAATTTCCTCGTAGGGCGTGTTGGTAACGACAATTACCTTCTTGCCCGACTCTATTATTTTTTCTATCGCCTCTGTATTGCAAAGAGTACCGCGGTTAAAGTAATTTGTAATGACTAAGGTATCGTATTTTTCTATTTCATTTTTGATTTCCTCATGATCCTTGTCGTCCCACGTACGGAAGGTTTCAAGATAATCGACGTTACTGCTATACTTGCAGCATCCCTCAAACAGAATACCCGAGTGCCATCTGAAACTGTTAAAATGACCGAACTGCTGTTCAATAACAAGGACTTTTTCTTCGGGATCAAGCGGCAACCAATTCTCCTTGTCGCGACAAACGAGAACAGAGCGTTTTGCAACCTGCTTGGATAATTTAACGATAGAGGGATCGTTAATAACGGTTTCGGGAGCTACGCCGTGCTCGTCCTGATTATAGAAAAGACCGTATTCGTACTTTGTATTAAGCACGCGGTAAACCTTCTTGTCAAGCTCTTCCATAGGAATTCTTCCTTCTTCGACGAAAGAACGGATGGCTGAGATAGTTTCATCAACAAGAGGTCCTTCAGCCTTCATAAGAACAAGGTCTGCGCCGGCTTCAAGCGACATAGCACAAGCGTTTGCCACGCCATAACGGGTAGCAACTCCGCCCATAGTCATACTGTCGGTGGTAATTACGCCGTCAAAGCCAAGCTCCTCACGAAGAAGTCCCGTGATAATAGGCTTGGAAACAGTAGCGATATCGTTAGGGTCAAACGCGGGGAAAATGCTGTGCGCTATCATAATGGAAGGAAGCAAGTCCTTCTCAATAAGTCTGCGATAAGGAAGAAGCTCGCGATTAATCATCGTTTCGCGGTCAACGTTAATTACGGGAACCCCGAAGTGAGCGTCCACGTCCGAGTGTCCGCGTCCAGGGAAGTGCTTACCGGTAGCGATAAGTCCGCCCTCCTTAAAGCCAAGGCAGGACTGCTCTGCGTATTCTGCAACCTCATCGGCATTATCTGAATACGCTCTTGTATAGATCTCGGGGTTTCTTGGATCGGTGTTAATGTCAAGCACGGGGGAATGAATCCACGAGAAACCAACTGCTCGGCTTTGACGAGAAATAGCACGGGCTATTTCGTAAGACATTTTAGGGTCGTTTGTGGCGCGCTGACCCATAGGCTTTGTAAAAACGTTTACTCCGCCAAAAAAGAAATTGACGCTTGAACCGCCCTCCTGGTCATACGAGAAGTGAAGAGGAATCGAAAGGGGACGCTCACGCGCAACTCTCTGAAGATCATCAAGCACCGACTTGTACTCAGATGCAGTACAGCTGGGAGCTGTATTGTATTTAATACCTCTTTTGGTAGTTACCGAAACGACAGCTTTGGAATTTTTGGGGTCCACGTAGCTTCCGAAGGTACGCGAAGAGGGTGTCAACCTTAATCCGCCGCAATGATACTTGGTGATGTAATCATAGATGTGCTGATGCGCAACGGTGCCGGAAAAACCGAGCGTCAACAATGCGCCGATCTTCTGATCAAGCGTCATTCTTTTAATCAAGTCCTTTACAAAAGCATTTTCTTTTTTCATACTTTTCCTCCAAAGTGAAATCTTATCGAAATAATAAATGGCAATATGTGTGTGAAAGAAATTGATAACGACTACTTTTATATGCATATTATACACTATAAATACTTAAAAATCAAGCAATATTCTTTTGGATATTTTGTCAAATTAGCATTTTCTTTAGCAGTTTTTCTTCCCGCCGAAAAGACCAAACGCTTAAGCTTCGACACGCGCTTTAGTATAGGCTCCGCAACGTCAAGTCTTCTCACTAAGAGTACCATTATACCGATACAATGAATGATTTTGTATTGGTTTGTGGGTACAGTGGATAGCAGAATTGTATAGTCTTTGAAATGGCATTGATTGTTAAAACATTCAAGCTTATTCTGATAACTATTACACTCCTTGAACGATAGCACAACCGCCATTCTTAACTTGCCGAGGTAGAGAGTGGCGGATTTATCATTTATAAAAGAAAAAGGCCCTAAAAACCATCAAAATCAGTGGTTTTAGGGATAAAAAGCAAAATTCCATAGCCGAAACCCGATCGACTATGGAATCTTTTTTTGCCTAAGAGCGACCAAAAGGTGCGTAAAGTGGGGAAGAACAACTAAAAGTACACCAATTTTGTATCAGAAAACTCGTTCTTAAAGTTACATGTAGCATGGAATAGCAAACAGTTTGCCACTAAAGGAAAATCCCTTGTCATCGACCACCATAGGTTCTATGACTACATAATCCAATCTCTCATCTTGAGGATTCCATTTAACAGATTTTCGATATGGACTAATGTAACAACACTTCCCAAGACAAGTTTTTTCTGTCGACGAAAAGACTTCTTTGTTTATATTTAGTAGGTTGCTTACTTCATCTACAGCAATTCCATCTGGTGTATGAAACGCACAGATAACACCATCTATCATCGGTTTCATCATACTAATGACAGTTGTAAAACTTGCAGTTTTTGGTATGGACAACTTGATTTTTAGTCCCAAAGTAGTTTTGTTTCCATCCTCAAAACATTTTACCAACTCTTGTGATTGCTTAATTGCTAAAAAATAATCGGTTGCCTTTGAGGTTGAATTAACTTTTCCGAGAGGAATATTATTCCATTCGCAAATAAGTTCATGCTCCCACCAATAGCTGTGTTTTCCTTTAGGCGCCCAAGAATAATGATAGAAGTATTGAAACTCCCAATTCTCGAAACTGTATATTTCGTTCGGCTGTATTCTTTCAAAAAACACAGAAGTTTCTTTGCTTAGCGCCCCATTAAAAGATGCTGCACCTAAGTTATAAAACAAAGCATTTTCAACATCTGCAAACTGAGACGAGGCACATCCATATTGGGCATATAAAATTTGATTGCCAAATGGTCGTAATGCTTTCAGTTTAGATTGTATTAACTCTCGAAATGTTGCTTGCTTTTGATTGGGTTCAAATGGAATCTTGATTTTTGAACAAGCCATCACTTCATAATCAGAAGACAATACAATGTAGTCTTTCGTGAAAATGATGTCGTGGATGCTGTTAAAATTGTATGTTTCGGAAAGTTTCATAGCAATACATAGAGGTTCAAAGTATTCGCCTTTTCCCTTTAAGCATTCCGAATCAAAGTCAATAACGCCATCATGGATACAACCTAAAAATGTGTAATTACCATCCTCTCCTTCAACAATATCAAGATACTGCTCCAAAAAATCAACATCGCAATTTTTATATCTATCGTAAAAAGGGAAGCCATCAAACCCTGTTTTTGCTTCTTCAATCAGAAAAGTCCATGTGGGACAAAAACTCTCGATATTATCAATGAATTTATAGCCTTGTTCAACCGAAACAATTGCACATATAGATTTGCCGTGATGTAAATATAAATCTGTTTTCATGTAGTGTCCTACCCTCCATCAAACACTGGATCTTCGCTGAATTTATTATATCACTCTTTGATAAATAAATCAAGGCGTATCCTTGTGTATCATCCGTAACTTGTTGCGGTATATCATCAGCCCGTAGGGCTGGATATCATCAAGCCGCAGTAAAATACGCGCTGGCGCGTGATGAGATACAGCCCCATAGGGGCTGATGATATGCAACACGCTTCGCGCAGCGATGATATACCAAGCCTGCGGGAACCCCCAAAGCTCGGCAAGCTCGCTTCGGGGAACCCCTACTGCGGCTTGGATAAACAAAAAAGGAACTTTTGGTAGACAAAAGTTCCTTTTTTGTTGCGAAAGAACAGTGAAAAGGTGCGTAAATGTAGGTAAGAACAGCAAAAGGTGTGTGATTTCACACTATCGTCCGATTGATAAATTGGTATTATCGAAAGAATCAATTTGTTTTACTTAAATACTTATCTGCCAGTATAAGGATTTCTTGCATAGATGCAAATTTTATCAAATCTAACGCTTCTTTTAACTTAACCCATTTTATATCTCTTACTTCCTCTATTTGCATTATGGTATCAGTAGATTTGCTATAAGCAACGAAATAGACAACGTCCTTGATGATCCCATCTACGGGCGAGTACGTATCAATAGCTCTAAAGCCACAATCAATGACAACGTCCAACCCGACTTCCTCTTTAATTTCTCTCAAAGCGCTCTCTTTTTCATTTTCATTCGCCTCAATGTGTCCTTTTGGAACACCCCAATGTCCGCCAAGCATTTGCTCAACCAAATAGAGCCGTTCTCCGTCTGCATTTGTATAAACGATTGCTCCGCAGCTTTTTTCGCGTATCATCTCTTGCTTTCTCTTTCGTAAAATCTGAATTTTAGTGAGTTTATTATACCGCACTTTAGCAAATAAATCAAGGCATAGCCTTGTATATCATCAATTCTGTAGGAATTGCATATCATCAACACAAAGTGTTGTATATCATCATTGCGAAAGCGGATACAGCCTGCGGCTGATGAGATACATCTGCGGCGATGATATCCAGACTAAAGGTCTGATGATATGCCATTGCTTTCGCAATGGATAAAAAAAGAAGCAACTTTTGTCTACCAAAAGTTGCTTCTTTTTTGGTTGCGGAGATGGGATTTGAAAAGGATGGATTGGTTATCTGCTATTCGTCGGACGGACACGACGAATGACGCAGTATGCCGCCACTACGGTGGCGGACATAGACCCCGACAGCATTCTTCGCCCCAGGGCTTGAATGCTCAGGTCATAGAGCGTAGCTAATGAGGTTCACACCCAATCTCGCACCATTTTTGCCAAAAGGCAAAAAAGAAGACTCGTTTTTCAACGAGTCTTTGGTTGAGTATGTGGGACGTAAATTGAACCGAGATTGATGCACTTCCCATTGAGTTTGACGAAAAGCTGTGGCACGCGGTGGTCGATAAAGTTACCGTCTACAACGATGACCGCCTGGTGTATTCGCTCAAGGACGACAGCGAGATAACGGTTATGCTTTGAGAGAGAATAGAAAAAGTCCCCGAATAGCACCAGGATTGATGCTATTCGGGGAGTTTTGCTTATTTGATTATGATTTGGATGCAACGCTGAAGAAGTTAGTCTTTATCCCATCTTGCAGCATCCGTCCATCTAAAATTCGGATCGAGATTCGGGGGATGCTTCGCAAACCACTCTGCAGCACCACGTTCACCAAGTTCATGGCTTATTTGCTCCATCGGATATGCCTTAATACCTGTTTTACAAAAGTCCAATCTCAATTTTTCATAGGCTTCTTCCAACTCCTCTTTGGGAGCGTTTTTGAGCCAATCAGCAAATGAAAGCTTTTTATCTTTGCATAGAACATAGGAGATACCGGTTCCTACACCTATCAAGGCAATGCTACCGCCTATCAGTATATATTTCTTGTTTTGGTCAAACCAACATTTTACTTTTTCTTTAAAATGCATAAAGTACCTCCTGCATTTATAGATAGAAAATGATTTTCCATGATACTATCTATGTGTTCTCAAATGCTCTTCAATAGCACTTTTTAATTGCTGGGCATAGCTATCTGGAATTTGGGAGTCGCTATTATCTTTATATCTAAACCAATATCTGCCTGATATATGACCATAGTCATTGAAATCCAACTTAAATTTCCACGTGTTTATTCCGCTTGATGTGCGTACCTCGCCAACAACGAATTCGTTTTTAACAAAAACTTTTAGGCGTTTAATTGGTTTTGCCACACTGACGGCAATTTCTTCAAAATCCGATTGAGTAAGTGTGGAAGAAAAACGACAAGGTGTATTTTTACGTTCAACCTCTTCATTGCTATCAACAATACCAAGTGTCAATATATGAAAAACAGATCTTAATACTCCCATATTTGTCCTCCTGAAGCTTGATATTTCATTATATCACATTTTTCGACACAAAACAATATTTTTTTGTAAATTTATTCCTTGAACGATTGAACCCTTGAACGATACAAAATCCGCCACTTCTGTCTTTGCGGCACAGAGGATGACGGATTTATCGTTTATAAAAGAAAAACCGCCCTCAAAACCGCCGAAATAAGCGGTTAAAGGGCAATAATGAGGCATTTGCCGTATATAAAGCAAAATTCCATAGCCGAAACCCGATCGACTATGGAATTGTTTTTGGTTGCGGAGATGGGATTTGAAAAAGAATGGATTGGTTATCTGCTATTCGTCGGTCGGACACGACGAATGACGCAGTATGCCGCCACTGCGGTGGCGGACATAGACCCCGACAGCATTCTTCGCCCCAGGGCTTGAATGCTCAGGTCATAGAGCGTAGCTAATGAGGTTCACACCCCATCAATCTCGACAACCAAAAAGAAAAAACTCGGTACACCAAATGGTGCTCCGAGTTTCTTTGGTTGCGGAGATGGGATTTGAACCTCATGACCTTCGGGTTATGAGCCCGACGAGCTACCAGACTGCTCCACTCCGCGATATTATGGTGCCGGAAGCCGGGGTCGAACCGGTACGAGAAAAAATCTCACGGGATTTTAAGTCCCGGGCGTCTGCCAATTCCGCCATTCCGGCATGTTACGACCTACATTTCCTCACATCGCCATTATATTATATCACCTGGAATGCTAAAAGTCAATACCTATTTAGGATTTTTTTCAAAAAATGCCTCTTCCTTATTGACATAGCCAAAAAAATGTGCTATGATATATAAGCAACTTTCCTTGATTTATCTTATGCAATATTTTCACCTTTTATTCCCGTATGATTTATATAGGTGTAAAGTCGTCAAAAATACAGCTAAGGTGAAAAGTAGCACATCTAACAGAATATCTAACAATTAAATAACTGGTAAGATGATTTACTACATCGCAGGATTATCTCTAACGAGGATACCCGCACTTGCCGCTTACAAGCGAGCTTGACGCGTCTTCGTGGGGTATGCGAAGCGGATTCGTGAAACGAGTTTCACGAGCCACTTCAAAATAGGACTGCTTATATATGGTGTAGTAAACCACACCATATATAAGCAGGAATATCGAAGCGGTCACAACGAGGCGGTCTTGAAAATTTGTCGGTCAATCGGACGATAAAACCCCGAGAAGCCTTGAAAACACTGACTATTTCGGGACTCCGAAAAATGCAAAAACTTGCATATCTAACGTAATATCTAACACTTTCCAAAATCACAATTTAATACGCAGGAATATCGAAGCGGTCACAACGAGGCGGTCTTGAAAACCGTTTGCCCAAAAGGCACGGGGGTTCGAATCCCTCTTCCTGC
>JAGBTM010000024.1 GCA_017631325.1 Clostridia bacterium
GATTTGTTCCCGATGACAGGACACGTCGAGAGTGTCGTTTGTCTCAAACGACAGATTCAAGAATGAATTGCGCACGCGCACTCATGGAATGGCTTCGCAATGAATTACACCTGCGGACGTATAAGGGTCGGTGCGCAATTCAATTCATGGAGCGAAGCGAGAAATCATGATGTGAACTTGCGAGCATCAATTCATGACGGCAACGCCGTCAAATCATTCTAAATATTGAGGTAAAAGAAAATGAATGAAACAAAGAAAATCACCACAAAGAAATTGCTTTCTTGGTTCGCATCCATTCTGTTTCCTGTGTTCGCGATTGCTGTCGGCTGTTTTCTTCTTTTTGCTGACGCGGTGTTTAACATCTCATTTGCTGTAACTTATGTCATTGTTCCAATGGTTTCCATCGCACTTCTTGCGTTGATTATTTTTGAGGTAAAAAAAGCACTTCCCAAAGTTATACTATCCGTTTTGGTATTGATTGCTTTTGTTGTTTCATTTTTATTTTCAAGTGCTGTTGGAACTTTTGAAATGCTTACACATAAACAGAATACGGAAATAGGAGAACGCTATACCGAAGTGTGTGAAGCATTTGTGTCGATGCCAACTCTCGAAGAGGTAGGCAACTACACAAAGGTGGAGCACTACTATTATTTTTCAAGTTTCTTTGGCATTTTTACTTGCGATGCAGATACATTAATCGTTCATTACGATTCAACGGAATATCAAGAGCAAAAAAACTTATTGGATAGTAAATATGTATTTCAAAAGGTCGAAATGACATCATGCGGATATACTTGCAATCCATTTGCTAAAATAAATGATTATTCGTTCCGAGTGTTAGATATTAACGAAGAATATGGCTTAGAAATAGATTATCCGAAGAGATTGGTTTTCATAGCTACAAATGATCAAGACAACTCGATTTCATACACAGCTTTTTACAATGATGATCTTGATTACATTGAGTCTTTGGAGGAGTTTCTGCTAAATGATTGCGGTTGGAAGCACATTATAAAGTAGTTGTGAAAATATACCTTTTGGCTTTACAACCCCCATTTTTGGCATAAAAATATACCTTTTGGTCTTATGACCCACGTCGAGTCCGTCGTTCGTCTGTCACGAAAATAAGCGATTTTGACCTTAAAATGGCACTTTTTTCGGCGTTTTAAGAGATTTTTGAGCAAAAAGATGTGTTTGAAATCCAAAACACCTCGAAATCACATAGGGACAAATGATGATTTTGAGCGAAACTCGAAACTTCAATTTACATCTGTTTGGTATAACATATCGTATAAAAACGGCAATTTGCAAACGAGAATCACCTAATTTTCTTAAAAAGCACAAGTGTCACAAAGTGTTATACAGTTGATATGTTTCCATGCACCAATTAATAGGATTCCGTAAAATAAGTTGTTATTAGTGTTTAGGAGGTAATTCAAATGAAAAAGTTATTAGCTTTATGCTTGACGGCAGTTTTATGCTTATGCTGTCTTGCGTCGTGCAGTTCGTCAACCGTGAAAAATGAATGGTTTTCAGACGAACTATTAGAGAAATGCGAAGTTCCTCAATTACCTGAAATCAGCGATAAAGATTATTATTATTCCTCAAGCAAAACATCATATGGAAATGGCTGGGACTTTAACTACATAGAATTCAAGGCAACCACTGAAGAAGTCAGAGAATACGCAAGAGTTGTATATGAGTATCTAAAGGAACAGAATTTTGAGTATTTGGGTACAAGAGGTGGACAAAAATCATCTCTTGCAGGAGCATTTGCTACTGATTATTTTAGAAATACAACTTCATTCGGTGAGTGTTATTCTACCAATTACGCAGAGAATTATATTTTCGTATACTCAAATGATAAGGACACTTCCGATGGAATTACGTTTAACGAAATTTTAATAACTTCGGTAGATTACAATACAGTGAGATATGACGGCGAGGATGTGAGTGTTAATGCTAAAATTGGCATTAAGAATGGAGCACGCTATGCATTACAAGAAAGCGAAATAAACTATCCTATTGGCGAATTGATTACAACTTATTGGTTTTTCCATTCAGGTTTTATCGATGGGAAAGAAGTCATTCTGTATGATAAATATGATGATGGTTTAACTGTAAACACAAGTTATTATCTTATGATTTTCAATGATGATTATACAGGAAAGTATAGATTCAAAGGAGCTACAAAAACATTTATTTGGACAACGCTTGATGATACAAGCGTTCAAGTGGAGTTTTCCGATGATACAAATGGAACTGCAACGCTTGTTGATGATTATCGTATGAGGTTTACTTATGGTGATTTAACGATCATTTATGATGTTAGTTGGGGACCATAACCATTATGTTTCCTATAACGAACATAAAATAATGAAATGCAAAAAATGCCCAAAATTTTAGTTGAAGCAAATGTAATTTTCGAGCAAGCCTCGAAACTTCAATTTACAGCTGTTTAGTATAACATATCGAAGAAAAAAGGAATTGCCATGTACGACATTCAAAGCAGATGGAAGCTTGAAGGCAATATTTTGAGATATTACGGCTTGAGAAATCAGCCTAATATGTTCAAAAATACTGTTAAGCTTACCAAAAAGCAAAAAACAATTATTAAAAAGCTTCCCTGCGGATTGACAAATAGCGAGATTACTATCTTGAAAAATCTCGTAGGCGCACAGATTGTGAAATTCGAAAGCAAAAGGGTAATTCCCTCGAGCTTGGATGATGCAAAATTTTGCAAAACGTGTATAGCAAATGATTTTATGATTCCCGGCATTGAATTTGATGCAGAGGGCCGGTGTCCGATCTGTCGGTCCGCAGAAAAAACAAAAAATCTAAAAAGCATCGTTCCGATTATGAATACATTCCCGAGATCAAAAAAATCGCGCTTTGACGTTGCCGTATTTTACACAGGTGGTAAGGACTCTACCTACTTACTGTACTATTTGTCCAAGACTTTAAATCTTCGTGTGTTAGCACTTACTTGGGAAATTCCCTATATGTCCGAATGTGCAAAGAAAAGCATTGAAAATGCCAAACAATCACTTAATTCGGTTGAATTTATCAGTCGCAAAATTTCAAATGATGATTTAAGGAAGATATATAAAAAGCTATACTCTTTGAGCGAAAACACCTGTGCCTGTCCCTCTCTTGCGTACGTATTGTTTTATCCCGAGCTTGTTGCAAACAAAGTGCCATATTTTGTTGCGGGGAATGAGCCAGCACAGTTACTCGGCTTATATTTCAATCATATGGCACCTCAAATTGCTTACACGTTTTCTCAAAACAAATTGCTGAATTTCTTCTTGAACATCGGTAGAATTTTAACGTTTCACCCGCCTTTGAAAAAAGGGCAATTTCATACCCTTGCCACAATGAAACAGCTCGCATACGGCGATAGCAAGATTAAGAATTTGGCAGGATATTCCAACCAACTCGTCTATAACATCTGCGAAGCGATTAAAGAAGTTTCGAATATTCTGAACCCCTTAAAGAGAGCGATCCGCTCATCCTCTTGGTCGGGCAATATTCCCGCATTTGTGCAAGTGGATTTTGATGAAATATGCGGTGGTGTTTATGAGTGGAAAAAAATAAAGGATACTATCATTCGTGAATGCGGTTGGGTTGCTCCCGAAGAACTTGACAAAGGATTACATACAAGCTGTAAAATTGAAAAATGCAAGGAGCATTCGCAATTTGCAAGATTTTATCATATGAGAAGCGCGATGATTCCATTCAGCGCACTTGAAATTGCAATTGCGAGCCGAAGCAATAATTTATCCCGAGTGGAAGCATTGGCGGAGTTAAAAGCCTCACTTGGCTTTTCGCTTGATGAAATACCCGAGTGTGCAATCATGCGGGAGTATTTTGAATCATGAACGCAGTAGTTTTTTATTCAAATACATGTCAGAGCAAGGCAATCGCGACGTACTTTGCAAATCAATTAGGATATCCGCTTGCAGATATGGAAACAAAATGTGCGGAGCATTATCAAAATCTCGTTCTTGTATTTCCTGTGCACTGTCAAAATATTCCCGATATCGTAAAGGTTTTTTTGAAGAATATATCAGTTGACAATCTAACGGTTATTGCTACGTACGGAAAAATGTGCTGTGGGAATGTGCTATGTGAAATTCAAAAAAACTATCAAAAGAATATTGTTGCGGGAGCGTATATCCCTACAAAACACTCCTACATAGACAATGACGATGTTTTCTGTGATTTTGACAAATTAGAGCCCATCGTTGAAAAAGTCAAAGAGCCTTCATATATACAACTCCCAAAGCTTTATAAAAATCCTTTGGCTGATGTTTTTCCAAAACTAAGAAGTAGGCTTGGACTCACGATACAAAGAAGCGCAGATTGCAGTGGGTGCAATCTTTGCGCCGAGCGCTGCTCCTTTGGAGCGATACAATCGGGCATAACAAATCGCAAGTGCATTAGATGTTTGAAGTGTGTTGAAGCCTGCCCACGTCAAGCCCTAAAAATCAAGCTGGGTTTGCCGTTAAAGCTATATTTACGCAAGAAAAAAGCAAACGAACTTATCATTTATATTTGAATGATATATTTCCGAAAACTGCTCAAAAATCAGGGACAAATGATGATTTCCACCTGTAATTTTGAGACTTTAAAGTATTACACCCCCCATTTTTAACCGAGTTTGACAAAATTATATAAACAACCGAAATCTACAAAAATTAAAAGATGATTTACAAAAAATGAAAAAAATCATTTTGATTGGCGATTCAATACGTATGGGCTACGACAAATACGTCAAGGACGCTCTTGCCGGCACTGCAGAGGTTTATTACCCCGAGGAAAACTGCCGCTTTGCACAGTATACGCTCCGCTATCTTCACGACTGGAAGAAAAGGCTCGAATGGCCCGAGAATGCAGACCTGGTGCATTGGAACGCGGGCCTTTGGGACGTTGCCGAAATTTACGGTGACGAGCCTATGTCCTCTCTTGCACACTACGCCGATATGGTCCGTCGTATTGACGCGCGTATTCGCCTGCTATTCCCCAAGGCAAAAATAGTATTCGCCACGTCTACGGCCATTCGCGAAGAGGGCTATACGGGCATATTCAAGCGTCACAACGCCGTGATAGAGCGATTCAACGCGACAGCGCTAAACGTCCTAGCTGACACAGACACCGTCATTAACGACCTTTACGCACATACCGTGTCCGTTCCCACTGAGTGCTGCTCAGATATGACACACTACAACACGCCCGAGGGCGCAGCATATATGGGCAACAGGGTGCTCTCGGTAATCTGTCCCTTGCTTAACATTTCCGCTTCGGAAATAAAGTTAGAGAACTTCACTCTTGAAAATTATTCTGCTGATAATATCGGCTTCTAAAATCATACAAGCATATATAAAGCCATAGGCTTTAATCACCGCATGGCAAACCCAACGCAAACCGCAAGGCTCAAATAACGGTGGATTATTATGAATATAAAAAGGATAATAACGTTCTTCGTTTCTTCTCTTTTCACGCTTTTCGCCCTGCCGATTTTGGCGCTTAACCTGCTTAGACCTATCGACGTTTTGGGTGGACTTCTGGGTTTAATGTTTACCATTAACCCGCTTGTCTCGGTGTGGCTCGGTGCGCTCTCAGGCAAGGATATACGGCATCTTTGGTGGTTTTCGCCCACGTTTTCGATACTCTTTTTGCTCGGATTTTGGCTCTCTATTGGCCAAATAGTGCTTGATTTGACAATCTATGCTTGCATTTATATGGTTTTAGGTCTCGTATCCTTGGTTATATCGAATATCGTTTGCTCAAAAATTAACTCAAAAAATCAAAAACAAAATTTAATTTAAATGAAAGCTAGGCCCTGATTTATGATACCGTACCTGCTTTTTTACAAAATCGTGCAGCTGTTTATCTTTATGCTTCTAGGATTTCTTATAGTCAAGCTGAAGCTTCTTAAGAGCGAGGACGCTGCCGTACTCTCAAAAATATCTATTTATATCCTTATGCCCGCGGCCATAATTTCGGCCTACGACGTAGAGGTTACCGAGGCAATATCAAGCGGTCTTGTTCTGGCCTTTGGCGCGGCATTTTTGATACATCTTTTGCTTCTTCTGGTTGACCTCATATACAAGAAAACGCTCCGTCCAAGCGGCGCCGAGCGTGCTTCGGCTGTGTATTCAAACGCAGGAAATATTATAATCCCCCTTGTCTCGTTTATTCTCGGCTCGGAGTGGATTATATATACCACGGCTTTTTTGTCGGTCCAGCTTCTGTTTCTCTTTACTCACGGCGAGCGCCTGTTTAAAGAAGACAAATCGATAAGCATAAAGAAAATTATACTTAATCCAAATATTTTGGCTATTGCAGCAGGCTTGATTATGATACTCTCTTCCCTCAGGCTCCCCTCTATCGTGGGCGAGGTTGCAGACGCGCTCGGCTCGATGGTGGGTACCGTCGGTATGCTTATAGCAGGTATGGCTATGGCGTCCGTTGACTTTGGGGCGGTGTTCAAAACGAAGAGCGTATATATTTGCTCGGCTGTCAGAATGCTCGTTTGTCCTCTTTTGGTGTTTGTACTGCTCAAGGGCATTCTCGCTCTGCCATTTTTGAGTATCGAGAATGCCGAGAGCATTCTTCTTATATCCTATCTTGCCGCCATGACACCGGCCGCCGCAACGATAACCCAGTTCTCAAAGCTTTATAAGAGCGGTGAGGACATCTCGGTATCCATCAACGCTCTCACAACACTGCTCGGCATTTTAACGATGCCGCTGTTCGTTATGCTCTTTCAACTTTAACTTATAAAGCTCGTAGAGTTGTTTATTATAACTCGGAAAATCTCAAAAAAAATCCATCAAATGCAAATCATCATTTACAAAAACGGAGAAAAAATATGAAAAGACTTAAGCTCATTAACTCTATCGTTTTTTCGTTTTACACGCTGGAGGCACTCTTTTCAATAGCACTTGCCGTGATGTCGTACGTCTTTATCAGGACCACCCAAGGCCCCGACACCTCGCGCGAATTAAACTTTGGCGTAGCGCTCACTCTCGGCATTTTCGCTGTTTTTATCGTCATATTCTCACTGTTTGCTCTCCTCAAGATTATCACTGCCGTGCTAAAGCTTATCGACCTTATTAAGAACGTTCGCTCCCTGGCTGTCGCATGCATGGTGTTTGACGGACTTTTCGCCTCCCTTTACACTCTGCTTATACTTGAAGCCGGTGATGATGCGTCCTACGTCATGGTGCCGTTTCTCGTACTGTCGCTGCTCTCACTTTTGCTCAATTTGATTTCGCTCGGCGACAAGCTCAGAAATCCGCTGAAATATTATGTAAACCCACTACTAACGAGGACCGACGATGGACAGAATACTCTTAATTGACGGGCATAATCTGCTCTTTCAGATGTTCTTCGGCATGCCCTCGAGAATACCCTCAAGGGACGGGCGAGACATAAGAGGCGTGGTCGGTTTTGTGGGAGGCGTACTCAGGCTGATAAGAATGATAAGTCCCACGCACGCGGCCGTGATTTTCGACAAGGAAACACACAACCCAAGGTGCGATATACTTGAAGACTACAAGGCAAACCGTCCCGATTACAGCGCGCTTCCCGAGGACCAAAACCCTTTTTCGATACTTGCAGAGGTGTTTTCCGCGCTTGACGTTATGGGAATTGCACACATCGAGGCCGACGGCTGTGAGTGCGACGATATAATCTCATCATATGCACATAAATACGGTGGTGAATGCGAGGTTTACGTATCCTCCTACGACAGCGACTTTTTTCAGCTGATAACCGACAAGGTTAAGATAATAAGATACAGAGGCGATAACACCGTAATATGCGACGAAGAGTACATATTAAAGAAATTCTCAACACGTCCATCACTTTATGCCGATGCTAAGGCTCTTTTCGGTGACAGCTCAGACAATATAGGGGGAATAGTTGGCGTAGGCCCAAAGACCGCGGCAAAAATCGTAAACGCTTACGGATCTGTTGAAAAAATGCTCTCTGACACCGCAGCAATAGACAACGAAAAGTACAGGACCCTGATAGAAGAAAACGCCGAAAAAATTCATCGTAACCTCACCCTCATACGCCTTGACGGACACTCACCCCTGCCGTTCACTAAAGAAGAAATGCTGATTTCCTATCCAATGCCAAGAACAACCGACGTTATAATAAGGCTTGGACTTTAATCAAAAAGTGCAAGTTTTCGCAACAAAATCTTGCAAAAAACGAACAATGTTGCATTTTGTATTTACACAAAACCGTCGATATGATATACTATTCAAAAACGACCGTAAAGGCGAAAGGAAAGAATTATGAAAAGAAACGTAAAGCTCATTTCCCCCGAGCGTTTTTCTGCACCGTATCATATTGACAAACAAAAGCTTACCAATGCGGCAAAAGCCGCCTGTGACAAGCTGCGCGCTCGTGTTGAGCGCGACGGACCTATGTTCCCCGTCAGCACCTGCTCAAAGAATTTTAGATACCAGCCCCTTGGCGATAACGCAAACTGGGTGTCGGGTATGTACACGGGCTGCTTTTGGCTCGCATACGAGCTTTCGGGCGACGATTTCTTCAAGAACGTAGCCGAAGAGGTTCATCTTCCCACCTACGTCCATAGATACGAAAACAAGATAGAACTTGACGACCACGACGTCGGCTTCGTTTATATGCCCGGCTGTGTCGCCGCATACAAGACGACGGGAAACCCTCTCGCCAAGAAAACAGCCCTCGATACCTTTGATTACTACTTCAATACCAGCTACTCAAAGGAAGGCAAATTCATAATCAGACAGCACACCGGTTACCGCAGAGGCGGAGAGTACGCATACCGAACCATGATGGACTCGATGATGAATGCAACCTTCTTTTTCTGGGCAGGAGAAACCACCGGCAACGCCGAATACACAAAGGCGGGTGAGGACCACGCCCTGACTACCGAAAAATATCTGATACGCGAGGACGGCTCGTCCTTCCATCACTATCAGTTTGACCTCAAAACGCACGAGCCACGCTTTGGCCTTACGTTCCAAGGTCACGCCGACGACTCCTGCTGGTCAAGAGGTCACGCATGGGGAGTATACGGCTTCCCCATCGCTTATTCCTACACTAAAAATACGATTTTCAAAGAGGTGCACAGAAGCATCACCTACTTTATGCTAAACCATCTCCCGGAGGATATGATTCCCTATTGGGACTATGATTTCACCGACGGTGACGAGCCTCGCGACAGCTCTGCCTCGGCTATATCTGTGTGCGGACTCTTAGAGATGGCAAAGCAGATGGACGATAGCGAGCCCGACAAGAAAATCTTTGAGAACGCCGCGGCTATGATGCTTGACGCTCTTATTGATAAATGTGCCGACCTCACCGACGCAACCGACGGCCTTATCAAGTTCGTTACTCACGCCCGCCCACAGAAGCAGGGTCTTAACGAGTGCGCCCCCTACGGCGACTATTTCTACCTCGAGGCTCTTCTTAGATTTTTGAAGCCCGAGTGGAAAAAGCACTGGTAAATTACTCTAAAAAGCAAAACGCGACACAAAAATAAGGTCTACTCTAAAAGCAAAACGCAACGCAAAAACAATGACAACTCTAAAAGCAAAACGCGACACAAAAACAAGGACAACTCTAAAAGCAAAACGCAGCCCCAAAAAGCAAGGACAACTCTAAAAGCGAAACGCAACCCAAAAAAGTAAGGACAACTCTAAAAGCAAAACGCAACCCCAAAAAGCAAGGACAACTCAGAAAAAACGCACATTAAACACCACTGGAAAAGTACTAATAAAACCCGAAAGAAAACACTCTTAACTAAGAAAAGGAAGGCGTTATGACAGACGCTATTATTGGATTTTTTTCCTCACTTCCAGGTGAGCTTTACGTATTCGTTATATCTCTTTTTCCTATAATTGAGCTGAGAGGAGCGATACCCGTAGGCGCGGCTATTGGACTGCCGTTTTACGTCAACTACGCCATGGCGGTACTAGGAAATATGCTTCCCGTACCGTTTATCCTTCTCTTTATATCAAAATTTCTTGACCTTCTCGAGCGCTTTAAGCTCACACGCCCCGTTGTCGAATGGGTGAGAAGAAAAGCCGACAAGCATTCCTCACGCGTCATATCGGATAATCCTAAGCAGCTCGATGGTGTGGCAGCCGACGAAAAGGCGCAAGAGTTGCCCAAAGAGGATAGCGTAGAGCAGGATAATCCGGAAAAGACAAACGAATCAGCGCAAACTACGCAGCGCAAAATGACCCCTGCAATTTTCGCTGCACTGACACTCTTTGTCGCAATTCCCCTGCCCGGAACCGGAGCCTGGACCGGCTCGCTTATCAGTGCTCTTTTTAATCTTCCGAAGCGCTACTCACTTCTCGCTATATTCCTCGGTGTTCTCATGAGCGGCACCGTAATGTGCCTTGCGTCCTATGGAGTTGCAGGATTTCTCTCGTTCATTCTGTAATAAATTGATATTGATCTCGCTCTGTTTCATCTTGCTTGAAACATAAAAAAACCGCAAAAATGACAATTTAAGTTGTCTTTTTGCGGTTTTTTGTCAGGTATGGCTTTCTTCTTCTATTTTTTCTTAGAGTTTTTTGCTGTTTTTTGTTTGTTAACTTTTTCGTTTTTTCTTTTTGGTTTTCGTTACTCTTCGACCGCTATTTTGTTTCTTTTTTACTTCCCCTTGTTCTTTGCCTGCTTTTTATTATGCACCCGAGGGAGCGTTTTTCGTTTTTAGTATTCCGTCTTTTCTTATTTCAGATTTGCCTTATCCACAAGTGTGAGAGGCGCAACAAATCCCTCGGGGTCTGCGCTTGATACGTCACACCCTATAATTCTGCCCCGCCAAACAAAAAGATTAGCGTACACCTCTCCCTCGCTGCCATAATTGGTAACTCTGTAGGTGTATCTTGTAACTCTTTTTTTCGAATACTTAGAAAGGTCGAGGCCCTGCTTTTTTTGAAGCTCGTTGTAGCCTAGAATTACTCTGTCAAAGTTCTCGGGCATAGCAAAGGCCTCCTCCTCTATCGGTTCAGCCTCCACCTTTATTCCAAAGCTCTCTATGAATTTTACCCTGTCCTCATTCGTTTTAATTCCGCTGTAATCCACCTCGCCGGCAGAGGCTGACGCAATAACCGTACCGCCGCCGCCGAGCGCCACGACACAGCCTATCAGCGCAAGCACAAAAATCACTAGCGCAAAAAGCTTAATAGTCCTTGCACGTATCGCATATATAAACATACACTCTCTCCTTTTGGTTGTTTATTAGATTATATTTTGCTCCGTCCCCGATTATTACTGACAACCAGAACTAAATAAGATAACAAAAATAAGAAACAGAAGACCAACAAACAAAACAAGCAGTGAAAAACAAAATAAAAGAAAAAAAGCGCGGCAAGCCGCAAAAGACAGCTTGCCGTACCTCGACGTCAAAAAAGACGCCTAAACTGAGCTCAGAAGAGCTTTATTGCTTATTTAATTAAAGTGATTGACAGCCCTATCAGTTATGGCAGCAGCAGCAAAATACGATAACGATAGCAAGGATTATAATCCAGGTGCAGTTGTCGTCAAAGATGTGGCATAAGCAATTGTTGTTCATTATGTTTCCTCCGAGATAACTTTTTGAGCGTTTTCTCCGCTCACTATTATGTTATGTTTAAAGGAAATTTGTGTTACAGCTTACAGCCATTATTTTCGTGCCCGTTCAGTACGGGCTTGAGCCAAGGTGAGTTTTGCCGGCTTTTGCCGTTTTTGTTCCTGCCAGCCCGTCTTCTACCCTTGTACCGACTTTTCGCTCTCGGCACAGCGTCGAAGCACGGATAGTTTTTCATTGACGCTAAACCTTTTTAGTTTATCTTGCTTGGAAATCGAAAACCGCATTACCGTCCTTCAATATAAGTCTTGCGTCAAATTTCTTTCCATTTTTGGATATAAATCCGTTTAACAGAGCCGTCGTGCCTGTGGCAAGCAGACGTCTTGCCTCGTCTATCGGTATATCGCGGCGGCAGATGTTTATTCCTATGCGGAAGTCACACCCGTCGGAGTATCCCATACAGCCGTAGTTAAACTTGCCTCTGACGACACCCCTGCCGCACTTGGGGCAGAGACCTACACCGTCACCGTATTTTCCCGTATCTACTCCGCTAATAGGTCGAGGGCCCTTATCAAAGACCTCTCTAATCTCGGCCTCTGCGAGCTTCACGCTGTCCTCAACGCTCATTTCACCGCGGTAAACTCGCTTTAGGGCCTTGCCGAGCTCACTCGTCTTATATTTGTCCATGCTTATCGAGAGCTTTCCGAGCGACTCAATAAAATGCTCGCCTCCGGGAAGTATCTTGTATACGTCCTTTTTAAGCTCAATATACCCACTCTTTTTCGCGTTTTCAATAATGCCGGAGCGCGTAGCCTCGGTACCAAGCTCAAGTCCCTCAAATATAGCTCGGTAGTCATCTGCATCGTCAACCTCACCAAGCTCAAGAAGCTCCTTGGCTCTCGCCTTGTCGTCCTTAAAGGGATTTTTGAGATAGTTGTTAAGCGTTGTTATCGTGTAGTGCTTTGGAGGTGTCGTTTCCTTCTCGTCGGGAGCAAAGAGGATATTCACCTCGTCGCCTACGCTAAGATTAGGCAGTATTTTATCCTTTTTATTATAATCGTCGTACTTGGTCCAGCCTCGCTCAAGTATAACCGTGCCCTTAAGCGTAAACTCCTCAAGCTCGCCGACCTTTATCTTAATCTCACTCTTTTGAGCAACGCAGCATTCTGCGCAGAAGACGGCTACAAAGCGACGGAAAACCGTCGAATAAACCTTTGACTCCTCCTCGCTGAGCTTTTCCTTGGGAGGTATCTTGTAGGTAGGAGTAAGTGCCGAATGGGCCTCGATTTTGGAGTCGTCGAATATGCTCTTTGAATCCTTGAATTTAACAGGATATCCAAGGCGCGATACGTTTGAGATTATAGACCTCATCTTGTCCTTTTCGGCCGTGGCAAGATACTCCGAGTTCGTTCTCGGATAGGTCAGATAACCGTCCTCATACAGCTTCTGTATAATCCTTAAGCTGTCCGTCATGGACATCTTGTATTTTTCACCAAGAACGTTCTGTAGAGTTGAAAGAGAGAAGAGTTTCCCAGGGAGCACCGTGTCCTTTTTGCTATCAACTGCTGTAACGACAGCGCCCGCACCGTTGTACTCGGTTGCCTTGTCTGTAGCTGCCAAAAGCTCGTCTTTTGTAAACTTAAGTTTACTTACAAGCTCTATTTTCTCTCCGTGGGTTTCCTCTGCGCTTTTAATTACATAATACTTTTCCGGCTTAAAATTGCGTATTTCAAGATCCCTGTCATATATGGCGCGTACTATGGGCGCTATCACTCGGCCCACTCTCAAAAGCTTGCCCGTAGTTATGGTAGCGTAGCGCGTAAGGTTTACTCCGTAGAGCCAGTCTATGTAGGTTCTCGCGTATCCCTCGCCCGCAAGGTTGTCGTACTCCGACTCGTCCTTCATTTCGGTAAGGGCGCGCGCTACAGTCTCTGGAGTCTGGTCAGGAAGCCAAAGCCTGAGCAGCTTTTTCTTGCTCTTAAGGGCGTTTTCTATACACAGCCTTACTATTATCTCTCCCTCTCGGTCAGCGTCTCCTGCATTTACTATCGCCTCAACGTCCTGTCGGTTGCAGAGTTTCTCAAGAACCGAAAACTGCTTTTTTACACCTGCGTCAGCGCTCTTTTTGCCCTCAGCGCGACGAAGCTCAAACTTGAATTTTTCGGGGAAACAGGGCAAATTATCAAGCGTCCATTTCGTCTTGTCGGTAGGGCTGTAATATTCTATATCAGCGAGTGAAAAGAGATGTCCGAACGCCCACGATACGATGTAATTTCCGACGGTTATATAGCCGTCGTTTTTCTCCTGCTTTTCGCCTATTCCTGCGGCGATATTACGCGCAAGGCTCGGCTTCTCGGCAATTATCAGAACCATTTCCTTTCCCCCCTTTGTCAAATTACAGATATATTTTATCATATTCGCAGTAAAATTTCCATACTTTTTTCAAAATCGTCTTTATTTTTTATTTATTTTATGCTAAAATATAACTGTAACTCAATTTAAGACAAAATTCGCACCACGGAGGAATTATGGCAAAGCTATATTTCAAATACGGCGCTATGGGCTCGTCAAAGACGGCTCAGGCACTTATTACCAAATTCAACTACGAGGAGCGCGGAATGAAGGTCTGGCTTATAAAGCCGGCCACCGACACGCGCGACGGCGACGACGTTATTAAATCACGAATAGGTCTCTCTCATACCTGCACTGCTATCGCAAAGGACGAGAGCGTTTTCGACACGTTCCTTAATTCATACTCGGGTGTTGACGTTATCATAGCCGACGAGTGTCAGTTCTTCACCCCCGAGCAAATAGACGACTTCAGACGCATTGTCGACGAGTGTAATATTCCGGTTTTGTGCTTCGGCCTCAGAACCGACTTTTTGACCCACACCTTTCCCGGCAGTGCAAGGCTATTTGAGATAGCAGACTCCATCGCTGAGATAAAGACTATCTGCGACTGCGGCACGAAGGCTATCGTCAATGCAAGAATTGATGCCGAGGGACGTATAGTCACAAAGGGACGTCAGGTGTTCCTTGGTGGAAACGACAGATACGTCGCTATGTGTCATAAATGCTGGCGCGAGAGAATAAAGCGTGAGGCAAAAGAAAAATAACGGTGCTTTCGCGACGCTTTAAGTGAAAGTATACTAAGCTCTCAGAAGTATAAAAGCCGCTTCAAAAATTTTATCTTTAGCGCCCGTTTAGAAAAATGGCTAAAACGCAAGAAATCAAACGGAAAACCAAAAGCCCTAACCAATAATTGCACCCCGCAAATCAGGCTAATCAATAATCGCGGCCGGCCAAATCCCCCCGCAAAACATATTAAGGAGAATAAAAATGGACATCAAAAAAATACTTTCAGCATGCGACCACACTCTTCTTTCTCAGGCGGCAACCTGGGACGATATCAAGGCAATCTGCGACGACGGTATCAAGTACTCGACCGCTTCGGTATGTATACCTGCATCCTTCGTTAAGAGAGCCAAGGACTACGTATCAGATAAGCTCGCTATCTGCACCGTTATCGGCTTCCCTAACGGATATTCAACAACTCCCACTAAGGTTTTTGAAACGCAGGACGCTATTCGTAACGGCGCAGACGAAATTGATATGGTTATCAACATCGGTATGCTCAAGGAGAAGAGATACTCCGACGTTCTTTCCGAGATTAACGCTATCAAGGACGCGTGCGACGGCAAAATACTTAAGGTTATTATCGAGACCTGCCTTCTCACCGACGAAGAAAAGGTTAAGATGTGCGAGATAGTTTCCGAGTCGGGCGCAGACTTTATCAAGACCTCGACAGGCTTTTCCACCGCGGGCGCTACCGTACACGACATAGAGATTTTTGCCTCTAACGTAACGGGTGGAACTAAAATCAAGGCAGCAGGCGGTATCTCCTCTATCGAGGACGCCGAGAAATTTATCGAGCTTGGTGCAGAGCGTCTTGGCACGAGCAGAATAGTTAAGATAGTCAAGGCAGAAAAGAATATTCAGGGCTATTAATATTCCCGGCCTTGCGACACAAATAACTGAAAAGGAATAAGAAAAATGGATAAATCAAAGTTTTATACCCCTCATATAAAGGCGACCCCCGACGATTTCGCAAAAACCGTGCTTATGCCCGGTGACCCCCTGCGCGCAAAGTACATCGCTGAAAACTTTTTGTCCGAGGCTGTGCTTGTAAACAACGTACGCGGTATTCACGGCTACACTGGCAAGTGGCACGGTGAGCGCGTCTCGGTTATGGCAAGCGGTATGGGTATGCCCTCTATCGGTATATACTCGTATGAGCTTTTTAACTTTTTCGGTGTAGAAAACATTATGCGTATAGGCTCGGCAGGAGCTATGAGCGAGAGCGTAAAGGTGCGCGACATTATCTTCGGTATGGGCGCGTGCACCAACTCTAATTTCGCAGTACAGTATAATCTGCAGGGCGCATTCGCACCTATCGCAAGCTACGGTATGATGAAGGTTGCTATCGAGGAGGCCGAAAAAATAGGCGCAAGATATTGCGTTGGAAATCTCCTCTCCTCCGACACGTTCTACAACGCTGACGACGAGGCAACTATGAAATGGGCAAGGCTCGGTGTTCTCGGCGTTGAAATGGAGGCAGCCGCTCTTTATATGAACGCTGCATACTCAAAGAAGAACGCGCTTGCAATATGCACGGTCTCCGACCATCTCATCACGGGCGAGGCGCTTGATGCAGACGAAAGACAGAACTCATTTACCGAAATGATGGAGATAGCTCTTAACACGGCTATCAGACTTTAACACCACGTTTTGCAAACCACACTTTACAAATAAACTAGTTTTAAAGGAAAATTACGAATAAATGATAAAAGCAAACAGAGTATTTATAATCGTTCTTGACTCGTTCGGAATAGGCCACGAGCCCGACGCCCATCTTTTTGGCGACGAGGGCGCGAACACTCTTTTGCGCATCTCGGCATCTAAAAAATTCAAAATTCCAAATCTTTTGTCCCTCGGACTTGCATCGATAGACGGCGTGATGGGACTTGAGCCTTGCCCTAACACCGCCTCCGTTGCGAGAATGAGAGAATTGAGCAAGGGTAAGGACACAACTATCGGACACTGGGAGATAGCAGGAGTTATATCCGAGCGCCCTATGCCTACCTACCCGAACGGATTCCCTGCGTCCGTTATAGATGAGTTTAAAAAGAGGACTGGCGAGGGTGTGCTTTGTAATCTTCCCTTCTCCGGCACCGAGATTATCAGAGAATATGGCGACGCTCATCTCAGAGGCGAGGGGCTTATAGTCTACACCTCGGCCGACAGCGTATTTCAAATTGCGGCCCACGAGGAGCTTGTCCCTCTCGAAAAGCTCTACGAATACTGCCGTATAGCGCGCGATATTTTGGTAGGCGAGCACGCAGTAGGCAGAGTTATAGCACGTCCCTTTATAGGCGAGAGTGGAAATTACAAGAGAACGGCAAATCGCCGCGATTTCTCCCTTGCCCCACCAAGAAAAACTGCGCTCGACGCCATATCCGAGGCAGGACTTGACGTAATCGGAGTAGGAAAAATAAGTGATATCTTCGCAGGACGAGGTATAACCGAGAGCCATCCGACCCACTCAAACCGCGAGGGCATGGATAAGGCGCTCGAGCTTATAGACCGTGACTTTTCGGGTCTTTGCTTCATAAATCTCGTTGATTTCGATATGCTGTACGGACACCGTCAGGATATAGACGGCTATGCCGAGGCTCTCTCGGTATTCGACGCGTGGCTTCCCGAGTTTATATCAAAGCTCGGTGAGGGGGACGTCCTTATGATAACTGCCGACCACGGCTGTGACCCCGGTGACGACAGCACCGACCACACCAGAGAATACGTACCGCTTATTATTTACGGCGACGGAATAAAAAATGAAAACCTCGGCACGAGAATGGGATTTTCTGAGATAGGAATTACCGCCGCTGACTTACTCGGAGTAGACTACTCGGGTGACGGTGGCGAAAGCCTCAAAAGCAAAATTCTGAACAGCTAAGGCGCCGAAGCGTCAAATTTCATCAAGGAAAAGAGTCTATGAAAAAAATATACGACGAGCTTTCTCTTGCCGCAAAACGCGCAAGGGACAGCGCATATTCACCATACTCGGGCTACACCGTAGGAGCCGCGCTCCTTTGCGGCTCGGGTAAAATATATCTCGGCTCAAACGTAGAGAACGCCTCATTTTCTTTGACCGTATGCGCAGAGCGTGTTGCGATTTTCAAGGCAATTACCGAGGGCGAGCGTGATTTTCGGGCAATAGCTATCGCAGGTGCTAAATCCGGTGAGGAGGTCAGCGCCCCCTTTGCGCCCTGTGGCTCGTGCAGACAGGTTTTAGCAGAATTTTCTTCTCCCGACACAGCTATACTGGTCGTTACGGGCGAGGGCTACGACCTTTACACCCTCGGCGAGCTTCTGCCGAGTGGATTTGGTAAAAAAGATTTAATTTGAGGTTACATTATGAGAATGTATGATATAATAACCAAGAAAAAGCACGGCGAGGCTCTTTCAAAGGAAGAAATCAACGCCTTCGTCGAGGGCTATACAGGTGGCGACATTCCCGATTATCAGGCCTCGGCGCTTATGATGGCTATTTGTCTTCAAGGTATGACGAGCGAAGAAACCTGCGCCTTGACTATGGCTATGGCGGACTCGGGCGAGAGGCTTGACCTCTCGGCGTTTGGCACTCTCACCGTAGATAAGCACTCAACGGGTGGCGTCGGTGACAAAACAACCCTCATTATTGCCCCGATAGCCGCAAGCGTTGGCTGTAAGCTGGCAAAAATGAGTGGCAGAGGCCTCGGCCACACGGGTGGTACCGTTGATAAGCTTGAGTCCTTCCCTGGATATGACTCCTCTCTTTCACCCGAGGACTTTTTCCGTCAGGTAAGCGAGGTGGGAATTTCGGTAATCGGTCAGAGCGGCAACTTTGCCCCTGCGGACAAAAAGCTCTATGCTCTTCGCGACGTCACGGCAACCGTTGACTCGATACCTCTTATAACCGCCTCGATAATGAGCAAGAAGCTTGCCGCAGGCTCGCACTCGATAGTCCTTGACGTCAAATACGGCTCGGGCTCGTTTATGAAGAAGGCTGAGGACGCTGAAGCACTCGCTCGCGGAATGGTAGAAATCGGCAAGAGCTGTGGCAGAAACATCGCGGCTCTCATAACCAATATGGACACCCCCCTCGGACACGCGATAGGAAACTCACTCGAGGTGTGCGAGGCGATAGAGGTGCTTTCGGGCAGAGGACCCGAGGACCTTGTTACGGTATGTAAGGAGCTTGCAACAACTATGATAAGGCTCTGCCTTGAAAAGTCCGAGACCGAGGCGAGAGCGCTCGTAGATAACGCTATAAAGAGCGGTGAGGCGCTCGAAACTCTCAAGAAATGGATATCCGCTCAGGGCGGTGACTCAAGCTACGTATCCTCGCCCGACAAATTCAGAAAATCGACCATAGTACACAAGGTCCTTGCAAAAGAGGACGGATACGTTCAGCACATTAACGCAGAGGCGTGTGGAATTGCCTCAGTTACCCTTGGCGCAGGCAGAATAACCAAGGAGGACAAGATAGACCACGCGGCAGGTATTATCCTCTATGCAAAGCCGGGGATGAAGATAATGGCAGGAGAGCCTCTGGCCGAGCTTCACACCGACAAAAAGGAGAGTCTGCCCGAAGCAGAAAAGATGCTCCTCGATGCTGTAAGGATAGGCGCTGTCAAACCCGAAACTCTTCCTATTATATATAAGGTAGTAGGATAAGAAAAAGACAAAAGAGGCGAAATTAGTCTTTTTTGTCATCTTTAATTTACATATTCATGTATTTTATCAAAAATACCGACTAACTGTGGCAAAATATTATTGCCGATTTGGTCGGTATTTTTTTGTTGTTTTTTTAACTTTTTTGCTCCGAAATATACCAAGTTCAACACAGGCGCTCAAACGAGCGCCTTTTTTTGTGCAGCTTGTACAGTTGACGAGCCGATTTTCAGTGAAATCTTGTAGTGGTCCTATACTTACAAAAAAATCGCGAGATGTTACAATATTATTGCGGTTGCAGGCTGCAGACTGCCACCGACTGACACCCTCAAAATCCGACGGGACGGCAGGGAGTGTCGCAATTTGCTAGGTGAGAGACAAGCCTTAAGCTAATTAGGAAAAGGAAATCACAAAGACAAAATCACAAAAACAAAAACAAAATCGGAAAGGAAAAAATCAGAAAGGAAATGAGCAAAAAGCGTGCAAAGTACAAAAAAGAATATCCGCTCTTAATGTACCGCTTCTTTCGTTCTTTTAGCGACAGCGGTGCGCCGAGCTTTCAGAAATTTGCCGCAAGCATCGGAGTACTTTATGAGGATTTGGAGAGCTTCAGAAGATACTTGGCGTTTGACAGGTCCTACCGCGAATGCAGCGAAATCCGAAGAGATTATCTAATTGACAACGCGCTGACACGGCGATTTGACCCGTCGTTTGTCAAGTTTCTTCTCGGCTCTGATTCCGATGTAAATGAGGAGGAGGGTGAGCTTACTCTTAGGCTCGAGGTTATAGAATGACAGAGGTCCTCTGCCCAACGGGGCTTTGTGGGCAGAGGAGCACTCTCGCATACCGTAGTCTTTACGTCGTAAAATGCAACATATCAATTTGAAAATCACAAAAAAGCAAAAGGAATTTATCGACGCAACCGAGTCAGAGGTCCTCTTTGGAGGCGCGGCCGGTGGGGGAAAATCGTTTGGGCAAATAGTTGATTCGCTCATTTTTGCCCTCAAATACCCCCACTCGCGCCAGCTTGTACTCAGAAGAACCTTTCCCGAGCTCGATAAATCCTTAATACGCACCTCCCTCTCACTTTATCCCAAAAAGCTATACAGCTTCAACGCGTCCTCTCACACGGGAAAATTTAAAAACGGCTCAACGGTGGATTTCGGCTATTGCGGAAACGAAAACGACGTTTATCAGTATCAAAGCGCCGAGTACGACGTGATACGCTTCGACGAGCTTACGCATTTTACCGAAAATCAGTATATTTATCTGATTTCAAGAGTAAGAGGCGCAAACGATTTTCCAAAGCAAATTAAATCCTCAACCAACCCCGGCGGAACGGGACATACCTGGGTGAAAAAGCGCTTCATCGACCCCGCCCCGCCAAAAAAATCCTTCGTCGGCGAGGACGGAATTAAAAGAATTTTTATACCGTCAATGCTCGATGACAACAGATTTCTCACCGAGCGCGACCCGAGCTACAAGGACAGGCTTCTTGCTCTGCCCGACAGAGAAAGGCGAGCGCTCTTATACGGCGAGTGGAACATTTTCGAGGGGCAGTATTTCGACGAGTTCAACGAAAAGGAGCACGTCATACAGCCCTTTGAAATTCCACCTCACTGGCGCAAATACCGAACGGTTGATTACGGTCTTGACAGACTTGCGTGCCTTTGGATAGCAATATCGCCCGACGGTGTATGCTACGTATACCGAGAATACTGCGAGTCGTCGCTGCCAATAAGCGTAGCGGCGGAGGAAATCACCAAAAGAACGCCAAGGGGCGAGGACATTTACGCAACCCTCGCCCCGCCCGACCTTTTTGGCAGAAGTCAGGAGTCGGGCAAAAGCAAGGCCGAAATATTTTCCTCTCACGGAGTCAGCTTTACAAAAACCTCAAACGACAGAGAGTGCGGCTGGCTTGCTGTAAAGGAGCTTTTACGGCTTGGATGCGGCGGGCCTCGGATAAGAATTTTTTCGTTCTGCCGAGAATTGATAAAGTGCCTGCCCGCCCTTCAGATAGACAAGCTAAGACCGTCGGACTGCGCGAATGAGCCTCACGAAATTACACACGCCCCCGACGCATTGCGCGGATTTGCTATATATCACACGCGCCCTGCGGAAAGGAAAGTGAAAAGCGCTCTCAAGTGGAGCGAGGATATGTGGGAGGATTATCTCTCGGCCGACGCGGAGGGCAAAAAATACCTAAAGGAAAAATACGGAGAAATAAATTGAAAAACACGACAGAAAAAACAGCGTGCGCCCGTGACAAAATAATCGAGCTTTACTCAACGGCCGCTCTTGCTCACGAAGCAAGCTGTCAGGCACTTGAGAAAAATATGAGCCAATATCTCGGCTCGTATGAAATCGACAACTCTCGCGAGAGCGCCACGACTGTAAGAAACATCACCTACGAGATTATCGAAAGTGAAATTGACCCCGATATACCCTATCCCAAGGCCACCCCGTCGGTATACAGCGAGAAAAGAGAACAAAACGCGCGTAATATAGAGCTTCTTTGCAGAGCGATTCGCGAGCGACTTCCCTTCGAGTCTCTCAACGACATTGACGAAAGATACACCTATATATACGGCGGAAGCGTTTTCTATATGGAATGGGACAGCGAAATATTCGCTGACGGAATCTCGGGCGGAGTTAGACTCTATTGCATATCGCCTCTTGATTTCATTCCGGAGCCGGGCGTGTGCGACGTAGAGAATATGAAATATTGCTTTATTCGCTTTACCACAACCCGCTCGGAGCTTATACGCAAATACGGTGTAACCGAAAAGGAGCTGGAGCTTGCCGAATGCGAATACCGATACGGAGAAGAAAGCTATGGCGCAAACACAATGCGCGTCATTCACGCATTCTATCGTGACGAGGACGGCGACGTTTGCAAAACGGTCTTCTCAGGAAAGCTCATACTTTCCGATATGCCGAAATGCTTCTCAAGAAAGGTTGAGGTATGCTCGAGATGTGGAATAGAAGCAGGCGGCTGCACCTGCTCGGGCGCGGGCCGTTCATACTACGACACCCCTACCGAAATCATTTGTAATGAGAGCGGCGAGAGGGTGCGCGTGCCGTATTATATGATGCACGAGTTCCCCATCGTAATAAGGCAAAACACAAGATGCTCCGAATCTCTTTTCGGCCTTTCCGACTGCGAGAGAATACGACCTCAGCAGCAGGCGATAAACAAGGTTGAGTCAAGAATTTTAAAGAAGCTTTTAAGAGCAGGCGTAACACCCGTTATGCCCGAGGACGCGTCCTTTACTCTCGGCAACTCCATATTTGGTGAAATCATACGAACAAGACCGGGCGAAACCCTTGAAAACTACGGAAAAATTGACACGACCCCCGACATATCGCAGGATATAGCCGAGGCAGACCGTCTTTACGAGCAAGCCAAAAGAGTAATAGGAATATCCGATGCGTTCGTTGGAACCGATACGGCAAACGCAGAATCAGGCTATGCAAGAGAGCTTAAAATATCACGTGCGGCAAGCCGCCTCGAAACTAAAAAGCGCATGAAATACCACGCTTATTCAAGACTCTACCGACTGATATTCGAGCATTATTTAGCCTTTGCAGACGAGCCTCGCACCCTTTACGGAACAGCGGGATTTTTAAATTCCGAAATCTCAATATTCAACCGCTCCGACTTTATGGAGAAGGACGCGGACGGTGCGCCCTACTATTCCGACGCGTATCTGTTTTCGGTTGACCTAAACAGCGGAAGCGAGTACACCAGAGAGGCTCTTTGGGAGAGAAACCTTTCAAATCTCGAGTCCGGCACTCTCGGTGACAAGAGCTCGCCCGAAACGTTGCTTCTTTATTGGCAGGCGCAGGAGCGAGCACACTATCCCTTTGCAAAGGATAACGCCGAATACTTCAAGGCTCTGATTCGCGCAAGGAGCGTTACAGAAGCCGTCACAGAAAATCAACAAGAAAGCGAGAAATAAGATGAAAAATATCAATTTTTACGAATGCGCGCGCAAAAACAACAAGGACGTCAAGTCCGCGCCGTGCGCACAGACAAGAGCATCAAAGGAGGATAGAAAAAATGGATAATAAAATCATATCCGACGTCTTGGCAGATGACGAATCGGACGCACTCGATACAACGTCTATGAGCTACGGAGTCGAATACGCGGAGGACAGAATTGAAAATCCCAAGGCCAACGGCACGGGCGATGATAATTCGGATAGCGAAAACCAACCGAGCCTTTCGGAGCAGTCCGTCGGTGATGCCGACGTGGCGGCAAGCGAGGAGAGTGGCACCAGGGCTACCTTTGAGGGCGATTTAGCGGCTCTTGTAAGCGAGTTTCCCGAACTTTCTGCAAGACTTTCCGACGGCTTTGTCAACACCGAAAGGTACTCGAAGCTTCGCTCCCTCGGATTAACTCCAACCGAAGCCTATCTCGCAACCGCCCGCACTCACACAAAAAACAACCGTTCCCATCTCACCTCATCGGTTCCCGCAGGCGCAAAAAGTCCCTCGTGCGGCATGAGTAAAAGAGAAATGGAGACGGCAAAATACCTCTTTGGCGACCTTTCCGAAAGAGAAATCGTAGCTCTTTACAACAAGGTAACCAAGTAATACCTCTCCTTTGAGACAATTTCTTTTTATAAAACACTTTTGAGAAAATCTCATTTGAGAAAAGACGTCCGAAAGGCGCTACAAACAAAAATTAAATTAACAGGAGAAAATTATGATAATTTACGCAAAAAGCAATTACTTAAACCCCTCGGCTATTGAAGCCTACGAAACTCCTATCAAAATGATAATAGAGCACACCTGCAACACTCTTGAAAGGTCAAACTCTATTGCGAAAACACTCTTCAATTTTGAAAAGAGTAACCGCTACGGTGAAACCATCATCACCTCTCTCGGCTTTGACACCTTCAGCGCTGTCTCAGAGGGTGAGGCTCCCGATTCTGAAATCGTATGCGAAACCTTCAGCAAGTTCATCGAACACATTCAGTTCATGAAGGAATTCGTTATCAGCGCGGAAATGATGGAGGATGCAACTCTCGGTCTTGCAGCCAGCGCAAAGCAAAGAGCCGAGTCGTTCGCTCGAGCTTACTACAAAACCATCAACAAAATTTGCGAGCAGGCGCTTATAAATGCCGACCGCAGCACCATGAAATACAATGATAAAGAGATCGATCTTCGCACTATCGACAACCTTCCCCTTTTCCACTCCGGTCACTACTGGGGCACAAACGAAATTGAGAACTTATCAACTCAGTCCAACTATTTCTGGGGAGATATTTTCAATCACGGCTCCGCAGACAACAGAACCCCCTCAGTCGAGGTTTTCGAAGAGGCGCTCAGCAATCTCAGCATCAAGCTCCGCAATATGTATAACGACAGAGGCGAGGCAAGCGGCTATAACGCCGACACCATTATTCTTCCCGGAAACAGACCTATTGCCGAAATCCTCACCAAGAAGGTTTGCGGCAGCCTAGGCGCAATTCCCCCGGCTTACAGCGGTGTCAGCGCTCACTTCGGCGCATGGAACGTTGTCATTCTTCCCAACTGGCGCACAAACGACGACAGAGTTATGATTATGTCAAGCGAGGCGAATAAGGAGCTGTGCGGCAACATGCTCTTCAACCGTATTCCTCTCACCGTCAGCAACTGGGTAGATAAGCACACCGGCAACTACATCTGGAACGGCCGATGCAGATTCGGTGTAGGATTCGGCAATTACAGACACATTGTTCTTGCTATCGATTCGACTTCCGCAGTTCAGAACGCTTCCAAAATGTAAAGATGAGTTGTCAAAACAACCGTTTTTAACAGAAAGGAAGGATAAATCAAGTGATACTAAGAGATCTTATAAGCGAGGTTTCTTCGCTTGGGTTTGACGGGGTGGTTGAGTGCGACACTCTCTTTCTTACCGCCCTCAGACGAAGCCTTTACAAGATTTTCACCGACAAAAAAATCACCTCGGAAATAGTCCTTCATAAGTCCAAGGAGAGAATTTCGGACTTTCGTCCCATTTTACGCTATAACGGAGAGGACGAAATTTCTCTCCCCCTTCGGGGGCGAGCCGTCAGCTTTTACACCTCGGGCAAAGGAACATACACGATAATACACGGCTCGCGCTCTGATAGTTACGGATTTTTGGGAAGCTCCTCGCGTCACGCTCACAGGCTTAACAGCACGGACGGTAAAATCGTCTTTTCGGGAAGCGGAGCATACACGGTAAGCTCCTTCTCGGTTTTTTTGGACGCGTACTCAAGCGATTGCGATATACCGGACGGAAAAAGACGCCAAAAATACGATATTCGAGCACAGAGAGAGGATTTCTTTTCCTTCGCTTCGTTTCCAACCGACGATGAGGGCAGGCCTCTTGAGGCTGTCACTCTCGGATCGGGCTGTATCTACGTAGACGCCGAGTACGAGGGAGATATCTACATTCGCTATACCAAACTTCCGAGGGTCACTATGGAGGACAGCCTTGATAGTGAGGTGGATATCCCACGCGAGTACGAGCATCTGTTAGCCGTTCTAGTGGCATCGCACGTATTTGTCGACTCAAATTCGGCTCTTGCAGAGCATTACGGAGAGCTTTATTCGTCTATGGCAAATGAAATTCTTCCGGAGCCCTCGTACGGCAGGCGCTCGCCCTACAACGACACGAACGGATGGGCTTAAAGGATGAAGAAAATCACAAACAGCGCGGGCGGTGAATACGTCCGCGTATACGAGAATATGGGGGGTATCGGCTCGGCTAAAGACTCCCCCGAAAAAAGATACTGCTACACCGAGAATATGTATAGGGACAGATATTCCGACGATGGCGCCATCGAGAGTATTCCGGGCTTCAGGAGGCTCTACTCCTTTGAGGGCAAAATAAACGCCATACACAAATGGACCCTTGGCGACGGCAAGGAGTTTATTTTCGTTCACGCAGAGGATAAGCTCTACCGATTTGAAAAGGACGGATACGATAGCCTCTCAGACATCGGGCCGATTACAACGCTAAAGGACACAAAAAGCTCAGCCGTGGCCTTTGAACGCTCGCTTTATATACTCGACGGCGAAAAAATTACCGTTGTAGACGAGTATGGCAACGTAAAGCAAATAACCCGCGACGGAGGCGAAAATCTCTACACGCCCCTATGCTATACCGACCGACAGCCACACGAAGACAGAAATATGCTCACGAGCGACTTTACCGAAAGCTACCTCGTTTCCTCTGCGTCAGACATAAGGTACGGTACGCCAGAAATTATATACTCCGTTACAGACGACGAGAACAAATGCTGCGCAGTAGTAGGTATAAAATCAGGACACGCGCCCGACGTATATATCCCCTCGTTTACGAAAATCGGCAAGGAAATTTACAAAGTAAGTACAATTGCTCCAATGTCGTTTTTTTACAATCTAAATATCAAGTCGGTAACGATGAGCGAGGGCTTGGAGCACGTCGGTTCATTCTGCTTTTGGGGCTGCACGTCACTTGAAAAGGTGGTACTGAGCAACACCGTACGTACCGTCGAGGACTCGGCCTTTTATAAGTGCTCTGCGCTTCAGGAGCTCTACATCGGCCTTGGACTTCAAAAAATAAGTATATCCGCATTACACAGCTGCTCCTCTCTTGCCGAAATCAACTATGCGGGAAACGAGAATATGCTTACTCTTATCAATGGGGCCACTCTTCTCTTAACGTTTCCCGTGAACTACGAGGCAAAGCACGACGAGGTAGTGGTTATGCTTCCCGTGCTCTCGGAAGCTAAAGAAATAAAATCGGTAACGGTAAACGGTGCCGAGGCGAGCTTTGAGTTCAGGTCAAACGAGGGCGGAGTAATTATAACGCTCGGGAACAAAAAAGAAATAGAGGGAGCTAAGGTGCTGATAAGCGGCACGCTTAAGGACGGCGCGGACAGTATTGGCTGCATTGGCGGAGAGCGTATTTCATCTCTTGAGGCCTTAATCGGCTGTACCGTTTGCGAGGTGTTCGACGGACGTCTGTTTCTGTCCGGAAACCCGCAGACACCCGGTATGGTTTTCTACTCTCACGTTATGGCTGACGGCACCGCTATTCCTCTTTATTTTGCCAAAAGCGCACGCTTCAGTGACGGCTCGGGCGACTTCAACGTCCTCTCACTTGTCAGTAACGGCGAAAATCTCGTCGTTTTTAAATCGGGTGACGACGGCTCGGGAAGCATATTCTACCACAAGGCCGACGGCCCCCGTGAAAAACGAACCTATCCGCTCACATACGTACACGGAAAGCTCACGGCAAAGGGTGGAGCGTATCTTTTTTTAAACGAGGCTGTGTTTTTAAGCGAGCTTGGTCTGACTAGGCTAAAAAGGTCTGGGACGGATTACAAAACCCCCATATCAGAGTCCATGCCTATAAACCGACTTTTGCTCAAGGAAAGCACCGAGAATATACGCTTTTGCGAATGGCTCGGGTATCTTGTGCTTTCGGTCGGTGACAGAATATATCTCGCTGACGCCTCGGAAAGAATGCATTCCGGCAAGGACACGGAGTACGAATGGTACTATCTTAAAGGTATAGGAAGCTACAAAAACGATACACGGGTATACCGTTACGCCGATTTTACGAAAAGAGGCTATCATCTCGCGGAGCATCCCGGCGAGGTTGTACGAGAGGTGGTGCACAGCACAACCGACGAGGACGGAAGCGTTTATTATTACGTTTCAATAAACAGAAGGATGTCGCTCGTAATCCCGACTGACGAGTATTCGGGTGGTGATTTTTATCCCGTCTCGGCAATAGCGTCCTCCGGCGAGCTTCTCTTTTTCGGAACCGAATGCGGTGATTTGTGCGTCTTTAACAACGACAAAAGAGGCCTGTTTCCCGACGGCTCGTACGAGGAAAACGATGCTAAGGGCAGGCTGCACAAAAGCTACTATTCCTTTCTCGGACACGCAGTCAGATACGCCTTGAAAACCTATCCCGACGAGCTTGAGGTCGGCTATTTTGAGAAGTCCACCGTCGGCGCCTCATTAATTATAAGGCACAAAAATCTTGACGGAGGCTCATTAAAATGTGAAATCATAACCGACAAGGGCGCAAAGAGGTTTGAGGCTTGTCCTTTGAGGGCTTTGAGCTTCGACGATACGGATTTTGGAGAGCTTTCCACAGCTGTATCCGACAAATCCTACCTGACCGTCAACGACAGAAGCCGTGGCTTTTTTGAAAAGCAAATTGCTCTCTACTCCGACTCCTATGCCTCCCCCTTTGGCGTCTACTCTATTTCCTATCGCTACAAAATAGAGGACACAGTAAAGAAAAGCACTATATGAAAGGACTTAAAGGATAAAATGAAAGCAACAAAAATACTTACAACCGAAATTGACGCCTTAAAAATTTCGTCCCTGCCCTCACGCCCCACTGCTCCAAAGGCATTTGGCGGTGGCGGACTTACCTCGGCCGAAATGCGCGCGGCATTCGACGCCCTTTCTCTATTTATTATCCAAAGGTACAACGCGCTTTTGTCTGATATAGAGAGCGGAGAGCTTGCCGAAGCTCTTGTCGTAAATGCGGAGGACAAAACTACGCTATGGGACGTTTACGACGGTATAAAAGGCGATGCGACAGCATTTAATATGCTCGGAGAGCTTGAAAGCATAAAGGAAAGGCTCAGCGCCCTGGAGGGAAAATCGAATGAGTAAAATCGTTATAGACTTTTTTGATGGCGAGGCCGAGATAGTCGACCTTACCGCCGACGGCAAAAGCACGCTTGAGCTCGTTTTCCCTCGCGAAATTGACGGGTTCGTCTCGATTAATATGATAGCGGCAAGGATAAAGGATGGCAGATGCTTCATTGACGGCCGTCTTTTCGACAGCGGAAAATACACCCCCGAGCTTATAAGAGAGGGTGTAAGACGCCCCCTGCCTCCTATCGTCAAAAATTCAGAAGGCTTTTTTGCCGCAGAGTGCACGTCGGAGTACGTCCGCAAGCTTTCGATAAGAGAAAGAGCTCTCGAAAAAAGAGTTTCAGAGCTTGAAGAAAAAATGGAAAAGATTTATAAAAGCGTCTACGGAGAGCTGATATTCTGAGAGCTTTTATAGGAAAGGGAAAAATGAAAAGGAAAAATAACATATTTAAAATTTTGGCCGTCGCGGCAATTACCGTGATGGCACTCACCCACCTCGCGTCTGCAAACGAGCTTGAGCCTTACACCACCGAGGCGAGCGAGGTAGAGGGGCGCCTCGAGGTGTGCGAGAGCGTCCTCGCATTAGCGAGCGAGCCGTCCGACAGCCTCGGTACAGCATCTATCGAGGTCGAAAACGGGACACTTGACGGGGTTGCGAGCTCCGAGGAGGGAGCCACCGAGCAACCGCCCGTATACTCTCAAAACGGCAGCTACGCCTCAAAGGAGAACATAGGCGACGCATCTGAGCCGACAGAAGACGCCGACGACGAGGACGGTGTCGAGAAGGCCGAAGGCGAGAACGTTTTTACCCAGATTTACGAATATCTGTGTGCATACAGTGGTGACATCTTCGGTGCGCTTGCCTTTATCACGAGCCTTATACTCTCGTTTCTTTACAAAAACAAGCTCGTGCCCACGATTTCAAAGGGTAACGACAGAGTAGAAAAGGAGCTTAAACGTCTTTGCGATGCCAAAAGAGACACTCTTGACGAGCTTCGTGCCGAAAACGAGACACTTAGTACGGGCATTTGCGAGCTTAAACGAGCGCAGGACGAAAGCGCACTTGAGGTGCGTTCAGCTCTCGAGAAAATAAAAAGCACAGGCGAGCTTATAACCCAAAAGGATAACGCCATGCTCGTTATATCCTCTCAGGTAGACCTGCTCTACGACATTTTTATGGCCTCGTCTATGCCTCAGTACCAGAAAGAAAAAATCGGAATACAAATCGCAAAGATGAAAGAGAAGCTAGCTGAAAATGAATAAAAAACCAAATTTTGTAAATCTTGCTTTACATTTTCTCGGTTTTTCGTTCTGCATTTTCCCACCTATGTTTGCTACGCTGTCTTATTTTCCACTTTGGACGGAGGGCGGCGGCGAATATTCGGTTGCGGGCGGGTGCGCTCTGCTTTTGGTGCTGTGCGCCATTCCTCTTTTCAAATTTATAAAGCGTGCGCTTTTTTCTTTTGCTTCATATTTTCTGTGGCTCTTTTTATTCCTAATTTTTATGGCTCTGTCGAAAATTGCAGACCAGATGACCGTAATTTCCTTTGTAGGATTTATAGGAAATCTGCTTGGAGCCTTGTGCTTTAAGCTCGCAAAAAGAAAATCTGCCGAAAGAAACTAATCGAGCCTGCCCAAACGAAAATAAATGACCAAAAGAGAAAAATACAGCAACCGAAATTAAAAGGAATAACGTCGAAAAAGGAATAATACAGGTAACCAAAATGAGAAAAAACAACATAGAGGAAGACATCGCAGAGTACACGTCTATTGCCGAGCGCGGATACGCTACGCTAATTGCCAACTCTGGCAAAATAATAGCTGCTATAACGGCGCTTGTGGCAGCGCTCGTCACCTTCACTGATATCAGCTTTCTAGACCTTTCGAGCGCCGAGTTCACCTCATCCTTGCTCGTGCTTCTGATATCCTCATATCTTATATACTTTTCGCTTGAGGACGCAGGCGAGAGGCTGGGCAGAGAGAGTAAGGAATACCTTTCCAGTGCCGAAAAATACAACGCGGCTCGCAAAAAAATTGAGCCTGATGACACCCCGCGCCTCAGAGAATATACGGTACGCTACTCAAAGGACGAGCTTGAATACAGAATAAAGGCTCACCTATGTCGCCACGGCTATTCCTTTAGCGAATATACGGGATATTTAATACACGGGTGCGCCGATAAGCGCGCTGAGGCTGTATTCAAGAGGGCGTCAAAAATGAAAATCCACTCACTCACACCAAGGGAGCTTCTGTCCGCGGTGCACACGGTGAGGGCTGAGCTTGTGCGACCCGATAGAGAAAAGATTTTTTCCGCTGTCACAAAGCTCTTGCCCTCTACCCTGTGTATGATTTTCACAGCGTCACTCATACTTACCACAAAATCCAACCTCACTCCCTCTTTGGTCATTGAAAGCCTACTGAAGCTTTCCGCACTGCCCGTAATAGGCTTTCGCGCTTACGTATCGGGCTTTAATTATTCAAGGGAGCACGAGGCGTCGTGGCTGGAAACGAAGGCTCGCATTCTCGAAGGATTTTTAAAGGAAAGAGATAATCTCATTACCGAAAGCGAGAGAAAAGCCGTGTAAGCAAGTAAAAAACAAGGTCGGCAAAGTCGTATTGACTTTGCCGATTTTGTATGTTAAAATATTTATATAAAATTATTTAGCCAAAAGGCAGAAGGGAGAGGCTATGCGCTACGACAGTGACACAGGTAAAATCAAAATAACGCTCAAAGAATTTGTAACCATTGCAAGACGCGCCCTTTCTCCTACCCTGCCCTGTGACGAGAACGAGCCAACGCTTCTTGACGCTCCTCGCCGCATTTTAAAGGTTGCCTTGGGAGAGATAAATCCCGAAACGCTGACCCTCGGCTTTGATACGGCCGGACACTCGTTTGAGCTTATCGCACCTGCCGACGATATCAGCGAAAATACCGTCACCGTCGCAAGAGAAATATCCTCATCTCCAAAGAAGCCGCGCCGCGAGGAAGCGGCCGAAGCAAGAGGAGAGGCCTTCGTTCTGGCCTACGCACTGGCAATTCTCAGAGGATATGAAAAAATCAAAATACGCCTTCTCTACGTTAATTTAGTCAGCGGTGAGTCCGAGCTTTTGGAAGAGACGGCAGAGCTCAAAAAGCTCTCTTCCTTCTTCTCAAAATGCCTCGCCACCGTCTCAAAATACGCCCACCCCGAGATAGAGCGAGTTACGAAAAGACTCCCTACTCTCAAAGCAATGAAATTCCCCTACGACAATATTCGCAAGGGACAGTCGGAGCTTGTTCGCGCAGGATACAGAACGCTCTCGCGCGGTGGCGTATTATATGCCTCAGCACCCACTGGCACCGGTAAAACGGTCTCGGCTCTCTACCCCGCTCTGCGCACGCTCGGTGACGGCAGATGCGATAAGGTCTTTTACCTAACCCCTAAATCCACCACGGCGGAAGCACTGTCGGACTGTATAAATCTTATGGTCAGCCGAGGCGCAGTTATTCGCGCTATAATTCTTACGGCAAAGGACAAGGCCTGTCTCAACAGAAGAGCCTGCTCAAAATCAAAGGCCGGCTGTAAATTGGCAAAATGCAACTCCCTCCCCGACGCAACCTTAGAGCTATACGGTATGCAAAAAGCAGTCGTAACCTTAAATGACGCAAGGGACGTGTCGCAAAAATACGAGGTTTGCCCATACGAGCTTATGCTGGCATACGCCGAGCTGTGCGACGTGGTTTGTACAGACTTCAACCATCTTTTCGACCCTCACGCATACATCAGGCGCTTCTTTTCCGAGGGTGGAAAATACGCCCTGCTCATCGACGAGGCGCACAATCTGCCCGAGCGCGCAAGAGAAATCTATTCCGACGAGATTAGCGTCGAGTATCTTAACGAGGCTGCAGAAAATTCGCTCTTCGGCGAGCATTCACCCCTCCCCCTCTCGCTTAAAGAGGCGGCAAGAGTGTTCTATGACGTCATTTTTGAGTACCTGAGAGCAGAGCTTCGTGAGAACCACGACGGTAAAATGCTCGGCGCTGTGAACCTGTCCACCGTACCCGATAGGCTCTACACCCTCTTTGACGAGCTTTCGCTTATGCTCGAGGGCGAACTTTTTCGAGCATTCTCGGCCCGTGACGATGAGGCCGAACTTCGCCTTAGCGCCATCAAAGCCGTCTACTATAAAATTAAGCGCTTCTGTGACACCCTCGCGCGCTTCGACGAATGCTACAAATTGTTTGCATTTTACGAAAACGGGGCTATCCGTGTCAAATTATACTGCCTCGACCCCTCGTCCGAGATACGACAGAGAATCAATAAATGCCACGGGGCTATGATGTTTTCGGCAACACTCTCACCCATCGATTATTACCGCTCTGTGCTTGGTGGAGAGCGTAGCGACGATATGCTTGAGGTTCCCTCGCCGTTCGACACCTCACAGCTGAGCGTAATTATCGCGGACAAGGTAAGCACTCGCTTCTCAGAGCGCGATGATACGCTCTCGGCCGTTTGCCGAGTTATTGCCGCTACGGTTTCATCAAAGCGCGGTCACTATATGATTTTCTCGCCCTCTTTCAAGTACTCCGAGGCACTTGCGCGCACCTTCGCGGCAAAATACCCTAAAATCAAATGCATAAGCCAAACCCCCGACATGTCAAGAGTGGAAAAGGAAGAATTTCTTCAGCATTTCAAAGGTGAGGCGGGCTCTTATCTGGTTGCATTCTGCGTTATGGGCGGTATTTACTCCGAGGGAATAGACCTCGCAGGCGACAGCCTCATCGGCGCTGTCATTGTCGGTGTCGGAATACCCGCGCTCTCTTATGAAAGAGAGGCGCTCGCCGAGTACTACGACGAAAAGTACGAAATGGGCAAGCAGTACTCCTACATCTACCCGGGCATGAACAGAGTTTTTCAGGCCGCAGGACGAGTTATCAGGCGTGAGGACGACCGAGGAGTAATAGTCCTTATAGACGACCGCTTCGACGACCCAATATATAAAAAATCTCTACCTGCCCTCTGGCGTGGCGTTAAATTTGTCGGCGACGCAAAAAGAATACGCGAGCTTCTCGACGAATTCTGGCAGGGCCCAAGGGACTGACGTGTAATCGATTTTGAGCAAGCCTTAAATTCATTTAGTCAAGGTTAATCCCCTTTGCAATAAGGCAACGCCATTCTAACGAAACCAAAATCTCTTTAACACATCCAATCTCTTTTGCGCAGAGCCAACATCTTCAAACGAACCCAAATTTTCTTTCCAAGGAAGCTAACCTCCTTAGACGTAGTTAATCTCTTTCGTAAAGAGATAACCTCTTTTGCGTGAGCTAATCTCCTTCGCCTAAAGTCAACCTCCCTCACACAAAACCGAACTTTCTTTTGCCAGAGCCAAAATATACCGTTGCAAACACGCGCACGATATGGTATAATAATCTTTGAAATATTTTAAAAATGGAGAAAATAAATGTTTGAAAAGGTACTAGAAGCTGTAAAATCATACGGCAGGATTATAATACACCGTCACTCGAACCCCGACGGTGACGCAATAGGAAGCCAAGTAGGACTGAAAAATATTATCAAGGAGAACTTCCCCGACAAAGAGGTTTTTGCCGTCGGTGACGCTCCCGGCAGATACTCCTTTATCGCAGGCTCTACACCCGACGAAATCGACGACGAGGCGTACAAGGGCGCGCTTGCTATCATACTCGACACCTCGGCATCTGCTCTTATAAGCGACACAAGGTACACCCTCGCAGAGCTGAGAGTAAGAATAGACCACCACATCTTTTGCGAGAAAATAGCTGAAATCGAGCTGACCGACACCTCGTATGAGAGCTGCTGTGGCCTGGTTACCGAATTTGCAAAGGAATGTCAGCTCAAAATAAACACCGAGGGCGCGTGTGCGCTCTATACGGGTATGGTTACCGACTCAGGTCGCTTTCGCTACGACTCTACCAGCTCAAATACCCATCTTCTCGCAGCTCACCTTATGAAAACGCCATTTGAAACAGCCCCCATCTACTCAAGCCTTTATGCCGACGAGCTCTCTCGTATACAGCTTCGCGCGCGCTTTACGCTCAAAATCACCGTTACCGAGGGGCGAGTTGCATACATTTACACAGACCTCAATGAAGCACGCTCGTACGGTGTCGACAACTTCACTATCTCTCGTGGAATGGTAAACACGATGTCCGAGATACGCGGAATTGACAGTTGGGTCAATTTCACCGAGACCGAGGACGGTGTTCTCTGCGAGATACGCTCCTCAAAATACAATATCAACCCGATAGCTACCCGTCACGGTGGAGGAGGACACGCTAAGGCAAGCGGAGCAACGCTCCGCGACAGAGCTGAGGCTATGGAGCTGCTCTCTGAGCTTGAAGCCCTCTCGAAGACTTAATTTGCTCTCAAGGCAAAGCTCAAGGCTTTACCAAAGCCACATAAATCTCCAAAAAACATTTTTAAAGAATCCATAAAAAAGAGGTTTTACGGTTATGAAAACGGCAGAAATGCAAATAATACTTGACAAAATCAAGGAATACGACAAGATTTTTATATTTAGACACTTCAGACCCGACGGTGATGCAGTTGGCTCGTCAAAGGGACTTTACACTATACTAAAGGCCACCTATCCTGAGAAGAAAATATATCTTCAAAATGCCGATTTTTCAAATTATCTCGCATTTTTGGGAGGTGAAGACGAGCTGCTTGCCGACGAGGAGTACTCCGACGCTCTCGGCATAGTAGTCGATACGGCCACTAAGGATCGCATTTCAAACAAGAAATACTCGCTCTGCCGCGAGCTTGTCAAAATCGACCACCACATTCCCATCGAGAGCTACGGAGACTACGAATGGATTGAGGAGCTTCGTTCCTCCTGCTGCGAGATGATAGCTGCGTTTTACGACACGTTTCGTGACGAGCTTACTATCACCCCCGAGGCCGCGCGCTACATCTACGCGGGTATGGTTACAGACTCGGGACGCTTCCGCTTCCGTGACGTCTCGCCCGAGACCCTAAGGCTTGCAGGAGTTATCCTCGGTGTAGGAATTGACACCGAGAACCTCTATGCAAATCTTTATCTTAAGCACTTTGACGAGTACAAATTTGAGGGCTATGCAAGACGCAAAATGAAAATCACCGAGGGCGGTGTTGCATATCTGTACGTCACTCACGCTATGAAGAAGAAATTCGGCCTCTCCGACGAGGAGGCGAGCGCCTCGGTTTCGCTTATGGACTCTATCAAGGGCTCTCTTATCTGGCTTGCCTTTATCGACAATAAGGACGGAACTATAAGAGTGCGCCTGCGCTCCAGATTCGTAACCGTCAGCGAGCTTGCTAACAAGTACGGTGGTGGCGGTCACGCCTGCGCAGCGGGTGCAACCGTTCATTCAAAGCGTGAAATGAAGGCGCTTATTGCCGACGCGGACAAGCTTATACGCGAGTATAAGGAATCTCACACCGACTGGCTCTGATTTTTAGCTCTGCCAAGCGCAAGAGGTCTTCTCTGTAAGCTCTGTCAAGCGCAAGGGGTCTTCGCTGTAAGCTCTGCCAAGCGCAAGGGGTTCTCCTGTGCGTACTATGCCAAGATTAAATCCCGAGCCATGCAGAACGCGGGGGGCAAGCAGCATCATAAACGCGCAATTATCGCTTTTAAGAAACGACATAGCACAAATAAAATTGAAAAAGGTAAAGTATGAAAATTCTTATAACAAACGACGACGGCATCTTCGCTGAGGGTATAAGACCGCTCACGGAATGGGCAAAAAAGCTCGGAGAGGTAACCGTTGTCGCACCAAAGGTTGAGCAAAGCGGTAAAAGTCACGCCATAGACTTCACTCACCCTCTTGAAATTAAAAAGGTAGAATATATGGACGGTGTCGAGGCGTGGAGCCTTGACTCAACTCCTGCCGACTGCGTAAGATTTGGCTTCGCTTATCTCGGTGGCTTCGACCTTGTGCTCTCGGGCATTAACAAGGGCGTAAACCTCGGGCAAGACCTCGTTTACTCGGGTACTGTCGGCGCAATATTCGAAGCAGCCAGAATGGGAGGGCGCGGCATCGCCATCTCAACCTACCCCGACACTCTCGACTATGCAAAGGCCGAGCTTGATAGGGTGTGGAGCTTCATCTCGGAGCACAACCTACTCAAAGAAAATCAAATCTACAACGTCAATATACCGATGTCCCCCGTGGGCATAAAGGTAACCAAGCAGGGCTCACCATATTTCTCCGACGAGTTTAAAAGGCTTGAGGGAGATATGTTCCTGCAATACGGCAGTATGATACCCGATACCAACCCCGAGGACACAGACCGCGATACAAACGCATTACTCTCCGGCTTCATATCAGTAACGCCTCTCTCAACCTCGCGCACAAACATGCAGGTTTTTGAGAAATTCAAGGATATTTGACTATTATAGTTTACAAAATAAACAAAAACACACTAACGAGGGTCAACTCTGTCGGTGTGTTTTTTGTTTTTTTATAGCTTTTGTTTTTTCGCCTTTGTATTTTTGTTTTTCGTGTTTTACTTTTTGTGTTTTAGTTTTTCGTTTTAGTTTTTTGTTTTGGTTTTTTGTTTTCGTTTTTTCGTTTTTTGCTTTTGTGTTATTTTTCTTTGCTTGTTTTTGATGTTGCGGCGGTGCTTTTAGAGTTTTTTTTGCCTTTATTTGTGTAGTTTTCGGTTATTCAAGCACCTGATTACTACGCCGCCCTTTGCTTCTCTATAAAATAAGGTGGCAGACAAACCGCCAAAATAGAGGCACCCTCCGTCGTGAATGAGCCGTACGCTACCTTTATATAAGCCGTCGGCTTACTTGAGCCCAGAGGACGCTGATTATAGCCAAAAATATCTCCCCAGCCACCCTCGTAATTAAGATATTCCTGGAAATCGTCGTAATGATTATAGGTATAGAAGAGGTGAAGCTCACCGTCCTCGTAGACACCGTCACGGTCCAAATCGTCACGTCCGTACACGATGCGACATGCACCTCTTGTAATTTTCGAGCCGTTGTTATAACCGTGAGTACCTATATCCATCTCCCAGTACTGCAAATCTCCCCCGCAGCCCGTTATATTTGGTAGCTTCGGCTCTCTTGGGTATTTTTCGGTGTCGCCCGAAAAATAGGAATGATTTCCTCTTAAATATTCGCCCCAAATACTGGTTTGGGGGTTCGGCTTCTTCTTGCTCGTATAATTCGGTGGAAAGGAGTTATCCTCACCACCAAAAGCGAACATATACGCCGCAACCTCTTCAAGAGTTATATACGCGCCGCCACGGTACACTCTGAACGCCTCGACACCGTCCTTATCATACACGACGTAGGTGTTGCCACCGTCAAGATAGTGCATATCGGTGTTACGAAGAAGAAGCCCGTCGCACCGAGGCTGATTTTTATCTACCACGGGCGCCGCCGACGGTATCTCGAGCCTACCCGAGAGAAATCCGTGCTGCGTGCGATAATATGCGTCCATATAGCTTGTCGCAGGGGTATAATTTGCGTAAAACTCGGCCTTACTAACCCCAACGTACGGGTCCGAGGTCAAATCCTCCACGCCCTCGCGCTCGCCACAGATTAAACACACTCCCGCATCGAAGCTATGCCGAGCCATCTCAACCGTTTCATTACAAAACGAGCACACTCGCCAGTGATACTCTCCGTCGTGCAAAAGAATGCCCGTCTTGTGTCCGAGCACAGCGCAGTCGCGCGCAAGTATAATGATTTCTATACTGTCAGATTTGTCAGCGTATCTTGCAATTACCGTGACACGCCCCGTCTTGTATGCCGTCAGCGTGCCGTCCTCGGATATAGTAGCGGCGTCACCGAGCAACACCCATTTCGCCCCCTCGATACGCTCGCCGTCAACGCTCGCCTCGAGCCTTATACTCTCACCAACCGTAATGCTTGTATCTGCGCAGGTGACGGAAAGCTGCCCACTGTTTGTAATGCATGCCGAAAGAAGCACTAGCGTAGTCAACAAAACAAGCGAGGATATTAAAATCTTGAATTTTCTCATTTTCCCTCTTTTTCCGTGTTACATTTTTCTACATATATTTTACAACAAAAAGGGCGGATAGTCAAGTGTTATCTGCTCCGCGCAGATTGCAATAAGGAAAATCGCAAAAAAGACGTCGCATTTACACTTCATTGCACAACAAAAAAGAACCCGTGTGCCAAAATGACACACGGGCGTGTTTTATTTGAGCAATTTATCAGTCTGCAAGAACTATGGTAATGGAATCCCAGTACATAGTGTAGCTGAGGTCGTGCTCAAGGTAGAAGAAGGTATAAGTTTCAGCATCGGGAGTGATGGTGTACTCCTTAACACCTGCAGTGGTGGAAAGCTTGGTGCTGTAGGTA
>JAGBTM010000025.1 GCA_017631325.1 Clostridia bacterium
ATCATAAGCTTGGTCTCGCCGTAGGGGTTAGTCGTAGAAAGTGGGAAATCCTCCTTAATCGGTACGCTCTTAGGCATTCCGTATACGGTCGCCGAGGAGCTGAACACCATTCTCATTACCCCGTATTTAAGCATGCAGTCAAGTAAATTCAGGGTACCGGTTATGTTGTTGTGATAGTAAAGAAGAGGCAAAGCGCAGGACTCACCCACTGCCTTAAGACCTGCGAAATGAATTACGGAATCAATTTCGGGATGACTTGCAAAAACCGCATCAAGCGACTGCTTGTCAAGCAAATCACACTTGATGAACTCGGGGCGCTTGCCACTTATTTTTTCTATTCTGTCGAGAACACAAACCTTACTGTTAGAAAGATTATCGACGATAATAACCTGCTCACCTATATTGAGCAGCTCTACGACGGTATGTGAACCGATGTAACCCGTTCCGCCTGTAACCAGAATTGCCATAATATATCTCCTTTTATAGCGTAGATAAAACAAAAAAGAGCAGACAAACTACTCTTTTTTGCACGATATTAGTCAGCGTAAACGCTAACCTTCTTTTTGCCACCTGCGATATGCTCGAACTTAACGGTGCCGTCAACGAGCGCAAAGAGCGTATCGTCGGAGCCGATGCCAACGTTGGTACCGGGATGAATCTTAGTACCGCGCTGTCTTACGAGAATATTGCCTGCGATAACAGCCTGACCGTCTGCCTTCTTAACGCCAAGGCGCTTGGACTCGGAATCACGGCCGTTTTTAGTAGAACCAACGCCCTTTTTATGAGCGAAGAATTGTAAACTGAGCTTTAACATTACGTGTACCTCCATATTATTTGGTTGGCTTATAGCCTGTTTTGCTTAAATCTCACGCTCTACCTCGCGAACGTCGAGGTAATCGTAATAATCCTCGATGAGCTCCATAAGCTGTAAGAAATAAGCCTGTATAAGACCCGAAATCGCGAACTGACGCTTCTCGTCCTTTTCATATTTAGGGAGAGCTGATTTTGCGATAAGCTTGATATCGGTGGTTTTCTCGTCAATGGTATATTCAACCTTTGACGCATAGCTGACCTCTATGGTGTTGATAATCAACATCGTCATTGCTGAAAGCGCCGAGCAAAGTATGTCCTCGCCCGATTCCGCAAAGCCCGTGTGGCCCTGCTCCTCAAAACCGTAATAATAGCCATCGGCCTTATAAAAAGTAATTGTTGTCATTTGGGATTAGCCCTCGATCTTTTCGATCTGGATTTTGGAATAGTCCTGACGATGACCGATCTTCTTCTTTTCGTTCTTCTTTGCCTTGTACTTGATAACGTCGATCTTCTTGGACTTGCCGTTCTTGACAACGCTGGCAACAACAGTTGCACCTGCTACATAGGGAGTACCTACAGACAGGGTTTCGCCGTTTACGCAGAGAACCTTGTCAAACGTAACCTTCTCGCCCTCAGCAACGCCAAGCTTCTCAACGAAGATAACATCGCCCTCGGCAACCTTATACTGCTTTCCACCTGTTACGAAAATAGCGAACATGAAAAAGCACCTCACTTTCGTGTAAAATCGCTATCATAGGCGCTGAGAATACCCAGACTTACGAGCCTATCAATAAGCGTCATATTATTATAACACCTGATGGGCAGTTTGTCAATATGTTTTTTAAATTTTCTACCAATTTTAGCAACAAAGATTTCGGAGTAACGCTCTCTCTCGTTCCATACGACAACATTTTCAACAAAGGGACGCTGTACCTTTAAGTGTGTTTTATTTTTATTCATGCAACAACTAATAGAAAGCAAAAAAGAAGGGGGCGTCTTAATGTGACAACCCCTTCTTAAAAAAGCAAGCTAGCGTATTTTAATACGCCCATCAAGGAAACAATATTTTTCCGTTGAAGGTAATTATATTATATGCTATTTGCAACAAAAAGTCAAGCACATAACAAAAAACCGCCCTCGAGGGCGGAACTACTATTTAAAGATTTGTGATTAAAACAATCTTTAAAATAAAAAAAACGCCCTTAAGGGCGTTAAAAGACGGTCGACTATCGTCTTTTGTGAGTTCGCAGGCAAGCCTCAACTCTGTTGTACTACAACTCTTATAGTCGTCAAATAAATTATAGCATAGGAGAAAGGAAATGTCAAGTGTTTATCAGCCCAAACGCAAAGAAATGGCATCGTGTAAATTTCTTTATGAAGGAAAAGAAGGACAATCCTAATATGAAGAAAGAAGATCCCGATGAACATCCTACTTGGGTGTTTAGTCAATCTCGAACTCATTATAAAGGTATTCGTTTTACTTCGCATCCCACTATCCACGGCAAACCAAACACAGAACTTCGACATAACATTGATCCTAACGAAAAGGTAAAGAAGTCTTACGGAGTGCCTTATGATAATCCAAAACCCAAGAGAGAATATCAAGCTCCCGATAAACCATATCGAATACACAAAGAAGATAAGGCAACAGTTAATAGTTTGAAAAAAGGAAGAAAATAAAAAGAAGATGATTGACTATAAGCCGTTCGTCACAGTCGCATATAGCGACATATCCGCATAAGCGGCAGCGAGATCATCTTCGTGCATATTCTATCACACTCCTCCGAAAAAGTCAATACATAGGGGTAAAAAATGGAAAACAAAAACAAAAGAATTTCAATAGAGACTACGGAAATCAGAATGGTAGGTTCGGAGCTTTCGAGCCTCTTAGGTATGTTTTTGTTTTATGCATTTACAACCACTTTGGCTACTGTGTTCTCTCTGTACAGGTTGAGAGTGGAACGCAGGACGGTGAGCTTAAAAACAAGAAGTATTATATCTGCTCGAAGAAGATATACTCAAAGCGTTTCTCAACCGACTGCTTCTCTGATTACTTTGCGAAAAAGGCAATACGCTCGAGCGTGGGCCTTGACGACCTCGCGGAGTATAAGGACGTTAAAGCGAGCTTCGACGAGTTGAAGCAGCAGAACACTTGCTTTATCAACGACCTTGTATATAAGCAAGAAAAGGATAGAAAAGAGTAAAGGAGGTGAGAACATGGCAACTTATATGTATTTTCCAAACAGAAATATAAGCGTTTACGCGAGGGAAAGATAATTCCTATTCCTACGACACAGACGGAAGGATTTGAGCTATGGAGTGGGTATGAAGATTCTCGTTATGTAACAGCAAGTAAACTCAAATGGAACGAGGTTAAAAATATGAAAATAAAGAAAAAGGCGCGATAACGCGCCTTTTTTGAATAGACAGTTGGGCTTGCCTTAGGTCCACGCAATTTTATATGTGCTGCTACACTTCGACCATTTCCAACGCAAGGTTACCTATCACTATTATCATTATATCTGATTATTGATAAAAAGTCAATAGTTTACTCTAAACTCGCAGTAAAATCTGCGAGTTTTTTAAATGTAAATGCAACGTATCCCGGCATTAAGAAAGAAAAGAAAGAGTAAAGGGGGTGAGAGAGTGAGGTCATCCGGTGTGGGTATACCGAAAGCGCGGTCGTTTCTTTAAGTATCTGACGTTTACACATACCCCGGAGAACGAAAACGATTACGAGAAGCTGCGTTATAACATCGATCCTGATGACAAATCGGATTGTTACGTTAAATTTGTTTTAGATATAATTTGGGCTACTGTGAAGGTTGTCTTGAGCTTTGCATTTACAGTTTTAATATTTCCATTTAAGATATTAAAGAGTCTTTTTGCAAAATAAAAAAGAGCATTACTGCTCTTCTTTATCGTCTTTTTTTCGAGACTTTATGTATTTTCTTATTTCGTAAAAGATGTAGGCTAAAATAATGCCTAAAATTACACCTAAGCACATTGCAAAAATGAATTCATCTCCGTTTTCTTGGAACCATGCGCTTGTACTGTTTATTGTAATTTCGGGTGTATGGTCGCTTCCTGCTAATAACAACCAGTTAAACATAAAATTCTCCTCAATCTTTTCCGTTTATTTGATTTTCTTTTATTTTATCTTTGTTTAATACTTTTGTTTGAAGAGCAAATTTAAGGTTTTTTGAATCTTTTGGATACAGACAAATCAATGTAATACCAAGGCGTTCATAGTGCTTCATTTTAAAGGCAGTTTGTTCATCGTATTTTGGCTGTCCTTTCAAACCGAAGTATTCTATGTATACATCTTTACCTTTGCCTAAATAGTTTTTTAAACAAAAATCAGGTTTTAAAGGTTTTTCTTCATCTATATCGAGCGGAGCTTCATAAGCGTGGAAAATTCCTTGTTCGTAAAGCCAGTCATCAATAACTTGTTCAGAAATACTTTTAACAATATGTCCATCTTCACATTCGAAAACACCTTCATATGATTCGTCTAAAGGATCTCCTGTGGGAAATTCGCATTTATGGACTTTTAACAACACTACTTTATCTTTGTATTTGCTGTAGCAAGAGTAGCAAAAATGCTTTCCGTTGGAATTTTCACCGCAAACAATGCATGTGAGATCTGAAATGGAGTCTTCTTTTGGCGGTTGTTTAACTATTGCTTTTTGAGTTTCTTTTTTGCATGAGCATTTTTCGCCGTTATGTAACCATTTATCGCAATCCGTACATTTTGTTAGGTTTCCATTTTTAAGCATGGTTGCATGTTTACTACATAGAAGGTCTTTTCTTGGATTTCCATAATAAATGAAAGTTGGAGCACCACAGATTGGACACTCTAGTGTTTCCGTGTCCATACCTTCGTATTCTTCTTCGTAGTAGCAATCTTTGCAAAGTGGGTATTTTTCGCTCCATTTTCCACATATCTCACAATACATAAAAATCACCTCACAAATTTTAAACTAATTATACACCCGGGCGAGATATTTGTCAAGGGATATAATAAAAACCACCCCTTTCGGAGTGGTGTTTGAGAAGTCTCGCCCTAAAAGCCAAAGCGTCTTCTCTGTCGCCGCGGAGATCCCGGCGCTGCCCAGTTACATAGGGCTAACGGCAAATATATTATAACATAGGAGATATGCAATGTCAAGTGTTAATTGCAGCCTAAAACATAAGGTATAAATAGCCAAATAAGTGCAAAAAGCATAAACTGTTAGGGAGCATTTTGCTCGCAATTTAAGGATTATAAAAAGGAAGGGGCTTCGACATGAACACGATAACGGTAACCGTCGGCTCCGTAACCTATGCGATAAAGGCAAGAAAAATTCTTGCACGCATGGGAATTAAGTCTAAGCTAGTAAAGGCAAACAACACCGAGACAGCTCCCGGGTGTACTCACGGTATAGAGATATCGGAGGAGCATTTATACACTCTTATTTCCGCCCTTAAGGAGCGCGGTATAAATTACAACGTAGTACCGAGGAAATAGTATGATTTATTTCGATAACGCTGCAACAACCTACAAAAAGCCAAAAAGCGTTCTCAGGGCTCTCAATTATTGCCTAAAAAAATGCGGTGGGAATCCCGGCAGGAGCTCGCACGCACTATCCGAGCGCGCAGGCGAGATTATATACGACACGCGCGAGAGGGTTGCAGAGCTTCTCTCAATTGACGCTCCGGAAAGGGTCGTTTTTACCTACAACGCAACGCACGCAATTAATCTCGCGATAAAGTCCTTCGTAACTGAAAAATGTCACCTTATATGCTCGGATATCGAGCATAATTCTGTTATTAGGCCTCTTGAAAAGCTAAAAAAAGAGCTATCGATTGAATACTCGACCTTTGACAGCAATTTAAATCCCGAAAAGGCAATTTCCCCATTGATACGCGAGGACACAAAAGGAATTATATCTACGCTCGCTTCCAACGTTACGGGAAAAAGAATTGACATCGGGGCGCTCTATAAAATTGCAAAGGAACATGGATTATTTTTAATAGTTGACGCCTCTCAGGCAATAGGTCACACCGAGATAGATTTATCAACCACCCCCTGCGACGTGCTGTGTGCTCCGGGGCATAAGGCTCTGTTTGGCATACAAGGGGTTGGCTTTGCGGTTTTTCGCGATATCGAAAGAAAAGAAACACTCTACGAGGGTGGCAGCGGGTATGACAGCACGAACACCGAGATGCCCGCTCTCTTGCCCGAGGGATACGAGGCCGGTACACCCGCCACGCCTGCAATAGCGGCGCTGGGTGGCGGTATTGATTTTATAAAGCGAGTTGGCATAGACGCGATAGAAAGAAAAATTGAGCTGATGACAGAAGCGCTGATTTCGCGTATCGGAAGCGTGAGGGACACTATTCTCTACCCCTCGGCATTTGGCACGGTTGGATTTAATATCAAAAATCTGCCCTCATCGTATACGGGCGGCGTTCTCTCGTCAAACGGCATTTGTGCAAGAGGGGGGCTACACTGCGCTCCCTCGGTGCATAAAAAGCTCGGAACGCTTGAGTGCGGTATAGTTCGCCTTTCACTCTCATATTTCAACACCATGCGTGAAATTGACGACTTCTACAAAATTCTAAAGAGTATCAACTTTTAAGGTGATAACGGTGCGCTAAATCGGTGCAAGGCACAACCCTTGAAAAAGAGTGCAAAAAAGAAGCACGAACATCGTTCGTGCTTCTTTTTGTTTAGATGAAATTCGCCACTTAGCATACACGTGGGTTGCGCTTATATCTTATACCGATTTCTTCTTGATAAGCTGTGAAAATTTCTCGGTATTTAAAACGCTTTAAAGACGATTTCAGAAAAAATCATTCTTGCACCTTTTGGTCTTTGGTAAAGCGGGCAGCATTTTTGTTTATGTATTTTTTAATTTCATTTTCCGCAACGCGCTTGTACCTTGCGAATGCACGTCCGTCGCAATCAACTACGATATGCGCCCATTTTTTATAAAGCGGCTCGCGCTCGGAAAACAGGTCCTCTATGGTCTGTCCTTCCTTTAAAACAACGCCCCTTTTCGAATAATCGCCAATTCTTTCAAGGGTCGTCTTTGGTCCTGTGTAAAGGTATACGACAACTCCTCTGTCAGAGCATTTTTGCATAAAGCTTTCATAGTACACAGCGCTTCCGCCGGGGCTAAGTATTACGTCGTCGTCCTCTATCGAAAGGAGCGTTTGCTCTTCAATCTTCTTAAAGCCCTCTAGTCCCTCGCGAGAGATAATCTCGTGAAGAGGAAGTCCGTAGCGCTGCTCTATGAATTTGTCACCGTCAATTACACGCATTCCAAGTTTCTTTGAAAGCGAGCGTCCCATACACGTTTTGCCCGAACCGGGCATTCCAATTAAAGTAATAATCATTTCAGTTCCTCAAAGTGTAAGCTGTCCTCACGGCTCAAGACAAAAACGTCTGCCGAATATGGCGAGAGCGTATGAGCCGAAAATGTTTTTCCGTTTATAAGTGATTTGAGTTTTCCCTTGGCGGAAATTCTTATATCCGCTAAAGAATTATTATATACCGTGACATAAGCCGACCGAGAGGAATATCTCAAAAAGGCCAGCATTTTATCCGTCAGGCAAAGCAACGAAAAGGCACCGAAGGTGTAAGCCTCAGAATGTTCGGTTCGTATTCTGCCTAGTTTTTTATAGTGAGAAATGAGTTTTTTATTCTCTTTTCCCCAAGGATATGGCATTCTGTTGAAAGGGTCTCCGCACCCCTCAAGCCCCGCCTCGTCGCCGTAGAAAACCGTAGGTATACCGGGAAGTGTTGCGAGGACTGTGTAGGCCGAAATTAACTTTTTGGTCGCTTCCTTTCTCTCGGTGCCGTTAAGTCGCAGTTCCACCAGCTCGGAGTTTTTGCGCCCCTCGAAATTCACGCCCGAAAGTACGGTAAGTATTCTAGGTGTATCGTGTGTGCCAAGCAGGTTCATCTGTGCGTGCATAACGCGGTCGGGAGCGTTAACCGTGACCTCCTTGAGCGCATACTCAAGCTTCTCTTTGCCACGGCCCGTGAAGTAATCAATAATACCGCTTCTTAGGGGATAATTCATTACGCCGTCGAGCTGATTTCCGAGGTAGTAGTGCTTACGCTTGCCGTATGCAATTTTATTCGAGGCGTCCTCCCAGACCTCGCCGTAAAGAACCGCCTCGGCGCTCCTTGAGAGTGTTTTTTTGATTTTTGCGACGAAGCTGTCCGAGAGCTCGTCAACTACGTCAAGCCTGAGGCCGTATATTCCCATATCGCGATATTTTGAAACAACACCACCCTCGGAGGCGAAAAAGTCGGCGCACGATGGGTTGTCGGGATTAATTCTCGGCAAAATGTCAATTCCCCACCACGCTGTGTAGTCGTCGGGGTGCTTCTTAAAGTCGTACCACCCGTAGTACTCAGAGTCGGTAGACTGATAGGCTCCGAGCGTAGAGTATCTTCCGTATTTGTTGAAGTAAACGCTGTCAGAGCCCGTGTGATTAAAAACACCGTCGAGGATTATCTTAATACCACGCTTATCAGCCTCCTTGATTAACTCCAAGAGTGCTTGGTCGCCACCGAACATCTCGTCAACCGACATATAATCGGCTGTATCGTACTTATGGTTTGATACTGAAGAAAAAATTGGACTCAGGTAGATAGCCTTTACGCCAAGCGAGGATATATAATCGAGCTTAGCGATAACGCCATAGAGCGTTCCTCCGTAGAACGTATTGTTCTTCATCGGAGCTCCGGGATATTCGGGATACTCGGGTATTCTCTCCCACTCGCCCGTAATTAAGCGCGCGCCCTTTGAGATAGGCACGTCTCCACCTCGGTTAAATCTATCGACGAAAACGTGGTATATAACGCCGCCCAGGATAGCCGAGGGCTGAGTATTGCGAAAATCCGTCAGGGTAAGCTGAAGGTGTGGCGACGAATAGCTGTCCGCAAAGGATAGCTCATAAATTCTGCCGCGAGAATGCAACACACCGAAGGCACTTTTTATTTCAATACTGAAAAAGTATATACCGACCCGAGAAAGAGTTGACGGGCGAAATTCGTATACGTCAAGCTCACCCTCCATATCCAGCCACTCGCCGTCGCACACCTCAACAACATCGGCGCAATTTTCACTGTAAATTATTATTTTTGCAGAAATTACGCCCAAATTTCGTGGCAGAAATGCATTTATAACTATTTTCTCATTAATATCGTATGCCGAGGAAATCACGTCCTCGTTCTGATGTATAAACACAACCGAGCCACACTGCGAGCGTTGTGGCGGCGAAATGGTGCTGTATTTCACGAAAACCTCTTTTTAAATTATACTTTCAGGCGGGTAAAAATTCCCCGCACTATGCTAAAAATCAAAGCTTATTGATAGGAAGCGCGTGCCAGATATTCTCAGCATAGCATTTTATACTGTTATCCGAGGCAAAAATGCCCGAGGTCGCAGTATTGATTAGCGACATTCTGGACCAGGCGAGCTTGTCGGAGTGGTCCTTTACCGCTCGTGAGTATGCGTGACGGTAGGACTCAAAGTCGGCAAGGCACATAAATGGGTCGGCAATTCCCGAGCCTGCGTTTATAAGATAATCTGCAATATGCGAGAAATCCTGTCCTGCAATAGGTCTGTACAGTCTGTCTATAACGGCTCTTATATGCTCCGAGGTGCTGTAATAGGAGCGCGAGGAATATCCGTTGCGCCAAAGTTCGTCTACCTCGTAGGTGTTAAGGCCAAAGATATACATATTGTCCTTGCCACACGCGTCGAGTATTTCTACGTTTGCTCCGTCGAGCGTGCCTAAGGTTACGGCACCGTTCATCATAAGCTTCATACAGCCCGTGCCGCTCGCCTCCTTTCCTGCAAGGGATATTTGCTCGGAAATATCCGCTGAGGGAATAAGCACCTCGGCCATAGAAACGTTGTACTCCTCCATAAACACGATTTTAAGTCTGTCGCGTGTAAGAGGATTTGCTTCAAGCTCCTCAGAGAGGAACCAAATCAGCTTGATAATCTTCTTCGCCATAGCGTAGCCAGGTGCCGCCTTACAGCCGAAAATAAAGGTCTGAGGCGGGATATCGGCATTCGGATTATCCATAATCTCGTTATAAAGAGAGATAATCTTAAGAACGTTGAGAAGCTGACGCTTATATTCGTGCATACGCTTGATTTGAACGTCAAAGATAGACTCCTTGTCTATTCTCTTGCCCGTTTTAGCGAATGCATAATGAGCAAAGCGCTCCTTATTTGCCGACTTAATATCTGCAATTCTCATAAGGACGTCCTTGCTGTCCTTATAATCGAGAAGTCCCGAGAGAAGCGCTCCCTGATTTCTGTACTCCGTGCCTATAAGCTCGTCAAGAAGAGCCGAAAGAGCGGGGTTCGAGTAAGAGAGCCATCTGCGATGGACTACACCGTTTGTGACGTTTTGAAACTTATCCGGTGTCATTTTGTAAAAATCATGGAAAACGCTCTTCTTAAGAATTTCGCTGTGAAGCTTTGAAACTCCGTTTACTGCGTGCGAGCCGACTATCGAGAGGTTAGCCATTCTTACCTGATTATAAGCAACTATCGACATTCTCGAAATTCTATCCCAGTCACCGGGATACAAATTCCAAAGGTCAGCGGTAAATCTGCGGTTAATCTCGCATACGATAGTGTAAATTCTCGGCAGCTTTACGCTGAAAAGGTCAACTCTCCAGCATTCAAGCGCCTCGGGAAGCACGGTGTGGTTGGTATAGCTAACCGTCTTAGTTACTATATTCCAGGCGTCCTCCCACGAGTACGAATACACGTCCATAAATATGCGCATAAGCTCGGGTATGCAAAGCGCAGGGTGAGTATCGTTGATATGAATAGCAATTTTGTCCTCGAAGCCCTTCAGAGAGCCGTGTTCAGCAAAATAGTCGCTGATAATACTCTGAAGCGAGGCCGAAACGAGAAAATACTGCTGCGTAAGTCTGAGAAGCTTACCCTCGTCGTAATTGTCGGCAGGATAGAGCTGTTTAGTTATATTCTCGGCGCTAGAGCTGTTCGAGAGCGTTTTAAAATAATTACTCTGGGTGGAAAAGTCCGAAACCGAATACGACGACGGACGGGCGCGCCAAAGCCTGATGGTATTTACAGCGTTGGTCGTAGTACCCGGTATGAGAAGGTCGTATGGTACGGCCTTTACCTCGTCGTACTCGTAGTTTGCTATGCGAAGCGCTCCGTTTTCCCATTTCTCCTCGATTTTTCCGCCAAAGCGAATGGGAATACTGCGCTCGGGGTGAGCAACGAGCCAAATTCCGCCTTTATCAAGCCATTCGTCAGGAAGCTCAACCTGCTCTCCGTCTACTATTTTCTGTCTGAACAGGCCTGTTTCATAGAGCAGCGAGTATCCGTTAGCGGCATAGTCACCTGCTGAGAGCGAGTCCATAAAGCATGCGGCAAGTCTTCCAAGACCGCCGTTTCCAAGGCCGGGGTCAACCTCTACGGAATAAATCTCTTCAAAGGTCGTACCCATCTCAGAAAGAACGTCTAGAAGCTTATCGTAAATACCGAGGTTCATAGCGTCGTTTTTGAGCGCGCGTCCAACCAAGAACTCCATACAGAGATAGCAAATCTTCTTGCCGTCCTTGGCCTTGATACGCTTCTTGAACTGCTCGCGGTACTCTATCATTATATCCTTGACGGTCTGAACCGTTGCCTGATAAATCTGCTCGCGGGTTGCGCTCTTCGGTGAGGCTGCACCAAGCGCGGTAAGCTTTCCCTCTATTCTTTCCTTTAATTCCTTTTTGGTTATCGTTTTCTTTGCGTCGGGTGTGCGCTGATTTTTGCGGGAAGTATTCATTAAAAAAGATTTACTCCTTACTGTTTGGTTAATTTGTCATAAATCTGGATATATTTCGAGGCAGAACTGTCCCAGGTGAAGTTGGATTTCTTTGCTGCCGCGGTAAGCTTATTCCACTCTTTTCTGTTTGTATAGAGCGCTATCGCGTCCTTGATAACGTAGAGCATATCGTGAGCGTTGTAGTTATCGAAGCGGAAGCCGTTGCCACCGGGCTCACCGTACGGTACTATCGAGTCGCGAAGACCACCGACCGAGCGAACGATAGGAACGGTAGCATAAGAGCAGGCTATCATTTGCGCAAGTCCGCAGGGCTCGCTCTTGGATGGCATAAGGAACAGGTCGGCTGCTGCGTATATCTGCTTTGAGAGTGCGCGGTCAAACTTTATAAGCGCCTTGAAGTTATCGTGCCTTGAGGCAATATTCAAGAGCGCCTGCTCGTATTCTCGCTCGCCTGTTCCAAGAACGACAAGCTGTACGTTCTCGCTGAGAATTTCCTCTATAACGTGCAAAACGAGGTCTATTCCCTTGCCTGCCGTAAGTCTGGTTATCATAGCAATAAGCGGAACGTCCTTTTTGACTTCAAGGCCTATTTTGTTCTGGATATAAGCCTTGTTTTTTGCCTTACCCGTTTTGTAGTTGGTTGAGGTATAGGCAAAAGCTATATCCCCACCCTTGTCGGGTGAAAACGCGCCGTAGTCTATGCCGTTGATAACGCCAAGAAGCTTATTTTTTGCGTCCTTGATAACAGACGAGAGACCGAATGCGAAGAAATCGTATTCGAGCTCGTTAGCATAATTTGGGCTGACCGTCGTAACAAAATCCGAGGCAACGATAGCGCCCTTCATAAGATTAATACAGCCGTCAAAGGCGAGAATATCGCTATATTTTCCGCTAATGCCGAACACGTCCCCCTGAATATAGGGGTCAAACTTACCCTGATACTCAATGTTGTGTATGGTATATACGGTTTTAAGGGCTTTAAACGCCTCAATAGACGCGTACTCGGTCTTGAGATATACGACTGAGAGTGCTGTCTGCCAATCGTTTGCGTGAAGAACGTCAGGGATATTGCCGCTAGAAAGCATAAATTCCACTACCGCCTTTGAGAAGAAGGCGAAGCGCTCAGCGTCGTCGTATTCACCGTAAAGGCGAGAGCGGTCGAAATAATAGTGATTTTCAACGAGATAGTAGGTACAGCCACCAAAAGAATGCTTATAAACGGTAGCGCCTGTTTTACGCCATGAGAGCATAAAGGTTATGTCCGTGACGTATTCCATATTGTCCCTATATACGTCCTTTACAGTGTTGTAAAGCGGCATAATAACCGAAACCTCGTTGTCCTTATCTGCTACTGCGGGAGGAAGTGCCCCCATGACGTCACCGAGACCGCCGCTTGCAGCAAAGGGTGACGCTTCACTTGTTACGAATAAAATTTTCATTGTGTTTTCCTTTAGATTTTGCGTTTTTTCTGAATATAGAACGGCATATTCTCGTTACCCGAAAGATTAACGTTTTCGCTGACGTAAACGTCCTTATCGGCAACTATGCAGTTCAGTGTAGCTCCGCGACTTACGTGAGTACCGCGGAAAAGCACCGAGTCCTTGACTACTGCTCCCTTCTCTACCTTAACCCCTCTAAAGAGCACCGAATTGATAACGGTACCCTCGATAATGCACTCGTCGGCTAGCATAGAGCTCTCGACCTTAGCGCCGTCCTTGTACATCGTGGGTGCAGAGTTGTGAACTCTGGTGAAAATCGGCGCCTCTTTTCTGCCGAAAAGAGTTTCGCGGGCTGACGGATTTTTGACAATTTCCATAGAGCATCTGTAATAGTCAAGAAAGCTCGAAACCGTGGCGACGTAACCGTCGTAGCGATAAGCCTTGTAATGCTGAGTTTTGCAGTTTTTGAGAAGGTAGGCGGTGAAGCTATTGAGGTTGTACGCTACGGCCTCCTCGATAAGTCTGCGTAAAAACAGCGTGCTCATAACGAAAATGCCGAGAGCGAGGTTAGGGTGTCTTTCGTTATAAACCGAAGACATAGCAATGTCGGTAATCTTGTCTGCTACCGAGGATATCATCATTCTCGGGTGCTTTGCGCTGTAATCACGCTCGGGCTTGCGGGTGACGATGGTCACGCTTGCGCCTGATTTCTCGTGGTCCGATATAACCTTCTGAAGATCGATATTAAGGACGTTGTCCGAGTCCATCAGAACAACGTAGTTCTCCTTCATCTCGGTTATGTAGGCACTCATGCTCTTGAGCGCCTCGAGATGTGTCGAGAACATTTTTGCTTCGGTGGCGTTTGCTGCGCTCTGGAAGGGAGAAACGAAATTAACTCCGCTGGCTCTGCGCGCCAAATCCCAGTCCTTACCGCTTCCTATATGCTCAAGCAAGGAGCGATAATTGTAGTTTACCACCATACTGATATTTGAAATATCAGCGTTAATCATATTCGAGAGGCAGAAGTCTGCGAGTCTGTATCTGCAGGCAAACGGAATTGCCGCAACCGTTCTGTCGCCCGTAAGTCTTGATAGTGTGTTATTGTTTAAGCTTGAGAAAATTATTCCTGCTGCGCTTGCCATATCTGTATTCCTTTCAAGAATGTATTTGAGGACATGTCAGGCCTTTTTCTGAGCCTTGACAACGGTTGAGCTTGCTACTACCGCTATGTTTTCCTTACCTGCACCCTCGGTGCCTACGACAGCGCCCTCCTTGATAACGGCATCGGAGTCAACTATCGCCGAATATACTGCGCCGCCCTTTTTGACGACTACATCGTCCATTATAACCGAGTCGCGAACTATAGCGCCCTCCTCGATAACAACACCGCCTGAGAGTATTGAATTGATAACCGTGCCGTAAATTCTCGAGCCCTCGGAAACCAAGGAGTTTACTATCTTTGAGTTAGGGCCCAAGTACTGAGGGGGACGGGCCGTGTTCTTTGAATATATTCTGAAGTCCTTGTCGGCTATATTGAGGACGGGTGTCTCTCCGATAAGGTCCATATTTGCCTCCCAAAGAGAAGAAATAGTACCGACGTCCTTCCAATATCCCGAGAACTTATAAGCAAAAAGCTTCTCTCCGTTTCCTAAAAGGTTCGGGATAATATTCTTGCCGAAATCGTTGCTCGAATTTTCGTCGGCTTCATCGTTTTCAAGATACTCAATAAGAGTTTTGGTATTAAAAATATATATACCCATTGAAGCCTGGTTGTTCTTAGGTTGCTTCGGCTTCTCCTCGAACTCGTAAATCGAGCCGTCGGCATTGGTATTACAAATTCCAAAGCGGCTTGCCTCGTCCATAGGAACGGTTATGGTCGCAACCGTACATACGGCGCCCGTGGCCTTGTGCTGCTCAAGCATTTTCTTGTAATCCATACGGTAAATATGGTCGCCCGAAAGTATGAGAACGTACTCGGGGTTATAATGCTTTATAAAATTTATGTTCTGGTAAATTGCGTTTGCGGTTCCCTTGTACCAATCAGAGTGCTTGTTTCCCTGATAAGGCGGAAGAACGGAAAGGCCGCCTCTCATTCTGTCGAGGTCCCAGGGCGCTCCGTTACAAACGTATTCGTTCAGCTCGAGAGGCTGATACTGGGTGAGCACACCCACGGTATCGATTCCCGAATTTATGCAGTTTGAAAGCGGGAAATCAATGATTTTATACTTGCCGCCAAAGGATACGGCAGGCTTGGCTATATGCTTTGTGAGGTCGTAAAGACGCGAGCCCTGGCCTCCTGCAAGCAGCATAGCGATACATTCCTTTTTACAGTACATTGCGTTTCTCCTTATGCTTTGGTTTTATATTTATTTTCTTTTTATTTTCCTTTAAAACGACACCGCTGAATCTCGGCATTATAATCTTTGCGCCCAAGCCGTTCTCCAAAACGAAATCGCTCCTTGTGGCGAAATTGCCCGTATCGAAGAGCACCTCTAGATTATCGGGTTTGACTTTTAGTGAAATCTCTTGCGAAGCACCCGAGAAGCTGATAATAACTATTATTTCCTCTCCGCGCAAATTTAAGCGCTTGAACGCGACGAGGTTCTTATCCTGCTCGTCAGGGTAAATCCACTTAAATCCACGCTCGTCAAAATCAATTTCCCAAAGCTCGCTGTGCGAGAGATAGAATGAATTTAGAGCTGATACGTAGGCTCTGAACTCCCGATGCTTAGGATAATCGAGCATAAACCATTCAAGAGAATTTTCAAAGTCCCATTCCCTGAACTGAGCATACTCGGTGCCCATAAAAGTAAGCTTTTTGCCTGGATAGGTCATCTGCAGCAGAAGAGCTGCACGTGCCTCGAGGAACTTGTCCTCATACTCACCGAACATCTTATCTATAAACGAGCGCTTGCCGTGTACGACCTCGTCGTGCGAGATAGGAAGAACATAGTTCTCGCTAAAAGCGTACATTAATGGGAAATTCAAGGCCTTGTGCTTGTAGCGCCTGAAATACGGGTCGGTCGAGACGTAATCGTAAAAGTCGTTGGCCCAGCCCATATTCCATTTCAGGTCAAAGCCAAATCCCCCATTGTAAACGGGAGAGGTAAGACCGCCGTGAGCTGTGGACTCCTCGGCAATAGTGAGTACGTCAGGAAATTCTCCGTGGACGGCAGAATTGAATTTGCGCAAAAATGCCGCCGCTTCCCTATTCTCATTAGTTCCGTCGGAGTTGGGTACCCACTCTCCGGGGCGTCTGTCAAAATCAAGATACAGCATTGATGCAACAGCATCAACTCTGAGGCCGTCTATATGAAACTCACGTAGAAAATAGAGCGCGTTGGATATAAGAAAGGACTGAACCTCCTCTCGTCCGAGATCGAAAAAGCGCGTCTGCCACGAGGACTCCTTTCTGTCCTCGCCCTGATACTCGTATAAAGGCGAGCCGTCAAACTCAAAAAGTCCCCATGCGTCCTTTGGAAAATGCGCGGGAACCCAGTCGATTATGACGCCGATACCCGCCTTGTGAAGCGCATTAATTAAATACTTGAAATCCGTAGGATTTCCGAACCTAGAGCTTACAGCGTAGAAGCCGCATACCTGATATCCCCACGAGCCATCGTACGGAAACTCGTGTACGGGAAGAAACTCGACGTGCGTATAGCCCATGCTCTTAACGTACGAGGGTAAAATCTCGGCAAGCTCGCGATATCCAAGATAGGAGTTGTCCCCCTCGTGACGCATAAAGCTGCCGATATGAAGCTCGTAAACGTTTATTGGCGTTGGCAAAAAGACGCCCTCTGCCTCGACAACCGTTCTGCTCCTGTAAGCGAGCCAGGACTTGTCCCCCCACTCAAAGCCGTCGTCGGTAAAAATGACCGAGGCTCCGTCGTCGTATCCACGCGAAAAGCGGGCATAAGGGTCGCCCTTATCAAATTCCCTGCCATCTCTGTATATTCGGTACTTGTAAGAGAGTCCCTCAAGCGAGCTCATAGAGGTATAGGAAAGCTCGAATACGCCGCGCTCGGTTACACGGCTAAGCGCAAGCGGGCTCTCCCAACCCGAAAAGTCTGAAATCAAGGCCACAGCGTCAGCGTTTGGCGCCCAAACGCGAAAGGTATAGACGTATTTTCCGCCGTCCTCAAAAGTGAGGGTGCAGCCGAGATATTTATATGCTTCAAAATTCGTTCCCTGATGAAAATAATAAGCTCCGAGGTCGGTCGCTTGCATCGGCATTTCCCTCCTTTAAACATAAATACACAAACATCTTAATTATATCATTTTATTATATGTGTGTCAAGTGAAAGTATTGGTTTGGCTGGTAATTTTTTGTAAATTTTTCCCTCTACGTACAAAAAAAGACGCCAAAGCAATATTGCGACCGTTCTCGGCAGAAAAAAAGCCACCCGTCCACATATAATCAGAGCGTAGTATACACAAAACACCACGCGCGAAATTACCTTAAAGGCAAGACTGACTACCGTCCTTTTTGCCAGAGCGCAGGACAGGAGGCAAGCCGCGAGCATATAAAACCTTATTTCACCGTCGAGGGTAAGATACGTAAGCAGCACGAAGCCAAGAAAAAAGGCAAAAATTACAAGGGTGCGGTATAATGCTGAAAGAATTTTATTTATTTTTTCAGGCCTCTTCTTATCGTTCTCGCTCTCTCTTAAATCGCGTGGGCGAATATCCGATTTTATAATGCTGCCTTTATAAAAAAAGAGCGCAACGGGAAGAAAAAGCACATACCTGAAAAAAGCACGGCAAGAGCTTAAGAAATCTATAAAAAATGCAAAAGCCGTACCATATATTGTGGCAGAAGCCACAGATAATATAATTTCTGAAATTGTAAAGGATATCATTTGAACATTTTTTTGAATATTGTAGTGCTTTCCTTGGGGTCAGAATAATAAACCCCACTGACGTTACCCGTTATGTAAATTTCACCGTTTTCCTTTGTAAGACTTTCTATCTTTAGCTCCCTTCCCTCTATGCTGACCCGACCAAGTGACGTATCGAGAGTGACGTAGCCCTCATCAAAGCCGATAACGTTCTTGACGCCGTTCATTTTGACGCTTTTTCTCTCGTTTACCACCAAAACTGTTTTTGCAGAATTTTCATTCATAATATCACCTCGAAAAAATATAAAAAGATCCACCGATATTCAATAAAGAATATGCAGTGGACCGTTTAATTATTCGTCGGACTCGGTTACTACCTCGTACATACCTACCGATTCCGTTTTCTTGGTGGTTTCCCTTATATCAAGAACTCTGACCGTTACAGACTTCGTACCGAAGGTAACGGTTATTAAATCTCCAAGCTTAACGTTATATGATGCCTTTGCTTGCTTGCCGTTCACGGAAATTCTCTGGGCATCGCATGCATCGTTTGCTACGGTGCGTCGCTTGATAAGTCTTGAAACCTTGAGATATTTGTCTAGACGCATTAAAAATTAGTTTACGAGAGACTTGAGCACCTTGGAAGCCGAGAAAGAGGGCTTCTTGCAAGCGTCAATTTTGATAGTTTCGCCAGTCTGGGGGTTGTGACCCTCTCTTGCAGCTACGCTCTTAACCTCGAAGGTACCGAAGCCGATAAGCTGAACCTTATCACCCTCCTTGAGTGCGTTTGAAATAGCATCGAGAGTTGCGGAAACAACAGCGTCAACGTCCTTCTTAGCGATTTCGGTTTCTGCTGCTACAACATTTACGAGATCTGTCTTGTTCATTTTTATACTTCCTTTCAAAAAAGTTTTACAGCTTATTATAACAATTATTTACAAGCAATGCAATAGTATATCAACATTTTTGAAATTATTTGTTGACTTTTTCGTCTAGTTTTATGAAAAAATCAAGCTCTTTTTGTGCAAAACGCCATATTTTTGATTTTTTTGACACTGACAGTTCCGCACAGCAGAGAAAGTATCATATATATCACACAGAAAAGCATACCCGAGGCGCACAGAGCCACCGTATCGTTTAAGGACAAAAGGAGCTTAAAATATATAGCCCGTGCGCAAAGGACACTCAAGGCGGCGTCGAGATACGGAAGTATGTGAGTTTTGAAAATCGGAAAATTCATTCGGTGCTTTTTTAGTGCGTACAAAAGCGAGCACGCAAGCGAGAGCGCGTAGGAAACCACCGTTCCTATCGGGGCGGCGGAAATTCCAAAATCAGAGTTGGAAATCAGAAAATAGCTAATCAAAACCTTAGCGAGACTGCCGACGAGCATTGAAAGTATAGGCGCTCTTACACTTCCTGCCGCTTCAAGCGAGGTGTTCACCACGAGCAAGACCGAAAGGAAAGCCAGAGCAGGCATTATCAACCTAAGCAGCGGCGCCCCGACTGAAACCCCCTCCTTGCCAAAAAGCATCGTAAGTATTTCGCTTGAAAATGCGCTTATTCCAAAAACCAGAGGTGCACTCAGCAAGGCAGTTAAAGAAAGAGCGTCCTTTCTGGCCCTGTCGGAATAGATGCCGTCGCTATTCACTCTGCCCTTTATCAAAATAGGTAAAAATGCAACCGACACAGGTGTAATTAGTGAGATGGCAAAATTCAGCATAGGAACGGCAAGCGTCGTATAATGTCCGTAAAGCGCTGTTGCTTCTAGCTCCGTATACCCTCCGTCCGCAAGGCGTCTCATTATTATAAAAAGGTCTATTATATTGCCGATGCTCATCACAGCGGCGCTTAGAGTTATCGGAAGCGATATACCGAATATGCGCTTTCTGATTTCTTTTCTTTCAAGTGACGAGAGCTTCTGCTCTGTTTTTTGTTCGGTATTTTTAATTTTTGATACAATTAACAGATATACAAGGCTCACCAGCGCCCCTAGAGTAACACCTAAAATAGTGAACGCTGAAACAAGCTCGCTCTTAAACTCGTGTGTGTAGCCATAGTATGCAAAAATCAAGCCGAACACCAGCTTGCCTACTCCGTCAAGCACCTGAGAAACGGCAACCTCAAGAAAGGACATACCGGCACTCAGGTATCCTCGCACCACTCCTGCAACCGATACGAGCAGAACCGACGGTGCTACGGCGAGCATCGTTGCTCTTGCTCTGCTGCTGCCTATTATGGTCGCAAGTGGACCTGAAAATATCACAAATGCCCCTGTCAAAGAAAGACCGAGAATAAAAAATAATCTCATTGACGTTTTGATAACCTGCTTTTCGGTATATCGCGAGCGCCCCTCCCTGCTCTCAAGCACCAGCATAGTTACAGCTTTTGGCACACCTGCTGTGCACAAAAGATAAAAAAGGCCGTAAACCGTATATGCGCTATTAAAGTAGCCCATTCCCTCGCCGCCAAGAAGATGCGATAGAGGTATTTTATATATTAGGCCTATAACCTTTACGATTATGGCCGATACGGTGAGCGAAAATGCACCGCTTACAGCACCGTTATCCCTTTGCTTCAAGTTTTCGTTTCGACTCAATTTTCCCTCCAAATAAAAAAGATTCACTAAAATATATTAGTGAATCCTTTATTTTATTATAATAGGTAGAAAATATTGCAGTAGAATATCGCCTTTATTGTGTTTTTTAGTCTTTTTTATCCTTTAAGGAATATGCCAATAAAGACGTGTATTACTCATCAGAGCTAAAGAAATCGAGAATTTCGCTCTTGATTTGCGAGGGGATATCTCTGTTTTCTCCACCGAAATCCCGTAGATACTCATAGGGATATTTGGGTCTGAATATGCGCTTAAGGACGGTCTCGCCCTTAGCACCGCCACTTCGCCTTACGAGCTTAGTTACTGCGCCTGCACCAACTGCAAATATGGTCTGAAGCTCCTCCATCATAAAAACGTTATAGAGGCTCTCGCCACCCTCGACGGAAAATCCTACGTTCTCAAGATTTCCAACGGTATTCTTCTGCCTGTACATATAATATGGCTTATAGCCTGCGTATTTGAGCTTAATTTGTGAGTAAGAGACGCACTTTGCCGCATCACCGCCTGAGAGTGAATACACGCCCGAGTTGTTTTTGAGCGCATCGGACGCCTTCTTCACCGAGAAGGTGTGTACGGTGACGTTGGTAGGTGCGAGCGCTATCACCTTATCTATCGTTTCTGAGAAATTCTTAAAATCGTCACCAGGAAGTCCTGCGATAAGGTCAACGTTGATATTAAAGCCTGATTCCTTTGCAAGCTCATAGGCACGGTAGAAGTCCAATACGGTGTGACGTCTGCCTATTTCCGCAAGAATATCGTCGTTTAAGGTCTGTGGATTTACACTGATACGGCTTACACCGTACTCCCTTGCGATATCAAGCTTCTCCTTGGTTATGGTGTCGGGTCTGCCTGCCTCCAGGGTAAATTCCTGCAAGGAATTTACGTCTATAAGCTCTGAGACGGTTGAGAGCAAGCGTCTGAGCTGCTCGGCCGTGAGCGTCGTGGGTGTTCCACCGCCTATGTAAAGCGTAGATACACTCATACCAAGGCTCGAAACCGTAGTCACGGTATCTCTTAAATCGCGTATAAGAGCGCCAAGATACTCGTCTATCATTGAAAGCAGCCTCGGTGTAGTGTAAGACACAAAGCTGCAATAGGCGCATCTGGACGGGCAAAACGGAATTGATATATATATCGAGCAGCTATTCTTCTTTAGCTTGCGCTCAATACGCATTTCTGCTACGGCGCTTGAAACCGCAAGAGCCGCCTTCTGAGGATTTAAAAAATACTCGTCCCTCAAAATTCTCTTCGTTTTAATAATACCCTTTACGCTGTCGAAAACCGAGCGCGCAACCTTTGCGGGACGAACTCCCGTTAAAATTCCCCAAGGCGGAATATGTCCGACAAGCTCCTTACCCGCGGCAAGCATAGCTCTGCCGACAGCGATAGCCTCGTGAGTCGCGATGCATATATTTTCGCTATAAAAAACCGTTTCGGTCGCATCGCAAATTTTGTCGTTCAGCTTGATAGAAACGTAGGCTGTGGCTGATTTATCCTTTTCGCTGTATACGCTTACGGTAACCTCGGGCACTCCCTGTGCCGACTCCTCGTTCTCCTTAAACGTAGAGCCAGGAAAGAAAATAAGGCACAGTGTTTCTACATAATATCTGTTGATATCTCCGTGTATATGAAGAATCATAGTCTTATCCCTTCTTTAAAAGGACTGAAGAATTCATTACGATGGTGACGGGGCCGTCGGTCTCCATTTTCGTTTGCATATCGGCACCGAAAACGCCCGTTTTTACGACCTCGACTCTTTTGCCCATCTCACAGACGAAGTGCTGATACAGAGAGTTTGCAACCGTCGGCGCGGCCGAACCGAGATAATCGGGTCTGTTGCCGTGGGCGTAGTTTGCCAAAAGCGTGAAGTTGGATACGACCAGCACCTCGCCGCCGATATCCTTGACCGAAAGGTTCATCTTGCCGTTTTCATCGGAAAATATGCGAAGCTTTGATATTTTCTCCGCAAGAACCTCAGCGTCCCTCTCGGCATCTCCCTCGGCAACTCCAAGCAAGATATAGAGACCGCTTTTTATTTCACCACTCAAAGTGCCGTCGGCAACAACCGAAGCGCTATGAACTCTCTGAAGCACTGCTATCATAAATTCTCCTACTGCGCAAAGCCTCTGCGTACCGAAATAACCTTAGGCACCGAGCGAAGCCTTGTGACGATATAATCGTAATGCGATACGTTCTTACACTCGATAACGATGTTCATAACGTAATCGCCGCTCTTTGTTTGCTGTGTATTTATCTTGGTTATTGAAACCTTCATATCGGCAAGAGCCATAGATATCCCTGCCAAAACGCCTATGCCGTCCTCGGTGATAATCTGAATAGACGCCTCGTAGGTTTCTCCCATCGTTGAAGACTCGCCTCTCTCCCACTCAGCCTTGACCCAGCGCGAAAGATTTTCCTCGTTGTGACGTGACTGATGAACGTTCTGACAGTCGCTCTTGTGTATAGAAACACCATACCCGCGCGTGATAAAGCCAACTATCTTATCGCCCGGCAAGGGGTTACAGCATCTTGCAAACTTTATCTGATAGCCTCCCTCTCCGTCGATAACAACTCCACCGTGGGATTTTCTCTTTGAAGTAGAAAGCTTTATTTTAGAAAGCTCCTCCTCGTGTGTCTGCTGAGGTGCCTCCTGCTCGGAAAGCTTCTCGAGCTCCTCCTTGATTTTGGGTATAAACCTCTGAAGAGTTATACCGCCAAAGCCGAGAGTGTTATAAAAGTCGTCACTGTTATTAATGCCGACGCGCTTTGCTATAGTTGTTATAACTGCATCAAGCTCTGCATCGGTGTAGCTCTTGGAAATGCGTTTTACCTCGCGCTCAACCTCGGCACGACCGACGATAATATTTTCTGCGCGTCTTTCTTTTTTGAACCACTGACGGATTTTGCTCCTAGCCTGTCCCGTTTTTACAACCTTGAGCCAGTCTCTGCTGGGTCCCTTTGAGGACTGAGAGGTTATAATCTCGATAATATCTCCATTCTGCGGGATTTTATCGATAGGAACTATCACACCGTTGACCTTTGCGCCGGTCATTTTGTTTCCGACAGCCGAGTGAATAGCGTATGCAAAGTCTATTGTGGTAGAGCCCTGAGGAAGCGAAATAACGTCGCCCTTGGGGGTAAATACGAAGGTTTCGTCGTGGAAAATATCGGTCTTGAATGAATGAATAAATTCATCGGGGTCTCTGGTATTCTCATCGGACTCAAGCAGCTGAGATATCCAGCGCAGCTTTTCGTCAATATTGGCGGCGCTTTTCTCACCCGTCTTGTATTTCCAATGCGCTGCGATACCGTATTCGGCCTCCTCGTGCATCTGACGTGTGCGTATCTGCACCTCGAACGGAATGCCGCTGTGTCCTATAACCGTCGTGTGAAGCGAGCGGTAAAGGTTGGGCTTGGGTGTGGATATATAATCCTTAAATCTGCCAGGTATCGATTTGAACATCTCGTGGACCAGACCGAGCGCTGTGTAACACTCAAGCTCGGTTTCAACGATAACTCTAACGGCGTAGAAGTCGTATATCTCGTCAAATGACTTGTTAAGCGTATACATCTTTCTATACAGACTGTATACCGACTTAACGCGTCCCTCAAGCTCAAAAGAAATGTGATTTTCGGTGAGCTTATCGGACAAGATGCTCTTGGCCTCTTCGATAAACATACGGTTTTGGCCGTATTTCTTCTCAATAGCCTCGTGTACCTCCTCGTAGCCGACGATATCGAGATAATAAAGGCTGAGGTTTTCAAGCTCCTGCTTTATCTTCTGGATACCGAGTCTATGAGCCAGCGGGGCGTAGATATACATCGTTTCGAGAGCAATAGCTCTTTGCCTATCCTCTTTCTTGGCCGAGAGGGTGCGCATATTATGAAGTCTGTCGCAGAGCTTAATAAAGATAACTCTGATATCCTTGTTCATAGCGAGAAGCATCTTGCGTATGTTCTCAATATGAGCCTCCTCCTTGTCGGCAACCTGAACCTGTATAATCTTGGTAAGGCTGTCCACAAGCATAGCGACGTCCTTGCCAAACATCTTGGCAAGCGTGTCTAGATTGGTCTTGTCAGCGCAATCCTCGACGGTGTCGTGCAGAAGAGCCGCGCAAATAGAGTCGGTATCAAGTCCAAGCTCCATAACGATTTTGGCAACTGCTACGGGGTGGCTGATATACGGCTCGCCGCTCTGTCGCATCTGACCGTCGTGAAGCTTCTCGGCATAGAGATACGCCTCGGTTATTTTGTTTATATCGTAGCCTTTTTCACTTTTCTTCTCGAGCGCGTCGAGAAGCGATAACATATCAACGTACATACTTGTCTTTATTGGGAATTATCCCCGCCTCTTGCTATTTGTGAGCGAAATCTTCTGAGCCACGTTGATTTATCGAGCTCTGTTTTCGCCGTAGTATAATGAATATTAAATTTGTAAACCTCATCGGAAATCTCCTCTAAGGAAACGAGGTTAAGCTCCTTTAATACCATAATAATTATTTTCAGCTTGACGTAGCCAATTATTCTACCGCCGGGCTGACTGAATCTTGAGGTAATATCACGGTGCGTAAGCGTGTCTACACCAATTCTGAGTGAGGAACGCATAAGGTTATATACTGCGGCAAAATCCTCGCGCGTCGGCATAACGTTCTCCTCAGCCGTAAAGCGCGCGCCTGCCTTGATTTCTTCAAAGCGCTCGCGCTCTTTTACGAATTTGGTCTGCTGCTTTTCGGTATGCTTAATATCACGGACGATAATCTGCACGTTTTCTCTGCCGCCCCACTCGTTTATGTCGATATTAAAGAGAACGTCAACCTTGTCGCCTGCATATATTCCGAGCGTCTGGGGTGAGTTCATAAAGTACATTGCAGAGAGGGTAAATTTACCGTTTCCAAACACGAGCTTTGTATGCTTTCCCTCGCTAATAGAGGAAATCTCGTTGACGGTAACACCCGACATAACAAACACGGGCACGGGGTTTGCCACTCCGTACGGCTCGAGCATCTGAAAGGCCTTGGCGAGTGAGAGGGTCACGTCCTCAAATTCAATTCTGCAGTCTGCCTCGACGGTAGGAACCATATCCTCTTTTTTGAGATTAGCTCTTGCGTATTCGTTTATTCTCTTGCGGAAGGTATCGAGCTCGCCTCTTTTAACCGAAAGACCTGCGGCAAGCTCGTGTCCGCCAAACTTAACTAGATTTTCTTCACAGTAGCAGAGTGCGTCAACGAGGTTCATTCCCTTAATACTTCTTCCCGAGCCCTTGCCTACGTCCTCGGGCGAGGGAGTTGCGGACTCGTTGCCCTCAAAGGAGACGAGTATTGAGGGGCGCGAGTATTTCTCGGTGATACGCGAGGAAACGATACCTATAACACCGTGGTGCCAATGGTCAGCATCAAGCACTATTACGGGGTCTTTATCAATATCGTACTTCTCAATTTCGAGATTTGCCTCTTGCATTATTTTATTTTCTTCGGCCTGGCGCTCTCTATTCGTTCTGCAAAGCTCCTCGGCTATCTCGCGTGCATAATGCTCGTCCTCAGAGAGAAAAAGCTCAACCGCCATAGATGCGTTCTTAATTCTACCGGCCGCGTTAATTCTCGGCGCGATAGTGTAGCCTATGTATCCCGAGGTTATCTTGGTGCGCTTTTTGTTTCGAGAGCTCTTGGTACCGTCGTTGCGAGCCGCAGCGGCCTCCATAAGAGCGAGAAGTCCCACTCTCTGATTATTTTCAATCTTGGAAAGACCGTATCTGACGATAATTCTGTTCTCGTCTTTGATAGGCATAACGTCTGCAATAGTGCCTATGGCTACGAGGTCGGCATACTCCGAGAAAATACGCTTCACAGCCTCGCGACGCGAAAGATTTCCACGCTTTTCCTCATAGGCGCACACGAATTTGAACACCACGCCAACGCCCGCAAGCTCCTTGAACGGATACTCACAGTCGGGTCTGTGGGGGTTGATTACGGCTACTGCTAAGGGCAGGTCCGAGCGGCACTCGTGGTGGTCGGTAATGACGAAATCAATACCGAGCGAGCAAGCATATTCTACCTCCTCGATAGCTGTAATACCCGTATCAACGGTGATAATAAGCGTGCTGCCACTCTCGGCAATAGCGTCGATGGCAACTGTGGATACTCCGTATCCCTCGCCTATTCTGTTGGGAATGTAGTATTCCACGTTTGCTCCAACAGACTTGAGGTAAAGGTAAAGAGTACAAACAGCGGTGACACCGTCAACGTCGTAGTCACCGTAAACGGTGATTTTCTCACCCGAATTAACGGCGGCACTTATGCGCTCGATACCCTTGTCAATATCCTTGAGCAAAAAGGGGTTGGAAAGCATTTCGCTCTCCATGTAAATAAAGGTTTTTGCACTTTCCGCGTCAGTATATCCGCGGTTGTAAAGAAGCTTGGCGACAATGGGATTTATACCTAGGCCATCGGAAATTTCACGAATAGCCGCGATAGAGTCTGCCGTGTCGTCGGATTTAATTATCCAGTTCTTCTCCTTTGCTTCAGCTTTTGTATTCATTATATTTTACCGTAGTGGGATTTCTCCCGCCTTCCAATTAATAATCAACTTTGGGTGCGCGTAAATCACTCGCAAAATAAAAAATAGTGAAAATAGATACTTAAAGTCGGGCAGTCTAGGTTTCACCTGCTCGAAATTTATGATAAGACACGAGATTTCGCGTCGTTACTTAACATCTTAAGTGCTATAATTAAGTCTTGTAAGCGCTAAAATTAAGTCTTACAAGCACTTTATATTAAGTCTTAGCAGTTGTCAAAAGGCTTATATTCCTTGATTAAAGCCATCGCCGTACGAATGCCGTCGATAGCAGCGCTGGTTATACCTCCCGCATATCCCGCGCCCTCGCCAGCCGGATAAAGATTATCGTAGCCTGAGGCTATACGGGTATCGTTATCCCTGAGTATTCTGATAGGAGCACTGGTTCGTGTTTCAGCACCCGTGAGAACGGCGTCGCTTGCGGCAAAGCCCTTAATTCTCTTATCAAAATCAACGAGCGCGCCTCTTATGGAGTTTGAAACAAACGATGGCAAATATAAATCGGGGCTTGCGAGAGTGACGTTCTTTCCACCCATATAGGTGGGCTGTATTCTTTTCGGCTCGGTCTTAAGCTCTCCGCGAAGAAAATCGCCGACCGTAATAATAGGCGCTCTATAATCTCCGCCTGCTGCGATATACGCGTCCCTCTCGATTTTACGCTGGAAAGCAATAGCCGACTCGGGTGTTGCTCCGTAATCGGATTTGAATACCGAGCAAACGACGGCGCTGTTTGAATTTCTACCGTCACGGCTATGATTACTCATACCGTTTACTACCACACCGTGCTCCTCGCTTGCTGCCGCTACGACCTCACCGCCGGGACACATACAAAAGGTATAAACACCTCTTGATTTGGTGTTTGTCGAAAGATTATATTCGGCTCTGCCTAGTGACGGGTGTGCCGCAGAGTCACCGTAAAGAGCCTCGTCTATATCGGAAGAAAGATGCTCTATTCTCATACCGACGGAAAAGTCCTTGGCAACGAGCGGTGCGCCAAGGCGAATAAGCTCGCTGTAAGTATCGCGCGCGCTATGGCCGACAGCCAGAACAAGTGCTCCCGTGGGTATTTCACCGCGGCTCGTTTTGACTGCGGTGATGCGCCTGCCCGAAAGGACGGGGCTTATAAACTGAGTGTGATATTCAACTCTGCCGCCCAGCGCTACGATTTTATCAAGCATTCGGTCTACAACGCCCGATAGGACGTCTGTGCCGACGTGCGGCCTTGCCATATATTTAATTTCCTCGGGAGCGCCAAACTCAACGAAGCGCTCGAGAACGTAGGCTGAAAGAGGGTCGTTTATTCGGGTAACGAGCTTGCCGTCAGAAAACGTGCCCGCACCACCTGCGCCGAACTGAACATTCGAATTAACGTCGAGAATATGCTCGCTCGTGAAGCGTCTGACCGCCTCGGTTCGCTCAGCGACGCTGCCGCCTCGCTCGAGAATTACAGGAGCATATCCGTGCTGTGCGAGCATAAGCGCCGCAAAGATACCCGCAGGGCCTGCGCCAACGATAACAGGGGGGCTCGAAAGCTCGCGCTCGCCTTGGGAAAGCTCGGGCATCGAGGTATCAACGAGAGATACGTTATCCTCAGCTGCAACAGCTGAAGCAAGGGCGTCTGTTCCCTCACATTTTGCTGCTATTGAGTATACAATGCGAATATCACCTCTGCGTCGTGCGTCAATACTGCGACGGAAGAGAAAAAGCTCTGAGGTGGCCGATGCCGGAGAAATCCTCTTAAGACGGCGCTTTGCAACGATAAACGCCTCTTCGACAGAGGCGTTTATCGGTAATTTTATATTGCTGAATACAACAATTTTTTCTCTACTTGCCACAGTCACTCACCTTGCCGAAAAAAGCGCAAGAATGGCCGTCGGGTCTGCCTCGGCATACTTGACGAGCAGCCAAAACAAAACGGCAAACACAAGAGAGATAATAACCGATATATAAGTGCCGATTTTTATACCAAAAAGTTTCTTCTTCATATTAACTTTTTACTCCAAAATCAGTTGTTTTCTTCTTCTCCGTCTTCCTGCAAAAGCTCTTTTATCAGGAATTTACGAAGCGTTTCCGCGGTGAAATCGCGTATAAGCTCACATTCAACGGCTACCGAAATAATTCCCGTCTCCTCGGATACCACGACGATTATAGCATCGCTTATCTCACTGAGGCCTATGGCGGCTCTATGTCTTGTTCCAAGGCCTGAGTCTACCTCGGTTCTTCTCGGAAGAGGAAGTATGCACGAGGCGGCAACGATTTTATCAGCCGATATAACCACTGCTCCGTCGTGAAGAGGCGCCTTGTTGAAAAAGAGATTACGCAAAAGCGAATCCGAAACGTCAGCGTTAATGGCCGTACCGGAGTGAAGAATGTCGTCGAGCTTGGTCGTGCGCTCGATTACTATGAGCGCGCCCGTCTTCTCTACCGAGAGAATGTGGACTGCCTTACTGATATTCTTGATGCTCTGATACTGCTTTTGCTTGTTGCGGGACTCCTGACCGAAGCTACGTATACCCTTAAGCGAGCCTGAGCCGAGAGTTTCGAGCAGCTCGCGAAGCTCAGGCTGGAAAATAATAACCAGAGCAAGCGCGCCTATCTGGAATACACCCGAAAGTATAAAGCGTATGCCCGTTAGCTCAAAGGCCGTCGCAAGAACGAACACCGCAATACACACGGTGATGCCGACAATGAGCACTCCAACCTTCTTCTTACGCAAATAGCGCGCGGCAAGAAAAAACAGGACCGTAAGCAGAAGTATATCGATAGCGTCGTTAATATAAAACGAGCTAAAGGCGCTCTTTGCAAATTCAAGTAGACCCGAAATCTGTCCGACAAGCGCGTCGGTAGTATTGGAAAGTGAAAGCAAACTAAACATTTTAAGCCTCACGAGTTTTTATAAAATAATACACAAATTATTATAACATAAATATTTTGGTTTTGCAATGCTTTTTTTAGATTTTGTAACTCTTTTTGTCAGGTATCCACATTTTTCGCGCTTCGAGACGAAAAAATCAAAAAAACGCAACGATTTAGCACAAACTCATTGACAAAAATGCAAAAATATTGTATAATATGTATCACACGATACACTTTTAGGAGTTGATGCATTATCAAAGAATTTTTAAAATCGACCTTTCTTTTCTCAGGCATAACCGACGGAGAGCTTGACATACTCACCGAAAGGATAACGACCGAGATAAAGGAATACAAAAGAGGCGAGCTGATTTTCTCAAAAACCGAATACAGAGAGGCTATGGGCTTTATCCTCTCGGGCGAATGCGAGGTAGAAAGTCACACAGCCGACGGAAATAAAATTTCGCTGAATTTCCTTAGAGACGGCGACAGCTTTGGCGTGCTTGCTCTCTTCTCGGACGAGGACTTCCCCACCGAGATACGCGCAAGAAAAAGCACGAGCGTTCTGTTTTTAGATAAGTCAAGCCTTGTTGCGCTCATTGAAGCCTCGCCAAAGATTTCCTTAAACTTGATAAAATTTCTCTCACGCCGCGTTGCATTCCTGAACGGCAAAATAGATACCGTTACCCAAGGAAGCGTCGATACGAAGCTTGCAAGCTATCTTCTGTCACGCGCAAAGGCTGAGGGTGGCAGTTCACTATCATTCAATTTCAAGCGTTGCTCAGAGGTTATAAACTGCGGGCGCGCTTCGGTATACCGTTCGGTAAAATTCTTTGAAAATAAGGGTTATATTAAGGCAGAAAACAAAAAAATATACATATTAGACACAGAAAAAATGGAGGAATTTTTGAAATGAAAAAACTTTTAAGCTTGATTTTGGCGGTGTTTATGCTCTTTTCCATGACGCTCGCTCTCGCATCGTGTAACGACACCGACGAGCCTATTCGCATAGGATATATGGCCGGGCCTACCGGTATGGGTATGGCAAAGCTTATCCACGATAACGGCGGCGTGGACGGAAACGGCAAATACGTATTTACAAAGTACGCTGACACTACCGCGGCCAAGGCCGACCTTGCCGCAGGCAAAATTGACGTTATTTGTCTGCCCACAAACGATGCGGCAGCCTACTACAACACTCAGGGTAAGAGCATTGAGGTTTTAGCTATCAACTGTCTTAACTCGCTGTACGTTCTCACCGACAAGAACACTACCGTAAGCTCGTTTGACGACCTTGAGGGTCAGACAATATACACCTGTAAGAACGGTACTCCGCCTGCCGTAATTAAGTATCTGCTTGAGGCGCACGGAATTAACGCTACCGTATCCCATAGCTACAACGGAAAGGAAATTGTCAAGCCTGAGGATATAGCTGCTCTGTTTGCAGCCAACCAGCTTCTCAGCGGCGAAAATCCTCCTCCTATTGTAGTAATGCCGGAGCCGATGGTTACCTCTGCACTTCTAGCTATACAGAAAAACGGAAGCTCTGATATAAGCTACTCTGTAGACCTCAATCTTGCTGACGCTTGGGCTGAGGTTGAGAGCACCCCCATCACGATGGGCTGCGTAGTTTCCTCCAAGGCGTTTATCGAGGGCCACAGCGACGAAATCAACACCTTCCTCACCGAGTACAAGGCTTCGGTTGAATTTATAGGAAATTCCGCAAATATTGAAACTGCCTCGGAATATGTGGTAGAAACAGGCGTTATGAACGCTGCACCGGCGGCAAAGAAGGCTCTTTCAAACCTCGGTGATGCGATAAGCTATATTGACGGTGCTGATATGAAATCAGCGCTTGAAGCGTTCTTTGGCGCTATAAATCTTTCTCTTCCCGACAACGATTTCTACTATGCAAAATAAGCATTTTTTTAAAAAATCTTGTAGGCATATCGCGGTGCTTCTCTTCTGGCTTTCATTATGGCAAATAGCCGCGCTTATAATCAACAACAGCTTTCTTTTGCCTGATATTCCCGAAACCCTTTCGGCTCTTCTCGGGATAATCAGCGAGGGTGGCGGTGAGTTTTTCTTTGCGGTTTTTCTCACGCTTCTGCGAGTGCTTTGCGGTCTTGTACTCGGTATCGCAATCGGCACAGCGCTTGCCGTGCTGTCACACCATATCTCTGCCGTCCGCGCCTTGATTTCACCTATGATTTCGGTCATCAAATCAACGCCTGTTGCTTCATTTATCATTATACTATGGATAATGCTGAGCGGAGACACTCTTGCGATTTTCGTTGCGTTTCTTATGGTAATGCCGATAATCTGGCAAAATCTTATGGATGGCTACGATGCTATCGACGGTGATTTAATAGAGATTTCTACGGTTTATCAGCTTTCCTTCAAAACAAAAATGCGCGTGCTTGTAATTCCTACGCTTCTAAAATATCTCGTGCCTGCCATTATCACCTCGGTTGGTCTTGCTTGGAAATCAGAGATAGCAGCGGAAATCATTGCCTATACGAGAAATTCCATAGGACAGCACGTCAACGACGCTAAGTATTTTATGGACTACGCATCGGTTTTTGCCTATACGATAGTTGTTATAGTGCTTAGTATTATATTTGAAAAAGTAGCGAAGTTTCTGCTTTTGAGGTGCGAAAAATGGCTCTCGAAATAAAAAATTTAACTAAAAAATTCTCCGACAAGCTCATTTTTGACAATTTTTCTTACAAATTTGAGGATACGGGCGTTTACGCTATCGTTGGCGAAAGCGGTGCCGGAAAGACGACGCTTCTGCGCATTATCGCAGGGCTTGACACCGATTATTCAGGCGAGGTTACGGGTGGCGGCATAGGTAATGTCTCATACGCCTTTCAGGAATACCGCCTTTTCCCTACTCTCTCGGCTCTTGAAAATTTAACCTTGATTTCCTTCGGCTCTGCCACGAGAAATCAAAATGAGAGCGCACGGAATATGCTTTTGGCTCTTGGCTTTACCGATGCTGATATGCATCTTAGGCCCTCGGCCCTTTCGGGTGGAATGAAACAGAGGGTGTCCATCGCGCGCGCACTATTAAAAGATGCTCCGCTTCTTCTTCTCGATGAGGCGACGAAGGAGCTCGACCGTGATAATGCCACGGCCGTCCTCGACGCTATACGACGCGAGGGAGAAAAGCGAGCTGTCATATTAGTTACGCATAACCGAGAGGATATTGATTATCTCAAAGCAAGAGTCCTCACGCTTATCCCCTCTAAGTAATCAACGCGCCAACTAAATTACACCATTACTAATTTTATAAATAAATTTATTAAAACAATAACGAGCAAAAAAACGAGGCACGTTTCGTGCCTCGTTTTCACTATTCTATTAAACCTTAAGATTACTGCTCCGACGGTGTGCTCTCGCTCACGGGCGTCTCATCAGATGATTTATTCTTCCGAAAATGGTCCCGAGTTACGCTAACAACGACCTTATAAAGACCTATAATACCTATAAGGTTAGGAACTGCCATAAGAACGTTCATAACGTCAGCGATGCTCCAGATAAGTCCAAGGTTCGCAAGAGCGCCGATAAATACGAATACTACGTAGACAATTCTATAAGACCAAACGGCAATTTTAGAGTGTTTTCTGAACAGGTAACCTGCGCAAACCTCACCGTAGTATGCCCAACCGAGTATCGTTGATAGCGCGAAGAATACCGTTGCGACGGCTATACCGACCTCACCGACAAAGGCGAGTGGCTCTCCGAATGCCGCGCTGCTGAGCGACGGGCCGTTTACGGCTATGCCGTTCATCATAGGCTGGGTACCGGCATAGAATGCATCGAGATAGACGTCTGAGGTAAGAACAACGAGAGCTGAAAGAGTGCAAATTACGATAGTGGTAACGAACACCTCGAACATACCCCAAAGTCCCTGCTTCGCGGGGTCCTTGGTGCTTGAAGCGGCGTGCGCTATGGGGGCGCTGCCAAGACCGGCCTCGTTTGTAAAGACACCGCGGCCAATACCGTAACGCATGGCTGCGATAACTCCGTAACCTGCGACACCGCCAAAGGCAGCCTTGAAATTAAACGCTTCCTTAAATATTAAAGCAAAGGCAGCGGGAATTTTTGTAAAATTAACGCCAAGTGCAACGACAGAAGCTACTATGAAAAATACAGCCATTACGGGAACGAGCTTCTCGTTGACCGAGGCAATACGCTTAACTCCACCAAGGATAACTGCTCCAACGATAATCGTGAGCACTATACCTGTAACCCATACGGGAATATTGAGGGTGGAATTTAGAACCGTGGAAATAGAGTTAGACTGCGTGGCGTTACCCGTACCAAGACAGGCAATCATCGCGAATATTGCGAACAAGGCCGCAAGCCACTTAATGCCAAGTCCGTTCTTTATGTAGTACATAGGGCCGCCGACGTATGCGCCATCGCTGTTCTTCTCGCGATATTTAAGCGAAAGAACTATCTCGGAATACTTTGTTACCATACCGAAGAGCGCGCTGACCCACATCCAGAATACAGCACCGGGGCCGCCTGAAACAAGAGCCGTAGCAAGACCTGCGATGCTGCCCGTGCCTATCGTACCGGCAAGCGCTGTGGTGACTGCCTGGAACGGACTAACCGCTCCCTGCTCGCGCTTATGCACATTCTTGTCAAAGAGAGTTCCCGCAGTATTCTTCATCATGTAGCCGAAGCGTCCGAATTGCATAAAACGCATCTTACTTGACAAAAAGATACCTGCGAAAATAAGCATTACCATCAAGGCAACACTAAGAATGTTTTCATAAAGAAAGGTCAAAATCTCCTGCATTGTTTTCCCTCCGTATGAAGCAAAGAGCCCAAAACCGCACATTTCTGTAATGTCGACACATAACGAAATACAAAATAGCCTAAAAAAACCACTCATTACCAAAAGAGAAATGAGTGGTTATGGGGTGAAATATGGGACTCGAACCCACGGTCTCCAGGGCCACAACCTGGCGCTTTAACCAACTAAGCTAATTCCACCGTATGTGGCGTGCCTTGAGGGACTCGAACCCCCGACCTACTGCTTAGAAGGCAGTTGCTCTATCCAGCTGAGCTAAAGGCACATGCTCGCAACGGCTATTATTATAACAGAATATTTTTTATTTGTCAATACCTTTTTATGTTTTTTTAAAAAATATAGTTATATATTAATTAACGGCCTCCATTCCCCACTGCTGATATTGGCTAGGATAGGCTTATAATTAGGAAAGAGATTTATATCGGCGCGACAAAACAAGACGCCGCGCCGATATATCGCAAAAATTACTTATTGTCGCAATCCTCACAGCAAGAGTCACACTCGCCGTCGCAGAGCTCTACGTCACCTATTTTCTCACCGCAGGCGGGGCAAACGATGTCCTCGGGCTCAAGAGAATCGTCGAAGCAAACTATTTCACCGCAAGAGGGGCACTCAAGCTCGTAGTAGTCACCGTCCTCAGTGTCGTACTCATCATCGTCCTCGTCATAATACTCGTCGTCGGAGAAATAAAGCTCCTCCTCTGCTTCGCCAAGGTCGTGGTCGAGCTCCTCTACGTACTCGTGAAGCTCCTTGTTATCTGCCTCAAGTGCAGAAATCTTGTCTGCCATATCAGCGACAAGCTCAAGCATAAGGCTGATAATCTTACCCTCCTTCTTAGAGGCGTCAATTTCGTAGCCGTCGAAAAGGCCCTTGATGTATGCTGCTTTTTCGGTAATACCCATTTTATTACTCCTTTTTATGAGAAATGCTCCCCTGGTTGACGGAGAGCATCTCGTATATTTACTTTAATTATGCTCTTTCAAGATACTCGCCGGTTCTGGTATCGATTCTGAGGACGTCGCCCTCGTTAATGAAAATCGGAACCTTTACAACTGCGCCGGTCTCGAGAACTGCTTCCTTGGTTACGTTGGTAGCGGTATCGCCACGAACACCGGGCTCGGTCTCGGTAACTGCAAGCTCAACGAACGTGGGGGGCTCAACCGAGAATACGCTGCCCTTCCAAGAGGAAATACGGCAAACTGTGTTCTCCTTAACAAACTTGAAGTTGTCGCCAAGCTTGTCAGCGTTAAGGGGAATCTGCTCGTAGGATTCGGGGTCCATGAAGTAGTAGAGCTCGCCATCGGTGTAAAGATACTCAAGGTCCTTACGCTCGATAACTGCGTTCTCAAACTTTGCGGTGGGGTTGAAGGACGCCTCGCGGATAGCTCCGGTAACTACGTCTCTGTACTTGGTTCTAACGAACGCTGCGCCTTTTCCGGGCTTAACGTGCTGGAACTCGATTACCTGGTATACCTTACCCTCCATCTCGAAGGTAACGCCATTTTTAAAATCACCTGCTGTTAACATATTATGTTTCCTTTTCTTGGCGAATTATTTTGTGAGTGCCAGCGGTCCGCCACAACCATAATGCGCGAGCTGCACACGGCACTATCGTTTACTAACCTATTTTACTATAATTTTTAGGATTTTTCAATAGTTTTGTAAATATTTTTTCAAAAAAAGCCATTTTTTTGTGATTTTTTTGGCTACTACTCTATTTCTATGAGCTCTTTTGTTGAATGAGTGAAGTTATAAACACCGCTTTCGGTTATCTTTACCATGTCTTCAATTCTACAGCCGTATCGCCCCATAAGGTATATTCCCGGCTCTACCGTGTAGATTTCTCCGACCTTGACACCTTCCCTTTTTGCCCTTGGCGAGAGCGTGGGACTTTCATGCACCATAAGTCCTACTGAGTGACCGAGCGAGTGACCGAAGGTGCCCTTATATTCAGGTATGGCGTCGATAACGTCTCGCGCCACGGCATCGGCACGGCTCGGGCTGACACCCATTCTTAAGAATTGAAGCGCTTCGCTCTGCGCTCTGAGAACGGTATTATAAAGCCTCTTTATATCGGCATCAGCTCTGCCTATAACGAGAGTTCTCGTCATATCCGAGCAGTATCCCTTGTATTTTGCGCCAAAGTCAAGCGTAAGAAACCCGTCCCGAAGCTTCACACCTCTCGGTGTTCCGTGAGGCACAGCCGATGCATCACCCGAGACTGCTATGGTCTCAAACGCAGGCGAGTCCGCGCCCATACGTCGCATGGCGTATTCAAGCTCTGCGGCAACCTCTATCTCGGTCATGTCCCGTCTTATATGTCTGAGCAGATGCGAAAACGCGGCATCGGTTATATCCTGTGCCTTCTGCATATTTAAAATCTCGCCCTCGGTCTTAATCTCACGCAAGTCCTCAATGGTGGTTCCGAGGTCTACGAGCGTTATATCCGAATACTTTTCCTTGCAGGCGATATAATCGCGATATGAGAGATTTGAGCCCTCAAATCCCAGCGTTTTTGCACCCGTGGAGCAAATCAACTCTCTAAGTGTTCCCGTCCTATCCTTTGGCGAGAGAACCTCGAAATCAGAGAATCTCTTCTCTAAGGCGGCCTCGTAATATCTGAAATCGGTTACGAGATACGCCTCGGTCGAGCTTATGAAAAGATATCCGTCCTGGAAAGGAAAATCGCACAGATAATACTGATTAATCTCGCTCGTAATGAGCGCCGCATCTATTCCAAGCTCCTTTAGTTTTTCACGAAATTCAATTAATTTTGGCATTTTTCACCTCTAAATATCGCCTCTTCATACTAAGCGCGTCGCCTGACTGAGTGCCTGCCGACTCGCATATAACGGTTGGCGAAAGCCCTCCCTTGAAGATGGCAGAAACGAGTGGCTCGTAATCGGGGCCGTAGACCTCGTCAGCAAAGGTAAGATGGCGCTTCTCACCACCTGCGCTCCACTCGATTTTCGAAAAATGGCAATGCAGATTTTCTGCAACCTCAGAGCCTAGCGCTCTATCAATTTTATCGAAAACTCTAAGATAATCATCGGCAGAATTAAAAGCTCCCCCTAATTCTCTGGCATTCAGATGCCCAAAATCAACAACGGGAACGAGTGATTTATCAATTCTTGAGAGCTCTATTACCTCGTCAAGTGTACCGAGCTGATTAATTTTTCCCATGGTTTCAAGTCCTATTTTAACCCCGTGGGTATCAACCTCGGAGAGTGTTCTTATAAGCGTATCGGCAGCGAGTCGCATAGCCTCGTCGCGCGTTATTTTAGACGCCGAGCCGGTATGTACGACAATGATATCTGAACCGAGAAGATGGGCGGCGTCAAGGCTCTCTCTTATGTAACGAATACTGCCAAGTCTCTTTTCGGTAACGATACCCGAAAGCGAGATAAAATACGGAGCGTGGTAGGACATTTTAATTCCGTTTTCCTTTGCTTCTCTGCCTATGGCCATAAGTAACGATGGAGAGGCTGAAAGTCCGTTCCCTGCCTCATACTCGTATGCGTCAAGACCTATGGATTTAATCCATCTTGGAGCGTCGAGGGTTGACGAAAATCCTGCAAAGCGAAAGGCGTCGCTGTTTCCACCGGGGCCGAATTTAGCCGACATTGTTTTTCCTCTCTTTATACTTTTTGATAAAGTGCTTCTCAATTTTACGCTTAAGGCGTGTAAAGGGGTCGGTCTTATCCTTTATAGGATTTACGAGCACTGCGCGTATTCCGGCATTATGCGCAGCCCAAACGTCAGTAAGTATCTGGTCACCTATAAAAATGCACTCGCTCTTATCACGTTCTATATCCTTCATAGCACGCTTGACACTGTCTGCAAAGGGCTTAGCCGAGTGATAATATGCAGGAAGGCTGATTTCAAAGTTGAACAGGTCAACTCGCTTCTTATTATTATTCGAAACTATGGCGCATCTTATCCCTGCCTCTCTGAGAGAAGAGAGCCACGAGAGCACGCACTCGGTCGGTCTGTCGTTCTCATAGGGGACGAGGGTGTTATCAATATCGAGAATAACGCCGGATACTCCAAGAGAAGTGAGGAAATCGGGCGTTACAGAGTATATATCGTCAAACATAAAATCGGGTATAAGGTTGAGGCTCATATTATCTCCCAAAAACTCTACATTAAATTATTTTATACTCTATAATTATACAATATGCGCCCAACTCTGTCAAGGAATTTTTGACCATTTATCCAAAGGGCGAAAATACTCAAAAAAATAGAATTTATTTTCCCAAAAGGTATTGACAAACGGAAAGTTTTGTGCTATTATATAAAGGCTTGAACGAATGCGAGTGTAGTTCAATGGTAGAATTCCAGCCTTCCAAGCTGGTCGCGTGGGTTCGATTCCCATCACTCGCTCCAAAATTGCGCCCTTAGCTCAGTGGATAGAGTGCCCGGCTACGAACCGGTAGGTCGAAGGTTCGAATCCTCCAGGGCGCGCCAAAAAAATGCTGCAGAAAGTAATCTCTGCAGCATTTTTTTATCCGTTGCTTAGCAACGGTATATCATCACCGTAGGTGCATATCATCACCGTAGGTGCATGTCATCACCGCAGGTGCATAGTATCCCCCATGTCGTACACCGCCCCTCGAGTGCACAAACAATTTTAAATATTTCACATCTCTTTTTCAAAATAATGTTGATTTTTTTATACATTTATAGTATAATTGTATAAAATACTGCATAAAAGGTGGAAATATGAATAACGGAATTTCCGAGGCGTACAGAATTACGAAATCAATAGAAATAGATTTTCTAACCTCTATACACTACTTTGAATTTGACGACGGGTTCCTTGACAAAATGGAATCACACGACGCGTGGGAGCTTGTATATATCGACCGTGGCGAGTGCAACATCGTTGCCGACGAAAAAACCTTCAAGCTATCACAAGGCGAGATGTACTTTCACAAGCCCGGCGAAAGACACATGCTCAAAACCATCAAGGGCATCGCGCCTAACATATTTATTATCACATTTATCTCGCATTCCGACGCTATGCAATACTTCGAGAATAAAAAGCTCTCTGCCACGATGGCAACAAAGCAACATATATCTGCGATAATTCACGAGGCCTCTAGCACCTTCGTGCTTCCCTTTAACAATCCCGTCATGGAGAAGCTTACGCCAAAGCCCGAGGGGGCGCTCTGGGGTGGTGAGCAGAGCGTACAGTTAAGGCTTGAGCTTATGCTCATAGAGCTGGTGCGTGAAAATCAGTATTATCTCTCGACGAGCAAAATGTTCGTTCCAAAGGAGATAATCGAGGACGAATTTGTACTTAAAATCATAGATTTTATGGAAAAGCGTCTGTACGGAAAATTCACTATGGACGAATTAAGCCACGAGCTTTCCTTCGGCAAGACATACATATCGAAATGCTTCGTCAGAGCGTGCGGATACTCGATTATCGACTACTTCACGAAAATGAAGGTCAGCGAGGCGAAAAAGCTTATCCGAACGACAAAATACAATTTCTTTGAGATTTCGGAGATGCTGATGTTCTCAAACTCGCACTACTTCTCTACCGTGTTCAAAAAATATACGGGTATGACCCCTTCGCAGTATAAGAAATCCTGTAAAAGAAGCTGATTTATAAACAACGGCAGAATCATTTTTGGGGGATTCTAATAGAGATAGAAAAAACGGTGCTACCAAAATCGGTAGCGCCGTTTTTTGATTTTTATACAGTTAGTAAACTAAATGAACGCTAGAAAACAATTCACCCTGACAGATGTGCCACCGAGGACGGTGATACAAGTCACAGCATCTAAAACTCGGTATACGCGAGTGGTGTAAGCTCGTCGTTATAGGCAACGGCAAGCGCTGCAGCAATAATGCTTTTTGGTTGCAGGGTGCGAATCAGGTCTGCGGCGGCGGAAACCGAGGCTCCGCTCGTGATTACGTCGTCAATTAAAATCACTCTCCTACCCTTTAAATCCGGGGTATCCAAAAGTGCAAATTTTACGTTCTTTATTCGCAGGTCGCGATGAAGCGACTTCTGTGGTCTTTTGGAAAGCGATTTTAAGGTTGGTACATATTCAGCACCCGTCTTTTTCGCAATTAGCTTGGCAAGCGCTGCTGCGTGGTCATAGCCAAACTCAAGCTTGGCACGGCGTCTGCGCGGAACGGCAGTGATGACACACTCGTTTATATCTTTAACCGAGGCAGAAAGCGAGCGCACAAGCAGGCTCGCGGAAAGCTCCAAGACGTCGGCTCTGCCGTCCTGCTTAAGGCTGTAAATCAACTTGTTCTGTGGCTCCGTATCCGGACGCCTGACGTAGCGATACACCTTAATTACGCTGTTAATTTTATGGTGTCTGAGGTATTCGGTAGTACAGGTGCATTCCGAGAGAATTTTAGAGCATCTGGAACAGTTGCGCTGTATATTTTCCTTAAATTTGACAGAACATTCAGGGCAGAATACCTTATCGGTGAAATTAAGGCGACTTTTACAAGACACGCATTTCGGCACGGAAAGGTAAAACAGGGCTCGTTCTACGAGTGATTTGACGTTCATAAGGACGGATTACTTCTGCTTAGGAAAGCTGTCCTTTAAGCCGACAATTCTGTTGAAGGTATTGGGATTTTTAGTGTCCTTGACGAAATAGCCACATCTGACAAACTGAAATCTCTCGCCTGCATTTGCATCGAGAAGCGACGCCTCAACCTTAACGCCCTCTACCTTTTTTGCCGAGTCGCGATTAAGGTAATCGTCAAAGGTCTTGCCCTCGGGAATGTCACCTACGTTCTCTATATCGAAGAGGAAATCGTAAAGCATAACAGTGCTGTCCTTACAGAAGCTCGAGGAGAGCCAATGTATAGTTCCCTTCACCTTTCTGCCGTCGATGGGCATATTGTTACGGGTTTCGAGATCTGCTGTACATCTGATTTCAACAACGTTACCCTCAGCGTCCTTAACAATCTCGTTGCACTTAACGATATACGCGCCCATAAGTCTTACCTCACCGTCAGGCTTCATACGGAAGAACTTGGGCGGGGGGACCTCTGCGAAATCGTCAGCATCAATATAAAGCTCACGGGTAAAGGGGAGCATTCTCGTGCCTGCGTCGGGATTTCCCGGATTATTTGAAACCTCGAAATACTCAACCTTGTCCTCGGGATAGTTGGTAACTACAACCTTGATAGGCTTGAGAATAGCAATTCTACGGTCTGCGGTAGTATTAAGCTCCTCTCTGATACAGTGCTCAAGAAGCTCGTAATCGACTACGCTGTATGCCTTGGCAACGCCTGCGCGCGATACGAAGTCGAAAATGCTCGCAGGTGTGTAGCCACGTCTGCGAAGACCACAGAGGGTGGGCATTCTCGGGTCATCCCAGCCGTCAACGAGGCCGGTCTCGACGAGGTTTCTTAGATATCTCTTAGACATAACGGTGTGCGTTACGTTAAGACGAGCGAACTCGCGCTGCTTCGGCTTGATTTCAAAGCCGATATTGTTGATAACCCACTCGTAGAGGGGTCTGTGGTTCTCGAACTCTATGGAGCAGAGTGAGTGAGTAATTCCCTCGAGCGCGTCCTGAATGGGATGCGCGTAGTCGTAAAGAGGATAAATGCACCACTTATTACCCTGTCTGTGATGGTCGGTGTGCACTATTCGGTAAATCGCAGGGTCGCGCATATTCATATTTGAGGATGCCATATCAATTTTAGCTCTGAGAGTTTTAGCACCGTCGGGGAACTCACCGTTCTTCATGCGCTCAAAAAGTTCAAGGTTCTCATCTACGCTTCTGTCGCGATAAGGGCTGTTCTTACCAGGCTCGGTAAGGGTGCCTCTGTACTCACGAAGCTCGTCGGCATTGAGGTCGCACACGTACGCTTTGCCGTCCTTGATAAGCTGTACCGCATACTCGTAGCACTTATCAAAGTAATCCGAGCCGTAGAATATACCGCCGCTTGGCTCACAGCCGAGCCACTTGAGGTCCTCGTATATGCTCTCGACGTACTCGTTATCCTCTTTGGTGGGGTTGGTATCGTCGTAGCGAAGATTAAAAAGTCCACCGTACTTCTTAGCCGTAGTAGCGTTAATCCATATAGCCTTTGCCGAGCCGATATGAAGATAACCGTTGGGCTCGGGGGGAAATCTAGTATGAATTTTAAGCTCGGGGTTGTCCTTTAAGTCCTCGTCTATAATGTCGTGAATAAAATTGCCTCTTACCTCTTCCATTTCAAATAAACCTCTGTCTTTTGAATTCTTCAATGTATTTTTGAACCGTTGTGCTCTCGCCGTGTCCGGAATACAACACGGTATCACCGTCAAGCTCACATATACGGCCTATTGATTTTTTAAGTGCGTTAAGGTCGCCCGTTGGTAAATCCCATCTACCAAAGCCGCCTCCCGCAAAAACCGTGTCACCTACGAAAGACATCCCCTCAGATAGAAGCGCTATCGAGCCGGACGTGTGACCGGAAAGCTCCAAAACGCGAAGCGTCTCGCTACCTAAAGCAAAGGTGTCACCTTCGCGCACGGTTTGATACTTCCCGTAGTATCCGTTGTTTCTGCCTGAAAATAAAGTGTAACAATTAAGATTTCCGTCTGAAAGCTTATCTGCGTCGCCCTCTGAGACAAGTACGGGCGCACCTGTTTTCGAAGCCCACGAGTTAATATCGAGCATGTGGTCAAAATGCGCATGCGTTAGAAAAATATACTTCAGCTTGCCCGAAATCAGCTCCTCGCAATAAGGAACTGCGGGGTCGATTATGGCGCACTCACCGTCCGATGCGACGATATAAGTATTGGCTGAAAACGCGTGGTAAGACTGCGGTTTTTTAACTAAGAGCATCTATCTCTCCTATATTTTTGTCAAGCTCTGGCTACAATAATATAAAAGTATACCATATTTTTTTAAAGTTGTCTAGATATTTATTAAAAAAATCTCACTTTTAGACAACTTTTTTATTATTACGCGCAAAAAAACGAAAAACAAGGTCGGACAAAGCAGCGCTAAAATCCGACCTTGATAATTCATATTAAATTAAATCTCACGTTAAAGATGCATTCGAGAGTCGGAATTATTCCTTAGGAGAAGCAACCGACTCGCAGATAGCGTTTGCAAGACCTGCTACGCCCTGAATATTTGAGGGGATAATAATTTTCGTTGCCTTACCGTCTGCGGCACGCTCGAAGGCCTCCAGACTCTTGAGAGATATGACTGCATCGGAGGGCTTTGCATCGTTTATCATTTTGATACCCTCTGCCGTTGCGGTCTGTATCTTGAGTATCGCCTCGGCCTCACCCTCGGCCTCCTTTATTTTAGCCTCGCGCGCTGCCTCTGCGCGAAGAATAGCCGACTCCTTCTCTGCCTCAGCGGCAAGAATAAGCTGGCGCTTGTTACCCTCTGCAATAAGAATAGTGGAATTTTTTTCACCCTCGGCCTTGAGGATAAGCTCACGGCGCTCACGCTCCGCCTTCATCTGCTTCTCCATGGCGTCCTGGATTTCCTTCGGGGGAATGATATTCTTGAGCTCTACTCTGTTTACCTTGATACCCCAAGGGTCAGTTGCCTCGTCGAGTATTGCGCGCATTTTGGTGTTAATTATGTCGCGCGAGGTGAGTGTCTGGTCGAGGTCAAGCTCACCGATAATGTTTCTAAGCGTTGTCGCGGTGAGGTTCTCGATAGCCATAAGAGGACTTGTTACACCATAGGTGTAAAGCTTACAGTCGGTTATCTGATAGAACACAACCGTATCTATCTGCATTCTTACGTTATCCTTAGTGATAACGGCCTGGGGCTGAAAGTCTACTACCTGCTCCATGAGCGTTATTTTCATAGCTACTCTCTCGATAAAGGGAATCTTGAAATGCACGCCTGTGTGCCAGGTTTTGCTATAGCTACCGAGTCTCTCGATAACCTGCGCCGTAGCCTGCGGCACGATTTTGATATTCGAGGCAAGTATTGCCACGATGACGGCTAGAAGAATCAAAACAACGACGAGAGGTCCTGAGTCTCCCGTAGCAAGAAGCGAACCGTAATACATATAAGTACCTCCTAGAAAAAATTACTTTTTACAAATAAGCTTTACGCCCTCGATGGCGACGATATTGAGAACCTCACCGACCTCGAAGGTATCGTTCTCGTATGCACCGCGCGCGGACCATATCTGGCCATTTACTCTGGCCTGGCCGCAGCCTGCAAAGTTGTCAATACGCTCGGTGACTACACATCTTTCACCTATTATTGCCTCGATATTGGTTCTTGAGTCCCTCTCACGCTTGAATTTTGAAAAAATAGTCTTTGCAAGAATTATACCTACGGCAGAGATTATAAAAAATACGATAACCTGCCATACTAAATCAACGCCGAAAAAGTCCATAACCGTAGCGACGATAGCCGCAGGAACGAACCAGATGGATACCAGCTGGTCAGTCACCGCCTCGAGTATGATGGCGATAACAATAATGGCAACCCATGCCCAACCGTACGTCACTTTATTTTCCTCCGTTTTTAAGAAATTGAACGATTTTACTCGCACATTTATGATATCACATAGCAACATAATTGTCAATTCAGTTACATAAAATTTAAATAAAAAACCTTTTTTAGTTAACATAATTAAACTTTTGTATCGTTATTTCGACAAAATTAAGCAAAAAATGGCAACAAACAAGGTATTTTTCAAAAAAGACTTGACAAAGCGAAAAAGTTATAGTATTATTAAAAAGGTTTTTCTGGCACCACTGTAATAACAAAGGAGGGTAGTTATGTTTGAAAATTTTAAGCAGTTTTTAGTTGAAGAGCTCCGTGTGAACGAGAACGATATCACTATGGAAGCTGAGCTTTCTGCGGATCTTGGAATTAATTCGCTTGAACTTGCAGACCTTGTTTATCTCTGTGAAGAAAGATTTAACGTAGAAATAGATGATGAGGAGCTCCACAATTTCAACACCGTTGGCGATGTTGTTCGCTATCTGGAATCCGTAGTTGATTAATCAATAAATTAAAGGTTGCTATCGGTTTTACGAGTAGCAACCTTTGCTTTAATATTAGGTTTATTCACTCTGTTTCGCTATATCGGTATATCAGAGGAGAAATCTTTTTGCCAAAACGCTTTCTCGTTATTGATATTTATCATTAAACGGAACCCTTATTAGATTATTCTCTAAGCAAAATCGTTGTTCGTTTTATTACTGGTACTAAATTCTAACGTAAATAAAAATATCGTCCTCGTTTGCGACGAAATCAGAAAACAGCTCGGGAAATTTATTTATCAAAAAGCTTGCCTCACGCTCGCCCTCGATAAATGACTTGGGCGTTGCAAAGAACTGCACGGCTCCCCTCTCCTTCATTCGCTTCAGAATTCGTGTCGCTAAGAGGAACGTGCGAGAGGCAACGCGCTCGTCCGAGCGTTCTATATCAAATCTGACGATGGGCACACCAGAGGCACGCTCGCTTGCTACCGAAAACATTATTTCGGTCTCGAGATTATCTCTGGTTCGTCCCGTAAGCTTTGTCGTAGTGCACTGCATAGTAAATACTTCCTTATTTTTACTATTGTTATTTTAGCACAAAATTTTCTAAATGTAAATAGCTTTCAACCTTGTTTTTATTTTAATTGTAATAAGTCCCGGTTTATCCCAGGCAGAACGGAGAAAAAATGACAGAACTTCTTACAAAAATTTTTCTAAAGAACCACACCGACCCTGCCCTGCCCAAAACGCGAGAGGCCTACGGAACGTTTTCGAGCATTGTCGGTATCATCACGAATTTCATACTCGCGGCAGTTAAGTTTATAGCGGGACTTTTGTCCGGCTCGGTTGCGATTATGGCCGATGCCTTTAATAATCTCTCCGACGCAGGCTCCTCGCTCATAACACTGATAAGCTTCAAGATTTCCTCGAAGCCAGCCGACAGAGACCACCCGTTCGGACATGCGAGAATGGAATACATCTGCTCGATGGTTGTTTCGTTTCTAATTCTGCTCGTCGGCTTTGAGCTGTTCACAAGCTCGCTCACCATACTCTTTAATCCCTCGAGCGCAAGCCCTATTGAACTAACACCCGTTACGGTGGTGATACTCGTGGTTTCAATAGTCCTTAAGCTTTGGCTCGGTCTGTTTTATAAGGGTGTCGGCAAGAAAATCAACTCCGGAGTTCTCAGCGCGACAGCAACCGACTGCTTCTCGGACACGGTATCAACGCTTGCCGTTCTCGTCTGTGCTGTAATAATCCACTTTACAAGCTGGTATATAATCGACGCTGCAGTCGGTATAATCGTTTCTGCTCTTATTATCGTAGCAGGCGCAAAGATACTTAACGAAACGAAAAATGCACTTCTTGGCGAGGCTCCTGTCGAGGAGGTTGTAGAAAGCATTCGCATAATTGCAGCAAAATACCCCGAAATTATCGGTATCCACGACATGATTGTGCATAATTACGGCCCTAAGAATTTCATCGCGTCGTTCCATGCAGAGGTTGACGGCGATGGCGACATTTATCTTTTGCACGACACTATTGACAACGTCGAAAAGGATATAAAGGAGACACTCGGCATTGCGTGTACGGTACACCTTGACCCCATCGACACGAGAGACGAGGTCTGCTCGGAGCTTAGGTCGTTCTTGTTCTCGGTTATGGAAAAGAACAAGCTTAATTACTCCGTACACGATTTCAGAGTAGTTACGGGCGCAACTCACACAAATATGATTTTCGATATTATAGTACCCTTTGAGGAAAAAACCTCACCTGCCGTTATTATAGAAAAAATTCAAAAGGCTGTAATTGAGCAAAGAGCAAATCACTATTGCGTTATCACGGTTGACAGAGGTTAATCCCAAAGTGTTAAAAACGTTATATTAAAATGCACCGATGCTGACAAGAGGGCGCTCGCGATATTTTAGTCGCGAGCGCCCTGCTTTTTTATAAAAATAATTTCTTCTGTAAAAGGTTTTAAGTAACAGCTTAAAAGGCTTTCAAGTAACAATTATATCAATGCATTTTCGAAAAAACTTATCTTCTATATGAAATTTCAAATAAATTATTTTTCGCATAACGCCTTTCAAGAAATACATTCTGCCATTATTTATCTACGCGATTTTGCATTTCTCCACGATTGAACGCTTTGATGTTATCGAGTATGATGTTAATACAGCGCTCTCGCGCTTCGTAGGCTCCCCACGCTGCATGGGGTGTGAGAATAACGTTGTCAAGTCCCATTATATCGTTATATGGGTGGTCATTCGGGAATGGCTCAACGCTGTAAACGTCGGAGCCAAAGCCTGCGATTTTTCCACTAAGCACGGCATCGCGCACGTCACTCTCGTTAAGCACTGATCCGCGCGCCTCGTTTACCAAGATTACGCCGTCCTTCATTAAATTAATTCTATCCCGGCTTATGAGCGAGCGCGTAGCGTCGTTCAAGGGGCAGTGGACACTTATAATATCACTCTCATGGCATAGGGTGTCTATGTCTACACATTTTACTGCGTCCGTTTCGGTGCGTTTGTTTACGATAACTCTTGCGCCAAAGGCCTCGGCAATTTTAGCTACCGCCTGACCGATACCTCCGTATCCTATAATTCCCCATGTTTTACCCCTAAGCTCGTGATATACGGGAATAAGTCTGTTGGGTGTGCCAAAGCGCTGATATTCACCGCGCTTTACGAATGAAGAATATTCAAAAAGGTGAGAAACGAGCGCCAAGACGGTGCTTACAGTAAAGAGTGCGACGCTGTCAGAGGAATATCCCGGCACGTTCGTAACGGCTATGCCAAGCTCGCGCGCCGATTTGACGTCGATATTATCGTAGCCTGTTGCAAAAACACAAATAAGGCGCAGCTTCTTTGCCGAAAGCATTGCCTCTCTGGTAATTTTGACCTTATTCAGCACCAATATTTCGCTCTCCTTACAGCGTTCGATGAGCTGCTCGGGTGCAGTTTTATCATATACGGTAAGCTCACCTATCTCGCTAAGGACGGATATAGGAGTGTCGCTTCCAAGGGTGTCTCTGTCAAGTATGGTAATTTTCATATCAGACCTCTTCTTTATTACTACCGATATTATATAATAAGTCGCGCAAAAAGTCAATAATATCGAAAAAAGTAAGCGCCTCCGACACAAAGGATGTAAATTTGAGCGCAAAGATACACCTATTCTATATGCGCCCACTGTATTATTATATAATAAATAATTATTTTCAAAAATTTTTAAAAAAGCTCTTGACAAAGCAGGTGTTAGTGTGGTAAAATAATTGTACCTCTGTATGGGGGCTTTTTTTGTGCGCTTTTTTTGGGACGGGCGCTGCCCTCTGCATTGAGGGAGGTATTCAACGGGTTCTACCCGAATTCTATCAGGAGGTGCCGATATGAGAGTCAAAATTACACTCGCTTGTACTGAATGCAAGCAAAGAAATTATGACACAAAGAAAAATAAGAAGAATGATCCGGACAGGCTTGAAATGAACAAGTACTGCCGTTTCTGCCGCAAACACACTTTGCACAAAGAAACTAAGTAATTTCGGAGGATAAAGAGATGGCAGAAGAAAAGAACGTTGCTCCCGCAGCCGATCAGAAGGCTGGGGACAAAAAGGTAAAGAACGCCTCGGGCAAGCCCAACTTTTTCGTTAGAGTTGGCCAGAAGATCGCAAAGATCTACAAGGACACCGTAGGCGAGCTTAAGAAGGTCGTTTGGACTCCTAAAAAGGAGGTCTTCAAGAGCTTCAAGCTTGTTATCGCTACCATCGTTGCCGTTGCGGTTGTTATCGCGGTTATCGATTTAAGTTCTTCTTGGATCATTAATTCTATTGCAGGCCTTATAGGCTAAAGATCCGAAGATATGAGTAATATTAACGAAATGAACCAGGGTCCCAGATGGTACGTTGCTCACACTTATACAGGTTACGAAAACAAGGTCAAGGACAGCATCGAAAAGATTGTTGAAAACAGAGGTCTTGGACATCTAATTTACGATGTCAAGGTTCCTATCGAAACCTCGGTTGAGGTAAACGACAAGGGCGAAGAAAAGATTATCGAAACCAAGCTTTTCCCCAGCTACGTCTTTGTGAAAATGACGATGACCGATGAATCCTGGCACGTTGTCAGAAACATCACCGGCGTCACGGGATTCGTAGGCCCCGGCTCAGAGCCTACCCCTCTTACCGATGCAGAAATTGAAATGTTCAGCGTTGAGGTTAGCTCCGAGGAGTTCAAGTTCAAAATCGGTGACAGAGTTGAGGTTGTATCCGGCATCTTCGAGGGATACTCGGGTACTCTTCAGGAAATCAGTGAGGACAAGAAGCAGCTTGTCGTTCTTGCTTCCACTGAAAGACGCGACATTCCTATCATGGTTGAAACCAAGGACGTGCGTCTGGCGGAATAACAATTCCCTATCGCTTCACACGAAGCATTCGTGGGAGGGAGAAAAATTTTTAATTCTCCCGACAAAAATTACCACATTTGGAGGTTTATTAACATGGCTAAGAAAATTCAAGGTTACATTAAATTGCAACTTCCTGCCGGCAAGGCTACTCCCCAGCCCCCCGTAGGTCCCGCACTCGGTCAGTACGGTGTTTCCATTCCTAACTTTACTAAGGAGTTCAACGAGAGAACTAAGAATGATATCGGTCTTATAATCCCCGTTATCATCACCGTTTACGCAGACCGTTCCTTTACGTTCGTTACCAAGACTCCCCCCGCAGCAGTTCTTATCAAGAAGGCATGCGGCATCGAGACTGCTTCCGCTGTTCCTAACAAGACCAAGGTTGCTACTCTCTCTAAAGAGCAGGTTCGCAAGATTGCTGAAACTAAAATGCCCGACCTCAATGCTGCTTCTATCGAGGCTGCTATGAGCATGGTCGCAGGTACCGCCCGCAGCATGGGTGTTACCGTAGAAGAGTAATAGGAGGACATTGAGATGGCTAAATTTGGTAAAAAGTACAATGCAAGCGCAAGTCTTGTAGATAAATCTAAGCTCTACGACGTAAACGAGGCTGTTGAGCTCGTTTGTCAGACTGCTAAGGCTAAGTTTGACGAGACCGTAGAAATTCACATCAGACTCGGCGTTGACTCCCGTCACGCTGACCAGCAGGTTAGAGGCGCTATCGTTCTTCCTAACGGAACCGGTAAGACCGTAAGAACCCTCGTATTCGCTCGTGGCGACAAGGCAGAGGCTGCTCTTGCAGCAGGCGCTGATTTCGTTGGTGCTGAGGATATGGTTCAGAAGATTCAGACCGAGAACTGGTTTGACTTCGACGTTGTTATCGCTTCTCCCGACATGATGGGCGTTATCGGACGTCTCGGTAAGGTGCTTGGTCCTAAGGGCCTTATGCCTAACCCCAAGGCCGGTACCGTTACTCCTGACGTTGCAAAGGCTGTTCAGGAAGCAAAGGCCGGTAAGATTGAGTATCGTCTTGACAAAACAAACATCATTCACTGCCCCATTGGAAAGGCATCGTTTGGCGTTGAGAAGCTCACCGAGAACTTCAACACTCTCGTTGGCGCTGTTATCAAGGCTAAGCCCGCTGCTGCAAAGGGCCAGTACATCAAGAGCTGTGTAGTAGCTACTACCATGGGCCCTGGCATCAAGGTAAACTACGCTAAGCTTGGCTAATATTACGCGTGCGCGTCTATATAATAATGTAGATTAGCTATGCGCAAAAGGAGTACGAACCGAGTTCGTACTCCTTTTAATTTTGTTTTTCCGTTTTTGCGCTGAAAATCATGGCTTAAAGGACGGGCTTTGCAGCTTTGTATTTGCAATTTTTTTCGCTCTTATGATTTTTCAGATAGCTTTATGTTTGCAATCATTTTTCGCCCTTATGATTTTTCGGATAGCTTTGTGTTTGTAATCATTTTTCGTTCTTATAATTTTTCGGATAGCTTTGTGTTTGTAATCATTTTTCGTTCTTATAATTTTTCAAAATGCTGTTTCGGTACTGTGTCGGAGTATAGCCCATTCTCTGCTTAAACAGGCGCGAAAAATAGTTGTGGTCCTCGATACCTACGGCACGTGATATATCGCGTACTGACTCGGTGTTCGCCAAAAGCAGACTTTTTGCTTCTTCAAGGCGCACGTCAAGAAGGTAGCTTACGATGGATTTTCCCACCTCTTTTTTGAACACGGTATCACAATAAACGGGTGAAAAGTGCATCTGTCGGCCTATCTCGGAAAGTATTATTTTTTCAGTTAGGTGAGAGTGGATATATCGAATAATACCCTCGGTGAGATTACTATACACCTCCTTTGGCTTCTCTTGGATTAGGTGCAGTATACAGGAAAGGACGTACCCTATGCGTCTTTCACACTCACCCTTTGGCATGCGGGCAAGCTCATCGCAGGCGGCGATAAGATGGCTTATTTCACGGCTTATGCCGTTTTCGATTACCGTTTCAAGACCGAAGTCCTCGTCGCACTGAAAATTGAAGCTGACGTAGTCAGCCTTGCCACGTCCCAAATCTCTGGCCCTCAGGTCTCCGTATCGCAAAAAGAGAAGGTCACCCGGCTCTAAGAGGACGGGCTGAGAGTTAATGCGATATTCCATTTGACCGTCAAGCATTACTGTAAGCTCGTAATAAAAAATTTTGCGCGAGGATATTTTGGGCGCCAGTGCGTATCTATTGTGTCGGTAATAAAGCAAATTGATGTCTGTCATATCTTAATATTATGCTATTTCTCCTCAAAAATATAAAGATTTTCGCGTGTCCTTTATAGAAAATAATGCTATTATTATCTTACCACAAAACTAACGCTATGTCAAGGAGAATTATATTATGATACAACTCTCGGCATTTGCGCACGAGGTAGGTGGAGCGCTTGAGCCGCATCTTAGAACATTGGCAGCTACAATGAGGTTGACGGCAAGTCATATTTGTAAGCTTCAATGAAATTGTCGGTGAGGAACGGTTGCTAATAAAAAGGCAGAGACTAGGCTTCGCAGCGAGTGGGAAGCCTTCTCTGTCTTTTTATAGGCGAATAAATAATCAAATGCAAAAGCGATATATTTAAAAAAATGTGGTCACGAGCTAATCTGTGATAAGCTCTACAAGCTCGCTTGAGGTCATAGAGAAAATATAGTTTGAAACGGAGATGGTTGCTATAAGCTCTTTCAGACCTTGAATTTTGGTGCCACGTATAAGATTTTCAAGCTCTGGGATCGGCCTTGTGCCAAAGAAGTCGCCTGAAATTTTTATATCGGAAATATTATCTCCGCGCATATCAAGACTGCACTCAACAATGCCAAACGGATAGCGTTTTTTCTTGGTTACAGTATATTTTGAGAGGTAATCGCGATTAGGAAAAATCCATTCTGCCGAGCAATTTCTCCTGTAAATTGAATTTATTGCCTCATTTGACGGAGTTTCTATGATTTCGGGATTGTACTTGTTTATAACGTAATCGGCGACAAGACGAATGAAGCTGTCGGTCGTAATTTTCTTATCCATAAGCTCTGAAATATTCACAACGCGCGAACGAGCGGATTTCATAGCTTTCGATTTTATCTTCTCGGGGTCGACGTTAAGAGCCGAGGACAAGACGTCGAGGTCTGTGTCAAAAAGCAGAGTTCCGTGATGCAAAACTCTCTGCCCTACTCTGTGCTGTGCGTTACCCGAAATTTTCCTATCACCATCTGCGACAAGGTCGTTGCGACCGGAGAGCGTCACGCGTACTCCAAGGGAAAAGAGAGCCTCTATAATCGGAGATGTGAAATATGAAAAATCAATTCCTTCCTTTCCGTCAGAGGAAATGAAGGTGTAATTTACGTTTCCGAGGTCGTGGTATACCGCCCCTCCGCCCGTAATTCTGCGGGCTATTTTTATATTTTCATTATCGGTGTAAGCTCTGTTGATTTCAGCGTAGGCATTTTGATTTCTGCCTATAACGACGGTAGGTGCGTTCTGCCATAGCATAAAAATCTCGTCCTCGGAATTTAAAAATAAATATTCCTCTATGGCGAGATTAAGATATGGGTCGTGAGTATCAAGAACTAAAAATTTCATACATATACCAATATATATCGGGTGCAAAGCACCCGATGTATAGCCTACTTTTTATTAAATACCGAGTGAAGAGTCAGCCGAGCCGTCCGAAAAAAGCGTGGACGAGCCTCGCCCGAGGCCGAGCCACATATACCGGACGCATTGAAGCGAGGAGTGGCTGAAGTTCAGCCGAATGTCCGTAAAAATCACAGACGAGCCTCGCCCGAGGCCGAGCCACATATACCGGACGCATTGAAGCGAAGAGTGGCTGAAATTCAACCGAATGTCCGTAAAAATCACAGACGAGCCCCGCCCGAGGCCGAGCCACATATAGCGGACGCCTTGAAGCGAGGAGTGGCTGAAGTTCAGCCGAATGTCCGTAAAAATCACAGACGAGCCTCGCCCGAGGCCGAGCCACATATACCGGTCGGCCTTGAGCTGAGGGGAGCTAAAGTTCAGCCGAGCCTTTTATTAAAGGCCGAGCTTAGCTCTCTCTACCTTCTCGATATTGGTGAAGTTGTTGGTCGGAACGTGTCCTGCAAGAGGCATAATCTTCTCGTGAAGAGCGTCGATAATCCAATCAGCCTGCGGGAAGAAGGACTTCTCAAGCTCAAACGCGGGAGTTATCCAGTTACGAGAACCTACTACAACGGGCGGGCCGTCGAGGTAGTCGAAGCAAAGCTCGGTGATGTTGGACGCCATATCTCTCATTACGGAGTCACGCTCGCAAGCGTCACCAACGAGGATAATCTTACCGGTCTTCTTAACCGACTCGATAACCTTCTCGTAGTTGAAGGGAACGATAGAACGCGCGTCGATAATCTCTGCGGATACGCCGTACTTCTCCTCGAGAATCTTTGCAGCGTCAAGAGCTCTGTAAAGAACTGCACCGATGGTAAGAATAGTAACGTCCTTACCTGCCTTCTTGATATCGGGCTCGCCGAAGGGTACCTCGTAGTGACCCTCGGGAACACCGTCCTTCTTGAACTGCTCGCCGAAGCCGTAAATTCTCTGAGACTCAAAGAATACGACGGGGTCGGTTCCCTCGAGGGCCGAGGTCATAAGACCCTTGGAGTCTGCGGGAGTTGCCGGGAATACAACCTTAAGGCCGGGAATGTGAGCACAGAGTGCCGTCCAGTCCTGAGAGTGCTGCGCGCCGTACTTAGAGCCTACCGATACACGAAGAGTGATGGGCATCTTAAGAATACCGGCGGACATAGCCTGCCATTTAGCCATCTGGTTGAAGATTTCGTCACCTGCACAGCCGATGAAGTCAGCGTACATAAGCTCTACAATTGCACGGCCACCGCACATAGCGTAGCCTACGGCAGAGCCAACGATAGCGGACTCGGAAATGGGCGAGTTGAAGAAACGGTGATAAGGAACTGCATCGGTCATCTTCTTGTAAACGCCGAACGCACCGCCCCAGTCACGATTATCCTCACCGTATGCGATGAGAGTGGGGTCGTCGTAGAACTTGTCGATGATGGGCTCAAAGAGAGCGTCGCAGACGTTGTACATCTTCATCTTGGAAACGGGCTTGCCGTTTGCATCGGTTGCAGTACGGATCTTACCCTTGATTTCCTTAACTCTCGGGCACTCCTCCTTGGGCATGAGCATTTCTGCCTCACGCTCGGGCTCCATGCTCTTAACCTTCTGGTTGGAGAACATGATAGAGGAAATTGCATCGGGCTCCTTGTTGAGATCCATACGGGGAGAGATGTCGTCGTTAATAGCAAGCTTCATGATCTCGGTCATGCGGTTTGTAATATCCTCGTGAAGCTTTGCAATCTCGTTCTCGGTTGCAATCTTGCCCTTGACAAGCTTGTTCTTGAACGCGAGGATAGGATCTGCTGCCTTCCAAGCATCAATTTCCTCCTGGGTACGATAGGTCGATGAGTCGGAGGGTGAGTGACCGGATACGCGGTAGGTAACCACATCGAGAAGCGCGGGACCCTTGCCCTCAAGAAGAAGATTCTTCTTGCGAGTTACAGCGTCGATAACTGCGAGAGGATCGTAGCCGTTTACGCGCTCTGCGTGCATCTGGCTGGGGTTAAAGCCTGCGCCAAGGCGAGCAACCATATCAAAGCCCATGGTTTCGCCACGGGTCTGACCACCCATGCCATAGTGGTTGTTGAATACGTTGAAGAGTATGGGCATACCGCCGTCGCTGAACTTACCGTCCATACCCCAGAGCTTAGTAATCTGGTCCATGGAAGCAAAGTTGAGAGCCTCGAGAACGGGGCCGCGGCCGGTAGCACCGTCACCACAGTTAGAGATAATGATACCGGGCTTATGGTTGGAGCGCTTATAAAGAGCTGCACCGAGTGCGATAGGTGCGCTTGCACCAACTATCGCGTTATTAGGCATAAGGCCGAAGGGGATAAAGAAGGCGTGCATCGAGCCGCCAAGACCGCGGTTAAAGCCGGTCTTGCGTGCAAAAATCTCTGCAAGTGCGCCGTAAAGAAGGAAGTTTATAGCAAGCTCCTTGATGTTGCCTCCTGCGTTCATGTGCTTCTCGACAACAGAGAGAACAGAACCGCCAAGGAACTCCTTCATTATGTCGTAAAGCTCGTTATCGTCGAGCTTGTAGATTGACGAGAGACCCTTTGCAAGAATTTCACCGTGGCTACGGTGAGAGCCGAACGAGAAGTCGTTGATGTCAAGGCAGTAAGCCTCACCGACAGCAGAAGCCTCCTGACCTATGGAAAGGTGCGCAGGACCGGGGTTGTTGTAGCTAACGCCGTTGTACTCGCTCTTAACCTTTACCTCGTTGAGCATCGTTTCAAACTCGCGGATTATCGCCATGTCACGATAGATGCGAAGGAAATCGTCCTTGGTGTAGATTTTCTTCTCCTCTGCCAGTGTCTTCTTGTACTGACAAACGGGAATGTCTTCAAAATGTATAAAGCCTGATTCAAAGGCTTTGCCGGGGTCTACGTATTGACTTTTAGGCATTGTTTTGCTCCTTTAATTAATATTTATCACATAAACATTGCTTCGCGTATAACCTCGCAGACCGTGGGGTGCGGGAACACGAGCTTCTGTACGTCACTGACACGCATTTCGGTTTCAACCATCATTGCCGCGCCGTAGATAATCTCGGACGCGTAAGAGCCTATCATGTGAACACCAATAATGTTGTGATGCTTATTATCGGTTATAATCTTAACTATTCCGTTACCGTGCTCGTTCTCTGCAATATAGCGGCCGCTATACTTAAGAGTAACGGTCTCGACAGATGCATCAAGTCCCTTCTCCTTAATGGATTCGGTGGTTTCGCCAACCGATGCAACCTCGGGATTAGTGTAGATAACCGCAGGAATAGAATTGTAGTTAATTCTGTCCTTTTTGCCAAGGATATTGTTGATACAAACCTCGCCCTCGCGATATGCGGTGTGAGCAAGCATAGACTTACCGTTTACGTCGCCTGCAGCCCATACGCCAGGTACGTTGGTTTTGCCGTATTCGTCGGTGACGATAGCACCGCGCTCAAGCTTGAGACCGATGTTCTCACAGCCGATGCCGGCAGTTCTCGGACGACGTCCAATAGATACGAGAGCGTAGTCTGCCTCGATTTTTGTAGTCTTTCCGTCCTTTTCGTAGGTAACGGCCTTGTCCTTGATGGAGGTCACCTTAGCGCCGAGAATAAACTCAACGCCACGGGAAGCGTACTCCTTCTCAAGCATATTTGCAATCTCACGGTCAACTGCACCTGCTATGTGGTCCATCATTTCAACAACGTAGACCTTAGCACCTGTGGAATTGAAGTAAGACGCCATCTCAAGACCGATAACGCCGCCGCCGACTACTACGATAGTCTTAGGAAGCGCGGGCAGGTCAAGAACCTCGCGGTTAGTAAGAGCAAAGCCCGACTTAAGAGAATCTGCAAGTCCCTCGATAGGAGGAAGCGCGGGGGCTGAGCCGGTCGCTATCATAATCTGCTTTGCGACGTACTCCTTGCCCTCTGCAACAACCACGAAGCCTTCTGCGTTTCTCTCCTTAATCGAAGCGGTAGCCTTGACTACCTCGACCTTGGACTTTCTGAGCTTTGCGCCAACGCCGGAAACGAGCTGCTTTACAACCTTGTTCTTGCGCTCTACTACGAATGCATGGTCGATTTTAGCATCAGCAAACGTTACACCGTAATCTGCGCCATGCTTTGCATAATCGAAAATTTTTGCAGAATAAAGAAGGGTTTTGGTGGGGATACAGCCCTCGTTAAGACAAACGCCTCCTAGCGCTCTCTCCTCGATAACGAGGGTTTTAAGACCTGCGTGGCCTGCGCGCTCTGCAGCGTTATAGCCTGCGGGACCGCCACCGAGAATTATCAAATCGTACATCAGATACACTTCCCTTCTTACTTCGCCATGAGAATGTCGATATTCTCAAGAGCAAAGCCTACGTCCTGAAGGAATCTTGCTGCGTCTGCTCCGTCGAGAACTCTGTGGTCAACGGTAAGAGAAAGTCCCATAGCCGAGTAAACCACGTCCTCACCGTCCACCTCCTTGATGCGCTTGGTTACGCAGTCAATACCGAGAATTGCGGTCTGGGGCGGATTAATGATGGGAGTAAAGGACTCGATACCGAGCGAGCCGAGGTTAGAGATGGTAAAGGTTGCACCCTTAAGATAGTCGGGGTTGATAGTACCGCTCTGCGCAGAGGTGATAACCGACTTTGCAGCCTTGGAAATATCGTTGAGCGACATCTTATCAGCGCCGAATACGGTAGGAACCATAAGTCCGCGCTCGGTGTCAACTGCGATACCGAGATTTACGGTATTGAAGTAACGCATCGTGTCATCAAGACAGTGTGCGTTGAAGCCGCGGTGCTTGGGATAACGAAGCACGCGGGATACTGCATAAAGAATAATGTCGTTGAGAGTAATGTTTGCAAGACCCATCTTCTCTGCTCCTGCCTTGAGCGACTTACGAAGTGCAAGAAGCTTGGTAGCGTCAAAGGTGGAATTGAACGTAAGCTGCGCCATGCCGTTAAGCGATGCACACATCTGCTTTGCGATAATCTTGCGAATGTTGGGAAGCTTGACGTCCTCGTACTCTGCTACTGCTGCTGCAGGTGCAGTTGACGCGACAGATACGGGTGCTGCGCTGAGGTCTGCGAGCATAACCTTTCCGTTGATGCCGCTGCCCTCCACTGCCGAGCTGTAGGCGTCCTTTGCGGCGCCGGATACGGTAAGTCCCATATCTACGAGCTTCTGAACGTCTCTTTCTATAATTCTGCCGTTAGGACCGGTGGGCACAGCCTTAAGAAGATCTGCGCTGGTCTTTTCAGCAAGAATTTTTGCACGGGGAGAGATAGAGCCTACGCCCTCCGTTGCCGAAGCCACGGGAGTGCTTGCTACGGGAGCCTCAGCCTCAGCCTTGGGTGTCTCTGCTGCTGAAGGTGCGCTCTCGGCTGCGGGTGCGTCCTCGCCCTTAGGCACGTATGCGGATACGTCCTCGCCGTCCTTACCGATTACGAGTACGTTCTCAAGACAAGGAACGTCGTCGCCCTCTTCTCTGAATATCGCAAGTATCTTACCTGACTCGGGTGCGGGCTCGTCAAAGGAAGATTTATCAGTTTCGTAGGAGAAAAGGATATCGCCCTTTTCAACGGTATCGCCAACCTTCTTATTGAAGGCTGTGATAATGCAACTTTCAACGCTCTGTCCCTGACGGGGCATAATTACGACTGTTGCCATTTTGTAACTCCTTTGTATAGTTTTGATTTTCTGCCACAGAATTTGTGGCAGAAAATCGCATTTTTTATTTTTCGAGAAGCTTTAAGAGAGTTGTGTCGCCAAATGCCGACTTCCAATCTCTCTCGAAGCCGAGAATAGAGGTGTCGGTAGTAGTATGCGAAATGAGCATCCTCATAATAGACGAGCCAATTGTAGCCGAGTGACAGCCTGCGACTGCTACGTCAAGAACCTCTTTTGCGGTCTTGAAGCTGGCAGCGAGTATCTGAGTTTTGGTGCCTGCCGTTTTGAATATAGCGGCAATATCTGCAACCGTACCTATACCGTCTGCGCAAAGGTTCTCAGAGCGGCTGATGTAGGGCGCGACGTAGGTTGCGCCTGCGTTGGACGCAAGCATTCCCTGTGCGGCTGTTAGCACTGCTGTCACGGTTACACCGTAGCCACGGTCGGCAAGGTATTTGGTTACGCGAAGTCCCGTATCGGTTACGGGTATCTTGACGTAGGTGTTCTTGCCAAACGTACGGACGAGCGCCTCTGCCTCTCTGATAATGTCCTCAAACTTTGTTTCGGTTACCTGAATATGTAACTCCTTATCCTCACCGATAATTCTTCTGATATCGGAAAGCTGTTTTACAACGTCGCCCCCCTCCTTCGCAAGAATGGTGGGGTTAGTGGTTACGCCCTCAATGGGATAATAGGTATTGAAATACCTGATATTATCAAGATTTGCTGTGTCTAAAAGAATTCTCATTTTTCGTCTTTTCTAACCTACTTGTTTTCTATTCGTAAGAGTTGGCTTTTATTGATTATCTCTTCCACTGAAGCTCGTAGTGTACGTCGAACGCCTTTTCGTCGTCGGTGTACTTACGAAGAGTGTTTACAACCTCACCGTTGTTGTACTTTCTGTCGTTGATAGGATCAGCAGTACCCATAACGGTTACGTTAAGCTGTCTGCGACGCGCACGAACGTGGTCCCAGTCGATAAAGTAAACATGAGCGAACTCACCGCCGTCAAGAACGCCGTCCTTGATGGTCATGGTTTCGCTTCTGCCGAAGAATACGGAACGAAGGTGACCGTCAGTGTTCATGCTGGTGAAGTCGCCGGGCTCGTTTACGTATCTGCCGAACTGAGCGTGGATAGGACCGGGGTGACGGTACTGATGCTCCTCTGCGAAGTCGGGGATCATCTTTCTCATGATGTCGAGAAGGTCGTGCTGAAGGTACTCGAGGTCGAACGAGTCAACGTCGTGAGAGCACTCCTGAACCATTACCGAGCAGGTGGTGTGGTGAGAAGCGATACATACGGTACCGTTCTTAACGCCAGACTCTGCAACGATGTTGAGAATGTCGCTGGTTACGTCGTGGAAGGTGGGGATCCATCCTCTAGACTGAAGCTCGATTTCCTTTTGAAAAACTTTGAATTCCATGTGTTTTTTCTCCTTTAATATAAAAATATTTTTTATTATTGTATTATTTAATATTTTGCTGTTTGATGCTTCTTCTTTTTTGTTGCTTTTTGTTTTGTTTTTGCTGCGATTTGTGTTGATTTGCCATTAAACCGTCGGTGAGGCGGTCGCGCTTTGCCCTAATTACTTATTGTTAAGGCGCTTGCCTACCGCTCCGCCCGGATGGATAAGAGCAAAGGTTTCGTTCTGGTAATCGGTGTACTCGAGAAGCGCGGTCTGAAGCGCGTCGAATATTGCCGAGGTAACTGCAAAGCTAGTAGTACCCTGGCAGTTGTACTTATCACACTCACGGCTTATAGTCATCTTGAGCTTAATGTCGGAAAGCTGCGCAAGAGGCGACTCGAGCTTCTCGGTAACGATAATAACCGTTGCACCCTTGGTGCGAGCAACCTCAGCGATAGGAATAAGCTCGTCGGTTTTGCCACCGCGGGAAACAATCAGAAGAACGTCTCCCTCGTGGAGATAGCCAAGGCCACCGTGTACGGCCTCTGCGGGAGAAAGAAATCTCGCAGGAAGGTCAATGCAGCACATAAGGTGAGCAAAGTGACGGCAAGCGATACCTGAATGTCCGCAGCCTGCCGCAGCAATTCTGTCGGCCTTTGCAAGAGCCTCTACTGCGCGTCTGAATTCCTCTCTGTCAAGTCCCTCGCCTGTTGCGAGAATAGACTCGCTCTCAATTTTGAAAGCATTATATGCGGAATCTAAAAATTCCTCTTTCATTACAAAATTACCCTTCACGCCTTATGTACCTCGTCCCACGTTTTGCGAAGCGTGTAGAGCATCTCCTCTGCTGCCGCCTCGGGATCCTTAGCCTTCATAACGCCACTTGTACAGCCGGTTGCCTGAGCGCCTGCTCTGATAACGTTTGCAACGTCGTCGGGACCGGATATTCCCGCGCCCTGAAGAACCATGATGTCGGGGTTGATTTTGCGCACTGCCTCGATAGTGTCCTTGACGTAGTTCATATCGCTGGCAACACCCGTTCCGATAAGCTCGGTGGGCTCTGCTACGATAAGGTTAGGACCGAGAAGAGCGACCTGGCGAATCTCCTCTACGGAGTCAGCGCAAACGATAGTAGCAAGACCTACCTCATCTGCACGCGCGATTGCACTCTTTACCTCATCGAGAGTGAGCTTCTTCTCTGCGTGGTTAAGCATAACGCCAACTGCGCCTGCTGCCTTAATTGCCTCGGGCAAAACAGAACCGAGGCCACGACCCGGAACGAGCGAGTCCATGTGCTGTGCATAAACGTGGATACGTTCAGTGTTCTCGGCCAGAAGACGAATATCGGTGTACTGAGGCGTAACGATAACGTCAAGGTCGTACTTGTCAGCTATTTTGTCGATAGCCTTTGCAAGCTTCAGCATACGCTCACCCCACATAAAGCACTTGGGACCTATCTCGAAATACGGAGCGCGAATTTTGTAATTCTTAAGCATTTTGTTTCTCCTTATAGACTTGTCGGACGAAATCACCGTTTCTTAAGCGTTGGTTTCGATTTGCTTTCGTTTCGGTTTGTTTTCGTTTATCTTATAATACCACATTTTTAAGCGTTTGTCAATAGCTTTTAACATATTTACATGTTCTTTATATATATATTTTTTGCTAAGGTTTCGCTATTTTTTCGCTTTGGTTTTGAAAGAAAAATTTATCCTTGCATTTCGCTTGCGTTTTTGCATTTTGTGTGTTATAATATAGAAAACTACGTTTTTTTCGAAAGGCGGTTACAAAATGCTTACTACCGAGCAAAGACGGGAAAATATCATGTCAGCAGTACATGAAACGGGGCGAGTAAAGGTTGCCGAGCTCAGCGCCGAGTACAAGGTATCCGAGGTTTCGATACGAAAGGACCTTGAGGCACTCGAGGCAGAGGGACATCTCAAAAGGATACACGGCGGAGCCGTGGCACTCAACAAGCTCTACGTTAATATGGACCTTGGCGAGAGGTACAAAACCAACGCCACTGCAAAGCGCAAGCTAGCCGAGCTTGCGGCAGGCTTCATTGAGGACAACGATACGATTTTTATGAATGCCGGCACTACCCTTACCTACGTTCTGCGTGCAATTAGAGGCAAAAAGAACGTGAGCATCGTCACCAACTCCATACAAAACGCTACCGAGGCAGCAGCTCATTCCTCATTCAACGTAACACTGCTCGGAGGCGAGCTTGATACAAAATATCAATTTACCCACGGAAGCGATGCGGAAAAGCAGCTTGCAAACTATCACGCAACGAAATGTATTCTCTCGGTTGACGGCGTAAGCTCGGAGGCAGGTCTTACGCTCTATTACGCTAACGAGGCTCCTCTCGCAAGGCAGATGATAGGCTCAGCCTCTTCGGTTATCGTCGTAGCTGACGGCTCCAAAATAGGAAAAGAGGTTTTTGCAAGAATTACCGACGCAACAAAGATGGATATTCTTATCACAAACAAAACCGAAAAGCAGAAGGTCCTCACGGAGCTTGAGGAGCTTGGCGTTGAGATTTATCAGGCGTAATTTTGAACGTTTAGTCCTAAACGTATATTTTCGTGCGCACAGATATGTTTTTTTGTACAAAATGTGCTTTATTTTATACGCAACGCCTTTAAAAATAGTATATAATTTAAATGTAAAATAATTTTTGGGGGTACACTTATGAAATACGCTATTACCAATACGACCATCATAATGCCCGACTATATGATACCCGGCGGCACTATCGTTATCGAGGACGGTAAAATTGCCGACTTCGGCAAGAAAATCTCTACCGAGGGTATGGAGGTCATAGATGCCAAGGGCGGCTACACAGGCCCCGGTCTTATCGACATTCACACTCACGCAGACGGCACTACTCTGTTCTCAGAGGCTCCTGCAAAGGCGGCAAAAACCGTTCTTATGCACGGTGTTACCGACGTTCTTCCCGCTCTTTATTTCAGCGACACGGCAGACCAGCTCGTCGAGCAGGTAAAGACCATCCGTAAGGCTATGCAGAACGGCGATGCCGACAACATTATCGGTCTTTATATGGAAGCGCCCTATATGAACCCCAAGTTTGGCGCAAACCGTGAGAATAATCCCTGGAAAGACGTTGTTTCCAAGGATAGATTTCAGAAGGTAGTTGACGAGGCATGCGACCTTGCGAGAGTTTGGTGCATCGCTCCCGAACGCGAAAATATTATGGAGTTCGTCAAGTACGTTAAGGAGAAAAATCCCGACGCTATCTTCTCGGTAGCTCACAGTGAGGCTACTCCGGAGGACATCGAGGCTGTTATGCCCTACGGTCTTAAGCTAGCAACTCACCACATGAACGCTACGGGTACTATCTACAAGTATCCTGAGTGCCGCACCGCCTGCGTTGACGAAACCGCGCTGTATAACGACACAATTTACACCGAGCTTATCTGCGACAGAGTTGGAATACACGTTTCGCCCTATTTATTAAGACTTGTAAAGAAGATAAAGGGTGACGACAGAATTATACTTATTGCAGATGCGTTCGTGGCTGACGGACCTATTCCCGACGGTGACCTCTACGAGGGCGCAACCGATATCAACTTCGACCACGCCGGTGAAATCGCAGGCAGCAAGATGATACTCGACGGTCCCTGCCATAATATTATGGTACATACGGGTGCTTCGCTCTGTCAGGCATTCAAGTACGCTTCGACCAACCCTGCTACGATGCTCGGCCTTAAGGACAGAGGTCTTATTAAGGTTGGAAACGTCGCAAACCTTATCACCGTTGATGCAGAGTTTGGCGTACAGTCGGTATATCTCCACGGCAAAAAGGTTAAGTAATTCTTGGAGCTTAAAGCAAAAGAACATTACGTCCTTATAGCAAAAAATATTGATAAAACAACAAAAATTATTAAATAAAGGAGAAAAAACATGGCAGACATCAAAGACATTATCGTTGATCCCGCTACTAAGTTCAACTTCAACGCAGCTGAATTTGTTCCCTTCAAGGACAAAGAGGTTTGCGAGAGAGTTCGCAAGCTCAGTGGTAAGGATCTCGAAAAGCGCGAGGCTTGGTGGCACCCCGAATTCAACGTAAAGGTTATGATGAACCCTCACCCCGTTCTCATTTCCACCCTCTTTACCCGTCTTAAAGCGGCTTCTGAGGCTGGCAGAACCTTTACTATGATTCTTGGCAACCCTGAGCCCGACACCTACATTCCTCTTGCACAGCTTATCAACTACTTCCAGGTTGACTGCTCGAAGGTACATATCTTCGCAGAGGACGAGTGGGCTGACCAGGACGGCAACATCGCTCCCGAGACCTACGAGGCAGGCTTCGTTCATTCGATGCTCAAGTACTTCGTATATCAGATCGATCCTAAGCTCCGTATGCCCCTTTCCAACGTTCACTACCCCACCAACGCTAACATCAATGATTACTCCAAGATAATCAACGATATTTCCGAGGGCGGCGCTGACATCATCTCCACCTCTCCCGGTTGGGCAGGACACGTTGCATTCGTTGACCCCATTCCCGAGTTTATGGGAAGCGGCGACATCGACGAGTGGCTCAGCCAGCCCGCAAAGATCGTTACTCTTCACCCCATGACCATTATGCAGAACTCTCTTCACGGCTGCTTCGGTCAGTCCGGTGACATTGCTAACGTTCCTCCGAAGGCTGCTACCATCGGTCCTATCGACGTAATGCGCGCTAAGGAAAGAATTGAGGTTCACGCACTTCTTACTAACTGCACCTTCTCTTCCTGGCAGAGAATGACGAGCCGTCTTGTAACTCACGGTCCCGTTACTCCTCTTGTTCCCAGCTCTATGCTTCAGACCAAGAAGACCCAGGTTTACATTTCCGACGAGCTTGCTGCTCCGTTTGAGTGCTGGGAGAAGGTTGGTTATTAATCAACCTAAAGTATTATATACTTTAATAAAAGCTCGGTATGCCTCACGGCGTACCGAGCTTTCTTTTTTGATATCTCAAAAAAAGACAAAATGGCCTCCCTGAAAACAGAGGAGGCCATTGAATTTTTAAGTTTTTACTAAAAGCATTGAAACCGTTGAGAGGCTTTATGCGATAGCTAAAATCCTAACGGATTATTTAACCTCAAACTTTGCAATCTTCTCAAAAAGCGCATCAGCATCATCGGTGTGAGCCAACAGCTTGATGGGGGAAAGAAGGTCAAGAGAGAAAATACCCATAATGGACTTAGCGTCTATGGTATATCTGCCCTGAACGAGATCTACGTCATACTCAACGAGAATAACGCTGTTTACAAAATCGCGAATGTCCTGTACGTTAGTAAGGCTGATGATGAGTTCTTGCATTTTTATAATTCCTTTCGTTTGTTGAGCTTTTAAAAGCGCTGAGCTTTTAAAAAGCGTAATTTACTATCATTACAATTATAGCAGAGAAAGTGATAAATGTCAACCGAATATACGGGTTTTTAAAAATATTTTTGCGCATTTGGTCTTATGCGAGAAGAGATATAATTCGGTCGCCTCCGAGGGATTACTTCGTCATTTTCTCCTGCTTAACCTTGTGGTCTATGATATGACGGGAGGCTAGCTCGCGATGAATATCCTCAACGCTGATGCCCATCTCTACCATAAGCACCATTACGTGATAGGCAAGGTCCGCGATTTCATAAACCGTCTCGGCCTTGTCCCCCGCCTTGCCGCCTATAATAACCTCGGTGCATTCCTCACCGACCTTCTTGAGAATTTTATCAATTCCTTTATCGAAAAGGTAGGTGGTATACGAGCCCTCGGGACGAGTTGCGCGTCTATCGAGAAGAAGCGAATAAAGTCCTTCGAGAGAAAATTCCGAGCGCTCCTCCGACTGATAAACGGGAGCGGTAAAGCAAGAATCCGTACCGAGATGGCACGCAGGTCCGTCCTTATCCACTACTACAACAAGCGCGTCCTTATCGCAGTCTGCAGTAATTGATACTACGTGCTGATAGTTTCCGCTCGTTTCCCCCTTGAGCCAAAGCTCACCTCTCGAGCGACTGTAAAAGCAGGTCAAACCCTTCTCGAGAGTTATTTTAAGGCTCTCACGGTTCATATAAGCAAGTGTCAATACCTTCTTGCTCACCGAGTCAACTACTATCGCCGGGATGAGCCCCTTTTCATCAAATTTAAGTTCGTCTATATTAAGCATTTGTGTTCTCCTTTTGAGTATTCTGCCACATTTTTTCTGTTTGATGTTCGATTTTAAACCGTTTTCAGTATGCTTTTACACCGTGGTTATATTCGCATATTTATTCCGTTTTTTCGTAATTCAAGCTTCAGGTCGGGTATCTTGATTTCACCGAAATGGAACACCGACGCCGCAAGGCCTGCATCAATATCAGGAACCGATTTAAACAAATCTATGAAATGCCCTGTCGAGCCAGCTCCTCCCGAGGCTATAACGGGCACCTTGACGGCAGCGGTAACAAGCTTCAAAAGCTCTATATCAAATCCGCCCTTTACTCCGTCGGTATCGATGGAATTGACAACGACCTCTCCGGCCCCCATATCGACGCACCTCTTAATCCAAGAGATAGCCTCCATTCCCGTATCTATTCTGCCGCCCTTTGAAAAAACTCGGAAGCCGTCACCGACGCGCTTAACGTCTGCTGAAATAACGACGCACTGGTCTCCGTAGAGCTTAGCCGCCTCGCTGATGAGCGAGGGATTTCTGATAGCGCCGGAATTGACGCTTACCTTGTCTGCTCCGCATTTAAGCACTCTGTCAAAATCCGCAGTAGTGTTAATGCCACCGCCTACCGTAAGAGGTATAAACACGTTTCTGGCTGTTTCCTTAAGTATTTCGGTGAAAAGACCGCGCTCCTCGTAGGAAGCGGTGATGTCGTAGAACACAAGCTCGTCCGCGCCCGAGTCAGAATAGTATTTTGCAAGCTCGACGGGCGAGGAAACGTCCGACAATCCCTTAAAATTCATGCCCTTTACTACTCTTCCGTCCTTGACGTCTAGGCAAGGAATAATTCTCTTAGTTACCACTGTTAGATATCCTTATCGCATCGGAGAGCTTAATCGCGCCCGTGTAATATGCCTTTCCTATTATTGTGCCGTACATACCCATATCCCTGAGCGCCCTCACGTCCTCGATAGAGGACACACCGCCCGAGGCGATAATATTGATATTATACTTTGCTATTAAAGATTTGTACATTTCAAGATTTGTGCCAGCCATAGCACCGTCGCGGGAAACGTCGGTGCAAATCACGGTTTTGACACCAAGCTCGCACATTCTGGACAGGAATGCGTCGAGAGTATAAGACGAGCTGACAGTCCAGCCCTTGATAGCAACGTAGCCGTCCTTGACGTCGGCGCCTACTGCTATTTTTTCACCGTATTTTTCGATAGCCTGACAAAGAAATTGCTCGTCGGTAACTGCTGCTGTGCCGAGTATCGCACGGCTGACGCCTGCATTCATATAAGCGTCAAGGACTATAAGCGAGCGTATACCGCCGCCAACCTCTACAAAAAGGTCAGTTTCCTTTGCTATCTTTGAAATTACGTCAATGTTGGGCGTCGTGCCGTCCTTTGCTCCCTCGAGGTCAACTATATGTATATGAGTTGCGCCCTCCTTGATAAAGTCGAGGGCAATTTCGGGGGGATTATGGCTGTATACGGTCATGTCCGAATACTCGCCCTTATAAAGTCTGACGGCCTTGCCGCCGTATAAATCTATCGCGGGGAAAATTATCATTTTGAAAACCTCATTACCACTCCGCGAATGCGCGAAGCATTTTAAGTCCTACCTCACCACTCTTCTCGGGGTGGAACTGGGCGCCGCAAATATTGCCCTTGGCTACCGCGGCAGTTATTTCCTTGCCGTATTCGGTGGTAGCAAGAAGACTGTCCTCGCAGCCAACAGCGTAATATGAATGGACGAAATAAACGAAGTCGCCCTCATGCGTATACTTAAAAAGTGGGTGTTCTGCCTTGATTTTTAGTGCGTTCCAGCCAATTTCGGGTATTTTTAAGCTCTCGGGGATAGTCCCCTCCATGCCTACGACCGAGCCCGAAAGAAGTCCAAGGCCCTCGTGCTTTCCGTACTCGTAGCTGTACTCAAAAAGCATCTGCATACCTAGGCAGATACCGAGCAGCTTCTTACCCTTGCGGGCCTCTTCTATAATGAGCTTATCAAGTCCACCTTGGCTCAGCTTTCTGCGAGCGTCGGAGAATGCCCCGACACCCGGGAGAAGAATTTTGTCGGCATTGCGTATTACGTCGGGGTCAGAGGTTACGACGGCCTCTGCGCCTACTGCCTCGAGCGATGAACAAAGTGAAAAAAGGTTACCGACGCCGTAGTCTACTATGGCTATCATCAGAGTACTCCTTTTGTTGAGGGGATTTCTGACGCAAATTTGTCAGAAATTGCACTTGCCTTTGCAAGCGTTCTGCCAAGAGCCTTAAACGCGCCCTCGATGATATGGTGAGAATTAGTGCCTGCAAGCTGGCGCAGGTGTAGTGTAAGCTTTGCTTCTCTGACGAGCGCCTTCATAAACTCCTCGCAAAGCTCGGTATCAAAGTCGCCTACTCTGTACGAGGGAATGTCGAGCGCGTAGCCGAGATAATCTCTGCCGGAAATATCAACTGCGCAAACTATAAGCGCCTCGTCCATAGGCAGAATTATGTCGCCGTATCTCACGATACCGCGCTTATCACCGAGAGCCTCGAGAAACGCCTTGCCAAGCGCTATACCGACGTCCTCAACCGTGTGGTGATAATCAACGTTCGTATCGCCCTTGCATATAACCGTAAGGTCGTAGTGCGCGTGCTTTGAAAAAAGTGTGAGCATGTGGTCAAGAAAGCCACAGCCTGTATTTATTTCGCCCTTGCCCTCGCCATCGAGATTAAGGGTAAGCTTAATATCGGTTTCTGCCGTTTTTCTGCTGATAGTACTGCTTCTCATTTGGATTTCTCCTTTAAAATTTCTTCTACGTTTGAGATAAACGACTGCATATCGGATTTGGTGCCGATGGTTATGCGGTTAAAATCCTTGATACGCGCATTTTTGAAGTGTCGGACGAGTATTCCGCGTGCTTTGAGCTTAAGATACAGTTCCTCTCCGCCAACGTCGGGGCTCTTAGCGAAAACAAAGTTAGTTTTTGACGGAAGAACGGTAAAGCCGAGTCTCTCGAGCTCTTTTGCCGTATATTCCCTGTTTTCTATGACGGTTTTGCAGTTGTTCATATAGTACTCGTTATCAACGAGCGCAGAGTAGCCTGCCATCATTGTCATACGGTTGACGTTGTATGGATTTGTCGAATACTTTATCGTATTAAGGTCGCGTATAATCTCGGGCGAGGCTATACCGAAGCCGAGCCTTGCGCCAGCGAGCGAGCGCGATTTGGAAAACGTGCCCGTCACGAGAAGATTTCGGTACTTTTTAGTGAGCAAAATCGCACTCTCTCCACCAAAATCAACGTAGGCCTCGTCAATAAGCACGAGATTGTCGGGGTTTGATTTGATAATCTCCTCTATTTCATCGAGAGAAAGGGCCATGCCCGTCGGTGCGTTGGGGTTTGCGATAACGATATTCTTGTTTATACCGACGTAGTCGCGGTAATCTACCGTGAAATCCTCTTTAAGAGGAATTTCCTCATAAGGTATTCTGTTAAGACGCGCGAACACGGGATAAAAGCCATAGGTAATATCGGGGAAAGCGAGGGGGCGCTTCTCGTCCGAGAACGCCATAAACGCAAAGTTCAGCACCTCGTCTGAGCCGTTGGTCATTATAACGGACTCCTTATCAATGCCGTAAAGCTCGGCAAATTTAGCCACGAGCGGCGTGCATTCGGGGTCTGAATAAAGCTGAAGCCTGCCTGCCTCCTCGCGCGCCGCCTCTATAACCGAGGGGGACGGGGGGAATGGGGACTCGTTGGTGTTAAGCTTGATATATTTCATATCCTTTGGCTGCTCACCGGGTACGTAGGCCTCAAGCGATTTAAGTCTGTCGGTAAAAAATCTGCTCATTTTTCTTCAAAACGGACGGTGGCGCTTCTTGCGTGAGCGTCAAGTCCCTCCTTATTTGCAAAATACGCTATTTTGTCGGCGACCTTGGAAAGCGCCTCCTTGGTATAGTAGGTAAACTGAGTGGTCTTTATGAAATCCTCGACACTGAGGGGTGAAGAAAATCTCGCAGTACCACTGGTCGGAAGCGTATGGTTAGGACCTGCAAAATAGTCACCGAGCGATTCGGGACAAAAGCGGCCCATAAATACAGAGCCCGCGTGCTTAACCTTATCAAGATAATCAAAGGGATTATCTACGCAAAGCTCGAGATGCTCGGGGGCTATCTCGTTTGCAATATCAATAGCAAGCATAAGGCTCGCCTCTGCTACTATAATTTTGCCGTGGTTGTCAATGGATGCCCTCGCAATTTCAGCTCTCGGAAGCAGAGGTATCTGTCTTTCAAGCTCAGAGGACACGGCCTCGGCAAAGGCGTAGCTGTCGGTAACGAGAACTGCGCTCGCCATTCTGTCGTGCTCTGCCTGAGAGAGAAGGTCTGCCGCAACGAAGGTGGGATTGCTCTTTGAGTCGGCGACCACGAGTATCTCGGAGGGGCCTGCTATCATGTCGATAGAAACCTTGCCGAATACCTGCTTCTTTGCCTCGGCTACGTAGGCGTTACCGGGGCCGACGATTTTATCAACCTTGGGAATAGACTCGGTTCCGTAGGCAAGAGCCGCAACGGCCTGCGCTCCACCAACCTTGAATATTCTGTCTACTCCCGCAATTTTTGCCGCTGCGAGAATAACGGGATTGACCCTTCCGTCCTTGCCGGGAGGGGTAACCATTACAATCTGTTCGCAGCCCGCAATCTTGGCAGGGATAGAATCCATAAGAACGGTTGAGGGATAAGCCGCGGTACCACCCGGAACGTAAAGGCCAACCTTTTGTATCGGAATAACTTTCTGCCCTGTAATAACCCCGTCTTTTTCGCTAATTATGAAGCTTCCACGCCACTGACGCGAGTGGAAGTCGGTTATGTTGTCTCTAGCCTCTATAAGTATGTCGATAAACTGCTTATCAACGCTCGCGTACGCCTCGTCTATTTCCTCTGCCGTTACCTCGAGTGCGTCAAGCTTTGCCTTATCGAATTTTTCGGCATATTCGAAAATTGCCGCATCACCGCGCGATATGACGTTTGCAATTATCTCGCTTACAACGTCCGAGACGTTTGCGGTAGGATTTTCTCTTGCGAAAATCTCGGAGCTTTCAACCTCGCCGTATTTATATATCTTAATCATTTTCCTTTATTTGCAACCTCACGCCTTCTACGAGCTTTTCTATTTCTGCCGTTTTAAATTTAAAGCTGGCCTTATTCGATATAAGTCTTGCGCTGATGGGAACTATGGTTTCAAGCACGTCAAGGTCGTTCTCCTTGAGTGTTGTGCCGGTTTCTACTATATCAACGATAACGTCGGAAAGCCCGAGTATCGGCGCAAGCTCTATTGAGCCGTTAAGCTTTATAATATCAATATCTCTCGATACCGAGCGATAATGGGTCTTGGCAATATTCACGAACTTAGTAGCAACCTTGAGGGTGCGCCTGGTATCGTCGCGAAAGCCCTTTTTACCTGCTACTGCAACACGGCACTTACCTATATTCAGGTCGAGAAGCTCGTATACGTTGGGGTTGTACTCGAGCAAAATATCCTTGCCCGCTATACCGATGTCGGCTGCTCCTCTCTCGACGTATATAGAAACGTCGGAGGGCTTCACCCAGAAATATCTGATACCGAGCTCGGTATTTTCAAATATGAGCTTTCTGCCGTTTTCCTTAATTGCCTCACAGGGATAACCGGCTCTCTCGAGAATGTCGTAAACCTTCTCGCCAAGTCTGCCCTTTGGCAATGCGATATTTAACATAGCTTTCTCCTTACTTTAGCTTAACAATTTCTCTGTATCGGATTTTTTCGGGGGGAATGGACGCTGACCATACGCTCTTGCCCTCGCTTATAAGCTCGCGCTTCTTTGTGACGACAGCCTCGTGAGAGACGGCCGTATCGTAAAGAAGAAGAACGTCAACGTCGTACTCGTCGGGGGTATAATAAAGCTCCGAAAGGAAATCAAGGTAAAGCGCAAAGCCTATTGCTCTGGCCTCTAAATTCATAGAATGCAAAAGATTATCATACTCGCCGCCTGAAAGAGCGCCCTCGCATATTCCCGAGATAAAGCCCTTGAAAACTATACCGTTATAATATTTCATATTATTGACGACCGAGAAATCAAACCTGACCTTCTTATCAAGTCCCGAAGAGGACAAGAGTTTATCAAGCTCCATAAGCTCCGAAAGAGCCGACCTAGCCTCAGCGTCGGTACAAAGCCCATCAAGTCTTTTTAGCACCTCAGCGCGCTCACCGTACATGCACGACAGTGCCACGAGCTTCTCTCGGGCAGAGGGTGAAATCTTGTACTCAGCACAAAGAGCCTCAAGCTCGTGAGTGTTCTTCTCTGCTATAAGGGCGGTTACCCTGCTCTCAAACTCGCGTCCGCCACAGGCTTCCTTAAGAAATGCTGTAACGATACCCATGTGGGATATATCAAGCACGTACTCGTCGGATACGAGAGCTAAGCTCTCTGCCGCAAGAGAGACCACCTCGCATACGTCGAGCATATCAATCTCACCGATACACTCAAGTCCCGTCTGCATAATCTCCTTAAACTGACCCGTCGAGCCTGAGATACGGTATACGTTCTCGCTGTAATATACCTTGTGCTTATCCAAGTTCTCACCCTTGGAATTTTTGATTATAGAGAGCGTGACGTCGGGCTTCAAGGCAAGAAGTCTGCCGTCGGTGTCGTTAAAGGTTATGACCCTGTCGCTTACGAGGAAATCCTTGTTGCGAACGTAGAGGTCGTACTCCTCAAACTTGCTCATTTTGAACGGCTGATAGCCGTAACCCTTGTATAAAGAGCGAAGGTTAAATGCCGCCTGCTCTTCCTTTTTTAAAACCTTATCAACAAGCATATTCTATCCTTATCCCTCTTTGTTTTCGAGGCGGGAGAGTATCATTTTATATCCACCCGCACCGCGCTCAAGTGCCTTACTTACTCGGCTGATGGTTGCCGTGCTCATTCCCGTTTCAAGCGAAACCTCAAGGTAGCTTTTGCCCGCCTTGAGCATCTTTGCCGCCTTTATTCGCTGGGCGATATCGAGAATTTCCTTTGAGGTAAGAGCGTCCTCAAAAAATTTATAGCACTCCTCGAGCGTTTCAAGTGACAAAATCGCATTAAAAAGCGCGTCTGTGTCGCTGTTATGTATTTTTTTCATAATACACCTCGCATTTTTGCTTTAGTTAACTAAATTATAATACTATTGTAGACAATTGTCAATACTTTTGCGCAAATTTAATCAAAATACTTTACATATATTATTCTTTTACCTTTTTGGCGCACTTGTCTGTCGTGACTATAAGCGGCCGGCAGTACGAACCAAAAGCAAAAAGGTATAAAATTAGAGCGAAGCCCCCTAATTTAGAGGAGCCCTCGCCCTTTTAGTTGTGACAAAATATAGGCCATGCTTACGAAAAACGCCTCGCGAAACACGGCGGGGCATAGAGAGGCGTCGCAAAGAAATATCGCCAAAAGGCGTGAATTGTCGAAGGAAACATTTCACCTCTTCAACCTATGCTCTCAGCAAAATACGCATTGAACCCATCAGTCTCGAGCTTGAATTTTGCTCTTTCTGCCTCATTTTTTGTAGCGAAAATGCCAAAACATGCAGAACCGCTGCCACTCATAAGAGTGAAGATAGCACCCTCTGACTTTAATCTCTCCTTGGCATTTTTAGTGCTTTGAGTATAGGACGACGGACAAAGTTCAAAGACGTTATAGGGGGGGATTTTAGGCGTTTTTCCGGAGCTTATATCCTCAAAAAAGCCATCAAAATCAGAGGCCCGTACACCGTGGCGCGTCTGCTTAAAGCCATCGAAAATTTCATCAAGCTCAGCGTATGCTCTCGGTGTAGATACAGCCGAGAACGGAGCAACCAGAGTATAATATAGCTTTGGAGTAGGTGAGTTCGAGTATAGGAAGGTCATGCGCTCTCCTCTGCCCTCGCAAAATGCCGCCTCACCCACAAGGCAGAACGGCACGTCAGAGCCAAGCTCTGAGGATAGCGAGAGAAGCTCGCCCTCCGTAAGAGCGCCAAAAATTCGGTTCATACCTCTGAGGGTAGCTGCGGCATCGGACGAGCCGCCGCCAAGTCCTGCTGAAATGGGTATTCTCTTCTTTAAGAGGATACGGACCTTGGCAAAAATCCCTGCCCTACGAAGATATGCGCGCACTGCACGGCAAACGAGGTTATCCTCACCGTCCGATAAGCCACCTGATGTGCCCTCCTCATCTATTTTCAGCTCCAGCTCGGTATTTTGGGCGAGCTCAGCCGATACGACGAGAGTGTCGGCAAGGCTTACCGACTGCATGAGCGTCTCGATATTATGAAATCCGTCCTCGCGCCTAGATACGACGTCAAGATACAAATTTATTTTTGCATTAGCAGTTTCGTTGACTGTGAGCATAAAAATTGCCCTCCGTTTTCTTCTACTTAACATTATATATGAATTTATATAAAAAAGCAATATTATTTTTGAAAAACCTATTGACAAGGCTCCAAAAATATGTTATAATCCCATGGTAGTTTGGATTAATATGTCCAACCCCTTGCTACCGCAAGGTAGCCTTAATGACCAAAAGGAGGTAAAATCAGATGGAAAAGAAAATTTGTTCTTACGAAACTCTCTTTGCTGTAAACGGCACTCTTGCAGAAGACGACGTTAAGGCTCTCGTTGAGAAGTTCGTAAATCTCATTAGCGACAACGCATCAGACGTTGAAGTTAACGAGTGGGGCAAGCGCAGATTTGCGTATCCTATCAACTATGTAACCGAGGGATACTACGTGCTTGTTTCCTATAAGAGCGAACCCAGCTTCCCCATCGAGCTTGACCGTGTGTTCGGTATCACCGAGGGCGTTATGCGCTATATGACCACGACCAAGTGCGAGAAGAAGGCAGCTGCAAAATCTGAGGAGGCTGTTGAAGCTCCCGCAGAGGCTCCCGCTGAAGTTGCAGAAGTAACTGAGGCTTAATTTTAAATTTAACGGAGGCGAATTATGGCAAGTTTTAACAAGGTTATCCTTATGGGTAATATGACTGCTGATCCTGAACTCAGACAGACCACAAGCGGCATTTCTATTTGCAGCTTTAGCATTGCTGTTAACCGCCGTTCCTCAAAAGCTGAACCTAATCAGCAATCTGTTGACTTTATCAACATCGTTGCATGGCGTCAGCAGGCGGAGTTTGTGTCCCGCTATTTCAAAAAGGGCAATCCCATTCTCGTTTGCGGTCAGCTTCAGACAAGAACCTGGACCGACCAGCAGGGCCAGAAGAGATATGCCACCGATGTAGTTGCTGATGAGATTTCCTTTACAGGTCCTGCCGCCGGTGGCGGTTCGACCCCCGAGGACAGAGGCGCATCGCAGGGATATACTCCCCAAGCTTACGGTGCTCCTACCTTTAACAGCGCGGAAAACAGTAATTTCGAAGAAATTCCCACCGACGAGAGCCTTCCCTTCTAATTCAAGGCAGGCGCTACGTCCTCACACCGCTAGGCTCACTGCGGCGTGAGAAATACAGAAATCGTGAGTCGGAAAGGTAACGGATATTCCAAGATGGAAAGAAACGATACACAGCGTCCCGCATTTCGCCCTAACCACAGAAGAAAGAAGGTTTGCATCTTCTGTCAGGACAAGGTAGCTGAAATCGATTACAAGGACGTATCTAAGCTTAGAAAGTTCATTTCTGAGAGAGCAAAGATTCTCCCCAGACGTGTTTGCGGCAACTGCGCTCTTCACCAGAGACAGCTCACCGTAGCTATCAAGAGAGCTCGTCAGATGGCTCTTCTTCCCTACATTTCTAACTAATAGATTATGTAATTAGCCGACGGATTTTTCCGTCGGCTTTCTTTTTGTTAAATAATATTTTTCAGGCGGAAAATATGCAAACTTTTTACAAAAGCTATATTAACTAAAAAGGTCGGCGCTCTCGGATAGAGAACGCCGACTAAAAAATCAATAAATCGAATCCAGGCTCTCGAAATAGCCGTGGTATTTAATGTCTATCGAGCTATTCGGGAAGAGGAATTTATAGAGCTCTGCGCAGTAGTCGTCGGTCATTGAGGCGATATAGTCAACGACTATCTGGTTGGGCTCGGTTTCGATATACGGTTTATCGGTGGGTGCATAATAGTTCGTGCTCACGAAGTCGATATGATGCTCGAAGATGGGAGAGGAGGTTCTACTAGCCTTGAGGTCATCAAGAAGCTTTGTATATAGGCGCTGTATCATAGGCTTGACGGTGCCATCGAGCATAGTGGTGAGATTTTCTCTATGATAAATTTGCTCGTAATTCACACGCTTTGCGTGTCTTAGACCCTCGTAATGCTCGCGGTCGAGCATGATATACGGCTTTCCGTAGCTGTTATCTATAATGTTTACCATAAGGTTGTTGATAATTTCCTGATTGACGGTGCCAATGCTTCCGTTGCCGAGCTCGTTATGGGACTCCAATAGATTAGCGCGAATAGCGTCCTGACGGTCTTTGCCAAGATATGCGATAATATCGCACACGCGCACAACACAGCCCTCGAGGGTCGAGGGGACTATCTCGAGAATTTTCTTTTCGTCAACGTAGCACTGCTCTACCATCTCGTCAAATGCGTGAAAATCGGTCATCGGCTCGGGACGGTACTCGTGCATCTCGAACTCGCCGTTATGAGTTATAATACCGTTGAGGGTATCGAGGGTGAGATTTAGTGGGAAAATGCCGTCAAGCACTCTAAGGCTATGGACGTTGTGGTTAAAGTATCTGCCCGTTTCAGCGTGATACACCTCGCTTAAGAAGCGCTCGCCTGCGTGTCCGAATGGCGTGTGGCCAATGTCGTGGCCGAGAGCTATCGCTTCGATAAGGTCAAGGTTAAGATTAAGCGCCTTGCCTATCGTTCTCGCAATACGGGAAACAAGCTGGACGTGAAGCGCGCGGCGTGTTATATCATCATTCTTATAGAACGAGAATACCTGTGTTTTGTCGGTGTATCTATTGTAAAAGGGACTGTGCATAATCTTGTCAACGTCACGGATATACGCCGAGCGCCAAACGTTCTCGACGTCCTCGGACTGTACGCGGCGCTTTGCCTCGGCCGAATTTGCGCCGAAGCTCGGACGGCAGTTATGCTCTATATCGTATTTAATTCGCTCGGAGGTCTCTGGGCTTAATTTTTCGTAATTTCGACTTTTCATACTGTACTCCTTTTTAGAAGCTTTGCAATTTAATTTTACCATAATCTCAAAAAATAGTCAAGTAAAATTTACGTTAATATATTGCAAAGCGTGGATATAGCAAAAGGGACACCGTTTGGTGTCCATTTTTTTAGACAACTGGATTTTGCTATTCGTCGGTCGGACACGACGAATGACGCAATATACCGCTTATAGCGGTATGCGAACCAGATTCGCGCACTCAGTGCGCGAGCAGGTCGAGTCTGTGCCTCCGTCAAAGCAAAAGGGACACCGTTTGGTGTCCATTTTTTAGACAACTGGATTTTGCTATTCGTCGGTCGGACACGACGAATGACGCAATATACCGCTTATAGCGGTATGCGAACCAGATTCGCGAACGCAGTGCGCGAGCAGGTCGGGTCTGTGCCTCCGTCAAAGCAAAAGGGACACCGTTTGGTGTCCCCTTTTTAGACAACTGGATTTTGCTATTCGTCGGTCGGACACGACGAATGACGCAATATACCGCTTACAGCGGTATGCGAACCAGATTCGCGCACTCAGTACGCGAGCAGGTCGGGTCTGTGCCTCCACCAAAGCAAAAGGGACACCAAATGGTGTCCCTTTTGCTTTGGTGGAGACAACTGGACTCGAACCAGTGACCCCTTGCATGTCAAGCAAGTACTCTAACCAACTGAGCTATGCCTCCGAATGACATACATAATTATACATTAAAAGATAGCTCTTGTCAAGAACTTTTTGACGGTTTTTAAATATTTTATCTTAACTCCATGGTTTATGGGCTTAAAAAGATCATAAATCAATCTCAATACCGACAGGACAGTGGTCGCTGCCGTATATTTCGTTCAATATGAAGCTGTCTCGCAGCTTGTCAGCGAGGCGGTTTGAGATTACAAAGTAATCTATGCGCCAGCCTACGTTCTTGCTTCTTGCGTTCATCATATAGCTCCACCAGGAGTATTTTACCGTTTCGGGATAGAGGGTGCGGAACGAGTCGGAAAATCCCTCGGAGAGAAGCTCGGAAAACTTTCCTCTTTCCTCGTCGGAAAAGCCGGCGCTGAAGTGGTTTGTTTTGGGGTTTTTAAGGTCGATTTCCTCGTGCGCTACGTTTAGGTCGCCACAGTAGATAACAGGCTTGATTTTGTCAAGCGAAATGATATAATCCCTCAGGGCGTCCTCCCAGGACATACGATAGTCAAGGCGAGCAAGCTCGCGCTGTGCGTTGGGAGTGTAGACGTTGAGAAGGAAAAATCCGTCATACTCAAGAGTAATCGCTCTGCCCTCGGTGTCGTGCTCCGGCACTCCTATGCCGTAGCGCACCGAAAGAGGCTCGTGCTTTGTGAAAATCGCAGTGCCGGAATACCCTTTTTTCTCTGCGCTGTTCCAATACTGATAATATCCCTCGGGGGCAAATTCTGCCTGTCCGGGTTGCATTTTGGTCTCCTGAATGGAGAAAAAGTCGGCATCTGACTCGTTAAAGAAGTCGACAAAGCCCTTGCCCAGACACGAGCGAAATCCGTTTACGTTCCAAGAAATAAATTTCATAGTTCACCTCAGTTATAGCTAAAAATTTAAAATTGTACAGTTCGGTGAGCGTAAAAAACCACGCATTTAGCGTTCAAGACGTGATTTCTCGCATGCATTCTGATTTAAAATCCTTGACCCTTATAATTTCAAAAGCGCTGCGCGACGCTTGTAATCGGGGAGTATTTTTTCCACAATTTTGTAAAACCTTTGCGAATGGTTAAGCTCCAAAAGGTGCGCAAGCTCGTGTACGACGACGTAGTCTATCGCTTCCTCGGGGTACAAAAGAAGAAGATACGAATAGGATATGTTTCCCTTTGACGAGCAGGAGCCGAAGCGAGTTTTGGCACTCGTTATGGTTATTCTGCCATAATTTAAACCCATAATTTTGGAAAAATGTTCCGTTTTAGCGCTCAGGACCAAACGGGCGCGTTTCTTTAATTCTTTTATCTCGGTATCGGTTAGGGATATATCCTTTTTGCGCGGTGTCTTCTGCTTAATAATCTGCTTCTGTATCCATGCAGAGTGCTTTTTTATGAGCTCTTCAACCTTTGCTCTCGGTGTACCGTATGGCGCTTTTACCGTCAGAGCACTATCCTTAACGGTGAGCGATACGGTTCGTCTTGAAGAAAATATAATCCTATATTCCATAAACGTTCCTTGTGTTTTTATAATATTATTTTAACACAAAGTAATATAAAAGTAAATAGCTCACAAAAAGTTTTGAACACTTATGGCGACGTGAAGCTTCGGTGAGTTTTTTATCCCGACTTAAAATTTCGCTTCAAAATTTAAGCCGTTAGTATTTTTTGCCACTTCGGTTAAACTGTCTGCCCGTTCCTGATTTACCGACGTACTCACCGACGGGCAGCGTGTAGTAGAAATACGGAAGCGTATCGAGCGTAGGACGAGGTATATTCTCCGATATTTCCCTGTAAACGTACTCTGCGTCTGTTATGCTTATATCTGCCTTAAAGCTCCTTTCAGGGATATTGAGAAGCGCTACCTTTACTCTGTTTTCCTCGGGGCAGGTGGGGTCGCAAACGCCCTTTGAGACAGCGTCGTAGTCGCATAAAACGTGCCTGTCACACATCTCACTCGGCGCATTATCCGGGGTGAAATATCCGTAGCCCAGACGCGAAGTGCGAACGTCGTATCTACACGCCTCGGAATAGAGTTTTCCCGAGTCCATACAATAGGGACGGTACACAAGGCCCTCGGTAGAAAAGCTCTTGAGCGTACTTTTTGACTTTATAATATCCTCGTGTACAGCGAGCATTACCTCATCCCAAATTTTAAGATGTGATTTTGAGAGAGATGCAACCGAGCTTGTGCCGTTATCGTATCCCGACCATATACCAGCCGTGTAATAGGGTGTGTAGCCAACGAACAGCTTGTCGCGATTATTTGAGGACGTACCCGTCTTTCCCGCGAGGTCAACGAAGGATTTTAGTGTCAGCGATTTTGCAGTTCCGTCCTCTGTAACGCCCTTGAGAAGCTGTGTCATGATTTTCGATGTCGTATCCTTAAACACACGCTCTTCTTTTTGTGGATTTGCGAGCACTTCTCCGCCTTTTGTATCCAAAACTGCCATATAAGTTGAGGCAGTTTTCAAAATTCCGTCGTTTCCGAGAGAACCGTAGGCCTCTGTAAGCTTTCTTAGTGAGATGCCGTTTGTAAGCTGACCGAATGCTAATGGAGATGGCGCAAGGTCTGTGAGCGTCTTTGCGCCCTTTGTTTTTTGCTCCCTGACGAGTGTGTCAAAATGGAATTTTCCGACAAGCTCACCATATATTTTTTCGGCTCCGCGCAGGCTGTAAAGCTTTAGAGCCACGGTGTTTTTCGAGAGCCTTACGGCATCGGTTACGGTAGTAAGTCCTGCGTATACGTTTGGCGAATTGTGAGGGTACGGAGTATATTCGTCACCGTTCTCATAGAATGCGACGGGCGTATCGTCAATAACCGTGGCGCAGTTTATTTTTCCCTCGTCAATAAGAGGCGCGTAAATTGACAGAGGCTTTATGGTTGATGCGGGCGTGTGAGGGACTGTCGCGTGATTTAAGAGCCTGTTGCCCTGTTTTTTACCTGCTCTGCCGATTATACCTACGATATTTCCCTCCATAGTATCGGTTATGACCATTGCGTAATTAAGACCGTTATTTACCTCACTCGGAAGATTATCGGGATTTTCAAAATACTCCTCCATTTTTGTCTGCACGTCCTCATTCACGGTGGTATAGACCGAATATCCACCGCTAAGCAGAAGGATACGGGCCGCAGCATCAGATATTGAATACTTAATAGCTAAATCCGAGGATACGTCGTCTATGGCGCACTCTACAAACCAAGAGTAGTACCTATTTGCGTTGCTCTCGCGCGGCGCGACCGTCAGAGGCTGCGCTACCGCCTCAGCATACTCCGCGTCGGATAAAATCCCCGTATTATTCATAACCTTAAGGACTATATTTCGCTTTTTAAGGCAGGCGTCGGGGTTATTGTAGGGGTTGTAAGCGCTTGGGGCGTTAGTTATTCCTATGAGCGTTGCAGCCTCGGCGGCTGTAAGCTCGCTCGGTGTCTTAGCAAAATATTTTTCGGCAGCTACACCGACGCCGTACATATTTTCACCCATAGGTATTACGTTGAGGTAAAGCTCAAATATTTCGTCCTTTGAATAGCGTTTTTCAATATGAAAGGCTCTGAGCATCTCGGATAGCTTGCGCGTTACGGTAAGCTCGTTATCTCCGCTTACGTTTTTGACGAGCTGCTGAGTTATTGTAGATGCACCAAACCGGTTGTCACTGCCGACAAGATAGTTGATAGCTGCGAGGGCTGTGCGCTTAATATCTACACCGCTGTGAGAATAAAATTCTCTATCCTCGACTGCCAAAAATCCGTCTTTTATATTGCTTGATATTTCGTCAAGCGATACGTATTCGCGTCTTACGGTTCCGGACTGCCATATCTGCTTTGGAGTATACGAGCTGTACATATCCTCGGGGCTCTCGTCAGCATAGAAAACCGTGGGCGAAAAATCGCGTGCCTTTTCAAATAAAATTTCGTCTGCCTCATAATTTATATTGATTTTCGCATAAATGTACAGTGCGCCGATACATACGAGGACGAGTGACGCCACGCTTACAAGGGTAATAGCCACGCCCTTCAGAAATCTGTGTTTTTTCTTCATAAAGCAATATCCTCTCTGTGCTTTTAATATAATTTGGCACGGAGAGGATATTTGTATTTTGTTTATTGGTGGTAATTTTCCTAATTTTATGTAAGTTCTATTACAGCGTCTTGAAAGGATTTGCGCGTTCGGCAGAACGTCAAAATGCCTTTACCGAGATGCAGGCTGTCGGGCGTGATGTCAGCGCCAAGCTATGCCAAGATGTAGGCTGTCGGGCGTGATGTAAGCGCCAAGCTATGCCAAGATGCAGGCTGTCGGGCGTGATGTCAGCGAAAAGCTGTGCCAAGATGTAGGCTGTCGGGCGTAATATCAGCGCCAAGCTATGCCAAGATGTAGGCTGTCGGGCGTGATGTCAGCGAAAAGCTGTGCCAAGATGTAGGCTTTCACGTTATCAGTACCACACTCTGTTGAGATACAGGCCGTCGGGTGGGGCTGTCATTCCTGCTCTCTTTCGGTCGCAGGAGGCAATTATTTCGGGGATTATATTGGGCTGTATTCTGCCGTGTGCAACCTCGATAAGCGTTCCGACGATTATTCTGACCATATTGTAAAGAAAGCCGTCGGCTCTTACTCTGATTTCTATTAAATCACCGTTTTTTTCAACGCTGAGGTGCGTAATGCATCTTACGGTATCCTCGGTGTCAGAGCCCTCGGACATAAAGGCACAAAAATCCTGCTTACCCAAAAAATACCGAGCCGCCTCGTTCATTTTATAGATGCCTGAGCTATCAATTTTTCTGGCTATAAACCAGGCTCTGCCGTATTCAAACGGGTCGTAGACAGCCGTATTTATTATTCTGTAAAGATACTCCTTTTCAACCACGTCGTAGCGAGGGTGAAAATCCTCGGAGCATTCCTCGGCATAGTAGAGCGACAAATCCTCAGGCAGATAGCGAGAGACTGCCACGGGCAGCTTCTCCGGGGGAATAGTACCGCCGTCGCACTCAACGGTTAGGCAAAACTCGTTTGCGTGTACGCCTCTGTCTGTACGGCTGCAGCCTGTAACCTTGCAGGGCTTACCGAAGGCCAAGAGAAGCCCCTCGGAAAGCTCACGCTGAACGGTACGCTCGTTTGGCTGAACCTGAAAGCCGTGAAAATTCGTTCCGAGATATTTGATTTTGGCAAAGTACTTCATATTATTCTCACATTTGTCGTGTTTTATGAAAAACAACAATATCAGATTTTATAAAATATGATATCAAGCAAAAGACCGGAAAAGCTCATACTGTAAGGGAGCGTTGATAAGAGCGCCACGGCAGTAAGGATAAGCACGGATACCGCCATAAATGCCAAGTCGCGAGCACGGTATTCGAGCTTGACGAGCTTCGTTCTGTTCTTGTCACCGCGATAGCATCTCGATTCCATAGCGGTTGCAAGCTCCTCTGCCCTCTTGAAAGAGGAAACGATGAGGGGAATCAAGATAGGCACGAGCGCACGGGCGCGCTTGATAAGGCTACCCGATGTAAAGTCGGCTCCGCGCGACTTCTGCGCGTTCATAATCTTCTCGGTTTCCTCGATAAGCGTGGGGATAAAGCGCAGGGCTATTGACATCATCATAGCAAAGGTATGCACAGGCACGCCTATTCTCTTAAGAGGTGACAGAAGCGACTCAAGACCGTCGGTCAAGGCTATGGGAGACGTCGTATAGGTGAGAAGCATACTCGTCAGGACTATCAGGAGCGTTACACGAAGAGCCATGAAAATCGCGCGTACGATACCCTCGGTATATATTTTGATTATCCACACGTCGACAAGAGGCTCGCCTCTGCCCTCGGTCATAAAGATATTGAGAAGCGAGGTGAAAATCAAAATAAACAGTATAGGCTTTATGCCCTTGATGATAACGTCAAGAGAAATTCGGCTTATCGATATAAGCAAAAGCGTAATAAGGGTAAGAAATACAAATGAGGCCGTATTGTTAGCCAAAAATACGGTAACGATAGCAAGGACGGCGAGTATTATTTTGGTTCTTGGGTCGAGCTTGTGAAGTGGAGAGTATCCTGGGAAAAACTGGCCTAAGGTGATATCGGAAATCATGCCGTTCCCCCCTTCATATATGCAATTATAGCGTCACGCACGCCCTCTACGGTATAAAGCGTGCCCGTGAGGTTTACACCGCGACGACACAGCTCACGCGCAATTTTTGCGACAGCGGGAACGTCAAGACCAACCTCGCTAAGAGCGTCCGGGTCGGAGAAAATTTCTGCTGTCGTACCGCTTTTATAAACTCTTGAGCTATTCATAACCACGACGTTGTCGCAGTAGTGCGCCATATCCTCCATCGAGTGACTGACGAGAATTACCGTCGCACCGCTTCTCTCGGCATAGAGTCTGAGTCCGCCGAGAATTTCACGTCTGCCGCGCGGGTCAAGTCCTGCTGCCGGCTCGTCGAGCACGAGCACCTCGGGGCGCATAGCTATAATACCTGCTATGGCAGCGCGCCTTTTCTGGCCTCCCGAGAGGTCGAAGGGGGATTTATCCAACACGTCCTCGCCAATGCCGACAAATCCTGCTGATTCGCTGACACGCTCTGCTATCTCGTCCTCGGAAAGACCGAGGTTCTTCGGCGCAAAGGCAATGTCCTCTCTGACGGTTTCGTCAAAGAGCTGATACTCAGGATACTGCATAACAAGTCCAACGCGATATCTGATTTTGTGTATTTCCTTGGGATTTGTCCATATATCCTCACCGTCGAGGAAAACTCTTCCCTCGGTCGGCTTATACAGTCCGTTCAAGAGATTAACCAGGGTGGATTTACCCGAGCCTGTATGTCCTATAAGGCCGGTAATCTTACCTCTCTCAAACGAAACGGTCACGTTATCGAGCGCGAGCTTCTCAAACGGAGTACCGCGCCCGTAGATATACGAGACGTTTTCAAGCTTTAATATCTCATTCATTTCGAGTTTTATTTCCTTTTTTGAGAAAATGTCTTTTAGTCGGTTCGAACTCTGCTTACCTATGTCCATCGAGCTTTGTTAAGAGAAGCTCCACACACTCCTCACAAGTGAGCGCCTCGCCCTGAATACCAAGGCCGAGAGAGTTAAGCTCGGTGAGAAGCTCGCTTGACTGAGGTGCCTCAAGTCCCATCTTGTGAAGCCTTTTTACGTCCGAGAACACCTCGCGCGGCGTGCCGTCCATAACGATTTCACCTTCACTTATAACCACTACTCTGTCGGCTCCTGCCGCCTCATCCATATAGTGAGTTATGTTTATAACGGTGATTTTTTCGTTCCTGTTAAGCTCCTTCATAATATCAATAACGTCGCGGCGGCCTATCGGGTCGAGCATTGCCGTGGATTCGTCGAAGATTATTACGTCGGGCTTCATAGCGATTATGCCTGCGATGGCTACTCTCTGCTTCTGTCCACCCGAGAGCTTGTGGGGGGCGTGGCGAGCGTATTCGGTCATTTTGACCTTGGCAAGCGCTGAGTTTACACGTCGGCGGATTTCCTCTCTTGGAAGTCCAAGGTTTTCGGGGCCAAACGCTACGTCCTCCTCTACCACCGTTGCGACGAGCTGGTTATCGGGGTTCTGGAATACCATACCAACCTTGCGCCTGACGTCGAATACACCGTCTTCGGTGAAGTCCTCGCGCGTTATATCGACCCCGTCAATAAATATCTTGCCCGAGGTGGGCGAAAGTATCATATTGAGAAGCTTTGCAAGAGTGGACTTGCCCGAGCCGTTGTGTCCGAGAATTGCAACGTACTCACCGCGATTTACGATGAGATTTATATTCTTTACTCCTTTTTGCTCCGCCGTATCGGCAAAGCCGTCCTCACCCTCGTAAAAAAAGGTAAGATTTTCGGTTCTTATTAAAGTGTTATCCATATTCTTTTCCGTTTTTTTGGATTTTCTGCCGTTCGGTACGGCCGCGTATTTATAAGAGATTTGCGACAAGTGAGCCTTTTTATATGACGAAATCATTTGAACGTCACTCTTACACTCGAGCCGCAAGGCAACGCAAGGCCGCTATCCTCTACGGGAAGTCCAAGCTCGTCCGCCTCACTTCTGCCCGCGCGGGAGCGAAGAAGCCGCGTTTCTGCTATATAGCGCATGGTAGATGCCGAAAGACCCGTCGTGTAGGAATTTAGAAGAAAAAATAGTGGCTCGTCCGAAAGAACGCCCGATACGAGCGAAACGAACTCGTCAATGCTCTCCTCGATTTTCCATACCTCACCCGTAGGTCCTCTGCCGTACGAGGGTGGGTCCATAATAATGCCGTCATACTTGTTGCCACGACGTATCTCACGCTCAACGAACTTCTTACAGTCGTCAACGATGTAGCGTATGGGTGCGTCGGAAAGACCTGAGAGCTGTGCGTTCTCTTTGGCGGCCTGCACCATACCCTTTGCGGCATCAACGTGACAAACAGATGCTCCTGCCGCTGCGGCAGCAACGGTTGCTCCTCCGGTATACGCGAAGAGGTTAAGCACCTTTATAGGACGGCCTGCGTTTCTAATCAGCTCTGAGAACCAGTCCCAGTTTGCCGCCTGCTCGGGAAAAAGACCCGTATGCTTAAAGCCCATAGGCTTTATTCTGAATTTAAGGTCACGGTAGGATATTACCCAGCTCTCAGGAAGCTTGTTGTCGCTCCAGGCTCCTCCGCCCGAGCGAGAACGCTTGTAGCTTGCGTCGGCACTCTGCCAGAGCTTATTCTTCTTCTCGGTCTTCCATATAACCTGAGGGTCGGGACGAATGAGCGAGTACTTTCCCCACCTCTCGAGCTTCTCTCCCGATGACGTATCTATTACCGTGTAGTCGGTCCATTTATCTGCAATCCACATATCTTTACTCCGATGTAGCTTATCGCTTGTTGTAATATTTGCCTATTGCCGAGGCTCTGCACTGTGAATGGCATATAGCTATCGCAACGGCATCGGCGGTATCGTCGGGCTTAGGGGGGCTTTTCAACCTCAGTATCGTCGTAACCATAGATATAACCTGATGCTTCTCTGCCTTGCCGTAGCCTACGACTGCCTGCTTGACCTGAAGAGGCGTGTACTCGCTGATTTTCACACCCTTTGAAAAGGCTGTGCAAAGAATTACTCCGCGCGCCTCGGCAACGGCAATTCCCGTGGTGATGTTGGTGTTGAAAAACAGCTCCTCTATCGCCATCTCCTCAGGCTTGTACTTATCTATTATTGCCTCGAGGTCGCATTTTATCGTAGCGAGGCGCGCTTCGATATCGGTATGCGCCGGCGTTCTGATAGCGCCAAAGGCTATTGGACGGAGTGAGCCACGCTCACTCTCAAGAACCGCCCAGCCGACGATGGCAAGGCCGGGGTCTATGCCAAGTATTCTCAAGGTGCACCTCCTATTAAATTTAAAATAATTATCACCATATTATAACACAACTTTCGGCGCTAGTCAATCAATCAGAGAAAAATAGTGTAAAATAATGTGTTTTTGCATTATATGCAAAAGGAAAGCCATCACGCGTGTGTGATGGCTTTCCTCTGTTTTTTCGTTGCTTCGGTGTATTTTCTAAATTATTTTTCCGTGCCGAAAAGCACTTTTTTGAATAGGTCTTTAGTCTTATCGTAGCCGAGCGCCTTCTTGAATACGTCGGTTGAAGGACCTCCGTTTGTAAGAAGCCCGTTTACGTACACGTTAGCCTTTTTCACCTTTTCGTCAGCATCACAGCCTGCATACGCCGAGGCGCAAAGGTACTGCCGAAGATGCTCGGAAGCCAAGGAATTCAGTTCTTCTGCCTTGTTTTTTCTCTCTTTTTTCGAAATACTTGAAGGCAGCTTGATGTTATCATACCAATGCTCGCCGGGATCTCTGTCCGTAAGGTGAGAGTATTTTTCCTTAGTTCTATCGAGCTGTGTAAGGTCGCATTTTTCAAGCATCGTATCGTAGAGCTCGACTATTAAGGTATCGTTGCCCATAGCTAATATGCGGTCGTAGGAATATAGTGGCAGGTCCACGTACATCGGATTAATGATAAGCGTATCCATCTTCATCAGTCCGAAAAATCCCTTCGCAGACATAACCGATACGTGACCGAGCCCCTCAGCAATATACGCTAGTACGGTAAATTTCATACCCGAGACCTTGAGTGAAGAAAATTCACAGGGCTCAAGCGCTTTAAGAGGATATTTTTCTCCGATTATCCTTAAGAGCTTGTCAGTCATGCGTTTACCCCCTCGTGAAGCTGAACGTCCTTAAGGCCGCCCTTATGAAGAAGGTATACTCCAACTAGCAGAGAGCCCTGTCCTACGACGTTCGTGCCCTCTGCAATCCAGTTCATAGCCGACTCTGCAAAATTCTTTGAGGAAAGATATCCCATGCAGAGCGAGCATACGAATGAGAGTACGAAGATTGCGATATATCCCGGCTTTTTAAGCTTTGCCGCAATAATACAAAGTATGGCGTCCATTATACCGAGGCCTGCTACCATAAGCCCGACGAAAACGAACGTTCCGGAAAACACGGGCGGTGCTACCGAAAGAAAGGTCTTTTTCGACGGCTTGCCCATGAGCATAATAAGTATTCCGATGCCTGCAAGCAAAAAGCCTATTGACTGTACGGGGAAAAACATCGCGTTAAGTGCTGTAAAATCGCAAGCGCCCAAAGCATAAAGAAGCTTCCAGGTTGCCTTGAGTACTCCTGCTATCGTAACGTCGATTACACCCGCCGAGAAGAGCGCAAATGCGCCCTTCTCCATTTTGCTATATAAGTCGCGAACGAGAATTGCCGATGCGAGCGCAAAAAATATTACGGGTACGTAGTCGACCAGAGCCATAGAAACCGAAAAATCGTTCATATTTTTCTCCTTATGCGAAAACACAAAAAGCTACAGTAAATTCTGCCTTATTTTTTTGTGGGGTTTCGCAGAATTTGTCAATCTTTCTTGTTAAGGTGGTAGATGGGAACGAGAGGAATTATTATGGGAGTTTTATTTGCATATTCGTTGTATTCCTCTTTTTCAGCATAGCGAGCCATCTGACGCTTCTCGAGGCGCTGCGCTCCGTTGAACATTATGTAAACGATGCAAACGTATGCAAGAGCTGCGCAAATCCACTGCCCTACACCCTCGTATGCTGTGATACCGCTGATAAACACGCCCGTCCAGAAGATTATCTCACCGAGGTAATTGGGGCAACGGACGATTTTATAAAGGCCCTTGGTTGCCACCATATCGGGACGCTCCTTCTTCTGCACCGATTTCTGATTATCCGCAACGCTCTCAAGGACGAGGCCGAATACAGACACCGCAAAGCCGATAATGGGAAGCGTGATATCGGTCGAGCCGTTTTCATAGCGGAAGAGCATGGGACTTACCTGCATGACGTAGAGCACGGCAACAACCAACCAGATGGTTACGAGAACGAACACGGGCATTTTCTTTTCACTACTCTTCGCGAGAGTTTCCTTAGCTACGTCGGTTTTCTTGAAGGTTACGCTCTTTAATTCACGAATGAGGAGAAATCCTGAAAGACGTGCGCCGTAGGCGATAAAGAGTGCCATTTCGATAAGCAAAATCCAAATAGGAGTTTCCGTGGGGTTGACGAGGTACATAATAAATACGGCAATACCGCCGCCTGCTACAGCAAAGCCGTAGCCTATTGAAAGAAAGTATACGAACTTATAAAATCCAACGGCGCACATAACAGCGCAGACTGCAAAAAGTATGAGTAGAAGTGACCAAGGCATTTTAGTTTTTCTCCTTTCCAAAGTAGCCCTTTATATATTCCTTAAAGCTTCCCTCTCCAACCACGGTATCTCCAACGAGGTCGTGGCTGAGCGTCCACTTTGAAAATAGAATTATGTGGCTCTTACCCGCTTTCTTAATCTTAGGAAGCTTTGCGAGCAGACCGAAGAGCCAGATGGGAGCCCATTTAATTTTGAGGGGCTTCTCTGCCGCCTCGAAGCACATGGCTGCCATTTCTTCGTAGCTGTAGGTTTCCTTGCCGCCTACGTTGTAGGTTACGTTAGTATCCATCATGTGCTCTACGATAAAGCGAGCGAACTCGGGACAGTCAACCACGTTTGCACGAACCGTGCCGTAGCCCTTAAGAAGCTGCATTTCGCCCTTATCAACGTAGGGCTTGAACACCTTCGCGATATCGTAGAAATATCCTGTGGGACGGTGGATAACGTAGTCCATATCGCCCTTTTTGATTTCCTCTTCGAGAAGATACTTTGCGTGTAGCATAGGAACCTTATCAGCACCGGGCTCGTCGCAGGAAATAACCGATATGTAATTGAATTTTTTAACACCGGCGCGCTTTGCTTCCTCGTAAATATTCATATTGCCCTTATAGTCAATGTCATAAGCGGTAACAACGGGCGATGCTCCCGTAAGCCCTACGGTAGAAATAACTACCTCTGCGCCCTCGCAAAGTCCCTCGACGGTCTCGGGCTTGGTTGCGTCAAACTGACGGAAGGTGTATTTACCCTCGCAGCCTGCAACCTCACACTCGCGAAGGTCGGCTGCAACTATCTCGTGTCCGTCCTCAACAAGACATTTGAGTACTTCTCTGCCGAGATTACCGAATGCACCAAAAAGTACAACTTTCATTTTAATTTCTCCTTATTTTATTGTTTAATTGCTGTTTTGCCGTATTTAACGTAAATCCACCGATTTCGGAAGGGTATGCTTATCGCAAGACGCTCACACCCTCCGTGGTGTCATGGGAATTATTCTCCGGGCGCTTTGTTTGTGAACATAGTAACCCAGAGCTTGAATTTAGAGGGGTTTGCCTCTTTTGAGGGCTCGTCGCCCATAACGAGCGCACGCTCACCGCCCTCGCTCCATTCGGTGTGTACGTCTGTATTCGGGCTTGCCGTCTTGGCAAAGGCGCACAGACGCTCCGACATTTCCTCTGCGAGTGCATAATCCCTCTCGTCAAATGGACGCCAGCCGTTTTCAAGCGTTCCGAACCAATACCAAAGGTCTGCCGAATGCCACGCGCCGTGATTATCGCCGGGCAGGTTGCGGTTGAAAAACCACAGATACGCGGGTGTTTTCTGCGCCTTGCACCAGCTCTTCGCCATCGAGTAAAGAATGGGAGGCATAACGTCGTGACTTGTAGTGCCTATCATATAAGGGATTTGGTGCTGCTCGCCTGCTGCGAGTGTATCATATCCACTCTTAACAACGAGCTTGCCGTCGATACAGGGGGAGCAACCGCCACCCATAGACATTTTTTTGTTCTCCTGCCAAACAGTAAAGAGCTTTTCGACGGGGAGTGCGCGAAGCTCGTCGAGATTTTTTGCTCCGCACTTATCCATTATCATCTTCCAGAACTCGTAGTGCTTTTCGGGTGCCGATGCTGAAAGCATCCTTGAAACACCGCCACCACTCGACATAACGGCCTTGTGAAAGAGCCCCCTTGAAAGAGGTGAGAGGCAGTGCTGCTGTACACTCATAGCGCCCGCGCTCTGTCCCATAATAGTGATATTGTCGGGGTCGCCGCCAAAGGCCTCAATATTATGCTTGACCCACTTAATAGCGGTAAGCTGGTCGTAAAGACCGTAGTTTCCCACAGTGCCTGCTTCTTCCATAAGCTCAGGAAGCACTGCAAAGCCGAGAGGGCCAAGTCGATAATTCAGAGTTACTCCGATAACACCCTTCCGTGGCCATACGGGTGTGTCAAAATGCTTTTCGTGTCCACAGCCACCTGTATAACCGCCACCGTGTATGTAAACGATGACGGGAAGCTTGCCATCAGCTTTTTCGGGTGCGAAGACGTTTAAGAAAAGACAGTCCTCGCTGTATGAGTATTTTTCGCCCTTTCGAAATTCGTTGTAGTAGAATATCTTTTTGGGCATCTGCTCCTCGTCGTAGAAGGAACGGGGCTGCGGGGCGCACGCACCGTACTCGGTTGCGTCGTATACGCCCTCCCAAGACGTAACCTCGACGGGATATTCAAAGCGGCCTGCGGTAGCGTAGCGTATTCCCTTGTAGGCAACTACGCCATCAAGTCTCGTTCTGACGCCTCTTAGCTCACCACACGGAGTTTTGATAATATATTCCATATTTTTCACCTTCTGCACTTGGATTAAGTAATTACGCCTCGGTAATCTGTGCAGGCTCCGCGGCAGGCTCTGCTACGGCTTCCGTATTCTTTCTTGCGGCCATCTTCGAGCGAATTTCAGGAGTTATGTTCCAAACGAACTTGAACGCTGCCCAAGAGCCGAGAATGAATATCGCGGGAACGAGGACGCAAAGCACCTTGAAGCCGAAGATAGTACCACCGGTCTGCACCTCACTCAGAGGCTGATAGCCTATCCAGTCAAGCGCAAAGAAGCTGAAGCCAAGACCTACCGTCTGACCGATACGGCGCGAGAGGTTGAAGGTACCGTAAATCGAGCCCTCGGTTCTCTTGCCCGTTATGTACTCGTTGAAGTCGATAGCCTCGCCTACAAGTCCCCACTGCATCTGAATGGAAACCATTGCCATACCCGAGCCGATACCGAGAATTACACCGTGAACGAGAGGCGAAACCTCCATAAAAAGATGCATAGCGAAAAGGCCTGAGCAAATAGCACCGCCTATAAGAAGCGAGTACCTGATAAGCTTCTCAAGACCTAGCTTCTTACACATGAAAGGAACTGCAACCATAGAGCCAAGCATAAAGGGGGCCGAGAGGGCCGATGCTATGGTCTTGTAGGTTACGTCGTTATACACTGCTGAATACATATACATGCTGATGTTCTCGGTAAGGTACTGCATAGTGCAGATGCAGATGCCGTGGATACAAAGCGCAACGAAAGCACGGTTCTTTTTAACAACGTCGATAATATCAGAGAACTTAATATCGTCAGCCTTGGTATCCTCGTTGACTACGGTACGCTCCTCGGTAAAGAAGTAGTGAAGAAGACATACCAGAAAGCCGATAGCTGCGCATGCAACACCGGTAATTATGTAACCTGTAGAGGTCTTGTCACCGAACAGGCCGATGATAACGGGACCTACCATACCGGGTATCATATTACCAAACATAGAGCCGACGCCTCGAGCAGACGAAAGAGATGCACGCTCAGAGTCGTTTTTGGACATTGCAGAAAGAAGCGAGCCCATGGGAATGTTGAACATAGTATATGACGCTTCGTACAAAATCTTGAATGAGAAAAGAGATACTAGAAGCGGAATACCCTCAAGGAAGGTGGGCACGGTCCACATGGCTATGGCGCTAATTGCAAGAAGGGGCGTTGCGCGAAGAAGCCAGGGACGGAATTTACCGTTCTTGTTGCGGTGCTTAACGAACGCCTTGTCCATAAGTGCGCCCATCAGCGGGTCGTTTACAGCGTCCCAAATGGTCCAGATAATAGTAAGAATACCCATGACGGTAGCATTTATTCCAAGCACGTTAGTGCAGTAAATTGAGAAAATGCTCGCCATAAGCGCAAAGGTCATACAACCACCAAAGTCACCGAACATATAGCCGAGCCAATGCTTAGTGGTGAGAGCTCCGTTTGCAGTTTTTTTGTTATTCATTACTTTTTCTCCCTAGAATTTATATTTTTTAAAATTAGCTTATTAAATTTCGCCAGTTAAAATTTGCAAGTTAAGTTTTACTTATTTAAATTTTACTTATTTAAATTCGCCATTTAAATTTTCTATAAGTAGTAGAGATTTTCGATAAATTTTTACAAAGCGGCACGTCTCAGATGCTATCGGCAAGGCCATAAGCGGCTGCCGTGCGCACTGCGAGAGACTGCTTTGGGTCATTATCTTCAAAAAGGCTTTAATTTACTTTTTGTTCTTTTCCTTAGAGCGCTTGTCGTTGATAATCTTCATGTGCTCTGCAGTTATAAGCTCAACGCCATTCTCCTTTGCCCAGCTCACGCAGCCCTTAAGAACGAGAGACAGGAACACGCGCGGTACTCCGAGTATGGTTTCAAGCGCCTCGTCGGTAAACTTCACCTTGTCGTCTGCGCGGTCAGCAGCATAGCGTACCGACTCGATGGTAGCGCGACGCACCTGAAGAAGCTCTGCTCTCATTCTGGTTTTTCTGTGGAACCAGAAGTTTTTGCTGTCGCGATAGCCGTAGTCGACGGGAAGAGGTGGAAAATCCTTGGCTCTTACACCGTTGATGATAGCGTCGCTGTACTTCTTCTTCATAAGAATTTTGTCAACGCGAAGAATAAAATGCGCACCGAACTTAGAGGTAATGCCGTTGAAATCGTGATAGGGCCCCTCATAGCCGTTAAGCTCACCCGCAAGGTCCTTGTCTGCGCCGTCAAGCTCGCGCATCCAGGTACATTCGATAGCCTCGATAGCATCGGTAAGCACCATAGGACGCACTTCGCCCGTCTGCTCCTCTATCATACTCTTTTCAAGCTTGAAATTACACTTAGGCATTTTCTCCGACGGCTTGTCGCCGGGCCAAGAAAGCTTTACAGCCTCCTTGAAGCTTTTGGGGCTGTCATCAATGAAATTCAAGGTGCACTTTCCGTTTCTCAGAATATTCTGAGCTGTGTTCGATGAATTTCTGCAGTGCAGAAGCATTGCGTAGTAGTCCTTGCCCGCTACGTAATATGGCTGAACGAGAGAATACGGGCCGAGGGTAGTCGAGCCGTCCTCGCACAGCGTGCTTATGATGACTGTAGGCATCGGGAAAAACAGCGAGGTCTGATAAAAGTTATCCACGATGCGAAGATTTTCAAAGCTGCTCATTTGGGTTTTACTCCTTTGTTTTTTATTTTATTTTTTAAAACTTATAATCACAAAAACGAAAATTAGACAATTCTGCCTAGTATTTTGTATATATTTTCGAATTTTTCACCCTCTACCGTCATTCTCAGGAGCGCTTCGGCCAGGAAGTTTGAAATGAAGGGTGTGACTCTGTCTTCTTCCTTTAAGAGAGGTGATATAATCTTGGAAATCTGCCCGCAAAGCACGGTGTGCCACTGCGAAAACTCGCTGTAAAAAACCTTCTTTGCATCGGGGTCTGAAAAAAGCTTCTCGTGCTTTTTGGCAAAGGCGCGCAGCTCGTCGTAGATGCATTTAAAAAGCTCCTTGACGCTATCGGCGCACGTGCTCTTTATATTGTTAAACGCCCGGTACCAATCCTCTGCGACAAATGATGCTATAAGCATATCCTTGGATTTAAAGTAGTTATAAACCGTACCCGTAGCAAGACCGCACGCACTTGCCACTGAGCGAATAGTTGTGCGAGCGTATCCCTGCTCTATTATCTGCCTGTTGGCTTCTTCAAGAAGATGCTCTTTAACGTTCTCAATAATCTTTGGCATACTCTCTCCTTAGACGTTTATAAATTCGGTTACGTATTCTGCTGTTAAAAGAATTTGTTCTCCTGCCGTAATGGTTGCCTCGCCGTCACCTTCCTGCTCACCGTACATACCGAAGCCAGCGTGGTTACCACCGTCTATAACCACCTCGCGTACTGTCGGAGGCAAAAATTTGCTTGCTTCAGAGTAATTCCCGCGGTTCAATACTCCGTCGGCGCTGCCGTAAATAGAAATCGCCTTATTGCATATAAGCGAGACGTCCAGAGAGGGATAAGAGGCGAGCAAAACCAACCCCGAAAGGCTCTCGTAGTGGCTGGAAAGGTAGATAGAAGCCACCGCGCCACCAAGCGAATGACCTCCGACGTACCACGTCTTGATGCCCGTGTACTCTGCAATAACCTTATCAGCAGCGTTAATATCGAAAAAGGCAAGGTTCAGGGGCATCTCAACAAGGGCGCAGAATACGCCGTGCTCTGCAATAGCGCGCATAAGAGGGATATACGCCGTGTACTCAACCTTACCTCCAGGGTAAATATGAAGCCTACCTCGGCATTCTCGTCGCCAAAGGCGACGTATCCGTTATTTACGCGCTCGCTAACGGTAAATCTCTCTGAAAAGACGGATATCGCCCAGGCGTCTGCATGATAGTAATCACTCACAAAAGCTACGCACGCACCAAAAAGCAATGCGAGTACAAAAAAGACAGACGCGAACGTTATTATGAACTTTTTTCTACCTTTATTTATATATTCAGACATAATTCACCTCTTTTATGAACCCGTTCATTTTATATTATACTATTTTTCACCAACTTTGTCAATACTTTAACAATTTTTTACTATATTAATATATTAACAAGAAATATAAGTATAGTAACAAAAAGAGTTGGCTATCTTTTTGTGAATTAAAGGGTCGTAGCAAAGAGCCTCCCTCTCGGATTTTCCGATAGGGAGGCTCTTTTTGTATTTTTATTTTGAGTGGGATAAACCGTTTAATTCTTATACGTTAAAGAGGAACTCTACCACGTCGCCGTCCTTCATGACGTACTCCTTGCCCTCGCTTCTGAGAAGTCCCTTTTCCTTTACCTTGTTTCTGTCACCCTCACGAACGAGGTCCTCAAAGGCTACTACCTCGGCACGAATGAAGCCGCGCTCGAAGTCGGTGTGGATTTTTCCTGCCGCACCGGGTGCCTTGGTACCGCGCTTGATAGTCCACGCGCGAACCTCTTTAGGACCTGCAGTAAGGAAGCTGATAAGACCGAGAAGCGAATATCCCGACTTAATAAGCTTGTCAAGACCGCTTTCCTCGATACCCAGGTCGGACAAAAAGCTCATTTTTTCCTCGCCCTCAAGCTCGGCCAGTTCTGCCTCTATCTGTGCGCTGACAGCAATTATCTCACTGCCCTCGCTCTCTGCATGTGCGCGAAGCTTCTGGTAGCACTCATTATTCTCGTAATCTCCGCCAACCTCGTCCTCGGAAATGTTTGCAACGTAGATTATGGGCTTTAAGGTAAGAAGGCGCGACTCCTCTATCCATGCCTCCTCTTCCTTATCGAGACCTATGGCTCTTGCGCACTTTCCGTCGGAGAGCGCCGCCTTTACCTTTTCGAGCACTGCAAGCTTCTCGAGAAGCTTCTTGTCGGCCTTTGCGGCCTTGGTCGTTCTGTCGATAGCTCGCTCGACTATCTCAAGGTCAGAGAGAATTAGCTCAAGGTTTATTGTTTCAACGTCGCGAATGGGGTCTATCGAGCCCTCGACGTGAATGATATCGTTATTTTCAAAGCAACGGACAACGTGAACTACGGCGTCTACCTCTCTGATATTTGCGAGGAATTTATTTCCAAGACCCTCGCCCTGTGAGGCGCCCTTAACAAGACCTGCTATATCGACGAACTCGATAATTGCTGGTGTGTACTTCTCCGGCTTGTACATTTTTGCAAGCTTGTCAAGACGCGCGTCGGGTACTGCTACCACTCCGACGTTGGGGTCAATGGTACAAAAAGGATAGTTTGCAGACTCTGCGCCTGCGTTGGTGAGTGCGTTAAACAGCGTGCTTTTGCCTACGTTGGGTAGGCCTACGATGCCAAGTTTCATAGGTGATTGTTCTCCGTTCTTTGTGCGTTTATGATATTTTTGTTTTTGTTATCCGTAATTGATTTTGTTTTTTAGGCGCTTTTCCCTCTTTTCGACGTTAAATTCAAAAAAACGCCTCTTTTAAAAGGAAATTTTGCTCTCCGTAATAAAAATTCATAAAAAGTTCTTGACTGATTAAAAATAATACTGTATAATGTAATTGTTAAGATTTTAATGTTTTTAACAATGTTCACAATTTTGCTCTGCTAAAGATGAGCAAGAATGCAGCTGAAATGATAAATTCGAGCTACAGGCTATATAAATATAAGCTGACGGCTATATAAATTCAAGCTAAAAGCGATATAAATTCAAGCTGACGGCTATATAAATTCAAGCTAAAAGCTATATAAATTCAAGCTAAAAGCTATATAAATTCAAGCTAAAAGCTATATAAATTCAAGCTAAAAGCTATATAAATTCAAGCTTGCAAACCAAACCTGAAAATTCAAATTAAATAAATGATAGAAATAAAGATGAAAGGAATTTGAAAATGGATACTAAGCTTTTGATAGTTGACGACGACGCTAATATCTGCGATATGCTGAGGCTCTACTTTGAAAACGAGGGCTACAACGTTAAGACCGCAAGCGACGGTATGGAGGGTCTTAATTACTTTAAAATCTACGAGCCCGACCTTGTTCTTCTCGACATTATGATGCCGAAAAAGGACGGCTGGCAGGTTTGCCGTGAAATCCGCGAGATTTCGCCGAAGCCTGTTATCATGATTACTGCAAAGGGCGAGGTTTTTGACAAGGTTCTCGGTCTTGAGCTTGGTGCTGACGACTTTATTGTCAAGCCCTTTGATATGAAGGAGCTTTCTGCACGTATTAAGGCGGTGCTTCGTCGCTACAACGCTCATTCAAGAACCAGCGACGACGAGGTTGTGAGATTTGAAAACATTGAGATAAGCCTCCAGAAATACGAGCTTAAGCTCTCGGGCAAGGCTATCGATATTCCTCCTAAAGAGCTTGAGCTTCTCTACTTCCTCGCATCTAACTGCAACAGAGTTTTCACCCGTGACCAGCTTCTCGATAAGGTTTGGGGATTTGACTACCTCGGCGACTCGAGAACGGTTGACGTTCACGTTAAAAGACTTCGTGAAAAGCTTGAGGGTGTCTCGGATAAGTGGATGCTCAAGACCGTATGGGGCGTCGGCTACAAGTTCGAAACTCTTATTTGACCTATACGGCACACCTTTGGGGCTTTGCGCTATGCAAAGCCCTTTTTGTTTTTGCCAAAGAGTGAGCTGCCACGTTTTTTAGCCAAAGCTACTCTTATCTGCCTTGAAATTTACCGCCCCATACTAAAGCAGTGCTACGCTAATAAAGCAGCTAAAAGCAGCAACGCGCTAATCAAAAGGGCGCCAACTGCCAAAATAAGAGGTGCGCTAACAAATGCCGTGGAATAATGCGAAAAATGATGTAGTATGCTGTAAGCAAACATAATCCAATATCGAATTTTGCCAAAGACACGGACAAAATCAGAAATTAAACGTAAGCTGGCCAAGTGGCGAGCCTGTCGACGGAAGCGCAAGCTTCTTGCATTTAAGCGCGTCCTGTCCTACGTCCTCTATCCTGTCAGTGACGAGGTCGACCTTGACGCCCTTCTTTGGAAGCTTCATAATCTGAACGCCTGCTGCTGTTCTGGTATTCTTTTCGGGAATGAGCGAGCTCTTTATCAGCATGCCGCGTCCTGCGTCGCTTCTTATGAAGATATTTACAGGCTTATCGCCCTCGTACACGGCTCCTGCAAGCGCAGATACCGAGGAAAAGGCGCCTGAAATTTTACGGCGGCGGGATTTTGCCTCATAGACACCGAGTGATACTCTGACACCCTTGCCGTTCTCAAAGATATATACCATTTTGTGCTCGGGATTAAGCTCGTAGAGCATTTTACAGGATACGACGTGCTCGTCGTCGTCCATGGAAAGCGTTGTAGGGATATAATCACCCATCTGGCTGGATTTACAAAGGTCGAAATCCGCGACCTTTGCGCGATAAATTTGTCCCTTATCGGTAAAGAAGAACATTTCTCCGCGGTTGTCGGTGTCCTCCTTGTAGATTACGTAGTCGCCCTCCTTGAGCTTCTGCTCGTCTGCTGCTCTGACCGACTGTACCGAGAGCTTCTTGAAATATCCACCGCGCGTCATAATGATACGGCAGTTGTAGTTTTCAAAGAAGATATCCTCCTTGGGCTTCTCGTGGACTTCTTCTCTTTCGACGATTTCGGTTTTTCTCGGCTTTCCGTACTTCTTCTTAACCTCTTGAAGCGTTGAAATTATCAGCGCCTTGAGCTTAAGCTCATCACGTAGTGTTTCCTTGATTTCCTTAATGTCTGCAACGAGGCTCTCAACCTCCTTGCCACGATTTATAATATACTCGCGGTTGATATTACGAAGCTTGATATCGGCTATGTACTCGGCCTGGTTCGTGGTAAGACCAAAGGCTGTCGAGAGGTTCGGAACAACGTCGGCCTCCTTTTTGGTGTTTCTGATAATTCTGATAGCCTCGTCAATGTCTACGAGGATTTTCATAAGGCCCTCGAGAAGCTCGAGCTTAGATAGCTTCTTTTCGAGGTCGTAGTTCAGCTCGCGTCTGACACACTTGGAGCGGAATTTTATCCACTCGGTGAGTATCTCGCGTATGCCGAGCTGCATAGGTGTTCCCTCTACGAGTATGTTGAAATTACAGTCAAAATTATTCTCAAGCTCGGTAAGGGTAAACAGCTTCTGCATAACTAAATCGGGATTTGCGTCCTTTTTAAGATCAAAGGTGAGCTTAAAGCCGTTAAGGTCTATGGCGTCACGCACGTCGCTTACCTCACGCAGCTTACCCGTCTTTATCATATCTGTCGCTTTCTTCATTATCGACTCGATAGACGAGGAATAGGGTATTTCAAGTATATCTATGCAGTTGTCCGTCTTGACGTACTCGTACTTCGCACGCATTTTGAAGCTGCCCGTACCGGTCTCGTATATTCTCTTCATCTGCTCGCGGTCGTAGATAATCTGCGCACCGCCCGGGAAATCAGGCGCCTTTACTATATCGAGCATGCGCTCGACTGTAGTATTGGGGTTTTTGAGCAGGGCTATCGCACCGTCACATATTTCAGCGAGGTTAAATGAGCATATCGAACAAGCCATACCTACGGCTATACCGAGGTTTGGTGATACTAGAATATTCGGGAACGTGGTCGGAAGAAGTGTTGGCTCCTCAGTGGTGTTGTCGTAGTTAGGAACGAAATCAACCGAGTTTTTATCAATGCCCGAGAACAGCTCGTGACAGATAGGGTCAAGCTTCGCCTCGGTATATCTCGAGGCCGCGTACGCCATATCGCGCGAGTACTGCTTACCAAACGAGCCCTTAGAGTCTATAAAGGGGTGCAAGAGCGCCTCGTGGCCTCTGGTAAGTCTGACCATTGTTTCATATATTGACGAGTCACCGTGGGGGTTAAGACGCATAGTTTGTCCAACGATATTTGCGCTCTTGGTCTTCTGACCGTTCAGAAGTCCCATTTTATACATAGTATAAAGCAGCTTTCTGTGAGAGGGCTTGAAGCCGTCGATTTCAGGAATTGCTCTTGATACTATGACGCTCATAGCGTAGGGCATATAATTCTTTTCGAGGGTTTCGGTTATCGGCTGCTGGATAGCTGCCGCCTCGTTTTCCATTGGGTTTTCTATAACCTTTTTCTTTTTAGCCATCTTTTTCACCGTCACAAATTTATTATTGTGTGCGCCGCCGCACGAATAAGTCTGTTGTATAGCGCAAGTCCGATGCCCTCTCTTTTGGGCAGATGCGCGTATATGCACGAGTGGTTCTTGGTATCGGCCTCTCTTAAAATCGAGAAAAGCAGATGCGCCTGTGTAAATAGGTCCTCACGCGCGCCTATCGGATAAAGAGTAAGGCTTGGAAGCCTCTTCAAAATAGCCTCTGCCTCATCGGTGTAGCAAATAAAGGCTTGGTTATTCTGCCCTGTTTTTTCTATGTAATTTAGACATTTATCTAGATTTCCGTCTAAAAGCACCACGGGAGACGATGGGGCGTAGTGCCTGTATTTCATGCCGGGTGATATTGCTACCTCGCCCTCCTTAAGCTTATCAACAACTGCATCGGCAACCGTTACGGGTGCGATTTTTTCAAGCTCTGTAGGTGTGATTTTTCCGGGGCGCAGAAGTGTTAGTGTGTCGTCTGAATTAATTTTTACTATGGTGGATTCAAGACCAAACTCACATTCGCCTCCGTCGATTATCGCATCAACTCTACCCAGCATATCGTCAATTACGTGCTTCGCTCTCGTTGGCGATGGCGAGCCTGACAGGTTTGCCGATGGCGCGGCAATAGGCACGCCCGAAAGCTCTATAAGGCGTCTTGCAACAGCGTCGGTAGGACATCTTACCGCAACGGTTGAAAGTCCTCCGCGCGTCTTACTTGGCACGCTGTCCTTAGCATCCAGTATCACGGTAAGGGGCCCGGGCATAAACGCCTCGGCAAGTCTATAATAAAGCTCCGTGGTGTAGGCGTATTTTTCGGCCTCCTCGGGACAGCTTACGTGTATTATCAAGGGGTTGTCCGACGGTCTGCCCTTAGCCTCATAGATTTTCGAGGCGGCAGTGGGGCTTGTTGCATCACCGCCAAGTCCGTATACCGTTTCTGTGGGAAAAACTACAAGTCCTCCGCGCTTTATAATCTCAGCGCAGCTCTTTATTTTAGCGTCGTCCTCAGGCGAGAGAGTAAAAGCCGTGCCGTATCTCTCGGCACTCTCGGTCGCCTCGGAGAGCTTAACAATCTCAGTTATCATTCTGCTCTCCCTTTAGACGCTCTGCCGTATCAGCGGCTATAAGCTCGTCTACAATTGAGTCCATATCACCGTCGAGGAAGGTATCGAGCGAATATACGGTCTTGTTTATTCTGTGGTCGGTAACGCGCGACTGAGGGAAATTGTAGGTTCTGATTTTCTCGCTTCGGTCACCGCTTCCCACCTGACTTTTTCTAGTAGAGGCGATTTCCTCTTCCTGAGCTCTCTGCTTCATGTCGTAGAGCTTGGTATAGAGGAGCTTGAGTGCCTTTTCCTTGTTCTGAAGCTGACTGCGCTCCTGGTCGCACTCTATAACTATGCCCGTGGGCTTGTGGGTAAGTCTGACGGCCGACTCGGTCTTGTTGATATGCTGACCGCCGGCACCGCTGGACTTGCAGGATTCAAATTTTAGGTCAGCGGGATTTACCTCAACCTCGACGTCCTCTGCCTCGGCAAGCACAGCTACGGTTACTGTCGAGGTCTGTATTCTGCCGTTTGACTCGGTTACGGGTATGCGCTGTACTCTATGCACACCGCTCTCGAACTTGAACTTTGAATATGCACCGTCGCCTATGACGTTAAAGGTAATTTCCTTTATGCCGCCAAGCTCGGTGTCGTTGAGGTTTGCGACCTCAGTCTTAAAGCCCTTTTTGGTAGCGTACATCGTATACATACGGTAAAGGTCCGCGCCGAAAAGCGCCGCTTCCTCACCTCCAGCGCCCTGTCTTATTTCAACTATTACGTTGCGAGAGTCGTTAGGGTCTCTCGGCATAAGAAGAATACGAAGCTGCTCTGTAATGCCGATAAGCGCCGTCTTGTGCTCCTTATACTCTTGTTCTGCAAGCTCGCGCAGCTCGGGCTCGAGGGTCTGGTCGCGCATCATTTCCTCAGAATCGGAGATATTCTTCTCGGTAAGCTTATACTCGCGGAATTTCTCGACTATCGGCTCAAGGTACTTATACTCCTTGATAAGCTTCTGGTATTCCTTATTATTTGATATGAGCTCGGGGAGAGTGAGCATTTGCTCAATCTCCCTATATCTTTCGTCTATTGTTATCAGCTTCTTAATTATCATAGCTATCCTCTCAAAAAAATGTTGTCCCGCCGAGTGCTATTACTCATTCGGTCGGCAGTGCGTTTTTTGAGAAAGCGCTACTTGATAAATGCTCTGAACGCCTCGTAGGCTGAGTAGAGGTCTGCCTTGGATATAACCTCGTAGGGCGCGTGCATAGATATTACGGGAACACCGATATCTACCGTCTCTATATTGTGGTTTGCTATATACATAGCAACCGTTCCACCGCCGCCTGCGTCAACCTTACCAAGCTCCGAGGTCTGCCAAATAACACCGTTTTCGTCAAACAGACGTCTGACGAAGCTGACAAACTCGGCCGACGCATCGCTCGTCGAGGACTTTCCGCGCGCACCCGTGTACTTGCACATAGACGCACCGCACGAGAGCATAGCGCTGTTGCGCTTCTCGTATACGTCGGAGAAATTCGGGTCGTAGGCCGCTGCAACGTCGGCGCTGAGGCACTTGGAGTGCGACTTTACGGCTCTTGGATTTTTGCCAAGAGCAAGCGAAATCTCGGTGATAACGTCAATGAGGAAATCCGAGCGCATACCCGTGATACCCTCAGAGCCTATTTCCTCTTTATCTGCAAGTATGACTACGGTTGTATACTTGGATTTTTCGGTGTCGAAAAGCGCTGTGAGCGCAGGATATGCGCACACTCTGTCGTCGTGGCCGTAAGCGGCCATAAGCGCTCTGTCAAAGCCTATGTCACGCGCCTTGTACGCGGGCACGAGTGAAAGCTCTGCGCTGATAAAGTCCTCCTCGGTCACACCGTACTTCTCGTTGAGAAGCGAGAGAGCCGTGAGCTTGATTTTATCCTTGACCTCACCGTCGTTATAGGGCAAGCCACCGATAAGAATATTGAGCGTTTCACCGCTTATAGCGTTGGCGAGGGTTTCGGTCATCTGCTTCTGTCCAAGGTGAGGAAGAAGGTCGTTGATGTAGAAGACGGGGTCGCCCTCGTCCTCACCGATTTTCACCTCAACCGACGTACCGTCGGCCTTAATTATAACACCGTGAAGCGCGAGAGGAATAGCCGTCCACTGATACTTTTTGATACCACCGTAGTAGTGAGTTTTGAGAAACGCCATTCCCGAGTCCTCGTACATAGGCACTTGCTTGAGGTCAAGCCTCGGTGAGTCAACGTGCGCCGCGATAATTCTGACGCCGTCACGCTCTATATCTCCATCGCCTATTTTGAATAGAAGCAGGCTCTTTGAGTGCTGGTTGAGATATCTTTTGTCGCCTGCTTTGATGCTATCACCGATTTTATACTCGGTGTAGCCATGCTTCTTTGCCATTTCAATAGTAGAAGCGGTAGCCTCGCGCTCGGTTTTTGCTACGTCAAGAAACTTAGCGTAGCCCGTGGCATATTCGTATATTTCCTTCAGCTTCTCGGGGGTAGACTCCTCGAAGATGTTTCTTTTCTTATATGAAAGCTCGTCGTAAATTTTCTGTCCTGCGCTCTTTGTATTCATGTTAGTACCTGCCTTTTGTTTTTTGTTTTTACCCAACCGTGCGCTGTACTTGTCAGGATTTGCTTTGCCCTGTGACGTAAGGGGGCCCGTTGGTTTTTGTTTTGGCCCTACTAGGCGCACAGCTACCGTTACGTTTTGCTTTGGCTTGTGGCGTATGCTGCGCCTACAAGGTTTTGTTCTTCATGTGAGGGCTGTTCTAGTAGGTTTTCTTTATTTTAGCAACAAGCTCTGCGACACTCTCCGCAAGCTCTTTTCGTGAGGCTGAGTTGGTGATAACAAAATTCACCATAGATGAGAGCTTTTCGTCAGAAATCTGGGTGTTAATTCTGTTTTCTGCGGCCTCGCGCGTAAGTCCGTCACGCTCGCAGATGCGTTTTATTCTGATTTCTCTGTCAGCCATGACGGCAACCGTAAGGTCACATTCCTTATCAAAGCCCGACTCAAAGAGAAGCGGCGCGTCTATTACGGCAAGCTCCTTGCCCTCGCGCTCGTACTGCGCAAGGCGCTGTCTTACGGCATCAAGAATATACGCATGTGTTATCTTGTTCAATTTTTCGCGATTTAAATCCTTATCGACACCCGAAAATACGAGCTTGCGCAGCTCGATACGGTTCAATGCGCCCTCCGGCGTTGCAACCGACTCGCCAAATTCACGGGTGAGCGCTCTCATACACTCACCGTCGCGTGATGTAAGCTCGCGATAGAGAGCGTCGGTGTCAAGCGTTGGTATTCCGTATTCAGATAGAATGCGCGATACGGCACCTTTTCCACTGCCGCTACCTCCACATAAGCCAATAACCTTCATAAGCCACTCTCCCTTTCTAATATTTTATTATACTATAAATTTAATAGCTTTGTCAAGTAAAGAAAATATTTTTTGGCGAGCACACAAGAGCGGCTTAAGAGTTGCGGCCTTTTAGCATAGAAAAAGCAGCTTAACAGCTACACTATTTAGCACGCATTCAGAATTTGGCCGCTTCAACTCTTAGCGCACACTCAAAAAACTTGGCCGCTTCAACTCTTAGCGCACACTCAAAAACTTGGGTGCGCAAGTCTTAGTGCGCATTCAAAAAACTTGGCCGCTTCAACTCTTAGCGTGAATTCAAAAAACTTGCGTATACAAGTTTTAGCGACGCATAAAAACGGCTTCACGGCTGTAACTTTTTTGCTCGCTTATCCAGAATAACCTTTACGGTGGCTGACGAATATAAATGTATAAAGCGAAAACTGAGAGGTGATACGATGAAAGAAAACAACCGAGCTACCGAAAAATACTTTGCCGCCGCAAACGGATATACGGGATTTGTAAGTTATTTTGATGAGGTATTTAACCCTCGCGAATACGAGCGCATATTCGTTCTTAAGGGGGGACCGGGAACAGGAAAAAGCAGCTTTATGAGGAAGATAAAAAATGCGCTTTCGAATACTCAATGCAAAATAGAGGAAATATTCTGCTCCTCAGACCCTAAGTCCCTCGACGGTATAATATGCACCGCAGAAAACAAAAAAATCGCTCTACTCGACGGCACGTCACCGCACGAGAGAGACGCAAAAATACCCGGCGCTGTTGATAGCATAATCAACCTTGGTGACAACTGGGACGAGGAGTGGTTAAGAGGGTACCGAAACGAAATTTTGTCACTTAGCAAAGAGAAGAGAGACGCATACGCGACAGCCTATTTTTATCTAAGGCTGGCAGGCGTTGCGGCGGAGGAAATTAAAAGATGCGAAACCTCGTACTGTAATATAAAAAATCTCAAAACCAAGGCTAAATCATTGGCAGAAAAGGTTTCGGCAAGCGGAAACGGTAAAACAAAAACGAGGCTCATTTCCTCGTTTGGCCGCTACGGAGAGTATAAGCTTGATACGTTTTTGAGCCCTGAAAACAGCGTTTTTTCACCTGTTGGAAGAGAAGGAGAGAAGGCTTTGTTTATGAGAGCGCTGTACGGTTATCTGTGCGAGCGCGAGGCCGATATGACCGTTTGTCCCTCCCCTCTTGACAAGGACGTTATCGAGGCTATTTATCTTAGTGAAAGCAGGACGCTATTCACCGTAGCAGAGGTTGGCGAATCAGTTGAGCTTTCCGAAAAGCCAAGCCATTCACAAGAAGTGTTGATGGAAGGTGTGAGGTGCGCCAATACCATTCGCCATGATGCCATGCTAGAGGCTGAAAGGTGGTTTTCAATAGCGTCGGATTTACACTTCAGACTTGAAAAAATCTACACTCGCGCTATGAATTTTGAGAAGAACGAGGAGCTTTATACAAAATGCCTGGATAAAATCCTCAAGTCGCTCGCCTGATATGATTTTCGTTTCTTTTGTCGATATTTATTATATTTTCTCGCGATTTATTGACTTATAATATATTTTGTGATAAAATACTATAAGTGACGAAAGGATGCCGCATTTTCGTTACGGCATCCTTTCGAGATATTGTAAGTGTTTTTAAATCAATTTCGGCCTTGTTCAGAGCGCCTTTACGATAGCCTCGGTGTCCTTGGCTATAACTAACTCCTCGTTTGTGGGTATCATATATACCTTGACGGGCGAGTCGTCGGTCGAGATAAGCACGGGCGTATCCGAATGAGCGAAGCTGTTTCTTTCTCTGTCGAGCTTAACACCGAGGTATTCAAGCTCCTCGAGTGCGCGTTCTCTTATGTAGGGACAGTGCTCGCCTATACCTGCGGTAAATACTATCGCATTAAGACCGCCCATCGCTGCACTGTACGAGCCTATATATTTCTTTATCTGGTAGCCGAGCATATCGAAGGTGAGCTTGGCACGTTCATTGCCCTCGTTCATCGCACGCTCTACGTCGCGCGAGTCTGAGCCTACTCCGCCAATTCCCACGAAGCCGCACTGCTTGTTCATGTAGTTATCCATCTCTGCAGGTGTGTAGCCCTTCTTCTCCATAATGAACGGAACTATCGCGGGGTCTATTGCACCGCAGCGAGTACCCATAAGTACGCCGTCGAGGGGAGTAAAGCCCATCGAGGTGTCTACGCATCTGCCGTCCTTTACGGCAGTGATGGACGAGCCGTTTCCTATATGGCAGGTAACGATTTTCGTACCGTCCGGATTACCACCGAGCAGCTTTATCATCTCAGAGCTGACGTATCTGTGCGAGGTGCCGTGCGCTCCGTAGCGACGTATACCGTACTCCTCGTACATATCGTAGGATATACCGTACATATAGACGCGCTTCTCCATCGTCTGATGGAATGCCGTGTCAAAAACGAGAACCTCGGGGGTGTTTGGCATAGCCTCCTTGCAGCCCTTGATACCCATAATGTGCGCGGGGGTGTGAAGAGGTGCGTAGGACACGCACTTATCGAGCACATCCATTACTTCGTCGCTCGCAAGAACCGACTCCGAAAAATAGGGTCCGCCGTGCACTACTCTGTGTCCGATAGCCTCGATTTCGTCAACCGAACCGATACAGCCGTAGATCTTGTCGGTCAGGGCGCCTACTACAAGCTTCATAGCGTCCGAGTGGTTCTTGATAGGCGTTTCGTTTACGTGCTTTTCCTTGCCCTCGGCTTTGTGAATTATGCGCGAGCCGTCTATTCCTATTCTCTCGCAATTACCTTTTGCAAGCACCGAACTGTTATCGGTATCAAAAAGCTGATATTTGAGCGAGCTCGAGCCTGCGTTTACAACTAAAACCTTCATAGATTTTCTCCATTTCCCAATATTATAGAGATAATTATACACTATGATGACGAATTTATCAATAGCTTTAGAGAAATTAACGCTATTTTCTAGGGCAAAAAGCGTACGTTACGATTAAATAAATTTCGGCGGTTAAACAAATGAAAGTTGCGGCAATTATTTCGGAATACAATCCGTTTCACTACGGACATCTGTATCAAGTGAATAAAATACGCGATATCCTCGGTGAGGATACCGCCATCGTTGCCGTTATGAGCGGAAATTTCACTCAGCGCGGGGAGATTGCCATAGCCGACAAGACCGTGAGAGCTGAGGCGGCCGTACGCGCGGGTGTCAATCTCGTTTTGGAAATTCCCTTCCCCTTCTGTATGTCAAGCGCTGAGATATATGCTAAAAGCGGTGTAAAAATCGCCGACAGCATAGGTGTGGTTGACTATCTCGTATTCGGAAGCGAGCTTGGCAATATAGACGAGCTTAAAAGAATAGCCTCGAACATGCTCTCGCCCGAGCTTTCTATGGAAATAGGAAAAATCCAAAAGGAAGCTGACGGGCGCGAAATAGGATATCCAAAGGCTTCCGAGTTAGCGTATAAAAGGCTCTTTCCTAACGAAAATACAGACGGAATTTTTTCTCCAAACAATATTTTAGCTCTTGAATATATCAAGGCGCTGATGGAGAAAAACAGCAAAATAGAGCCTCTTACAATCAAGCGCGAGGGCGCAGGATACACCTCGCCTCTCATCCCCGAAAGCAATATACAAAGCGCAAGTGCGATACGTGAGACTTTAAGAAAAGATTTAAATTCTGCCATGGATTATATCCCAAATTCAGCAAAAGAAGCGTTTTTAGAGGCGGAAAAGGCGGGAAAATTCCCGACCGATGAGAGACGGCTTGATACGGCCGTGATTTCGATTTTACGATTAAATTCTCCCGACCGTATAGAGAATATTCACGATACGGCGGGCGGTTTATATAACCGTCTTTACGATTTATCTCATAAGACGGCAACAATTTCTCAGCTGGTTAATACGGCCGAGACCAAGAAGTTTACCAAATCAAGAATAAGACGGGCCATTTATTATTCATGCTTCGGCGTTACCTCCTCCGAAGTCACGGCCCTGCCCTCTTATACTCAGGTTTTGGCGCTTGACGGTGTCGGCAGAAAATTACTTAGGGAAATAGGGAAAATGACTGATATCCCCGTCATAACGAAGCCATCGGATTACTCGGGGCTTGGCGAGGACGTCATCTCGCAAAAGGAGCTGTCTCATAGGGCTGACTCGGTATTTCTTTTATCGCAAAGCGTGCCGAGTCAAAAGAGATTTTATCTTACCTTCACGCCTTATGTAAAAAAGTAGCGAATTATGCGAAAGCTTCACGGTATCTACTTTTGTCGAAGGTATTTACTTTTGAAAAAAGGTTTGGTATCATAGTTGCGAACATGGACAAGCGTGCCGTCATTTTCAAATATTATGAAAGGAGTTTTACTTTTATGTTCGATTTAGAAGGCGTTGGCCAGGGCGAGTTCCTTGAGTACAAGGGAAAGCCTCTCGTACGTCACGGAGATGATATTTTCTACGGCGATTTGTCAGAAAAGAATTACATCTATATGATGGTCATGTCGGATAAGAAATCCCCAAAGGGTGACGAGAACGTCCCCGGCACAATAGTTGTGCAGCTGCTTGACAGCGCTACAAGAAGCCCCATCAAGCAAAAAATCACGTCAGGTCTTGCAGAAGCCTTTGAGTTTGCAGAGGCCTGGCTGCGTTAATTCGCGAAGTTAAAGCGTGCGCGCCATAGGACGCGCAAGGAGGTAAAAAAATGAATACTAAAAAAAATGGCAATTACGGAAAGCTGATTGCCTTCTTTTTGGTTGCAGTAATTCTCGTCGGCACGTTTGGTTTTGCCGCTGAGGGTTGGCAATCAACGTCACAAAACGAGTCAGATAGCGGCAAGGTCGACGATGACAGCGACAAGGCCGATGAAAATAAAGATGATGAAAACAAGGAGCCCGAAATATACATACCCGAGTTCGTAAGCTCGCTTTCGGGTCTCGAGGTCACCGAGTCCGTCTCGCGTCAGCGTCCTGTGGGCTTCGTTATGGACTCATCCTCGCCCCTATACGGAATATCGGGCGCTGAGGTAGTCGTAGAGCTTCCCACAGAGAACGGACAGACAAGACTAGTAGCCTTTACAACAAGCACGCGTGAGCTTGGAAAAATCGGCTCGCTGGCACCGACCAGAGGCTATATGTCTAATATCGCCAAGTATTTTGGCGCTGTGCTCGTATCCGCAGGCTGTGACGATACTATCGAATACGAGAGCCTCGATTTATCCGCATCTCATTTTGATACGACGCAAAACAGCGGATACCATTACACCGAGTACACGCATTTCGTGTACACCAACGGCGCACTTATCGGCGCGGGACTTGCTAACACTAATATAGGAACGGCTCTGAACGCCCGTCAGCAGCTTCCCTTTTCCTTTGCCGAGTTTGGCTCGGATAAAATACTCGGCAGCATTTCAGCGCGAAGCGTCGTGCTTCCGTTTTCTCAGTCGTCCGAAAGCGAGCTTTACTACTCCGAGGAGGATGGCAAGTATTCCTTCTCCAAAGGCGGTGTTACAAAAACCGATATGCTGAGTGACAAATATCTCGCATACGATAACGTTTTCGTTCTCTTTGCCGACACGGTAACCTACGAGTCGGCGAGCGGCTCGGAAATGATAATGAATACTACGTCTAGCGGCACGGGATATTATATAAGCGCAGGATACGCTACCGCTATTAAGTGGGAAGCAAATTCCCTTGGCAATATGACGTTCTTCACCGAAAGCGGAGAAAAGCTCACTGTAAACCGCGGAAGGTCGTATATAGGATTTTTAAAATCCTCACTTGCGGCTTCCTTTAAATTTTCGTAATTATATACCTTTCAAAAGAGCAAGGACGCAAATGCTGATTGGCATCGTCCTTGCTTTTCTTTTTCCTTCGATGGAAAGTAGAAAACTAAAAATTCAAGTATAAATCTCCTTTTTTTACAGATACTAACAGCACCGAAATCTGTAAATTAAGGAGATTTTTATATATATGAAAGCAACGGGAATTGTGCGCCGTATTGACGACCTTGGGCGTGTAGTTATACCTAAGGAAATCAGAAGAACTATGAGGATAA
>JAGBTM010000026.1 GCA_017631325.1 Clostridia bacterium
ATACTAACAGCACCGAAATCTGTAAATTAAGGAGATTTTTATATATATGAAAGCAACGGGAATTGTGCGCCGTATTGACGACCTTGGGCGTGTAGTTATACCTAAGGAAATCAGAAGAACTATGAGGATAAAGGAGGGCGACCCCTCTCATATAACATTGACACCAATCGACAAGTTTTACTATGCAATACATAGTGTAGTAAATAGATATAAAGAAACAGCGGAGCGATTTCGCTCCGCTGTTTCTTTTAAGATTACAGAAGAACATCTTTGTTGGTTCCGTAATAAATATCGTCTTTATTGCTAATGAGCTTGAAAAACTCTTCTAATTTAATCCAATAATCTGCGCCGTAATCCATTTCGTAGGAATGCCCCCAAATATAAAATATCTTAGGCGTTTCGGGATTAAGTTCCACAAACGCTTTTCCCAACCGCATCAATTTTTCGAAATTCAAATGAAAGGATGTGGGATTAAAACGGTAAAGATTTTCCTGTAAATCAAAACAATCGTTTACGGTAATTGTTCGGCTGTATTTCACTCCTGTATAACTCTTTATGATATTTGCAACACGATCATCGTTATTCACACTGCCACAAGGATATGCCATGCCAACAACCTCATATCCTACGAGTTCTGATAAATTAAGTCTGTCAGTTTCAACCTGATGAATAATCTCTTTTTCGTCACATTGTGTGAGGTTTGGGTGTGTAAGGGTGTGAACGGCAACTTCATGTCCGTCATAAATGTATTTAACATCATCAGAATGTACTTTGTAATGTGCTATGCGTTGGTCATTACGTATAAGTATTTGTTTTCCAGATAACAACCCCGAATTCAAATTAAAGGTACATTTTAGATTGTATTTGTTTAAGAGTTCAATAAGGCGAATATCCTGTGTTACTCCGTCATCATAACTAAAGGTTATGGCTTTCTTTTTTGTATGGTCACAAAACATAATAAACTCCTTTCGATATGGATCCCGGTTATTATATCACATTTTGTTTCAAAAGTCAATAGCAAAAGTATAAATCTCCTTTTTTTACAGATACTAACAGCACCGAAATATGTAAATTAAGGAGATTTTTATATATATGAAGGCAACGGGAATTGTTAGACGAATTGACGACCTTGGAAGAGTTGTTATACCAAAGGAAATAAGGCGCACTATGAAAATCAGGGAGGGCGATCCTCTCGAAATTTATACAGACCGAGAGGGCGAGGTTATCTTTAAGAAATACTCGCCGATAGGCGAGATGCAGTCGTTTGCGACAGAATATGCCGAAACGCTTCAAAAGACCTCCTCTTCGCCCATATTTATCTGCGACAGAGATGCCGTTATAGCCGTTTCGGGCGCTTCTAAAAGAGATTATCTTGAGAGAAAAATCTCGCGTGGACTTGAGGAGATAGTCGAGGGGCGCTCGCTGTACGTCAGGGGTCAGGGGCGCGAGCCTATCGCTGTCATTAACGACGGTGGCTCTCACTACGTGAATTGCGCTATGCCAATTCTCAGCGAGGGTGATATAGTCGGCTGTGTCGTTTCTGCTTGGCAGTACGATATGTCAACGAGCGGCAAAATCTCCGACGAAATAGAGTCAAAGCTCGTGCAAACCGCTGGAATGTTCCTCGGAAAGCAGATGGAAAGCTGAAATTATACAGAAGCGCACGGTAGTGGCGAATATATCATAAAAAGAGTGAACGCTTCGGTAATAGCGGAGTGAATCCACGGCGATGTACACGAAATAAAAAAGCCTCTTGTGGTAGAATAGAAATATCTACCGCAGGAGGCCTTTTGTTTGGCATTTTCAGTTTTTATGTTTTTATACAATTTATTGCGTTTTTAGTTTTATATAGGGCTTATTTAGATTTGAAGCTGATTTAGCTTAAGTTTAGCTTCTGTCCACGCGTCTTGCAGAGGCTCTGTCGGGGTTTTTACGCGCGTAGGTTATTTTGAGTGCGCGGAAAATATAGCGCTTTATTAAGCTCTGCTTTTTATATTCCTCACGAAACATAAATACGCTGAAAATAAGCATTATAATCGGGACGAGTGAAATTCCGCCAACGATAAAGCACTGAATGACAAAAAAGACGGTGAGAAAAAGCAAAACGAGGTGATAAATCGGAGCTGTAAGGATAATTCCCTTTACCGACGTTCTGCCGTCCTTCTCTGTGACACGGCCGCGAAAATACGTTCCCTCTAGGAATGCGTTATCCTTAGTGGAGCGCTCGGCCATTTCGCAGCGAAGAGTAAGCAGCTCGTTCTTCTCCTTTATGTGAATACGCACCTTTCCGGAGGAGGTATCGTATTTTTCCTCGCTGACGACAAGCGCTGTATCGCGCATAACAGACATCAGCTCATCACGGGTGGCTGATATATCGTAATTAACAAAAAGCATATTAGTCTCCTTAATGCTTTAATTTCCTTTTTACAGTCTTGGCGCTTAACCGAGAGTGACGACTGTGACACCGGCATCACCCTCACCGTATTCGCCGTGACGGTAGGATTTGATACGCTTGTCGGCCTTGAAATACTTCCAGAGCGCCGCTCTCAACGCTCCCGTACCCTTGCCGTGAATAATTCTGACTGTGGGTATGGCAGCAAGAACAGCGTCGTCAAGGTACTTATCAACTACGAACCACGCATCGTCACCTATCATTCCTCGGACGTCTATCTCGGGCTTAAAGGTTGAGTTTACAGTCTTTTTAACCTTGCCCTCGCTCACCCTTTTAGGAGTGTCGGATACATATTTGACGTTGCCCTCAAGCAAACGTATTTTATCCTCGGTAACTTTTGTTTTTAAAATGCCTGCCGTGACGGATATCATTCCTTTTTTGTCAGCAAGCGCTGTAACCTCGCCCTCACGCTGAACGGTAGTAAGGAATACCTTGTCACCAACCTTTAAGGGACGAGGCAGCTTATAATCGTCCTCGAGGGTAATATCGCGTATATCAATGCCTGACATAAGGCTCTCGCTCTCGCGCATACGGCGACGCATCTCCTCTCGGGCGGTCTGCATCATTTCGTTACGCTTCTCCCTGTCCTCTTGCTTTTTGAGAGCCTCGAGCTGACCGAAAATAAACTCACTTGATGCGCGTGCGCTGTCCAAAATCTGCCTAGCTTTAAGTGTTTGTTTTGCGATTTCTTCCTCGCTCTTAGCAATTTTGCGCTTTAGCTCCTCTTCGGCATTCTGCTTAAAGGCTTCGTATTCTATACGCATTTTTTCGGCTACGTCACGCTCTCGCTCCATCTCCATACGGTTGATATCGAGCCTCTCGATAACGTCCTCGAAGCGCTTGTTATCGCGTTCTATAAGCTTACCTGCCCTTGCTATTATTTCGGGCGAGATGCCAAGACGCTCGGATATTGCAAAGGCGTTTGACTTACCGGGCGCGCCTACTATCAGGCGATAGGTAGGCGAGAGAGTTTCTATATCGAACTCGCACGAGGCGTTCTGGACACCGTCTGTATCTAGCGCGTAGGCCTTAAGCTCTGCGTAATGGGTTGTGGCTGCGGTAATCGCTCCACACTCTGCAGTACGCTCTAGTATGGCTATGGCGAGCGCTGCGCCCTCAATGGGGTCTGTGCCCGAGCCGAGCTCGTCAAAGAGAACGAGAGAGCTGCTTGTGACCTTATTTAAGATATCCGCAACGTTCACCATGTGGGACGAGAAGGTGGAAAGTGATGCCTCAATGCTCTGCTCGTCGCCTATATCAACGAGTATTTCAGAGAATATGCCCATCTCCGATGACTCCATGGCAGGTATCTGAAGTCCCGACTGCATCATAGCGGTGAGAAGGCCCATAGTTTTAAGCGTTACGGTTTTGCCGCCTGTGTTGGGGCCTGTAATTATAAGAGTTTTTGCCTCCTTGCCTATTTCAACGTCTATCGGAACGACGCGCTCGCGATTTATCAAAGGGTGACGCGCTTTTTTGAGGCTTATGCGCGGCTCTTTTACTATTTTCGGGCGCTCTGCTCTCATTTGCATAGCAAGTGTTGCAACGGCAAAATAGAAGGCTATATCGGTAATATTGTGGTAGTTCAGGGTAATTATCGAGGACGACTCGGCACATTCAGCCGAAATTTCTGCAAGGATACGCTCGATTTCGTGCTCCTCCATAGCCGAAAGGCTCTTCAGCTCGTTGTTTGCCTCGACGACTGCCATCGGCTCAACAAAAAGAGTGGCTCCCGAGGACGAGGTGTCGTGGACGAGGCCCTGCATTTCGTTCTTGTACTCTGCTTTGACGGGAACGACGTATCGGCCGCCACGCATCGTTACTATGTTTTCCTGAAGATATTTTAATCTCTGTCCACCTACGTAGCTTTGAAGAATATCCTTGATTTTGTTGTTAGTAAGACGTATTTTACGACGAATATCGGCAAGAGCCGGGCTTGCCTCGTCGGAAATCATATCCTCGGACAAAATCGAACGGGTTATTCTGTCCTCGAGGGACTTGTTTGAAATCAGTCGAACAAAGATTTCGTCAAGCGAGGTGTCAAAGAGCTTGTCCTTGCCGATATAGTCGAGCAGCATACGCGAAGAGCGCAGAAGCGAGGCTATCTCGAGAAGCTCAAGGGGAGAAAGCGTGCCTCCCTTGTACGCCTTTTCTGCCGAGGACGTTACACGCTCGGGTGCTGAAAACGAGGGGTAGCCCTTGGCGTTTATAAGCCTCTTTGCGTCGTCAGCCTTGGTCTGCCTGTCGATTATGACGTCGTAATCAGAGGTTGGAACGAGCGCGCGAGCGCGTGCGGCTGCGCCCTCCGTGTGTGCGCACTCGGAGAGCATTTCTATTATTTTATCAAATTCGAGTACACCGCTCGTTTTTGCACTAAAAAGCATTTTTTCACCTTTCGCTTGATTAATTATGGGTTGATACACCGTGTGCTTTTATATGATTTAGTATCCAAGATACTAATGTCGCTTTACGCTGTTGTAGAAATCGAGAGTTTTGTAGCTGTGTCCGAGCTGGTTCAGAAGATACGACTCGGCCGCGCGTGCGGCGAGCCTCATATCCTCGTCGGACACGTTAAAGGAAAATATACGCTCTTGAGGTGAATGTACGGCATAGCCGAGAGCGTGCTTTGCGCCCTCGGAAAGAATACAAACAACCGACGCTTCGTGCGGCATTGGTCTCTCTCTGCCCTCCTCCTCACGCGCCCTGCGACAGTCGGGACATTCAAGGCTGCCACCCATGATATCGAATATAAAGTCTCCCTCGCGTCTGCCACATTCCGAGCAGGAAAGCAGGTCGGGCATAAAGCCGAGAATTGAGGCGGCTCTGATTTCAAACACTGCCTTTATCTTTTCGAGGGAATATTTCCCCTTCGCAATGGCAAAAAGAGAGTTTAAGGAGAGTCTAAGAAGCTCACGCTCGGCCGTCTCGACGGTAACGTAAGAAAGTATCTCAGCAATATATGCGGCAAGAGCCAAGCCGTCGATAGAGCTTCTTATGTCAAAAAAGCTCTCGATAAGCTCGGCCTCTCTTACAAACAGCTTGTCCCCCTGCTCGTGAAGAACGAAGCTTGAATAACAGAACTGCATCGTCGAGGACATTTTTCGGCTTTTGAGCGACCTAGCGCCGCGTGCGAGGGCCGTAATCAGTCCGCGCTCCTCGGTAAATACGGTTATAAGCCTATCGTTTTCCTTGATATCAACGGTCTTGATTATAAGACCACGGACCTCGCTTAGCATCACATTTCTTCCTTGTAGCCGAAGTTCGATATATTGAAGTCGCTGTCACGCCAATTTTCCTTAACACGAACGTACAGGTCCAGAAAGACCTTCGTGTCGAGCATTTTTTCAATATCTTCGCGCGCGTACATACCAATGCGCTTTATAGTAGCGGCGCCCTTACCAATAATGATGCCCTTGTGCGACGCCTTCTCGCAGTAAATCTCGGCTCTTATCGAAACCGTACCGCGCTTCTCCTTCCACTCCTCGATAGTGACGGCCGTGCCGTGAGGAATTTCCTCGTCGAGCGAGCGCAGAAGCTTCTCGCGGATTATTTCTGCGGCTATCTGCTTTTCGGGTTGGTCGGTGGCTATATCGTCGGGGAAAAACCAGTCACTCTCAGCAAGGAATTTCTCACACTCGGAAACTACGGTATCTACGCCCTTTCCGTTTTTAGCAGCGATAGGGATAACGGCCTCGAAATCAAAGGCCTCGGCGTATGCTGATATGGTTTTTACGATATTTTCCTTGCTTACAGCGTCAATTTTATTAATAACGAGTATGGCACGGATACCGTCGGACTTAAATCTCGATATGATTTTTGCCTCAATATCACCGACCTGCTCTCGCGCCTCTACGACCAAGATAGCGCTGTCAACTCCACCAAGCGTTTCAGCGGTGGTTTTAACCATAAAATCGCCAAGTCTTGTACGAGGTGAGTGAATACCGGGGGTGTCGAGAAAAACAAACTGATTTTCCCCAACCGTATGTATACCGGTTATTCTGTTACGGGTTGTCTGGGGCTTCTTTGAAACTATAGCAACCTTCTCACCGAGAATGGAATTTAAGAGCGTGGATTTTCCTACGTTGGGTCTGCCGACGATGGCTATAAACGCTGTTTTCTTCATATTTCCTCTCCCTCTTAAATGTCAAGCACCGCTATAATTTCCTTTTGAGCGAGGCACTGCGCCTCCTCCTCGTCACTTCCCGCCTCGTGGTCGTAGCCGAGCAGGTGTAGGGTCGAATGTACGGTTAAAAATGCTACCTCCTCCACGAAGGTGTTGCCTATTTCCTCGGCCTGCGCCCTTGCGCGCTCGAGCGAGATTACTATGTCACCGAGCATAACAGTCTCACCGTCAATAAAGCTCTCCTCGTCCTCGACGGAAAGGTCGTACATTGGGAATGAGAGCACGTCAGTTGGGGTGTTCTTGTTCCTGTATTTTTTGTTGAGGTTCTTTATGTTTTCGTTGTCGGTGAGAGTTACCGAAACCTCTGCGTCATGCTCAAAGCCCTCGTAGCAAAGAGTTGACGCTATCGCGCGTCTGATTATATGCTTAAGATAGTAATCGATACAGTCAAAATCCTGCGTTTTTGAAAAATTGATATAGAGCTTGTTGTCCATAGCTTGTCCCTCTTTTTGTAGTTTTCTTTTCTGCCTCGTTTTTTGTTCTTTATTAGAGCTTTTTCTTCTCTGCTTTAAACTTTTTAGCAGTTTGCTCGCGCTCGTAGGCGTCGTATGCTCCGATTATCTTTTTGACGAGGTGATGGCGCACGACGTCACGCTCGGTGAACTGATGTATGCCTATTCCCTCGATGTCGGTGAGTATTCTTGAGGCTACCATAAGGCCACTCTTTTTGCCAAAGGGCAGGTCGGTCTGCGAAAGGTCGCCCGTAACTACCGCCTTTGAATTGAAGCCAAGACGGGTTAAGAACATCTTCATCTGCTCGGGTGTCGTGTTCTGCGCCTCGTCGAGAATTATAAACGAGTCGTCGAGAGTTCTGCCTCGCATATACGCAAGAGGCGCTATCTCGATAGTACCGCGCTCCATGTGGCGCTGATAGTTTTCTGCGCCCAGCATCTCAAAGAGCGCGTCGTAGAGGGGGCGAAGATAGGGGTCGATTTTGCTCTGCAAATCGCCGGGCAAAAATCCTAGCCTCTCGCCTGCCTCAACTGCGGGTCTTGTAAGAATTATTCTGTTTGCGGCTTTATTCCTGAGAGCCTCAACGGCCATAGCGACTGCCAGAAAGGTTTTTCCCGTACCGGCAGGGCCGAGGCCGAGGACAACCGTGTTCTTCTTTATGGTCTCGACGTATTTTTTCTGTCCTATGGTTTTGGCCTTGATAGGCTTTCCTCGGTTAGTTACGCATATAACGTCACGGATAAGGACGTCTGCCGAACGGTCAAGGTTATCCTTGACGAGCCCTATGACGTACTCTACGCCGCTCTCGCCTATTACCTCACCTGCACCGCTCATGTGCTTGAGATATTCAAGCGTGCGCACGGCAAGGGCGACGTTTTCCTCGCTTCCGGTAACGACTATCGCGTCACCGTCTGTGCTATCGGTATTTCTGTTTGATATACGCACCTCAAAGGCACGCTCGATTATTCTGACGTTTGAGTCAAAGGCGCCAAAAATCGCGGCGGTTATTTCGCTTGAATTTGTGGTTACTATAAATTCCTTCATTTGAAAGTCTTTCCTTTTTTTGAGCTTTTGATAAGGCGATGCTTTTTATTCCGAGGCGAACTCGAGGGTGCTTGAGACGTCGGCGGTAAACACCAGCTCGTTTGACATAACGTATCCCGTATCGGTAAAGTGACCGCTCGTACGGATTTTAAGAAGGTCTGCGTGGGTGAGGGCCAAATCGGTCAGCATAGTCAGTCTTGCCGACGCAACCGAGACCATCTCGGAGTCGGTATATTCACATGCCTCTTTTGAATATTCCGTGGCGTAATCTATCGAAATTTCCAGAGGAAGCAGTGCCTTTCCAAAGAGTGAAAAGGTCTTTATTTCTTTTATTATATCACATTCAGTATCCGAATTTCCATAACTTTTAAAAATATTTGCGCTAAAATTAAAGATTTTTAAGTCTACAGAGGCTATTTTTTTGCTTTTTTCGCTCTTTTTCACATAGCTGCGCTCGACGGTGACGCCGATGGTGTCGCTCATCCGTCCTATAACGCACCCCTCTGCGTAGCAGAAGCCACCACCTGCCTCGGCAGGCAGAACGCCCGATATAAGAACGTCGCCTTTTTTTACAGTGTCACCCTGCTTTACCGTAGCTACACCTCGCTTTACGGTTATTTCCTCTATTACGCAGTCAGCGCGCGCAACGACGTTTGCGTACCCGGACGGCACGACGGATTTATCCCCGTCGGTCGTATGCTTTTCGGCTACGCTAACGTAGGCTACGCTTCCCCGACGGTTGATATTCACCCATGAGATTTCAGACGAGTTGCGCAGCAGAGTGGCCTCTATTTTGCTTCTGTCAAGCTGCCACCATGGTGCGCCTACGCTAAGTCCTGCGCCCTCAAGCTCCAAGGCTATTTGAGCGTCGGTGATGCGCTCGTTACCGTCAATTCGCACGTCCCAAACCACACAGCTCGAGAGCGACGAAAAAAGCATGCATACAGCTACGGCCGAAAACACGAGGGGCTTGTTTTTTATTTTTTTGTACGCGCCAAGAAGTCCAAGGCACTCCGACTCGGTATATTCTATGCCCGAGAGGGCCGTATGCGCCTTTTCCCTATCTCTCTCGCGCACCGTAAACTCGCCGTCACTTGAAATTTTCACGCTTACTCCCATGTGTAAAAAACGGGTGGTAACCTTTGCGACTGCGTCTTTTGGTATTTTGATTTTTCTGTAACCGAAGATAAGGCAATCAATTCTTACCATAAGTGAAGCCTACCTCCGAAATTTTTCCGCTTATTTCAACGGTGTTATGCTCGTAAATGAGGACGGTGAGCCTATCGCCTGATATAATAATTCTGCCGCCGTGTGTCATAAGGACGGCCCTGTCCTCACCGAAATCATTAATACCGATAACACCCGACGCAACGAGTGAAATACCCCGTTTTATTCTGTTTACCTCTATGTGAAAGGGCGAGAGCGGGCCCTCTGAGGAAAGATTTTTGCTCTTGTTTTCTGTCATTTTGTTTCTCCCGTGGACATATTCTTTAGTGATTTGTGTGGGGATTGGCCGTAAAATTGTACGGCATACCTAATAAAATGTATGTGAGGAAAGCGAAAAAATGACGGTCAATAGCTGCTGTCGGGTAAAAAAGCAGAGCGAAGCCTCGTGGGTAAGAAGCGCTCTTTATACCCTGATTTTCTTCTTCTTTCTCGTTATGACGGCAATGAACTCAGAGATTTGTCGAAGCGCTGTCACGAGCAGCGCGCACTTTTGTATAAGCACGGTAGTACCGAGCATTTTTCCCTTTATGGTGCTTTCGGATTTTCTTAGCTCAGCAATATCAAGAGAAAAAAAAGAGGGATTACTCTCTCGCCTTTTTGGTATACCCAGTAGCCTTATAGGGCCTCTTATAGTAGGAAATTTATGCGGTTTTCCCATCGGTGTAAAGGCGGCCGCAGGACTTTACGACAGCGGCCAAATAACGAAATGCGAGCTTGAAGGCAGCATAGGACTTATGAATAATCCCTCGGCGCCGTTCGTTATTTCAGCCGTTGGAGCAGGCATCTACGGTGCTGCCTCAGAGGGAATTTTGCTTTACTCAGCATTGCTCTTATCAACACTTATAACAGGATTGATTTTTAGATCAAAACGCTCAAAAAATCAAATTTCGAGAAATAATATAGAGCAGAAATTCAATATTTCAGAGTCGATTAAGAACGCCGGACTCGCTTCCGTTGCAGTTTGCTCGTATATAATTTTCTTTTCTTACCTAGGTGCTATAATATCTCTTTTGATAAAAAATAAATATCTAGTTGCAGTGGTCTGCGCTCTCACCGAGGTAGGAGGCGGAGTCAGACTGATAGGTGCGCTTTCGCTACCCCGTGTGGCTGCCCTCCCCCTCACGGCACTGGCGCTCGGCTTTTCGGGTGTGTCGGTGCATTTACAGGCGTTCGGTCTGTTACCGAAGGACGTCTCTAAGAAAAGATATTTTGCCATGAAGATTTGTGAGGGCGGTGTCGCTATAGCCCTGACGCTGCTCTTTTGCCTGGTTACACAACCATAGCTATACGTCACACGCCATAATTATTCAACTTTTTCTTTTCTGCAATTATTCAACTTTTTATTTTCTGCAATTATTTAACTTTTTCTTTTCTGCATGTTGACTTTTGATTTTCTTTGTGATAAAATAAATAGGCATGCGGGCGTGGCGGAACTGGCAGACGCGCCAGACTTAGGATCTGGTGGTTTTCCGTGCAGGTTCAAGTCCTGTCGCCCGCACCAACAAAAAAAGAACCTTTGTCTACCACGACAAAGGTTCTTTTTTTGAATGATGTTTGCCTGCGGCAAATGATGACGGCTTCGCCTAATAATGTTCGCTGCGCGAATGATGTGTGCCTTGCGGCACATTGGGCAAACATCGCATCATTGCGAGTGAAACGAGCAACATCATATTTGCGAAGCAAATGCATCATATCGCCGCAGGCGATGCATCATTTGAAGATATACAAGGCTTGCGCCTTGATTTTAGTTAGACTTTGTGGTATAATCTAATCGATAAATAAGAATTTTTCAAAGAAAATTATTGTTATGCATTGAGATAAGGAGGGATGTTCAATGAAACCTTTATGTGAAAAGATATATTTTGATAAGATAATTGAAATAGTTGTTCTGCTTTTCTGTGTTTTTATTGATATAATGTTCATAATCAATAACGCAAATGATATCGCGTGGTTGATTTTTATTATCATTTTTTCAGCTATTCTCGTGTTTATGGCAATCGATATTATTTATTGGCTCTTTCAGCCTCGTGTCTTAATATATCAATACGAAACAGGAATAATAATCAATCGAAAAACAAAAATTGAATATACCGCCATTGAAAGCGTAAAGTATAAGAACTATATTCACAAAAAAATGAGAGGCAATTATTACAAAGACACTTGGAGTGGTGTTATTTTTCTGAAGTTGAAATCTGGCAAAACATATAAAATACGAAATGCTTTTTATCCCATCGGAGTAGTAGATGTTTTATCAAAAATAAAGCAACAAAGAAAATTTAGATAATACATTGCCAAACTCCAATTTGTCGAGTAGTTAACAGCGCAAAATCACACACCTTTTCACTGTTCTTACCTACTTTTATACACCTTTTTACTGCTCTTTCGCAAAAAAGTCGTATCATTTTGATACGACATTTTTATCCAAACCGCAGGTTTGGCATATCATCACGCTTTAGCGTGTATATCATCAGCTCCATAGGAGCTGGATATCATCACGGCATAGCCGTGTATACTCTCCCTGCGGTTTGATGCAAGGAGCGAAGCGACGGATTAGCGAGGAACGAGCGTCTATACAATGCTCCTCTTTGATGATATACTCGTCCAAAAGCGAGATATACTCGTTTTCGGACGGATGATATTCAGCCACTTCGTGTCTAATGATATACACTTTCTGCGAAAGTGATTGAATTTGCAGTAATCTTTTTTGTTTTTAGCAGTGAAATATAAATCGTTCGCTTTTGGACAAGATGTCAAAACTATAGTTGACAATCAGAGTGGATTTTGATACAATGAATATTATATACACTTTGGAAAGGTAAGACAATGGAAACAAAGACTATTACAAATGAGAGAGTCTACAGGTTCGGAGAATTTGAGCTGATGAAGGCGTTTGCCATTTTAGGACTTCCTATCGTGCATTTGCTTGAGGAAGGAATTAATGAAAATTACGTTTCAGCGGACGTCCATAAGCTTGAAGCGTTTATAGTTGCGCTCTGCATCGTGGGACCCTCCATCTTTATGATGTGTATGGGATTCGGTATTGGCGGTACTCGCAACACTCCCAGGGGCATGATGAAGCAGGGATTAAGATTTTTGGCGCTTGGCGCTATACTAAATCTTATTCGTTGGATTTTGCCAGGACTTTTGCTGTTCTTAGTCCACGGAATCTCGATGTCTGAAGACATATTCTACTTTTTCGCATCCGATATATATTATTTCGTAGGCTTTTTCTATCTGTTCTACGCCTTGATGCTTAAATTGAAGCTCACCACGTCAGAGATTTTGGTAGCGACTATAGTTATGCTTACGATAAACACGCTTTTGACACCCCTTATGTCCGACGTTATCACAAATTATTATCTCATCGGCATCATCGGCAACATTGTGTATATCGACGGAACAAGCTGTTTTCCTCTTTTGTCCTGGGCTGTTTTCCCAACTGTGGGCATCTTCCTTGGGGACGTGCTAAAAAAGGTGACCGACGAGAAAAGAGGGGTAATTATGAAGCGTATGCTGATTTTCGCCCCCGTTATCTTCATATCCTACCTGGTGTCACTCAGTATTTACGGACACGACGTTATGAAGGTTATGGTTTCGCCCCTTAACGACTATATCACCGACCTTCCAAACGTTATTCTGATGATTTCGCTCGCTCTGTTCTTCTTTGCGGCGCTTTATTACGTTTCCAACTGGATAGACGAGACGAAATTTATGAAATTTATGATGAAGATTTCTACACACATCGTTCCCTTCTATATGCTCCAATGGATCTTGGTTTCCTGGGTATTTTTCGGAATGGATCTCTTTGAGTGCGAAGAAGGCGTATTAACGCTCCCCTGGTTTATTATTGCCGCAGTTCTTGTTACGGGAATTTGCATTTACGTTGTGGTAAAGCACGGAATGAAAGCTACAAAGTTCCTTGTTCGAATGGTCTCATTCAGAAGAAAGAAAAGGAAGGTTGTTCAGAAATAACTGCCGATTTTCGCTTTATGCTGTTCAATGTAACAGCAATCAAGTTATTACATAATAAAAGAGGTACAACTCTTGAAGTTGTGCCTTTTTGTTTTAAAAATACGAGGAATAGATTCAATGACTAATATCAACGACTAATAAATCATAAAGTCATCCGCATTATTAAAATTGAAACTGCTTAGGCGAAAAATCATCCGTTTTTGACTTAAGTAATCCGCTTTCAATTTTATATCCTTTTCATATATCTTTCGCAAAAAAGTCGTATCATTTTGATACGACTTTTTTATCCAAACCGAAGGTTTGGTATATCATCACGCTTTGGCTTGTATCTCATCAGCCCTTTTGACTGTATATCATCACCGTAGGTGTATATAATCTCGCCTTTGGCGAGTATATCATTACCGTAGTCGTATCCTATTTCGCAATGATCATATGCAATTTCTACTAAATTGATGATATACAACGGCAAGCCGCCTATTTTAAGTTACAACGTGCTTTAATATTCCTAAATAGTGATAATTAACAGCTCCGCATAGAAGTGCGGCGCTGTCGTGCTTTACATTAACCAGCGATTTTTATTTTCAACCGACAAAAGCAAAAAGGTACGGCTCACTGCCCTTAATATTGTTATAGCCCCTTTTTGTCGTCTGTGGCAGGGTTATCTATCAGCTCTCCGTTTTCGCTGAAGCGTGAGCCGTGACACGGACAGTCCCAGCTATGCTCAGCTCGGTTATATTTAAGCGCACAGCCAAGGTGCGGACAGCGAGGCGCGGTGGGTGTGAGGAGGCCTACCGCCGACTCAAAGGCGTTGGAAAAGAGCTGCTTGCAGAGGATACTGCGCGATGGCGAAAACACGGCGGCGTATGGGTTATCCTTCCCTACTATTAGGTCGGATAAAATATCCGCGGCAGCCATAGCGTTTGTCATTCCCCATTTGTTGAATCCTGTTGCTACGAATATATCGGGGGTGGCTTTCGAATATTTGCCTATATAAGAAACGCCGTCAAGAGAGATACAGTCCTGCGCTGCCCATTTTGCTACCACGCTCGCGCCAGGATAGTGCTCGCTTGCAAAATCTTCGAGCTGCCGCCAACAGCCACCCTGCTTACCCGTTCTGTGTCCGCCGCCGCCAAGAAGCAAAAGATTACCGTAGCTTCGGAATGAAAGTCCAACCTCTGACTCGTCCACGTACATTCCCGAAGGCGCCTCGACTCCATCCAGCGCGATAACGTAGGAACGGTGCTGATAAAGCTTCAGGGGATAAAGACCGTGTTTATTCAAAACAGGAAAATGCGTTGCTATAATCACCTTTTTATAAATAATTTCTCCGTGATTTGTAAGCGCACGACCGGGCTTCAGCCCTATGACCTTGGTGTGCTCGTAAATCGGAAGCTCCCTTGCAATATTGTATAAAAGCTTCAACGGGTGAAATTGCGCTTGATTTCTTACTCGTACAGCACCGAGCACGTTTATTGGGAGCTCACCGGCGTCCGAAAGCTCTGCTCTGACTCCTAAGCTATTAAGCGCTGAAACTTCATTTTTGATTTTTTCAAGGCATCTGAGAGTGTAAACGTAGGAGTCCATTTTTTCATAATCGCAATCAATAGTCTGTGCAAGGCGCTCGTATTCCTCCTTTGCTTTCGTCTGCGCTCTCAAATATAAACTTGCCTTTTCTTTTCCGTAGCGATCAATAAGCTTTGAGTATATTAAGCTGTGGGAAACGGTTATTTTTGCCGTGGTGTTTTGCGTGTTGCCGGAGCATATTTCGTCAGCCTCAACGAGCATGCAATCGACACCGAGCCCGTTTAACTTATAAGCACATAAAATACCCGCAATGCCGCCGCCGATAATTAAAACGTCGGTTTTCTCAGCTTTGGAAAACGACTTAAAATCCGGCTTTTCCATATCTTTTTTCCATAGTGAATTCATAGCTTTACCTCGTTTGTTTTATAGTATTCTTTATTATTCTGCTTGATTATATACTGCGTTTTTTGAAAATCGTGCATATTTGCGAGGGTTTTGTGCAAATTAAGAAGAAAAAATCGAGGTAGGAAAATGGATATTGTGAGGGTTACTTTGACTGCAATTTTTTCGGTGGTGGCACTATTTATTATCACGAAAATTCTCGGACACAAGCAGGTGGCGCAGCTCGACTTCTTCGATTATATAAACGGCATTACGATAGGCTCTGTTGCCGCAGAGCTTGCCACTGAGATAGAGGAACCATATAAGCCGTTTATCGCGCTTTGCGTTTACGGTGCGGCCTCTGTTGTGCTTAATCTTTTTACAACGAAAATCGCAAGGACGAGAAAATATATCAACGGCACTCCTACAATACTGCTTGATGGCGGTCGGCTATACAGGGAAAATTTAAAAAAGGCAAAGCTCGACCTGTCCGAATTTATGATACTCTGCCGTGAGGCAGGATATTTTAATCTCGACGAGATACAAACGGCAGTGTTTGAGCATAACGGAAAGCTCACGGTTTTGCCTCGGTCGGAATACAAGCCGCTTTCCCCTCGCGAGCTCGGGATTTCCCCCTCCCCCTCTCATATAGGCGTTGAGCTGATAATGGACGGACGGGTTATGGGCGAAAACCTGAAGCGAATGGGACGGGATATCAGGTGGCTTGAAGGCCGCATTAAAGACGAGGGGTACGGAGGGTGCGAGGAGGTGTTTTTTGCCGTTTTTTATCCTGGCGAGGACAAAATACTCATTTTTTCGGGTGAATGATTTTTACTTGGCGCTCGTTTTTGGGCATTTTTTTCATTATCAGCTTGCCCTATGTAAATATTTTCAGCATTTTTGTTTATTTTTTATTTAAAAGTATAGATTTTTGCCGCGAAGTATGATATAATAATATGAATTATTATGGGTTTCCCTGCCTTTATGGGTAATTTTCGCTAAGAGCGAATTTTATTTCGCAGGGGAATCGCAAACACAAGACGCAAAAAACGAGGTAATAAAATGTCAGAAAACAAGATAGATATTTTTGAAGAGGTTACGTATCCCGTGATACCACTGCGTGGGCTTGTCGGCTTCCCTGCCGTACAGCTCAGCATAGAAATCGTCAGAAGCACTTCGCTCAAGGCCTTTACCGCAGCTGCTACGCTTCATGATGCGAAGGTGCTGCTCGTGGCTCAAAGGGACATCGCTGTTGAGGACCCGAGATTTGAGGACTTATACAAGGTTGGCGTGCTGGCTGAAATCAAGCACGTTGTAAAAAATCCTCACGGAAATCTTTCGGTAGTTTTCGAGGGTATTGCGAGAGCAAAGCTCTCGGAGGTAAACTACGACGGTGGATTTATGATTGCTAAGGCTATTGCTAAAAAGGAAAAGCAGCTACATAAGCCCTCGACCCAGTGTGACGCTATGATTATGAAGGTCAAGCAGCTGCTTGCCGACCTTAAAAATATGCACCCGAGCTTCGACGAAGAGCTGAGAGTGGCGGCTGAGGCTATTATTGACCCGGGATATTTCGCGGATTTCGTGGCTTCGTCGGCTATAATTGATTACAAGAACAAGCAGATGGTCCTTGAGGCTCTTACTCCCAAGACCAGACTTGAAAAGCTGCTCGTTGCACTTGAAGAGGAGTTTATGCTTCTCGAGTGCGAGCGTGATATACAAAAGCAGGTGCGCGCGAAAATCGACAAAAATCAAAAGGACTACTTCCTCAGAGAGCAGATTAAGGCTATTCAGTCCGAGCTTGGCGAAGAGGAGGAGGACGATGAGATACGCGAATACGACGAGAAAATCGCGGCAGCGAATATGCCGGAGGAAATTAGAGAAAAGCTCTATAAAGAGCTTTCCAAGCTCGCTAAGACCCCCTTTGGCGCAGCTGAGGGCACGGTTATTCGTTCCTATCTTGACACCTGCATTGATTTTCCGTTCGGTATAAAATCTCAGGACAAGGTTTCGGTTGAGGAGGCAAAGGATATACTCAATGCCGACCACGACGGTCTCACACGCGTCAAGGAAAGAATACTTGAGTTTGTGGCTGTGAAGCAGTTCTCCCCCGACGTCAAAAACCAAATTATATGCCTTGTAGGTCCTCCCGGTGTCGGCAAGACCTCGGTGGCAGCGTCTATCGCAAGAGCTCTTGGCAGAAAGTATGCGAGAGTTTCGCTTGGCGGTATGCACGACGAAGCCGAGATACGCGGTCACAGAAAGACCTACGTCGGTGCTATGCCCGGCAGAATAGTGTCTGCTCTGATTACGGCAAAGGCTGAAAACCCCGTGATAGTGCTTGACGAGATAGACAAGATGTCCTCAAACTTCCGAGGTGACCCGACCTCAGCGCTTCTTGAGGTGCTTGACCCCGAGCAGAACAAGTCGTTTAGAGATAACTTTATGGAGATACCCATTGACCTATCCGACACGCTCTTTATAGCAACGGCTAACAGCTACGACGGTATTCCTACTCCCCTTCTTGACAGAATGGAGATTATAGAGCTTTCAACCTACACCGACACCGAGAAGCTTAGCATCGCAAAGAACCACCTTGTTCCAAAGCAGATGAAGCGCAACGGTGTAAACGGCCGTATGTTCAAGATAACCGACGACGGTATTCTTGCTCTTATAAAGGGCTACACCAAGGAGGCGGGCGTTCGAAATCTTGAGCGTGAGATTGCCTCGCTTATAAGAAAGAGCGCAAAGAAAATCGCTGAGGGCATGGCAAAATCGGTAAAGATTACCGAGAAGAACATCACCGAATTTCTCGGCAAGGTAAAGGTTCTGCCGGACGCTCTTGAGGAAAATAACCCTATCGGTATTGTAAACGGCCTTGCTTACACGCAAAGCGGTGGAGATTTACTGAAGGTAGAGGTTGCCGTGATGGACGGAGCCGGAAAAATTGAGCTTACAGGCTCTCTCGGTGACGTTATGAAGGAGTCGGCCAAGATTGCTCATTCCTACGTAAGAACGATAGCGAAGGATTACGGCATCTCACCCTCGTTCTACAAGGACAAGGATATACACGTTCATTTCCCCGAGGGTGCGATACCCAAGGACGGTCCATCTGCAGGTGTTACTATGGTTACGGCTATGGTTTCGGCTCTTGCAGATATCCCCGTGCGCCGCGAGGTAGCTATGACCGGTGAGGTCACGCTGCGCGGCAAGGTTCTGCCTATTGGCGGTCTTAAGGAGAAAACGCTTGCCGCATACAGAGCCGGCGTTACTACCGTGCTTATCCCCGCTGAGAATATGCGCGACCTTGACGATATCGACGCCGAGGCTAAAAACAATCTTAAATTCATACCTTGCAGCACGGCAAAAGAGGTGCTTTCTCTTGCGCTGGAGCTTGGAGTTTAAAATGAAATTCAACATAAACAACGTAAGGCTTGGGCTTACGGTCGGCTCGGAAAGTCAATTTCCGAGGGACCCTCGCCCCGAGATAGCTCTCTCGGGACGCTCAAACGTCGGTAAAAGCTCGCTTATAAACACTCTTCTCGGCAGAAAATCGCTCGCAAGAGTTTCCTCCTCTCCGGGAAAGACCATAACCATAAACTACTACGACGTTGATGGGAAGCTCTACATCGTAGACCTGCCCGGCTACGGCTACGCAAAGCGCTCGCAGGGCTCTAAGCGTTCGTGGAGCACTTTGACAGAAAATTTCTTCGTCAAAAATCCCTCGCACGATGCTCTGCGGCTCGTTATACAGCTTATTGACGTGCGCACGGGACCTACCGACGACGACATTATGATGATTAACATGATGATAGACAACGCTATTCCCTTTAAGGTGGTAGCGACCAAGTGTGACAAGCTCTCAAAGACGGCTCTGGCTACCCGAATTAACGAGCTTCAGCACGAGTATTTTGAAGGCACGGATATAGAAATTTTGCCATTTTCCTCTGTGAGCCGCGACGGACGAGAGGAGCTGTGGCGAATTATCGAGGCTGCGGCTGTTTAAGACTTGACGCTTTTATCGAATGCTTCGGCGTCTTTTTCCTATACCCTTTACACAAAAGGAACGAGTTTTATTTATACATAAAAGGTAAAACTTCGGCACAAAATAGGTGAGTAATATGAACGAAGATATTAAAATTTACATTTTCGCCGCCTTGGCAGCACTTGTCGCGCTGACCGTTCACGAGTTTTCGCACGGCTATGCAGCTTACAAAATGGGCGATAATACGGCAAGAAACCTTGGCAGACTTACGTTTAACCCGATTAAGCATCTCGACCCCATAGGTCTTTTATGCATGATTTTCTTCAGGGTTGGTTGGGCAAAGCCCGTACCTATCAACGCAAGAAATTTCAGAAATCCGAAATGGGGCTTTGCTCTGGTAGGGGTTGCCGGACCTCTTTCAAATATACTGCTCGGCTTCTTGACGGGCGGTGTGTATCTTACTCTTATAGCCCTGACGCGAGGCCTTGTCGTTGAGTCCGAGGTTGTGTATAACCTTCTTTCAAACGGACTTTTATTTCTCGGCACATTCTTCTCTGTTAATATCGGACTTGGAATATTCAATCTTCTGCCGATACCTCCCTTTGACGGCTCAAGACTGCTTAACGTCATTTTACCTCCGAAGCTGTATTTCGGGGTTATGAAATACGAGAGAAAGATATACCTCGGCGTTCTTCTGTGGCTTCTGCTTGGTGATACGGTTGCGCATTTATTACGCTCCATTCCCCTCGTTGCCTCGGTGCCGTGGCTTAACTTCGCTGTCGGAATTTTCTCGCTTTCGGGAATAATTTCCACGGCAATAAGCGCAGTTATGAACTTGATTTTGGATTTTTGGCAGCTAATACCGTTTTTAAGCCTTACTTGATATTCCTCTTTGCTGCCGTGTAATCCAATTACTGCTTACGCTTCTAAAAAGAGCGCTGCTTATCGCTGTAATTATTTAATAGTGCAAGCATTCTCTCTGCTTTTATAGGACCGCGTCTATTTCCCAAGATTTTATAAGCATTACCATGCTCCTACAATTTTTACAGGCATCACGTCTATTCCTACAAACAATGCCGACGCGCTCGGCGCTGAAAGGATTTTCACCTTATGATACAACAGTTGACCTACCGACTGGACCAATTTGAAGGCCCTCTCGACCTGCTTTTGACGCTTATCAGCAAGAACAAGGTAAGTATTACCGACATTCCAATCGTTATGATTTGCGATCAATATATGGAATATATTGCCGAGGCACAGAAAATGGACCTTGACGTCGCCAGCGAGTTTATCGTTATGGCAAGCGAGCTTATGCTTATAAAAAGCCGTATGATACTGCCTCACGAGGAGGGTACGGAAAACGACCCGAGACGTGAAATTGCAGACGCGCTTATGCTCTACCAGCAGGCAAAGCTTGCAGCAAAGGAGCTGCGCCCAAGGTACGAGGAGTTCTCGGGCAGATACGTCAAGGGCACCGACGACGTACCGCCTGAAAAGGGTCTCCCTCTTAACCTGGACACTGCCCTCTTAATAAAGGCGCTGAATGCTGTCATGAGGCGAATGAAGGTAGCTGAGGCTACGAGAAATCCCACGGACCTCGTTAATCCTCTTATCAAGAGGAAGGTCGTATCGGTAGAGGAAAAAATCGAGGAAATTTGCACTCTACTGGAAAATGAACAGGAGGCCACACTTTACAGGCTTCTTTGCGATGCAGACTCTCGTGCAGAGCTTGTCGCAAGGTTTATGGGAGTGCTTGAGCTTATCAAGATACATAGAATAACCATCACGTCGATAAAGGTTGTTGAGGACGTCGTTGAATATGACGAAACAGGCCTTGAGATGACGTTTGTACTTAATCCCGATTTCGTCGCGAGCGAGGCGAGCGCAAGCGAATTTGACGCTTCGCCCGCCACCGAGGAAGAAGAAAAAAAGGAGAATAAGAAATGAGCGAGATATTAAACGAGGAGCTTAACGAAAAGGCACTCACCGATGCGCCCGAGAGCGAGGGGGACGCACAGGAAAATGCCGTGGAGGAAAGAGTCGTAATCTTTGAGGAGGCGCTTGAGGCTATACTATTTGCCGCAGGACACCCTATATCCTACGCAACGCTTGCAAGAGTTTTTGAAATGACTCCCGGTAAGGTTAAGGACAAGGTTTTTGAGTACTCTCTTAAATACAACGACCCTCAGATACCAAGGGGCGTTATACTTCTTACATACGGGGATAGCTGTCAATTATGCACCAAAAAGTACTACCTCAACGAGATAAGAGAAGCTCTCGGCATCAAGAGAAGCGGAACTCTCTCGACCTCGTCTATGGAAGCGCTCGCAATAGTTGCCTATAATCAGCCCGTAACAAGAATATTCGTTGATACGCTACGCCGCGCTGACTCCTCATACGCTATGAACAACCTCATAGACCGAGGACTAATTGAGGCGCAGGGACGTCTTGACGCACCCGGCAGACCTATGCTCTACGGAACGACACCCGACTTTTTACGTGTATTTGGTCTTAAGGATATATCCGAGCTTCCCACAACGAGCGAGGAGATAACCGACATGTTCGCCAAGGGCGTCAACGTCGAGGAGAGTGACGGCGCCGTTCAGGAGGAGATGTCATTCCCCGAGACAGACACAGAGGCGCTCGAGAGCGAGGACAACGTCAGAGCCGAGAGCGACGGTGAGACTGCGGTCAATGTGGGCTTTTCCGAGCCGTCTGCCGAGGACCACTCTTTCGCTGAGGACGAGCCTTCTGCTGAAGACGACGCTTTCGCTGAGGACGAGCCTTCTGCTGAGGACGACGCTTTCGCTGAGGACGAGACTTCTGCCGAGGACGACGCTTTCGCTGAGGACGAGACTTCTGCCGAGGACGA
>JAGBTM010000027.1 GCA_017631325.1 Clostridia bacterium
ATCGGTGAGGACCCTCGCGGTATTCCCAATAACCTTTTGCCTTATATTGCAAAGGTGGCCGCAGGAAAGCTCGAGTGCCTCAGCGTGTTCGGTGACGATTATCCGACGCCTGACGGTACGGGCGTCAGAGATTATATTCACGTCGTTGACCTTTCTCTCGCTCATCTCAAGGCGCTTGATTACACCAAGAGCTATAACGGTGTTGATTATATAAACGTCGGCACGGGCAACGGATACTCGGTGCTTGAGATGGTCAAGGCGTTTGGCGACGTATGGGGCAACCCCGTAAAGTATAAGATAGCACCCCGCCGTCCCGGTGATATCGCAGAGTGCTATGCAGACCCCACGAAGGCTCTCGAGCTTCTTGGCTGGCGTGCAGAGCGCGACCTTTACAAAATGTGCGAGGATTCTGCAAGGTGGCAGAAGATGAACCCCGACGGTTATCCCGACGACTGATATTCAGAGGCTGAACTTTTTTTGGTTTAGCCTCTTTAAATTGAATGCAATTTCGCTAAGAATACAATTCAGGGGCACTTAATATGAAATTATCAGAAAAAAAGCTGTTCTTACTCGATATGGACGGCACGATTTATCTAGACAGTACGCTTTTTGCGGGAACTCTTGATTTTCTATCCGAGGTTAAGAAAAAGGGCGGAAGATACGTTTTTGTAACCAACAATTCCTCAAAGAGCACCACAGCCTATAAGGACAAGCTCTGTCGCATCGGAATAAATGCGCACGAAGAGGACTTTTTTACCTCGACAGACGCTACAATTTTATATATTAAGGATAAATTCCCGGGCAGAAAATTCTATTCCTTTGGAACTAAATCCTTTACCAAACAGCTTTCAGACGCCGGAATACCCGTATGCGAGGATATCGAGGAAGATATTTTCGGCATTGTTATTTCCAACGACAACGAGCTTACCTTTAAGAAGCTCGAGGACGCATCGCGCCTGCTTCTAAGAGAGAATATAGAGTATATAGCCACAAATCCCGACTGGGTTTGCCCCACCTCCTTTGGCTACGTGCCGGACTGTGGTTCTATTGCCGAAATGCTCTGGCGCTCGACGGGCAAAAAACCGCACTTTATAGGTAAGCCACAGCCCGATATGCTGCTTATTACTATGGACAAGCTCGGATATACCAAGGACGAGTGCGTTATGGTGGGTGACAGAGTATATACCGATATCGCCGCCGGCTACAACGCGGGAATTGACACGGTATTCGTGCTTTCCGGTGAGGGAACGCTCGAGGACGCGAGAGCATCGCAGACGCCCCCAAGCTATATTTTTGACGGCATAGCCGACCTGCTTCGTGCTATAAAAGAGAATTAACTATAAAGGTAGATAAAATGATTACAGTAAATAATTTGGCATTTCAGTTTGGCGGTCAGCTTTTATTCAAGGACGTGGATTTAAAATTCACCCCCGGTAACTGCTATGGCATAATCGGTGCAAACGGCGCGGGTAAGTCGACCTTTCTAAGAATACTGTGTGGCGAGCTTGAGCCTACGCGCGGCGAGGTTTCAATACCCAAGACGGTGAGAATCTCGGTTCTAAAGCAGGACCATTTTGCTTACGAGGAATATACCGTTCTTGACACGGTAATAATGGGAAACCGCCGACTTTACGATATAATGAAGGAGAAGGACGAGATATACGCCAAGGAGGATTTCTCCGACGAGGACGGAATACGTGCCTCGGAGCTTGAGGGCGAGTTTGCAGAGCTTAACGGCTGGGAGGCGGAATCCGACGCCTCGAAGCTTATTCAGGGTCTCGGTCTTTCGGACGACTATCTCTATATGATGATGTCCTCTCTAAAGGAGAGCGAGAAGGTTAAGGTGCTTCTTGCGCAGGCGCTTTTCGGTAACCCTGACATTATTCTTCTCGACGAGCCTACCAACGGTCTTGATATAGATGCGGTTATGTGGCTTGAGAACTTTCTTTCCGACTATTTCGGCACGGTTCTCGTCGTATCGCACGACCGTCATTTCCTAAACGACGTATGCACCAATATCGTAGATATTGACTTCACGGGCATAAAGATGTACGTAGGTAACTACGAGTTCTGGTACGAGTCGAGCCAGCTTATCCAGCGCATGATAAAAATGCAGAATAAGCGCAACGAGGAGAAGATTGCGGAGCTTCAGAGCTTCATTCAGCGCTTCTCGGCTAACAAATCCAAGTCGCGCCAAGCAACCTCACGCAGAAAGCTTCTCGATAAGCTTACGGTTGAGGAGCTTCCCGCATCCTCGCGCAGGTATCCATTCGTGGGCTTTGATATGGACAGAGAGCCCGGTAAGGAGATTTTGCACGTAGAGGGACTCTCGAAATCCATCGCGGGCAACGCCCTGTTCAAAAATCTCAGCTTCCACGTTTTTAAGGACGAGAAAATCGCCTTTATCGGCAACGAGCTTGCGATAAGCACTCTCTTTAAGATACTGAACGAGGAGGAGAGTGCAGACAGCGGCGAATTTAAATTCGGCGTTTCTATAACCACCTCTTATTTCCCACACGACAATACAAAGTATTTTGCCGGTCACGACGAGTCTATTCTCGATTGGATGCGCCAGTATTCCAAGGATCAGACCGAAACCTACCTCAGAGGCTTCCTTGGCAAGATGCTCTTCTCAAACGAGGCGGTTTTCAAGCCTGTGAACGTGCTTTCGGGCGGCGAGAAGGTCAGATGTATGCTATCGAGAATGATGATGTTCGGCTCGAATATGCTTATTATGGACCAGCCCACCGACCATCTCAACCTCGAATCAATTACAGCGGTAAACAACGGTATGAAGAGCTTCAAGGGTAATATCCTTTTCTCGTCCCACGACTACGAAATGCTAAACAGCGTAGCCAACAGAATTATC
>JAGBTM010000028.1 GCA_017631325.1 Clostridia bacterium
AACGAAGAGAAACGGACTTGTTACGGTAACCGTTGACGTATATAATCAAAAAGGAGAGCTGGTTTTGAAGAACGTCACGGAGTCTGTTGTGAGGTGCAGAGGCTAAGGCCCCCTTTTAATTCTTTAGTTTTTTTGAGGTTGCATTGTGAAAATAATGTGACGGGCGAGGGTCGGTTTTTAGAGAAAGCCGCCTCCGTCGCAGTCGTACCTGACGGATATAACGAAAAAGGTGCGCTCTCAATTTATGGCGCATCACGAGGTCTGTCGCAATGCGGCGTGCTAGCGGCCATTTGGTTTAAAAATATAAAAAGCAAAATATAAAGCGCTTGAAAACAAAAACAAAACAAAAGAAAACCGCAAAATATAAAGCGCTTGAAAACAAAAATAAAAACAAAAGAAAAACCGCAAAATGTAAAGCAAAACTTACAAAATGCGGTTTTTCTTTTGTTTTCATGCTATTTCTAGTGTTCGATACAGGTGTGAATTTTGTGTATTAACACTCCTCACCAAAGTCCTTGATGTATGCTTCGATGAGCTTTTCGGGCCAGTTGGATACGGGCTCGAGCTTGCCTGTGAAGAAGCGAAGGGTCTTAGGCTCGTGAACGAACTTAAGGCCTCCGATGAGGTGACGGTGGTCGAAGAGCCACTTAACTCTGTCGATAACGTACTCAGTCTGAGAGAGGGTAAATACACGGCGAGGGAATGCAAGGCGAACCATCTCAACGGAGGCGATGTGCTCGGTTCCGTCGGGGTTTCTCTCCTCGGAGAGAGTGCCGCGCTCCATACCGCGAATACCGCCACAAAGGTAGAGTGCTGCGACGAGCGAGCCTGCGGGGTACTCTTCAGAGGGGATATGGGAAACAACCTGACGCGCGTCGATGTGAGCACCGAGGCCGCCACCGGGTGTTACCATAGGAACGCCAAGCTCGTCAAGAGCCTTTACGGTGTGGTTTATAAACTGAGGACCGTGTGAGATGATGTCGAGGTCCATCGTTTCGTCAAATCCGATAATGAGCGCCTCCATCTCCTTAACCGACATACCGCCGTAGGTAAGGAAGCCCTCGAACATGGTGATGTAGTCCTCCATCTCGTGAAAGAGCTTCTCCTCGCGTACCATAATTCCGCCGCCTCTACCGAAGCCGAACTTACGCGCGGAGAAGTAGATAACGTCGAAGAGGTCTGCTATCATTCTCGTGATTTCGCGAAGAGATTTGTCCTTCATGGACTCCTCGCGGGTCTTGATAAAGTAGAGGTTGTCCTGAAGAAGTGACGCGTCGAGGACGGTGAGGATACCGTGGCTCTTTGCAAGCTCGGTTGCCTCCTTCATATTCTCGTAGGAGATAGGCTGACCTCCGATGAGGTTTGTACCTGCCTCAAGACGCATATAAGCGATGTTCTCTGCGCCCTCCTTTGCAATACATGCCTTGACTTTGTCAAGGTCGATGTTGCCCTTGAAGGGAAGGGTGCTCTTGGTTACCAGGCCCTCGTCCTTTACAAGCTCCTCAACTCTGCCGCCAAGACGGGTAACGTGTGCCTTAGAGGTGGTGAAGTGGTAGTTCATGATAACCACGCTGCCGGGCTTTACGAGGTGCTGAGCAATAATATGCTCGCAGGCTCTGCCCTGGTGGGTGGGAAGAAGGTATTTCATACCGAAAATCTCGGTGAGCTTGTCGTTCATTCTGTAGAACGTTTCGCTTCCGGCGTAAGCGTCGTCAGCGCGAAGCATAGCCGACTGCATATTGTCGCTCATAGCATTTACGCCCGAGTCGGTGAGCATGTCCATAAATATGTCACCGTTGTGTAAAAGGAAGGTGTTGAAGCCTGCGTCCTGCATCTTCTTGAGTCTCTCTCTGGCGGGGAGAAGATTAAGCTTCTGTACAATTTTTACCTTGTGCATTTCAACAGGCACTGCGGGTCTTGTGTAGAATTTGATATCTGCCATTTTTATTTTCTCCAATAGTATTGATTTTTGAACGTATATATTATATAATAAATGATAAGATTAGTCAAGTAAATCTTTTTGATAATAATCATCGAAATTTTCGATTAAGGAGATAGTATGGAAATCAGGAATTTACTCACCTTCGTTCAGGTGGCAGAGTTAAACAGCTTTACGCGCGCTGCTGAGACGCTTGGATACTCTCAGTCCACGGTTTCCTTTCAGATAAAGCAGCTTGAGGACGAGCTTTCGTGCCTGCTTTTCGAGAGGGTGAACCACACGATAACCCTTACCGAGCGTGGAGCTGAGCTTCTCGATTACGCGCAGAGGATAGTCAGAATGACCGACGAATTTAACCAAAGCCTCAACGCAGAGAAGCCTCTGTCGGGCGTTATACATATACTCTCGCCAAGCTCGCTTTGTCAGCAGATGCTCAAAAAGAGATATTCGAGCTTTCATAAGGAGTACCCCGAGATATCCCTGAGATTTACGAGCGCAGACACTCTCGATATGATAAAGATGCTCGACAGAAACGAGGCCGACATTATGCTGACGCTCGACACACATACTTATAGGCGCGATTATATCATTGCAAAGGAAGAGCCTATCGGTATGCATTTCGTAACGGGCGCAGGCTCAAAATACGACACCGGTGAGTGTCATTCGCTATCCGAGATAGCCTCGTTTCCTCTCGTTCTAACCGAGAAAAATGCGGGATACAGAAGACCTCTTGACAAGCTCTTTGCCGAGCGTTCAATATACGCTGAGCCGATACTTGAGCTTGATAGAACCGACGTGATAGCCGAGCTTCTTGAAGAGGGAGTGGGCGTTTCGTATCTGCCCGACTTCGTAACGCAGGAGGGCGTTAGCTCAGGGAGGCTCAAATACATAGAGTGTGAGGAAGAGATGCCTGTAATTTGGAAGCAGCTTATATACCACAAGAATAAGTGGATTTCAAGAAGCCTTGGCGCTCTTATCGAGTTTATAAAGAGAAACGAGTTTTCTGAGTAAGGGCAAGGGTGGACCTTTTGGCATATACTGATAAAGACTGTTGATTTTTCTTTTGAGGTATTATGCTTATTGTTCTTTTGTGCGCTCTCGGTGTTGGGGGCGCGACTATGGTAGGCGGCGTTCTCGGATTTCTTTTCCGTACTATAACGCACAAGGCGTCGGACGCCGTTTTGTCATTTGCGGCAGGGGTTAGCTTTGCATCTGCCGTACTCGGTCTTATACTGCCATCGCTTGAATATGGTGGCGATTTGGGAATAATTGTTTGCATTTTGGGTATTTTTTCGGGCGCTTTGTGCGTAAACCTGCTTGACAAGGCTGTACCTTTTGCGTATAAGTTTGCAGGGCTGGACGATGGCGGACTAGATAGAAGATGCGCCAAAATTTTGGTTTTCGTTATGGCTATTGCGATACACAACCTACCCGAGGGAATTGCCGCGGGAGTTGGATTTGGCTCGGGCGACGTGGGGGAGGGGCTTCTTATTGCGCTCGGTATTGCGATACAGAATATCCCCGAGGGAATGGTGATTATAGCACCGATGATGAGCGCCGGCATATCGCCTACGCGCGCTCTCGTTATCGCTCTTGCAACGGGACTGGTTGAGGTGCTTGGTACGTTTTTAGGTTATTTTGCCGTATCGCTTTCCTCTGCGATTTTGCCCTTTTCACTTGCGTTTGCGGGCGGTACTATGCTGTACGTTGTGAGTGACGAGATGATACCCGAAACTCACGGTGACGGAAGCGAGCATATAGCGACCTATTTTCTGCTCGCCGGATTTTGTCTTATGCTTGTGTTCAGCGTTCTTCTCTGACGCTGTGTAAATAGCGATTTCGGCGGCTTTGCCGCCGTTTTTGTTTCGTTTGGGTTTTCGACGGGAATTCGGATTTTTCGTCTTGTGTTTGCGCTTTCTATTTTCGGCCATCAAAATATTTTATTGTTAAAAAAACGAAAATCTATTGACAAAGCTACCTTTAAATGCTAATATAAGAGTAACGGTCGGAGCGTGCGCACCTATTATGTGCGAAACGCACGCTTTTGGCACGACATTTAAGCCTTAGGAGAATAAAATGAACGCTTTGAACGATGCAAAGTTTTTGAACGCCAGAGATTTCGGTGCGCTCGGCTCGGATTATGAAACCCCCGTCGTATGTACTGCCGGCTCAAACGCCTTTACGGTAGATAATATCGGTGATTTCAAGGTTGGCGAAGAGGTGCTTATTATAGGCTGTAATCCTCACTTTGCCGCAGAACAGATATTTGACAGAAGAGACCTCTCTCCCGTAAATCCCCGTAAATTCTATCATCATTTCCCATTTGACGAAAAAATTGAGGTAGAGGGCGGCACAAGTGAAAACTGGGTTGTTTATATGATAGATATAGCTCCCGGCAGACCCAACCATTTTCGCTGGACTAAGGATTTTTGCAAAACCTGGAGCGAGGAAATAGAGATAGTTGACGGACAGTTTGCCGAGCTTGACGGAAACGTTCGCGTCAAAATAAACGATTTTGAGCAAAGACATTACGGCTGTACCGCAGTTGCTATCGCCTGCTCAAGACTTGTGGCTCTTATCGAGAAGATAGAGGGTAACACCGTTTATCTTTCAAAGGGTGCCACTGCATCGGGCAAGTTCGTTATGCAGCACTCGGATACCTACCACATTCAGCAGGCTATCAACGCGGCTCTTAAGGAGAAGAAGAGCGTATATCTTCCTAACGGAAAGTACAGACTTACAGGCTCGCTTTATATAGAGAACGCAACGAGCTTTACCTTCGAGGGTGAGAGCGGAGTTGATACCATTCTCGTAAACGAGCTTGGACATCTTGGCATCGAGCGTCCCGAGGGCTCCTGCTTCATTATTCGCGGCGGTACCGAGGTAAACGTAAAGAACGTGTTTATGATAGGTAACGTCGGCTGCGACGAAAGATATAAGTCGGGACCACAGCCTGTAAGAGGTGCTTCGGGCCTTTGGGGCTTCTATCTCAACAAGTCTAACGCGTCCTACGTTCATAACACATACAGAGTATATTTCGAAAACTGTCATGCAAGACGTATGTCGGCAGAGTGCTTCTACGCCCAGAGCTCTTGGAGAAAGGCAGAGGAGGAGCCCGAGGAGTACGGCAGACAGATAACCTATATGAGATGCTCGGTTGAGGACTGCGCGAGAAACGCATTCAACAACAACGACCTTGCGGAGTGCACCTCTATTCTTTACTGCCGTATTCAGAACGTAGCCGGCAACTCCTGGGAGGGCGCTTCGAGATTTGTTAAGATTATCGGCTGTTACATAAGAGACGCAGGCTGTCTTGCGTTTGGTAACGTCCGCTGGCGCTCACCCGAGAACGAAAAACTCTGCACGGGTCAGCACATAGTGTCCGACAACTACTTTGAGGGAAGTTGCATTTACGACCAGTCTATGATAAGAGTAGGCTCTGCTGCAACTCAGGTTATAATCAAAAATAACGTATTCATAAACTTTAAATCCCCTGCAGTCGAGGTGTTTGGAGAGGGAGGAAAGAACGATATTCCCTCAGAGAACGTAATAGTCAGCGGCAACAGCTTTGACCTTACCGCTATTGCCGGCCCGTCCGAGCCAAGATACGCTGTCAGAGTTACCACGAGCTTCGTTACCGTATCGGATAATCAGATATTCGTCCGAGGCGACAGAGATGATAACGTTACGGGCATTATCGTCAGCGACGACGCTGAGAGAGTAGTAATTCACGACAACACGATAGTAGGAGCAGGCGTTGGTATCAAGACCGAAACCGTTGAGGGAAACGTCGGCTACGTTGTTGACGGAAAGACCTTCTACCGTGAGGAAAAGCTCTCAACCAGTTACACGGGTGTGGGCATAGTACCCTGCAAGCCTATGCTTCTTCGACACAGGTCTCACCGTTATCACGGCTGGAAGCTCGTATGGGCAGACGGCACGGAGTCAGAGATTCTTGATTTCGACCCTGCAAAGCTGACCTTCACTCTTACTGAAGAAAGAGATTTGAAGGTTGGAGATGCCTTTAAGATATACCGTCCTGCAGGTACTAAGTGGAGTATCCATCACAATATGATAGATAACTGCACAATTCCCGAGAGTACCGACAGCTTAGGCGGCCGTATGACCAAAATAGACAATATTATAATGTAAGCATAGAGAGAGACGCTGTTTTCAGCGTCTCTCCTTTGTTTGCCGGTGCTGTTAATTGAGAGGTCTTTTTGATTTTAATTATTTAATTTTTGAACTGTTGATTTTCCGCGCAAAATATGATAGTATATATTTAGAAGCGTGAGTGAGGCTTTGCGGTTTGGTGAGGCTTTGCAGTTTGGTGGGCTTTGCGGTTTGGCGGGCTTTGCGGTTTGGTGGGGCTTTGCAGTTTGGTGGGCTTTGCGGTTTGGTGGGGCTTTGCGGTTTGGCGGGGCTTTGCAGTTTGGTGAGGCTTTGCGGTTTGGCGTGGCTTTGCGGTTTGGCGTGGCTTTGCGGTTTGGTGGGGCTTTGCGGTTTGGCGGGGCTTTGCAGTTTGGCGGGGCTTTGCGGTTTGGCGGGGCTTTGCGGTTTGGCGGGGCTTTGCGGTTGGGCGGGGCTTTGCAG
>JAGBTM010000029.1 GCA_017631325.1 Clostridia bacterium
GCTGAACAAAAGCCAACAAAGGCCAAAAAGACAAGTGAAGCTGAAAAAACGCTCGCCGAAGCCGAAAAGACGACTAAAAGGGCCGATAAGCCCAAGGCTAAAAGGACGGAAAAAAAGAGTGAAAAGTCCGAGCCGACGGTCGACAAAGAGAAAGAGGGTGACGGAACGCTGTTCGCCTCCGTACCCGAGAGCGACGAGATTTTCAAGCTCACAACCATTGACGATATAGACGACACAGCGGCCATGAATATAGAGGCGGCCGCTATTGCGGCGCTCCCCCGCACCGAAGTAGACCCCGAGCTTCTTATTGACGAGACGGGCTTCGAGGACACGCACGAGAGCGCTGAGGAAAGCGCAAAATACGAGGCGTATCTTGCAGATTATAAGGAAATAATGGCCAAGATGCTCCGCGATGCAAAAAGCGACGAAGCGCGCGAGGCGAGAGCCGCGGCTCATACGCAAGAGGACGACGATATATCAAAGTTCATAGTCACCGACGACTTTTTTGAGGACGAGGACGAATTGTACGAGGAGGAAGAATATATTACCCCCGAGGAAATCGGCCTTACCGAAGAGGACCTTAAAAAATATGAAGGTGAGCCGACACTCGCAGAGGACGAGCCCGTCCCCTCTCAGCAAACCGAAGATGAGGCCGACGAGGATTACGACGGCTTCGACGTTTCGATAGAAGCTACTACACTCACCGCGAGCGATACCGACACGAATTTGAGTGAGGACGGTGAGGGAGACGCTCTTTCTGAGTGTGTTACCGAAGCTGACGGATTTGACTCTGCCGAAGAAGCCGACAGCGAGCAGGCTGACGGTGAAAAGAACGAAGAATATGCCAACACGGACAAGGACGGTTCAGTCGGTGCCGACCTTCAGGACGGTGAGCAAATACTCGCTGAGGACGGAGAGGACGCTGATAGCGAAAAGGCGTTCCCCGATATTTCACTTCGTGAATATATCCCCGGCTACTCCGACCAGCTCGTTCCCGAGGAGCCCTCGGATATTGATGAGGAGCAGGAGGACGGCAAGGAGGAAGAGGACGTCGAGGACGACGAGCTCACCGAGGACGACTACGACGGCTTAGACCAGCTGGAAATGAGCTTCGACGGTGATGCCGAAGAAGAATACGAGGACGAGCAAGAGGAGGCCTACTCCCCCGAGAAGCCACGCTTTATTGACAAGGTGTTCGAGCTCGTTGAACTGATAGCCTTTACCTTTGCGGCTATTATGATTGTTACCTCATTTTTCCTAAGGCACTCGGTCGTTGACGGACGCTCAATGCAGAATACTCTCTCCGACTCCGACGTGGTTATAATATCTGATTTTCTCTACACGCCAAAGAGAGGCGACATAGTGGTATTTGAGGACTACTCGGTAAGCAACGTCCCTCTCATCAAGAGAATAATAGGCATAGAGGGTGACACGGTAGAAATAAAAGCAGACGGCACGGTATACGTAAACGGCGTGGCACTCGTCGAGGATTACGTTCACCTGAGCTACGGCTGGACACCGCAAGAGGCCGTATACGAAATTAAGGCAGGTCAGGTGTTCGTGCTTGGCGACCACCGAAATCTGTCTATGGACTCCGAGGACTTCGGGCCTATAAATGCCGAAAGTATTATAGGAAAGGTGCTTTTCAGACTTTTCCCATTTGACAGCTTCGGCACGGTAGAATAAGACAACGAAACAAGGAATTTAGAACTATGGGACAAAATCCTATCCAGTGGTTCCCCGGGCATATGGCGAAAACCCGCCGACTTATGCGCGAGTGCTTATCCGAGGTTGATATAGTGCTCGAGCTTGTTGACGCGCGTATTCCGTACAGCTCGAAGAACCCCGAAATAGAGGCTATGATAGGCGACAAGCCTAAGATAACCGTTCTCACAAAAAGCACTCTCGCAAACCCTGATATATCTACCGAGTGGGCTTCCTTCTATAAGAAGATGGGAAAGCGCGCTGTAATAGTGGACTCAACGGCCTCGATAGGCATAGACGCTCTTGCCGCGGCTGTACGCGAGGTGCTTCAGGAAAAAATTGCAAGATACAAGGACAAGGGTATGCAGGGCCGTAAATTAAAGGCTATGATAGTCGGTATACCTAACGTTGGAAAATCCTCTCTTATAAACCGTATCGCAGGCTCTAAAAAGGCCAAGGTTGAGGACAGACCCGGAGTTACCTTGACTAAGCAGTGGGTTCCAACCAGCATAGGCCTTGACCTGCTTGATATGCCGGGCGTTTTGTGGCCGAAGTTTGAAGACGCGCGCGTAGGCGAGAACCTCGCTATGACGGGTGCTATACGTGACGCGATACTTGATATAGAAGAGGTCGCAATGATTCTCTGCGCGCGACTTATGGAAATCGCACCGACCGATTTTATGACCAGATACAATCTGAAGCCTGAGGAATGCGAGGAGCTTGACTCCTACGACCTCTTTGAGCTTGTCGGTCGCAAGAGAGGATTTCTCGTAAGCGGCGGCGAGGTAAATCATAAAAGATGCGCCGACACGCTTCTTGACGAGTTCAGGGGCGGTAAAATCGGCAGAATTTCATTAGAGAGGCCGGACAAGTAATATGCCAAGCTTTGAATATGAATTGAAGCATTACGCTGAGGGCTACACCGCAGTTTGCGGCTGCGACGAGGCAGGACGTGGGCCGCTGTGCGGTCCTGTGGTAGCCGCTGCGGTAATTCTCAGAGAGGGCGATATAATCGAGGGGCTCGACGACTCAAAAAAGCTCACCGAGAAAAAACGTGAGAAGCTCTTCGACGTTATCTGCGAGCGCGCGATAGCCTACGCGATAGCCGAGGCAAGCCCCGAGGAAATTGACGAGATAAATATACTTAATGCGTCTATGCTCGCTATGTGCCGAGCCGTTGAGGCACTACCCGTGCCTGCCGATTTTGCTCTTATAGACGGAAACTGCTCGCGAGGATTTAATATTCCTACCGAAACGGTAGTCAAAGGCGATTCGAAGAGCTACTCGATAGCCGCCGCCTCGATACTTGCAAAGGTAACGAGGGACAGACAGTGCGAGAAGCTTGACGAGCTTTACCCCGAGTATGAGATAGCGAAGCACAAGGGCTATCCCACCAAGGTACATATGGACGCTGTGAGAAAATACGGCCCCTCGCCTATTCACAGAAGAAGCTTTCTTAAGTTTCTATGCAAGGACGAATGAATATTGGAAAGAGCTTAATGAAAATTCTCGGTATAAATACCGAGAGAAGAAAAACCGGTGACGAGGGCGAAAAGAAAGCAGCCGAATTTCTAAGAAAGTGTGGCTACAAAATTCTCGAGAAGAACTACGTTGCAAACGGGTACGAGATAGATATTATAGCCTCGAGAGGTGACACACTCGTATTCTGCGAGGTAAAGGCGAGAACTTTACGCGAGGGGGCAGCTCTCCCCTACCGTCCCTGTGAGGCAGTAACACCCCAAAAGCAGAGGAAAATTCTGCGTGCCGCAACCTACTATAAGGGGTACAGCCGCTCGGAAAAGAAAATGCGCTTCGACGTTATCGAGGTATATATCAAAAAGGCAGACGGCAAGGAAAACGAGTACGAAATAAAGCAGCTCGTCGGCGCCTTTGATAAGAACACGGCCTACCCTGTGAAATTCAGAAAATAACGAAATCAAGCCGACCTAACGGCTTTAAAAAGGCTTAAAATACAAAAAGGTGCATCGCACCCATACGGAGAAAAACAATGAAATACATCAGCACAAGAGGAAAAGACACGGTAGGCGTAAGCGCTGCCGAGGCTATAAAAAGGGGGCTTGCAGGTGATGGCGGACTTTATATGCCTGAGAGTATACCTACTCTTACGGAAGAAGAAATAAAGGCGCTTATCCCGCTTTCATACCCCGAGAGAGCGGCGGAAATTTTGTCGCTGTTTTTGACCGATTATACTAAGGACGAGCTTCTTTCAGACGCTCGCGCTGCCTATTCCGAGGAAAAATTTATTCCCACGGCAGCGCCCGTATCAAAGCTCGGCAAAAACAGATATATGCTCGAGCTGTGGCACGGCCCGACCTCTGCGTTTAAGGATATGGCGCTTCAGATTATGCCAAGACTTTTCGTGCGCGCTCTGAAGAAGTGCGGTGAGGGGCGCGAGGCTCTGATACTCGTTGCGACCTCGGGTGACACGGGAAAGGCAGCGCTTGAGGGATACCGCGACGTCGACGGAACCAAGATAAAGGTGTTCTACCCTATCAACGGTGTCAGCAGCGTGCAAAAAAGACAGATGCAGTCCCAAGAGGGTGCCAACGTATCAGTCGTAGGTATCGTAGGAAACTTCGACGACGCACAGACGGGTGTTAAAAATATTTTCTCTGACAGCGAATTTGCGCACGAGCTTGACAAAAATGGAGTTTTCCTCTCGAGCGCAAACTCTATAAACTGGGGACGCCTCGTTCCGCAGATAGTCTACTACGTTTCGGCATACTGCGACCTATGTAAATGTGGGGATATAAGCTACGGCCAAAGACTTGACGTATGCGTTCCCACGGGCAACTTCGGCAACATTTTCGCAGGATACATAGCTAAACTCATGGGACTTCCCATTGGCAAGCTTGTGTGCGCCTCGAATAAAAACAACGTACTCACAGACTTTCTTAAAACGGGCAGATACAACCGTCAAAGAGAGTTCTTTGCGACGATGTCACCCTCTATGGATATACTTATATCCTCAAACCTCGAAAGACTTCTTTACGTGGCACTCGGTCACCAAAAATGCGCTGAATACATGGGAAAACTTCAGGCAGACGGCGAATACACGCTAAAGCCCGATGAGCTCAAGATTATAAACGAGAGCTTCGTAGGTTACTTTACCGACGAGGCTGAATGTATGAGAACCGTCAAGAAAACGTACGAAAGCTCCCACCACCTCATAGACACTCATACAGCCGTTGCACTCAGCGCCGCTGACAGATATATAAGCGAATATAACGTGGAGGGAGCCGTCCTTACGGTATCAACCGCATCGCCCTACAAATTTGCCGCCGACGTCTTTGCATCTCTTACGGGCACGAAGCCCGAGTGCGACCTTGACGCTCCCGATATGCTAGAGGGTCTCACGGGCGTTACTATGCCCTCCCCTCTTTCGCGCATTCTCAAGATGGCGCCTATTCATACCGACGTTATTGAAAAGGGCGATATGAAGAAGGAAACCTACTCCTTCGCTGTGAAGAAGTAATCAGCACTCCTTGGGCTTGAAGGTAGCGCAGTTGGTGTTTGCCGAGCAGCTTGCTTCTCTGGGTCCTACCGAGATAGTACCAGCGTAGCAGTCGTTCTCGCCTGCGTGATAAACGCAGTTTTTGACGTCGCAAACTACGCCCTTAATGCACTTGGTGCCTTCGTGAGAACATTCGTTGTAATTTTTTCTCTCGTTCATTTTTTCTTCCTCTTTCTCTGTTTTTGCCACCTTGCGGCGCGTAGGTATTATTGACCGAGAGATACTGTTTTATTCTACTTTAAAAATTTGAAAGGAGCGGTGCCGTGTCTTTATACACTATTGCTGACCTTCACCTTTCAACGCACTCTGAGACCAACAAATCAATGGAGGTTTTCGGTGCGAGGTGGGCGAATTACGTACAGCGTATTTCGGATAACTTCAAAAGGCTTGTAACAGACGAGGACACCGTCGTAATCCCGGGAGATATATCCTGGGCTCTCTCGCTTGAGGAGGCCGTATCGGATTTGAAATTTATCGATAGCCTTCCGGGCAAGAAGATACTCGGCAAGGGCAACCACGATTTTTGGTGGTGTACTATGAAAAAGCATGAGGCGCTCTTTGAGAGGCTTGGTATCAAAACAGTATCCTTCCTCTTCAACAACGCCCACGAGTGTGACGATTTTATTATTGCGGGAACTCGCGGCTGGTACAACGATAGCGGCGCTACGAATATTCCCGAGGGTACCGATTTTAAAAAGCTTACCGAAAGAGAACGCTTGCGTCTCAAAATGAGTCTTGACGAGGCGAAAAGGCTAAAGGAATTATCGCCCCAAAAGGAAATCGTAGCCTTTATGCACTTCCCTCCCGTTTGGTCGGGACAGGAGTCGGAGGGGCTTGTCGATTTGCTTATTGAGTACGGGGTTGGGCGCGTATATTTCGGTCACATACACGGCAACTATTCCATAGAGCCGTCTTTTACCCATAAGGGTATAAGCATGCACCTGGTTTCAGCCGATTATCTCAAATTTGTACCGAAAATTGTGAAATGACGAAATTAGGCGCTAAAATATTAAAACAAGTATTGACAAATCCTACTTTTTGTTGTAAAATAACATAGTTAATTAAAATATTATATACATTTCGGAGGAAAAGAAATGAGTCTTATCAAAAACGAGCTTACAGAGAAGTCCGGCTTTACTATGGAATTTTCCGTAAGCGAAGAAGCTTTTAAGAAAGCAGAAAACGAAGCCTATCTCAAGAATAGAAAATCTATAAACGTTCCCGGCTTCAGAAAGGGCAAGGCACCCAAGCACATTATCGAGACCTACTATGGCAAGGGCGTATTCTTCGAGGACGCTATCAACGCTTGCATCCCCGACGCGTTCGAGGCTGCCGTTAAGGAGGCAGGCATTACCGTTGTCGGCTCTCCCTCTTTCGACCTCGTATCCACCGAGGGCGACGTTGTTCTCAAGGCTGTCGGCTTTGTTAAACCCGAGGTTTCTATCGACGGATACAAGGGTATCGAGGTGGAAAAGAAGGTTGACGAGGTAAATGATGCCGACGTTGACGCTGAAATCGAAAACACCAGAAAAAGAAATGCGAGAACTCTCGAGGTAACCGACAGAGCTGCCGCTATGGACGATATAGCAAACATTGATTACGAGGGCTCTGTTGACGGTGTTCCCTTCGACGGCGGTAAGGGCGCAGGCCACGACCTCAAGCTCGGCTCGGGCAGCTTTATCCCCGGCTTCGAGGAGCAGATCGTAGGCAAGAACATCGGTGAGGAGTTCGACGTAAACGTAACCTTCCCCGAGGAGTACCACGCACCCGAGCTTGCAGGCAAGGCTGCAGTATTCAAGACCAAGCTCAACGCACTTAAGTTTGAGGAGCTTCCCGCACTTGACGACGAATTCGCAAAGGACGTTTCCGAATTTGACACTCTTGATGAATATAAAGCAGACGTTAAGTCTAAAATGGTAAAGAGAAACGAGGACAGAGCTGAGGCTGCTGTTGAAAACGCTCTTGCTGAAAAGGTTATGGAGCTTCTTCAGGCTGAAATTCCCGAGGCTATGTTCGTGGCAGAGGTAGAGAATCAGGTTCGTGACTACGATTCCAGACTTCGTCAGAACGGTCTTGACCTTGCTACCTACTTCAAGTACACCGGCCTTACTCTAGAGGCCCTTCGCGAGCAGATGCGTCCCAACGCACAGAAGCAGGTTAAGATGCGCCTTGCTCTTGAGAAGATAGCAGAGCTTGAGAACATCAAGGCAACCGACGAGGAAATCGAGGCTGAGTACAAGAAGATTTCCGACGCTTACAACGTTCCTGTGGACGACGTTAAGAAGATGATCGCGGCAGAGGATCTCGCACTCGACATCGCAGTCGGCTCGGCTATGAAGCTCGTTCGTGAGAACGCAAAGATTGCAGCGCCTAAGGCTAAGTCTAAGGCTAAGGCTAAGAAGGCTTAACTCCATTAAAAGTATAAGCTTTTCCCTTTTGCAAAACGAAAATTTCAGCCGACGGTCAGGCGACTGTCGGCTGTTTTAAAAAACTGAAAGGCGGATAAATTATGGCACTTGTTCCCGTTGTCGTTGAGCAAACATCGAGAGGTGAACGCTCGTACGATATTTATTCAAGACTTTTAAACGACAGAATTATTTTTCTCTCCGACGAGGTGAATGACGTTACCGCATCACTCGTTGTAGCGCAGATGCTCTACCTCGAGGCCCAGGACCCCGACAAAGACATATACCTTTATATCAACAGCCCCGGAGGCTCTATCACCGCGGGTATGGCAATCTACGACACTATGAATTACATCAAGTGCGACGTGTCTACTATTTGTATAGGCATGGCAGCGTCTATGGGCGCTTTCCTGCTCTCGAGCGGTGCAAAAGGCAAGAGATTTGCGCTTCCCAACTCCGAGGTTATGATACACCAGCCTCTCGGTGGTATGCAAGGTCAGGCTACCGATATTAAAATTCACGCAGACCGCATTATAGCTATCCGTTCAAAGCTCAACAAGCTCCTCTCCGAGCAAACCGGCAAGCCCCTCAAGACTATCGAGAAGGACACCGAGAGAGATAACTTTATGACGGCAGACGAGGCTTGCGCCTACGGTCTTGTTGACAAGGTTATCACTAAGAAGGAAATGTAATCCATGGCTGAGAGAGAACAAAGAGCTTTGCGCAAATGCGCATTTTGTGACAGAAGCGAAAGAGAGGTCAGCTTCCTTATACCTGCGCGCGACGGCGCTACCTATATATGCGACAGCTGTATCTCGGTCTGCTCAGAGCTTATTGACGAGCAGCTTGCTCCCGCTATCAGCGAGGACACCCTTTCCTTTGAAACTCTTCCCCGCCCCATAGACATCAAGGCATCGCTCGACGAGCACGTTATAGGTCAGGACGAGGCGAAGATTGCGCTTGCAGTCGCGGTATACAATCACTACAAAAGAATACTCACGCAAAACGCTAAATCCGGCAATAAAAGGCGCAGAAGAAAAACAGATTTTCCCACAGAGGATGACGGAGTTGAGATACAGAAGTCGAACGTGCTTCTTCTCGGCCCTACGGGTGTAGGAAAGACCTACATTGCTCAAACTCTTGCAAAGAGCTTCAAGGTGCCGTTTGCAATTGCCGACGCTACCACTCTTACCGAGGCGGGCTATGTAGGCGAGGACGTTGAGAATATTCTTCTCCGTCTTATTCAGGCTGCCGACTACGACGTTGAGAGAGCCGAAAACGGCATTATCTATATTGACGAGATAGACAAGATAGCGAGAAAGGGCGAGAACCGTTCCATCACCCGTGACGTCTCGGGCGAGGGCGTTCAGCAGGCGCTTTTGAAGATACTTGAGGGCACTACGGCAAACGTTCCTCCTCAGGGTGGAAGAAAGCACCCCAACCAAGAGTTTATACAGATTAACACAAAGAATATTCTCTTTATTTGCGGCGGTGCATTCGACGGAATTGAGGATATTATCGAAAAACGCCGCGGAAACCAGCAGATAGGCTTCAACACGGCAAAGAAAAGCAGCAAGGAGCGTGAGCGTGACGGAATATACAAGGATGTTATTCCTCACGACGTTGTTAAATACGGAATTATTCCCGAGCTTGTCGGTCGTCTTCCCGTAGTGGTCGCTCTTGACAACCTCGATGCCGAGGCTCTCGTCAGAATAATCAAGGAGCCCAAAAACGCAATATTCAAGCAGTATCAGAAGCTTCTCTCACTCGACGGCATAGAGCTTGAGTTTGAGGACGAAGCGTTCTGTGCAATCGCTGAGCTTGCTATCGAGAGAAACACAGGCGCCAGAGGACTTCGCTCGATTATCGAGGGAATTATGATGCGCCCGATGTTCACTCTTCCCTCTGAAAAGGACGTAAAAAAGGTTATTATCACAGCAGATTACGTCAGGGGCACAGCGCCGCTTACGGTTATAAGAAACGAAAGCGAAACGCAAGCGTCCGATACCTAAAACGAAATATCAGCGTTTACTAGAAAATTTGGCGTTCATAACAGCTGAGCAATGCGCATAGCGTTTTGCTCGGCTGTTTTTTGTTTTCCAAAAGGCTTTGTTGTTCAAAATGTATGGTTTAATTGTCGTTTTTTATGCATTTTGCATATCATTGCAGATTTTTTTCGAAATTTATTGTTTTTTCACACAAAAGCTATTGACAACAACGAAAGTTTATGGTATATTTAAAGTGCAAAACCGAAAGGGCAAAACGAAAATAAGATGTTTCGAAAATAAGGTGCAAACAAGTTTAAAAGGTCGTATATTCAACCTGCCCTGAGGTTTTAAAATCAAGAAAGCGAGGACACGCCAATGCAGAACACCGAAGAACCCTTCCATTTAGATACCTGCCGACAGGGACGCTGTAAAATAGCGAGAATTTTGCAGATGGCGGCGGGTATTAGCTAAAGCAATACCGTTCCTTTTTAAATCCGCAGAATTTATCTGTAATATATTTTTTCAAATACAGGACGCGAGTGTTGCTCTGACACTTCGGAAATCAGATTTAACAGCGAAACCACTTCTCTACGATAGGTAAAAGTGTTAAATCAAACAGTTTTCCGATATGAGATTTATTATATAGAGGGCACTAATATGAAAAACAAAAGAGGCCTTGACGCCGAAAAATGATTTAGCTTAGGATTTATCCCAATTTCTATCTTTAAAAAGAGAGGATACTCCAATGTACAACTAATCTTTATAGTTTAGTTTTAAAAAAGAGAGGATACTCCAATGTACAACTAATCTTTATAGTTTAGTTTTAAAAAAGAGAGGACACTCCAGTGTACAGCTAATCTTATAGTTTAGTTTAACAAGAGAGAGGACACTCCGATGCAGAATTAATCAGAAGGATTTAGTTTATATAATACGCAATATTTCCTTTCAAAAATCGGCGTAAATTAAAACTGAATATACGTCGCCGTCCCTCCTTGTGCGGCGACACGAAAAAAGTTCCCCTGTGAGCAGACGTCACTCACAGGGGATTTTATTATTGAAATCTAGCCTTAAGCTTTTTTGAAATTGTCAATCTTCTAATTCTTCCTTATTTATAATAGAAAGGAAGGCTTTGATTTTTTCGCTTTTCGGATTTACGAGAACGTCCTCAGGCGTTCCCTCCTCCTCGATAATACCGTCCGCAACAAATATGACCTTGTCTGCAACGTTTTTTGCAAACTCCATCTCGTGCGTTACGATAATCATAGTCCTATCCGAATCCCTAAGGCCGCGTATAACCTTTAAAACCTCGCCCGTAAGCTCGGGGTCAAGCGCCGAGGTGGGCTCGTCAAAGCAAAGGATGTCGGGGGATAGCATCAGAGCTCTCGCGATTGCTACTCTCTGCTGCTGACCGCCGGAAAGCTGGCAGGGATATGCGTTCACCTTGTCTGTCAGGCCAACCGTTTTAAGAAGCTGCTCTGCTCTCTCCCTGATTTCCTCATGAGTTTCAGCCGTGCCCTCCGACCTCTGCCTCTTTGCACGCAGAGTGGGCGCAAGCATCAGGTTTTCAATTACGCTATACTGAGGAAAAAGATTGAACTGCTGAAAAACCAGGCCGAACGACAGCTGCGCCTCTGGTGTGACCTCGGTTTTTTCACCGGGTACTGCGTGATAGACGCTCTTTCCGTTTACGATAATTTCGCCCTCATCTGCCCTCTCGAGAAAGTTAAGGCAGCGAAGAAGCGTGGTTTTTCCTCCGCCGGATGCGCCGATAATAGCCAAAACCTCGCCCTTATCAAGCGAAAGCTCTATACCCTTCAGAACCTCGTTATCACCAAAGCGTTTTCTTAAATTTTTAACTTCAAGCATTTTCATACGTTAAAACTCCTTTACGCCTTGAAATAATCGAGCTTTTTCTCGAGCCATCTGAAAAGAAGCGTAAGAATGGCAGTGAATACCAGATAATAAACCGCAGTATAGAACAACGGCCACAGTAAACCGCCATCTTTTATATAACGCTGCGCAAAATAAATAAGCTCATAATAAGTAATGATACGGGCAAGAGAGGTATCCTTTACAAGAGTTATTATTTCATTAGACATCGGAGCAATGATACGTTTTACCACCTGCAAAAGCACAACCTTGAAAAACGTTTCGCTCCTTGTCATACCGAGAACCTGTCCCGCCTCATACTGTCCCCCCGAAATTGACTGTATGCCGCCGCGATAAATTTCAGAGAAATAACAAGCGTAATTTATTGAAAAAGTAATATAAACCGCTGAGTGAGAATCGAAAAGCATTTGTCCGAAAATCAATCCGGGGCCGTAATAAACTACGATAAGCTGAAGCATAAGCGGCGTTCCGCGCACTACCCATACAGCCGCACGCGTGAGGGCTGATAGAGGCTTCCACTTTGCCATAGAACCAAAAGATATTAAAAGACCAAGCGGTAAAGCTATGGCAAGCGTTACAAAAAATATTTTCAGCGTTTCGCCAAAGCCAACCAAAAGGTCAAGGGATATTGCCAAGAACTGTTCCATATTACCTCACAAATAAGCAGAAACACTCGGGGCGTTTTCCGCCCCGAGTAGAATATTTATTATTTTATAAGAGCCTTTGCAAGAGTCATATCAACTATTGCCGCCTCAGAAGCGCCCGAGAGAACCTCAAGAAGCGCATCGGTCTGCGCAGTTACGCTCTTAAGTCCGCCTGCAAGATCCGCATTGTCCTTGATAACCTTCTCGCCTGCGGAGCCGCCCTCTGCTGCGATTGCAAGTCCCTTGAGAGAGTCAAGACTTGTGTACTTGTCAGCATTCTTTTTGTGGATTACCGCAACCTGAGTATTGTACATATAAGGAATGGTGCAATCAGCTGCTTCCTCGATAGCATCTGTGATGGTCATACCGTTCCAGATACAGTCGATTTCCTTTGCCGCAAGAGAAATAAGCTTGTTATCCCAGTCGATTTCCTTGAACTCTGCCGTTACGCCGAGCTTTGCGCAAACTGCACGTGCGTAATCAGCATCAAAGCCAATCCACTCGCCGTTCTCACCCTTGTAGTCCATAGGCTTGTAGTCGGTAATACCGATTACGAGAGTTCCCTTCTGCTGTATGTAAGCCCAGTCGCCGCTGCCTTCGTTTGCAGCCGCTGCAGGAACGTACTCGCTCTCGCCAAGCGCTCCAACCTCATACTTAGTCGAATACTCGTCAAGCTTACCTTCCTTGATAAGCTGAAGAGTGATGTCCTCAACCTTTCTGGTCATATCAGAGCCCTCGCGGAATGCGATACCGAAGTACTCGCGCTCGAGACCGAGGTCAACAATCTTAAGATTTGAGTAGTTGTTGCCGCCGCAGGATATGAGAGATACGCAAAGCGAAGCAACAACGAGAAGCATTGCTAATAACTTTTTCATTTTATTTATTCCTTTCTTTCTACACTTTACTTTGCTAAAGTGATGTTGATATATCTATTATACAACAATAATTTAGTTTTGTAAAGTGGTTTTTTAAAAATATTTATCTTTTTTTCTCTCTTTTCTGTATTCGACAGCTCTACCCCGCAAAAAAGCCCCCGAGCGTAGCTCGAGGGGCAATGATGTAAAGGCTGTTACGGTTGCATGTAATTAATGCTCTGTGCGTGTCTTTCTGTACGCAAGTGGGCTGGTTATCATATACTGCTTGAATATTTTGTGGAAATAGTTAGGACCCGAGAAGCCGACTGCGTCGGAAATCTCATTTATCGGCGTGTCGGTCAGAAGAAGGAGCTTTAAGGCGTGATTTATACGAAGCGCATTGATGTAGTCTATCGGCGTTTTGCCTATACTGTCCTTGAACATCTTGGTGAAATAGTCAGGGGATACGGTTATCATGTCAGAGAGTGACTCTATGTAAATCTTCTCTGCGTAATGCTCCGAAATATATTCGATAACGGGTCTTAATCTCATAACGTTGTGGTAAATCATACGGTCAAGCTCGTCACGTGTGCCACAGTAATATCTCAAAAGCGCAGTCATTATGAGATATATATTAGCTCTTATCGGGAGCTTATAACACACGTCCTTCGACACGTACTCGTCGTATGCTACACCAATGCACTCGCGAAGTGCCGAATATACGGGGTGTCCCTCACGGAAAACGCTTATTTTATTCTTCGACTGAACGTAGAACATATAAAGAATTTCTGTGTCGAAGTTCTCCATATTTTCCTCTATAATAGAGGTGTCAAAAACCAGCGAGCGAACGGCTGACTCGCCCTCGGACGAAATAATTCTGAAAACAAAGCCCGACGGAATATAGATGAAATCACCTCGCGCAGCCTCGAGCGTATCGGTGCCTATCTGCACGCTGACCTCTCCCGAGGTTATTTCAACTATCTCGACTGCTGTGTCGTGATAGCCCTCGCTGATTATATCCGTACCTCTTTGGCTGTACATTCTGAATGGGGATTTGGTTTCCTCTTTCATATTTTCCTCCGAAAAAACGCGTTTATCTAAGTATACCACTTTTGGAGCAATTTGTAAATAGTATTTTACGGAATAATGTAAAATTTTTAAGAAAAATCCCGAAAAAAGCCTGGTTTTTTCGGGATTTGTTGATTTTTTATTCTCTTTTTATTCTTGTTTTACTTTGAATTTTGCGGTTGTTCTTCTAGAAAATCAATAAAAGGTTGCTACCTCTTCAAGCGGTCTTTCAGCTCTCTCAATTTTCTTGACGGTAAGGACAGGACCGCGGCCTCTGTAAATGCGTGAGTTCTCCTCGGAAAGTATGCCCTCCACTATAACCCAATCGCGTGTTTTGAGAGAGAGGCTTCCCATTCCCTTTGCAACTACACCGCGATAGGCGATATCATCTGCACAGCAGGTCATAATATGTCTGCCTATGGCAAACTGCGTCGAGGGGAGCGATGGGTCAAGGGCGACTATGCCCTTAAATCTTACCGTTTTACCGTTGTATTTCGGAAATTCCTCGGTCATATCGCGGTAGAAAATCGCAAAATCCTCGTCGCGTACGTCAACAACAGGGGCGTTTATATCGAAGGGCAAGGGGTCCTCGATATTATCAAACTCTATCTCTCCCATAAGGTTCTCGTAGCAAATGTTAGCCTTACGGCTGACGCCTCTGACGAGCTTGTGGAGTGCCATTTTGTCGGTATTCTCGGTTACTCTGTTGAAAACCGCCATCTCACAGCCTGTGAGTTTGTCCACCATAAGCTGACGCATATTCTGGTTATACTGAATTGCCGTCGTTGAGTCAACGATAGCTATTTCCTGATACACCATCCAGTCGTTAGGCAAAGCGTTATACAGACTGTCAAGGCTCCACATTCCGTTATACTCAATTATAACTATATCGGCCTTTGCGCGCTTCTGCATAGCGGAAAGACGGTCGGGGGTGAGCCTGTCCTCTGCGTCGAAGAAATTGACCGACACATTATCGCCAAGGTCCTCAGGATATATTTCCTCCTCGCCCTCTTCACAGAATATTATTAAGTACTTGCGCACACCGTCGTTGAAGTTCGGGTCGCGCATTGTCTCGGCTATAAAACGGGTTTTGCCCGCCTCAAGAAAGCCTGTAAACAAATATACGGCAGTTTCCATTTATTTTCCTTTCGCCTTGCAGAAATGATTATGTTGCGCACGGGGATTGTGTTTCTGCTCCGCTTTTTATCTCTACTTTTGAATTTTGCGCTGTTTTCGTTTGCGAATTATGCTGATTATATACCAAAGAGGGCTTTGATTTTGTCCTTATCAATTCCTGCTCCGATAACGCATATTCTGCCGATAACCGCTGCTGAACCCTCTCGGATATCAGCCTCGCCCGGAACGTAGTCAAAGTGAAGCCACTTACCGCACTTACACTCAACTATGCCCTTGGCTCTGAGAACCATGCCGTACGCACCGTCCTCGGTAAAGGTATCGAGAATTTCGCGTATTTCTTCCTTTGAGAATTTCTTCGTAGTTTCTGCTCCGACACTCTGAAATACGTCATCTGCGTGGTGATGGTGGTCACCGTGTCCGTGACAGCCACAGCTGCACTCTTCGTCGTGCTCGTGGTGATGCTCATGGCAGTGGCACTCTTCGTCGTGCTCGTGGTGATGCTCGTGGCAATGGCACTCTTCGTCGTGCTCGTGGTGGTGCTCGTGGCAATGGCACTCTTCGTCGTGCTCGTGGTGGTGCTCATGGCAATGGCACTCCTCACCGTGCTCGTGGTGGTGCTCATGGCAGTGGCACTCTTCATCGTGGGCGTGGTGATGCTCATGGCAATGGCACTCTTCATCGTGGGCGTGGTGATGCTCATGGCAATGGCACTCTTCATCGTGGGCGTGGTGATGCTCATGGCAATGGCACTCCTCACCGTGCTCGTGGTGGTGCTCGTGGCAATGGCACTCCTCACCGTGCTCGTGGTGGTGCTTATGAGCCTTGTGCTCCTCTTCGAGCGCCTTTACAGCCTCCTCAAGTGTATCGCGCTTCTCTATTGCAGCGAGGATATCCTCACCGCAAAGGCTCTCCCAAGGGGTAGTTACTATAACGGCATCGGGGTTCTTCTCTCGGAGAAGAGCCACGCAGTCAAGAATTTTATGCTCGGGAGCCGTGCCTGTATGTGAAAGGACTATGGCAGAGGCCGAAGAAATCTGGTCGTTATAGAACTCACCAAAGTTCTTCATATACATTTTGCACTTATTGACGTCGGCGACAGCGGTGTAGGAATTGAGCTTTGCTTCGGGAAGAGCTGCGCTCTCTACGGCACGGATAACGTCGGAAAGCTTGCCGACGCCCGACGGCTCGATAACTATGCGCTCGGGGGAGAAATCCTCTACGACCTTAATGAGCGCCTTTGAAAAATCACCGACTAGCGAGCAACAGATACAGCCCGAGTTCATCTCGGTAATCTCAACACCTGCGTCCGCAAGAAATCCACCGTCTATACCAATCTCGCCAAACTCGTTTTCGATAAGAACTACCTTCTCGCCGGCGTATGCTTCCTTAATCAGCTTCTTTATAAGCGTTGTCTTTCCCGCACCGAGAAAGCCCGAAAAAATATCTATTTTAGTCATTGTACAAGTCGCGACGCATCTCGTCGCACTCCCTTTAAAATATTTCATAGTTAATTATAATATAATTTATATAAAAAGTCAATACACACACCTCGCTAATTTATGGAAAATAATTTCAAAAAGGACTTGACACACGCTCATCTATATGGTAAAATTAGTGTATAAAAACAGATAGAGGCGCACTGCACGAAGATTACCGTATCAAGTAAAGCCGCCAAGGCGATATGGGAAAGGCGTGGGTGCCGAAGCGGATACTGTGGCAGGTATCTTGGCTGGCAGCTCGGAGAATATCCGTTCTGCTGTCGCAGAAATGCGGGGAGCTATCGAAAATTCAGGGTATTTGGGACGTTTTAGTTATAGTCCTTTTCCCGTGTATTTTGAGGTAGCCCTGTGGCTATCTTTTTTGTTTTAATACGCCAAAGGGATTATAATTTTAAGGAGATAAAAAATGAAGAACACAATTTTTGAAGGAGCGGCTACCGCTATCGTTACACCTCTCACCAAGGACGGAATTGACTACGAGGCGTTTGGCCGTCTTATAGACTGGCAGATTAACGAGGGTATTGACGCTATCGTTGCAGTTGGTACCACGGGTGAGGGCTCTACCCTTTCCGACGCTGAGCACAAGGAAGCTATCAAATTCTGCGTCGAGAGAGTTGCGGGCAGAGTTCCCGTTATAGCGGGAACGGGCTCCAACGACACGGCATACGCTATTGATTTGACAAAATATGCGTGCGAGGTAGGAGCTGACGCTATGCTCCTCGTTACTCCCTACTACAACAAGGCTACGCAAAAGGGACTTTACGAGTCCTTCGTTGCAGTTGCCGATATTTCGACAAAGCCCTGCATACTCTACAACGTACCCAGCCGTACCGGCTGTAATCTTCAGCCCTCTACTATGGCGCGTCTGGCCGAGCACCCCAACATCGTCGCTATCAAGGAGGCGTCGGGAAATCTCTCTCAGATTGCCGAAATAATTAATCTGTGCGGTGACAAGGTTGATATTTACTCAGGAAACGACGACCAGATAGTTCCTATTATGTCGCTCGGCGGCAAGGGTGTTATCTCGGTTCTCTCGAACCTTATGCCTCGTGAAACGAGCAAGATGTGCAAGGATTATCTTAACGGTGACGTCAAGTCGGCTCGCGACGAGCAGATACGTCTTATCCCTCTCATAAACGCTCTATTCTCGGAGGTTAACCCAATACCCGTAAAGGCTGCTATGGCCGCTATGGGCTACTGCGAAAACTATTTGCGTCTGCCCCTTACCACAATGGAGGAGGCAAACGAGAAGAAGCTTCTCGCTCTTATGAAGGCAGAGGGACTTATCTGATAGTTTTCGGCACTCAAAAAGCATTTTTAACGTACAAAACGCTATTTAAAGGCTAAAAGCCTTATTTGGTGCTGTTTGCCACGTAGAAACAAAAGACCAATTTGATACTATTTGATACATAAAAGCCTTATTTAATACATAAAAGAAGGATTTCCTATGAGAATACTTATTAACGGAATTTTAGGCCACATGGGACGCGAGGTTGAAAAGCTCGCGCTCGCGGGATACAGAGGCGCAGCTCTTGCTCTCGGCGTAGATATAGGTGCTGACGGCTCGTCGGACACGGTTTATCCGAGCTTTGACGCAGTTTCTGCCCCGTCGCAAATCGACTGCATTGTTGATTTTTCTCATCACTCGGCCGTCTGCGATATGCTTGATTTCGCTACCAAAAATTCGATACCTACGGTTGTGGCTACGACAGGTCACACCGAGGAGGAAAAGGCGTGTATCATTCGCGCATCGGAGAAAATTCCCGTGTTCTACTCAGGAAATATGTCGCTCGGAATAGCCCTTCTCATCGAGCTTGCGAAAATCACGGCTCTCGCTATGCCCGAGGCCGAAATTGAGATAATTGAAAGCCATCACAACAGAAAGCTCGATGCTCCCAGCGGCACGGCGCTTATGATAGCCGATGCAATTCACGACGTAAGACCCTCATCATACAATAACGTTGGCAGGGGCGGTCACGGAAAGCGTACTCCCGACGAAATAGGTATACATTCGGTAAGAATGGGTAACATCGTAGGTATACACGAGGTTATCGTCGGAACGGCTAACCAGACGATTACCTTAAAGCACGAAGCGCACGACAGAGCGCTGTTTGCAGAGGGCGCTTTGGCAGCGGCAGCGTTTATAGTAGGTCGCGAGGCAGCGCTTTACGACATGTCAAGCCTCGTTGACAACACTTCTCACACGGAAAATTAGTTTTACCAGCGCTACTCTGCGCGCCCTAAATAGAATAATAAAGGATAGAATATGAAAATTGCAATTTACGGCTACGGCAACCTTGGCAAAGGTATAGAGGCCGCTATAAAGTATAATCCCGATATGGAGCTTTCCTGCGTTTTCACAAGAAGAGCGCCCGATACGGTAAAAACTCTTACGGGTGTGCCCGTATTCTCGGCTGAGAGGGTTTTGGATTTTAAGGACAAAATAGACGTGCTTATAATCTGTGGCGGAAGCGCTACCGACCTTCCCGAGATGACACCTGCTTTGGCAAAGAGCTTCAACGTCATAGACAGCTTTGATACTCACAAGCGTATTCCCGAGCATTTTGCGAGCGTTGACGCCGCGGCACGCGAAGGTGGTAAGCTTGCTCTTATCTCGTGTGGCTGGGACCCGGGTCTTTTCTCAATAGCGAGACTCTATGCCTCGGCAGCTCTCCCATCGGGCGAGGATTACACGTTCTGGGGCAGAGGCGTAAGCCAGGGACACTCCGACGCTATAAGACGCATTGACGGAGTGCTTGACGCAAGGCAGTACACAGTACCGATAGACGATGCACTCAGCTGCGTCAGACGTGGCGAATGCCCTCAGCTTACTACTGCCGAGAAGCACAAAAGAGAGTGCTACGTCGTAGCAGAGGCGGGCGCTGACAAGGCTCTTATCGAAAAAACGATTAAAGAGATGCCAAACTACTTTGCCGACTACGAAACGTCGGTTGAGTTTATAACTCTCGACGAGCTTCGGGCAAAGCACTCCGGTATGCCTCACGGCGGCTCGGTTATAAGAAACGGTGTAACCGGTCTTTCGGGCGAGAGTGTAAATACTATTGAATTCTCCTTGAAGCTCGACTCAAATCCCGAGTTTACAGCGAGCGTGCTCGTAGCTTATGCGAGGGCTATCGCAAGACTTGCGGCAAGGGGCGAGATAGGTGCAAAAACAGTCTTTGATATTGCACCCGCAGACCTCTCTCCAAAATCCAGCGACGAGCTTCGCGCACATCTGCTCTGATTTATATACCAAAAAACAAATTTTACGGCATTTTTATGCCAAAGGATAAAAAAGTGGCTACTATTTTAAACAATGAAATTTTAGATATGCTTTGTGACAATATAGCGAGAAATGGCGAGGGCACTCTCACTCTTGCAGGGGTGAATTTAGCCTCTCTTGCAAAGAAATACGGCACTCCCCTTTATCTTTACGACGAGGGAAAAATCCGTGAAAAGTGCCGCGCTTATATCTCGGCCGCAAATGAACTTTTCGACGGTGGGGCGCGCGTGATGTACGCATCAAAGGCGGCCTCGTTCAAAAGACTTTACGAGATTATGCGTGAGGAGGGCATGGGAATTGACGTGGTGTCGGTTGGCGAAATCTACACGGCCTCTGCCGCAGGCTTCCCTCTCGAGCACGCGTATTTCCACTCCAACAACAAGACCGACCATGACGTTGAATATGCAATTAAATCAGGTGTCGGATATTTCGTTGTAGATAACGTCGAGGAGCTGTACTCTATCGACAGAATTGCAAAAGAGCTGGGCATAAGACAAAGAGTGCTTCTGCGCATTACCCCAGGTATAGACCCTCACACCTACGAGGCTGTCGCTACCGGCAGAGTTGACTCAAAGTTTGGCTCTGCGATAGAGACGGGACAGGCTATGGATATTACGGCCGTGGCACTCTCGCTCGAGTCGGTTGAGCTGTGTGGCTTCCACTGTCACGTCGGCTCGCAGATATTCGATGCCGAGGTGTATATTGCGGCATCTCGCGTTATGCTCAGATTTATAAAGGACGTCAAGCTATCGCTTGGCTTTGAGGCCTCTATTCTCGATATAGGTGGCGGCCTCGGTGTAAGATACGTCGAGAGTGACCCCTACCTTGATATAAGAGCTACTCTCTCCGAGGTTGCTGCTGCTATGAAGAAGCACGCGCGCGAGCTTGAAATAAATCTGCCCGAGATAGGCTTCGAGCCCGGAAGAAGCATCGTTGCCGATGCGGGACTTACCCTCTACACCGTCGGTACGGTTAAAAGAATACCGGGCTACAAAACCTACGTTTCGGTTGACGGCAGTATGGCAGATAACCCCCGCCACGCTCTCTACGGCTCGCCCTACACCATTCTCCCCGTATCGCGCGAGCTTCCCGCCGATACCGAAATTTGCTCGGTGGTCGGCAGATGCTGTGAGAGTGGCGATATTCTTGCTGAAAACGTTCCCGTACCTCAGGATATTAAAAGAGGCGAGCTTCTCGCCTGCCTCACCACAGGCGCGTACCACTACTCAATGGCCTCTAACTACAACCGTCTGACAAGACCCGCGGTTGTTATGCTACGCGACGGCGAGGACTACGTTGCCGTCAAGCGCGAGACCCTCGAGGACCTCACAAGACTTGACGTGTAAGTTGCGTTATATAAAAAGGCGTGAATGACAAGCATTCACGCCTTTTTTATTTACATTATACTATTTCAAATTTACTGATTGACAAATACCATAAAAAGTGGTAAAATGTATATGCGACACATTTGAATATTTCCACTATCAAGGGAGTACTATAGGTAAAAATGTACTCTCTCGCCCTTGTATATAGTGGAAAATGTGTCGCAACATTGAGGGAGACATTTTTCGTGCGCCACTTCTGTTGGCGCACTTTTTGTTTTTAGGAGTTTTTTGGTTTTACAGATTGACAAATACCGCGAAAAGTGGTAAAATATAGTCGTCACACAATCTAATATTTTTACTTGTTGGCGGGAAACTATCCTTGGTAAAAGGTGTTTCCTTTTTTCCTCATACCCGCTAACAAAGGTAAGAGATTGTGTGACAACAATGAAGGAAGCGCTTTTTCGTGCGCTGACTTCGGTTGGCGCACTTTTTATTTTTAGGAGCTTTTATATGGTAGTTACCTTTCACGGCGACGATAATTTTACTCCAAGTCAAAAATACAAAACCGCTATGCTGGAGTTTTTCAGAAAGCTATCAGGTGGCAAGCCACTAACCTTTTTAGTCAATTATGAGCTTCCGTTCATGCTTTTCGCCATTGACTGTATAAAGGAATACAAAACGGTAAACGGAGCTAAAACTGTTTTCGTGTCCCCTTACTCAAAATATCACTATGACAAATTTGAACTTGAACATCTTTTTGATAAATTTGACGAGGTTGTATTTTCAAATACCAACCACCTCCACGGTGAATTTCTAAAAGGTCAATGCAACGCTCACATGATGCGCGACGCAGACTGTACAGTTGCTTATATCGACAGCGACGAGAGCCAAACGCACGTTTTGTGCCGTAGCACCATAGCATACGGTAAATCCGTATACTATCTCAGCGAGTGCGGTGTTAAAGAATATAATTTTAGGCGTGAATGACAAGCATTCACGCCTTTTTTATGAAGAATTGTTTTCAATTTTAGGTTATTGACAAATAACCGAGCATAACTAAAAACAGCCTAGTGAAGCTCAAAAGTCCTTTGTTATGGATTTTTGAATCTCCATTATTTATGATACGACGAGCCCATAACGAACCTCTCGTAGTCCTCGTCGGTGACGCCCTTGTTTTTGATAATAGCCGAGTAAAGCCGTCCGCTATCCTTGACGGTGCGTGTCTGGGTTTCGTAGTTGCAGTGGACTATACCGAAGCGTGCCGCCTCACCCTCGCGCCACTCAAAGTTGTCGATAAAGCTCCAATGGTAGTAGCGCTCGATACGGTTATCGGTTTCGGATATGAGCTTCAGCTGGTCGTATATAAAGCGGGAACGGAAGCTATCGGTGTTATCGCAGGTGCCGTTCTCGGTGACGAATATGGGATATTCCCTGCCATATTTACAGGACAGCCCCTCGCACAGACGGATAAGGCCCTCATGGTAAATTTCCCAGCCGAGGTCGTTTATATCCGAGCCCTCTTTCACACCGTCGGCAATACCCTCGCAGGTACTTCTCGTGTAATAGTTGATGCCGATAAAGTCGTAGTACTTGCCACGCTTAACGCCGCGTCTTTTGAGTACGGGGAAACGGCACCTACCCGTCATCATAGCCTCGGTTACGGCAGACTGGAATAGGTACTCGGTGAGGCGTGCGGCACATTTATGCCATAGGTTTTTCTCGTTTTTAGGCTCGAACACGCGCAGGTGATTTGCAAAGGAAACGAGGGTTTCTTCTTTTGATTTACCGAGCTCCTTGCGCTTTTTGTGGATAAGCTCGTAGGCCTTGATATGCGCCTCGGTCATATTTGAAAATGCGCTGACGAGCGCGCCTATCGACTTCTTCTCGGGCGGCCAGATGCCATAGAAAAGGCTGTTCGTGACGTATACGTTAGGCTCGTTGATGGTGATATAATCGTCGACTATATCGCCGACCGTATCGAGCATCTTGTCTACGAAGGAGAGAAATATATTCGCCGCGTCCTTATTACACCAAGCGCCCATATCCTCAAACCAAAGAGGATTTGTGAAATGGTGAAGAGTGAGCAAGGGGCGAATACCCTTTGAAATCATATACTCAATTTCCTCACGGTAATGAGCGAGCGCCTCGTCGGAATACACACCGCGCTCGGGCTCAATTCTGCTCCACTCCACGCCAAAGCGATATATTTCAAGGCCCATATCGGCCATAAGGTCGATATCCTCACGGAAACGGTTGTAGTGGTCGTTTGCTCTTGTAGGGCTGGTACCGTCGTCAACCTTGCCCTCACTCGCAAATCGCGCCCAGTTATTGTTCACGTCACCGCCCTCTATCTGAGTTGCGGCAGTTGCTGTACCGAGAAGAAGATTTTCTTTAAGCCTGAATTTCATTTTTCTCTACCTCAAATTCTACACCGACGCCATCGAGCGTTTCCTCTCTTTTTTCTGCGTTTGCAGAGGCCTCGCGCTCCTCAAGGTCGGATATAATTTTAGCATACATTTCTTCGTCAATTTTGAACTTCTTCTGATAAAGAATGAAGCCGACGAGTATGCAGATAAGGGGCAGTATCATCATGGATATTTTCATAATCCAGACGGCAGAGGGGTCCATCGCACTGATTATGTTCTCATACTCAGCGCTTCCGGGCTCGTAGGGTGCGAGCGAGTTCGCTATCATATTAATACCCGAGATAATAAGGGTAAATGATACGACACCCTTGCTGACAGCACCGCCAAACTGATTAATAAAGGGCTGAACGGCAAAGCTTGCTGCCTCGTTTCTCTTACCGAGCTTCCACTCACCGTACTCGACGGCATCTGCAAGGAACAGAAGCATAAGAAGCTGAATAAACGCCTGAGCGAAGAAGAGGCCAAGGCCTGCAATAACTATAAGAGGAAGCCACTCAAACGAAAGGAAGAACACAATGTACGAAACAGCAACGGCTATCATAGAACCGGTATATAGCTGCTTGCGTGTGAATTTCTTTCTGAAAAGAGGAAATACCGAGAGCGCCGTGAGCTGTGCAACCGCAAGAACTGCGGCGAATACCATATACACGCCCTCGTCACCGTATGCGTACTTAAAGTAGTAGGTACCAAAGCCCGTGGTTGTGCAGTATCCTATCATAAACAGCGCCATGGAAACGGCTGTTACGAGAAGCTGGTCGTTGCCGACGAGCGCTCTGAAAAGGTCCTTGAGGCTCGTGCGCTTGTCCATGGCGAGATGAGTTCTGTCCTCCTTTACGCCAAATAACGTTATCGATTGGAATGCCCACATTATAACGGCTATGATTATAGCGAATACGAAATAGGCGTCGCGCGAGTTAAGTCCAAGACCTGCAAAAAGGTCGGGCACGGAAAGGTAAATAAGCACCATCGCGAACATACCTATATTTGCGCAAATTCTGGCAAATGCACCAACACCCTCTCTGACCTTCTGGTCCTTGGATATTGCGGGCATGAGCGACCAATACGCGATATCGTTAAGCGAGAAGAAAATGCTGAAAAGAAGATAGGTAACCGCCAAAAGCACGATATGTGCCGTCTCGTCCATATTAAAGTTATGGAACATAAGAACGGTAAGCGCGCCCGTGCCTATCATACCTATGAAAATCCAGGGCTTGAATTTACCCCATCTGGTTTTAGTATTATCGACTATCGCACCGACGAACGGGTCGATTACAGCGTCGAAAATACCGAAAAGCGTGAGCATAATACCGATAGCGGCAAGACCGCCGTCCGAAAATCCTACGACGTCGGTAAGATGCACGAGAAGATACATACTGACGAGCGAATAAAGCGCGTCACGGCCTACCGTACCAAGACCGAAGCAAAATTTATTTAGCTTTGTTTGTCTGTCCATTTTGTTCTCCTTCAAGTTCTCTTATATGATAAATATTTGAGCCATAGTCACCGAGAATACGGAGCTTGTCATTATAGCCCGTGCCCTCGTACTGCATAGCGAGGCTTATGCCTGAGCTGAGCGCCCTGCCCGACGATTTGTAGAACTCTTTGCCGTCGGTCATAGCAAAATGACGGTCAACCGTCCTGACGATAAAGCCGTCTGCACGAAGCTCTATCGGTGTTATGTGTTTAATAAGTGAGCCGAAGCGTCCGATACGCAAATACTGCTTGACAGTCTGCACAGAGTACTCCCTGTCGCTCTCGCAAAGAGGCACTCTGAGGGTGTCCCTCTCGGGACAGGAGGACGAGTGTTTTTGGAAAAGTCCTGCGAAAATCTCTCCTTCGCCCTTAATCTGCCAAGAAATTTGGTTGGGTTTTGGCGTTTTTACAAAATACAGTCTACCGTACTGGAATGCTTTGCGATGTTTTTTATAGAAAGCTATCTCTTCGGCTATTTCCCTACGCTCGTGTGGTGTAAGCTCTCCAAAATCAAGCTCGTAGCCAAGAACACCAAAGGCGGCGACGTTAAATCTCGTAGAGAGAGGAGTGCTTCTGAGCGTCTGCTGATGCGGTGCCATTGAGACGTGAGCCGACACCGTTGACTGAGGATAGAGGCAGTATATACCGCCCTGAATATCAAGTCTCTCAATAGGGTCGGTGTTGTCCGAGGTCCATATCTGCGGGGAGTAGCACAGCATACCGAGGTCAAATCGGTTGCCACCCGACGAGCAGCTCTCAAAGAGAATATTCGGGTGCTTCTCGTGGAAAATTCTTTGAAGAACTGAGTAAAGTCCTAAAATATATCTGTGGTAAAATTCACCCTGATTTTTTAAGGTGGGCGAGTAGGCGTCGCTTATGTGACGGTTATAGTCCCACTTGACGTACTCAATATTTGCAGAGGATAAAACTCTGTCTACCGCGTCTACGATATAGTCCTGCACCTCTGTGCGAGTGAGGTCGAGGACGTACTGATTTCGTCCGACGCTCCCCTCTCTGTCAGGCACCTTGATAATCCAGTCGGGGTGCGCTCGGAAAAGGTCGCTGTCCTCGTTCACGCATTCGGGCTCAAACCAAAGTCCGAATTTCATGCCCATTTTATTTATTTTCTTGGCAAGTGCTCTGATACCGCCGGGAAGCTTTTTAGTATTCACACACCAGTCGCCAAGACCTGCTCTGTCGTTGTTTCTCGCTCCGAACCAGCCGTCGTCGAGAACGAACATTTCCACTCCAAGCTTTTTAGCCTTGCCTGCAAGGGAGTGGAGCTTGCGGCAGTTAAAATTGAAGAAATGCGCTTCCCAGTTATTTAAAACGACAGGTCTGTCAGCGCCCTTATGCTCGCCTCTTACTATATGCTCATTTACAAAGGCGTGCATATTTTCCATAACGGAATTGTAGCCGCTCTCACCGAGCGTCATTACGGCCTCGGGTGTAGAGAAGCTCTCGCCACTCTTCAGCTTCCAGAGGAAGCAGTGCGGATTTATACCGCTCATTACTCGGACGGTGCCAAACGGACCCTTTTCAACTGCGCTGTAATGATTTCCGCTATACACGAGGTTGAAGCCGTATACTCTGCCTCGCTCCTCGTCTGCGTCACTCGCAGCGAGAAGAAAGCCCGGGTTGTGTCTGTTTGAGGACGAGCCGGTAGTCGAGTCGTTTACAAGTATGCCCTCCTCTACTCTGCGCCTGTGGAGATGTGCCTCGCGCGCCCAAGTGCCGTCAAAGGTTATCATATCGTAGGGCGCGGCAGGGATATCAAGCATAAAGCTCATAAGCTTGCGAATAATTACCTCACCGTGAGAGCCGTTTACAAGCTCTGTCGCGCGGCAGATTACGTTGCACTCCTCAAAGACGGTATAGATGCTTTTGAGTACTATATCCCCATACTTTTTGTCCTTATACTCGACTGTGAGGGTCTGTGACGGACCGTAGGCCGTCGGAAGCGCGTCGCACTCGTATGCGCCATCGCTCAGCGCATATCCCGAATAGACGAAATCGGTAACGAAGCTGCCGTCGGGCATAATTATCTCTATGGGGCTATGACGGAAATCGCCCTTACCGATACCCGAATATTCAAGCAGAACGTTGTCAAGCGAATACGACGGAGTCGTGGGGAGGTAGTCCACAGACGAGCCGAGCATTACTGTATTCTTCATTCGGAGCGCCTCTATATCGCACTCCTCTACCCTCGGGCCGTAAAAGATATGCTCGGGGTGGCCCATAGCGGTGGGCGAGAATATATACGACGTTTTCTCGGTTTCGAGAAAAAACACGCCGTCTTTTACTTTAATCATAGATTATTTCACCTCTTTATAAAGACGGTATTCGTAGGGGCGAAGAGCCGAAGCATTATCGCACTCGTTGTAGTTAGATATAACAATCTCTCCGAAAACGCCCTCCGGAAGCTTTGAATTTTTCGTCGAGAAGTTGCACACGGCAATAAGGCGCTCGCCATCAAGCTCTCGCGCAAATGCATAGACGTACTTGCCTGCGTGAATTTCGGCAAAGGAGCCATTCTTAAGCGTCTCGGACGATTTTTTGTAGGAGTTTATTTTCTTGAAGAAGCTAATAACTCCATCGGGATTTTTTAGGTCACGCTCTACGTTGACCTCCTTATAATTCGGGTGGATTTTGAGCCAAGGCTTGCCACTCGTAAAGCCCGCGCCCTCCTCTGCGTTCCACTGCATCGGAGTTCTCGCGTTGTCACGCGAGGTAGCTTTTATCATTTTCCAGCGCAGAGGATTAAATATACCGAGGGTTTTTGCCATTTTATCGACGTTATGGCTCTCTATATCCACTATCTCGTCAAGGCTGTCAAACGCGCCGTTGGTCATACCTATTTCCTGCCCCTCGTAAACGTAGGTCGTACCGCGCAGTGAGAAAAGCAGGCCGAGAAGCATCTTTGCGCCTATCTCTCGGAATTTGCCACCCTCGGTAAATCTCGTAACCGAGCGAGGCTGGTCGTGGTTCTCAAAATAGCAGGTGTTCCAGTCAAGTCCCGTCTGCCACTTGGTGAGGATTTTCATAAGTCTCTGCGGCTTGAATTTGGTCTTGAACCACTTGATGCCCACCTGGTCACACTCCATGTGCTCAAAGGCGAACACCATATCAAGCTCTCCGCGTGACACATCACACAAATCGCGCGCCATATCCACGTCAACCATAACCGTTTCACCTACGGTGAACGCATCATAATTACTCATTACGTCACGGCGAAGCGAGGAAAGTATTCTGTGCGTTCCCTCGGTCGAGATATAATGCTCCTTACCCGTGAGAGCAAGCCTCTTTTTGCCGTCGGCAAAGGACTTCTTGTGAATGATGTTTATAACGTCACAGCGGAAGCCTGCAACACCCTTATCAAGCCAGAAGCGCATAATATCACATATCTCACGGTAAACCTCGGGGTTGTACCAGTTGAGGTCGGGCTGCTTCTTTGAGAAAAGGTGGAGATAGTATTCCTCGTTCTTCGGGTCGCCAAAGGGCTCCCAAGGGCAGTCGGCAAAGAAGTTGCCCCAGTTGTTCGGGAGCTTACCGTTTTTGCCCTTCTTGATTACGTAATAGTTCTTGTATTTTTCCTCACCTGCGAGAGCGCGCCTAAACCACTCGTGCTCGTCTGAGGTGTGGTTGATAACGAGGTCCATAATAATGGAAATTCCTCGGGATTTAGCCTCCGAAAGAAGCTCGTCAAAATCAGCCATGGTGCCAAACTCGGGCTGAATATCTCTGTAATCGGATATATCGTAGCCGTTGTCGTCGTTAGGGCTCTTGTAAACGGGCGAGAGCCAAATAACATCGACCCCCAAATCACGAAGATAGTCGAGCTTTGAAATTATACCTCGGATATCTCCTACGCCGTCCCCGTCCGTGTCACAAAACGAGCGAGGATATATCTGATATATTGTTGAAGATTTATATTTTTCGTTCATAATACCTTCCTTTTAACTACGCACAGGCGCGAAGTTATAGCTTGCTTTGCAAAATATTTGAAAAGGGGCTCTCTCCGTATTAAACCTCAGGGCTCTCCTTAAGAATTTCGAAGAGGAGCGCACTAAACGAGCTCTCGGCCTCCTTTATGGTCCTGTCGTTCATAAAATAGTAATCGTACTTATAATTTTCAACGCAGTCGTCTGCCGCGTTTCCGTAGTGGCTCTTCTTCATTCTCTCACCGCCGCGGACAAGAAGCGCCTTGGCAAAGCCGTCGGTCGCGTCAATGAATTTCTTGATTTCCTCGGGCTCGCGGATATGGACGAATAGCACCTGCTCGTCGCTCTTTAAAAACTCCTTGAAAATATTAAGCGCCCACTTGGTTGGAAAGTCGTTATATGCGACGGTCAGCTGCTTCATATCGGCTAAGAACTTGCGCGATTTGTCGTCCTTGGAACCGTTCCAGCCACACATTTTAGCTATATCCTTGATGGGCGTGATGGTGGAAATATTTCTTGTTTTGATATGCTTTTCGGCAAGGTTGCAAAGAGTGTCCTTACCTACTCCGCCTGCTCCGTTGATTACAAGTACAGCTTTTTTCATTATAAAGTCCTCACAAGGTAATAAATATTTTACTCATCTATAATAACATATTTTTATAAAAAAGTCAATAAAAGTTATGTTTTTAGCTGCTTTTTTGTTGAATTTTAATAAATTTTTAATTTATTAATTAACAAAAATCCATAAAAAGATGGCGAGGACGCACCGCTTTTGCCCTCGCCGTAAATTTTTGTTTTTAATTTTATATCTCGGCTATTGCCTCTACCTCGCAAAGCACGCCCTTGGGAAGAGACTTAACTGCAACGCAGCTGCGCGCGGGCTTTTCGGTAAAGTAGCGTGCGTACACCTCGTTGAATATGGCAAAATCCGCCATATCCGAGAGGAAGCAGGTGGTTTTGAGCGTCTTTTCGTAGGACGAGCCGGCAGCCTGGAGTACTGCACCAAGGTTCTTCATAACCCGCTCTGCCTGAGTCTCTATTCCCTCTGCATCTATATTACCGCTTTCGGGATTAATCGGAATTTGTCCTGAGGTGAATACTATATTACCAAGCACGGTTGCCTGACTGTACGGGCCTATTGCCGCGGGGGCCTTGTCGGTGGATATTTTTTTCATTTGTTTGCTCCTTTTAATATCTTATCTCTATTATCGCGCGGTGGTTCTACTCCTTTGGAGGCAGAACGAGAAGCTCGCCCGATTTTACGCTGTATATATTGCCTCTCATATAGAACCAAACCGTAGTGAGGGTGGGGTTATATGCTTTAAGACCGTCGGCGCTCCAAACAAGTGAATTATAGGCGTTTACGTAATCGTAGATTTCCATATTAGTAGCGTACCACACGTCCTCTCTGCCGCCGAGGCTGTCGCAAATTTTATCGAGCAAATCCCAGTTGTCGTGTCTGTCAAATTCGTAGCTGTGCCCCCAAAGATAGAAAAGTCTTGGCCACTTTCCAGAGCCGTAAAGCTTATCAAAATCCAAAGAAGTGAACTTATCTATGTATTCAAAGAGATTTTTGTTCTCGTGGTGTGCTGTGGGCATCCAGGCGTGAAAATCCTCGGGCAGCTTAAAAAGGTCGTTATCTCCCGCAAGAGTTCTCGCATAAACGATGTCGAGAGATTTAAGAGTGCTTTTAACGTTCTCGTATGAGTTGCCGTTATGCATATTTCTGATGCCGGAATCGGGATACGCCATGCCGCGAACAATAATGTCAAACTCACTTTCAAGCTCCAAGCGACATTCGAGTGCATCTCTGACAGTGTCAATAGGACGCGCGGCTCCGGATGCGATATGATGCTTGCCGTGTATTGCAACCTCGTGTCCCCTATCAAGTATGTACTCGCGTATTTCCTCTTTCGAAAGCCTGTATTCATTAGCTGAAATAAATCCCGAGTTTATGTTAAAGGTGCATTTAAGTCCCGCCTTGGTTATTCTGTCGGAGAACCTGATATCAGCGTGTATACCGTCGTCGTAGCTGAGTGTTACCGCCTTTCCTTTTCCCTCGGGAAACCTGAGATACCTGTATTCCATAATTTTAGCTCCTTGTATTCCGATGATTCTGCCCTAATTTATCATAGAAAAATTTGATTTTAAGCATTTTGTATTGTTTTGTCTCTATCATATCAGATATACACAATCCCATACAATTAAAATATTATCACAATCGGGCGCCTTTTGCAATAGCTTTTATAAATTTTCGAAAAATAAAATTTTTATCTTTCGGTTACTTTACTTTTGGATAGAGATGATTTATAATAGAATAGTAGAAAATACTGGGGGAAATTCAATATGAAAAGAACTTTTGGCACTCTCGCATCAGGCGAGGCAGTTGATATATATACTCTCCACTCGGGCGAGGCTGTGGCCGAGGTTACTACCTACGGCGCGACGCTCGTTTCCTTTAAGCCCTTTGGCGACGTGAATATCATAGGCGGCTACGACGAGCTTTCGTCATACGTCACCGATACCTCAAATCAGGGTGCAATTATAGCCAGAGTTACCAACAGAATAGAGGACGCCACCATCACGATAGACGGCGCAATATATATGCTTACCGCAAATCAGAACGGAAACTGTCTGCACGGCGGTATGCTTATAAATAATCAGGTATGGAGCGTAGAAAATGCGACCGATAGCAGTATTACTCTCTCCTACTACTCGCCCGACGGTGAGGAGGGATTTCCTCACGGACTGCTTATTAAGGTTACCTACTCGCTCGTCGGCTCAGCCCTCGCTATAAGCTACAAGGCATATCCCGAGGGAAAGACACCCATCTCTATGACCAACCACGCGTATTTTAACCTTGACGGTATGGGCTCGGATATAAAGAACCACGAGCTCAAGGTGTACGCAGACAGCTATACCGCCGTTGACCAAAGACTTATTCCGACAGGTGAGCACCTAAGCGTTGTCGGTACTCCGTACGACTTTAGGAGCTCTAGAAAAATAGGCGAATTTATAGACGATAACCTTAAGGGGTACGACACAAATTTCATAATCTGCCCCGAAATATATAAGGAATTTGAGAATAAAAAGCTTGTGCTTGCCGCTGTCGCAACGAATGGCAAAATTACCCTCAAGGCATACACCGACCGTCCCTGCATACATCTTTACACTCCTGTCACAATGAAAAGCGAGCCTCATTTTTCAGGGGAGGTTCCAAGGTGCGCTCTCTGTGGTTTCTGTCTTGAAGCACAGATAGAGCCGAATGCCGTAAAGCACGGTGTGGGATTATACGACGCAGGCGAAGTTTACACTCAGCTGACGGTATACGAAGCGGAAAAAGTAAAATAATTTATTATTTTAGAAAATCTTGCTTGACTTTTCTAGGATTTTATTGTAGAATATATACGTTGGTTTGATTTAGTGCTTTTGCGCTGTCAAATTCTAATAAAAAAGCTATGATAAGAAGAAGTAGCAGGACGAGAGCCTGACAGAAAGCAGCCGGCTGATGAGAGGCGCGTGCGCTGTCCCCTGTGAATACGTCTTTGAGTGCGTACCGAACCCACATGGCAGTAGGCTACGACGGCTCGCGCCCGTTACAGCGCTTCCCCGCTCGCTCGGGGTACGAGGCCGATTTTTTCGGTAAATCAAGGTGGTACCACGCTTTCGCGTCCTTGGGCTGTGCCCGAGGACTTTTTTTGTTTTTCGAGCCAACTCTTACGGTACCGAAATCATTTTTACGGTTAAAAAATACGGATATATAAAGTGAGGATTTAAGATGAAAATTTACGACGAACTCGTCGCGCGCGGACTTATTGCGCAGGTAACCGACGAGAAAGAAATCAAGGAGCTTATAAACGAGGGCCGCGCTACGTTCTATATAGGCTTCGACCCGACGGCTGACAGCCTTCACGTTGGTCACTTTATGGCGCTTTGCCTTATGAAGCGTCTTCAGATGGCAGGCAACCGTCCGATAGTTCTTATCGGTGGCGGTACGGGACACATAGGTGACCCCTCGGGCAGAACCGATATGCGCTCTATGATGACGAGCGAAACAATTCAGCACAACTGCGACTGCTTCAAGGCTCAAATGGAGAGATTTATCGAGTTTGGCGAGGGCAAGGCTATTATGGTAAACAATGCCGACTGGCTTCTCGACATAAAGTACGTCGACATGCTTCGTGAGGTTGGTGCGTGCTTCTCCGTCAACCGTATGCTTACTGCCGAGTGCTACAAGCAGAGAATGGAAAAGGGCCTTTCATTCCTTGAATTTAACTATATGATTATGCAGTCCTACGACTTCTACCATCTTTTCAAGGAGTACGGCTGTAATATGCAGTTCGGCGGTGATGACCAGTGGTCTAACATGCTTGGCGGTACCGAGCTTATCAGACGTAAGCTTGGCAAGGACGCTTACGCTATGACTATCACTCTTCTTCTCAATTCCGAGGGCAAGAAGATGGGTAAGACCGCAAGCGGTGCGGTTTGGCTTGACCCCAAGAAGACCTCACCCTACGATTTCTACCAGTATTGGAGAAACGTCGGTGACAAGGACGTTCTTAAGTGCATCAGAATGCTCACCTTCCTTCCTCTTGAGGAAATCGACAAGATGGACACCTGGGAGGGCGCACAGCTCAACGAGGCAAAGGATATTCTCGCATACGAGCTCACCAAGCTCGTTCACGGCGAGGACGAGGCAAATAAAGCAAGAGAAGCGTCGAAGGCTCTGTTCGGTGCGGGAGATGCTTCTATGACACCCGTTGTTGAGGTTGGCTCCGATATGCTCATTGACGGCAAAATCGACGTAAACGGACTGCTCGTTCTCGGTAAGATGGTTCCTTCAAAGTCTGAGGGAAGACGCGCTATCGAGCAGGGCGGCGTATCGGTTGACGGTGAAAAGGTTACCGACGTCAAAGCAACGGTATCGGCAGAAGCGCTCACCGCCGGAGTACTTATCAAGAGAGGCAAAAAGAGCTTTAATAAGTTCATTCTTAAATAAGACTTCAAACAAGCGCTAGCATTTTTCAACATGAAGCGACGATTGTTCAAAAGATCGGAAGCGGCTTTCCCTTTCCGCTCTTTTATCTTTTTGAAATAAAATATAATTTGTTTAGCTTATCATAACTATAAAGCAAACAAAAAATCCCGACACAAGAAGTGTAAAATCTCTCCGTCTTTTTTATACGCCAAGCGAGTAAGAGTGAAACGAGCTTGACAATGTTCACAAAGTAACTTGTAATATCAAATAATAAATAAGCACCGAAAAAGGAGACCCGTATGGAAGCTATTTTATTTGCTCTAAATGCAACAATGCCCATTGTCTTTACAGTAGCCGTCGGATACGTTCTCAAGATGGTGGGTATCATGAGCCTTGATTTTGCCAAAATGGCAAACAAGCTCGTTTTTAAAATATTCTTACCCGTTATGCTTTTTATGAATGTGTACAGCATAACCGATATATCGACAGTCGATTTTGACTACGTAATATACACGTCCACCGTGATAATCGCGATATTCTGCCTCGGAATTCCCGCCGTTATGCTTATAACCAAAAAAGGCGAGAAACGAGGTGTGCTCTTGCAGGCGTTTTTCCGTTCAAACAATGCTCTGATAGGTATTCCCCTCGCGGAAATGCTATTTGGCACAGAGGGCATTATCGTTGCCACGGTACTCACCGCATTCATCATTCCCTTATTCAACATTTTCGGCGTTATCTCGCTGTGCATATTTAAAAAAGACGGAGATGACGCCGAAAACGGCAAGGGTTCCGCCTTTTATACAAAAAGGATACTGCTTGGAATAGCCAAAAACCCACTCATCTGGGGTATAACTCTTGGATTTGTCGCCATCGGCATCAGGGTGGTATTCGTCAGTGCAAATATAGCCTTCCGCCTTTCAGACGTAACGATGCTATGGACAACAATGAAGCATCTATCGGGACTCGCAACGCCTTTAGCTCTGATTGCCCTTGGTGGGCAGTTTGAGTTTTCAGTGATAAAGGAGCTTCGACGCGAAATCGCCGCAGGCACTCTCGTCAGAGTGCTGATAGCACCGCTCGTTTCTCTATCCATCGCACTCCTTATCTTCCGTGACAGCTTCAACGGAGCAAAATTTGCCGCCATGGTAGCCGTGCTCTGCACTCCGGTCGCGGTTTCCAGCGTACCTATGGCACAGGAGATGGGCGGCGATTCCAAGCTTGCGGGACAACTTGTTGTGTTTACCACGCTGTTCTCTCCTCTTATCATCTTCGGTGTGTCATTCACCCTCAAATTGTTGGGAATTTTTTAACTTGAATCATTACGCACACCGTATAAGAGGTTAAAACCCTCACTGAACTTGCGGAAGGCTCACGTTACGAGCGAGATTTACTATTCCGAAGCGGACGCAAAATGCAGAGCACAACGAGGGTGCTCCTCGGGAGAATTTGCGCCCGATGGCCGTTTGAATAGCGCGTTGACGATAAGGTATCGGGCCATGTTGTCTCGCTCTGCGAGACGGGACGCAATATCTCGAACTCCACGCTCTCTTTGAGAGCTGGGAGCCGATTTGAAGCAGGAGAAGCAAAAAGAGTGGCGCACCACGAGGGTGCTCCACTCTTTTTGGTGCTCCTCGGGAGAATTTGCGCCCGATGGCCATTCGAATAGCGCGTAGCCGATAAGGTATCGGACCATGTTGTCTCGCTCTGCGAGACGGGGCGCAATGCTTCGAACTCCACGCTCTCTTTGAGAGCTGGGAGCCGATTTGAAGCAGGAGAAGCAAAAAGAGTGGTGCACCACGAGGGTGCTCCACTCTTTTTGGTGCTCCTGCGGAGAATCGAACTCCGGACACCTTGATTAAAAGTCAAGTGCTCTACCAGCTGAGCTACAGGGGCTTATTAAATTGTGCTTTTCTCTGCGCAGTAAATCACGCTCAAATATAATAACACATTCTACACGGTTTGTCAATACCTTTTTGCCAAAACTTTGCGTTTTTTTAGTAAAAATTCAATTTTTTATATTCAATTTTAAAAAAATTATGTTGACATTTATATTCATTTATGATAACATATTTACATTGGAACACGTCCTGTTGATACGAAATGCACAGAGAGCCGTCGTTTGCTGAAAGACGGACTTTTCGCCATCAGGGTACCACCCATGCGATGCATCGGATTTATATAGATTCCGGAGCACGCCTATTTAAATATTCAATGAGTTAAACGCTCGGGTGGAACCGTGCGGGACTTTCGTCCTCACCCCGAAGACAGACGACGCTGTCTTTGTGGTTAGGGCTTTTTTATTTTTAAGTAATGACGCTCCGACTGATACGTTAAGCCTCGAGAATTTCGCGAAATGGGCTTCAGCTATCAGACACGGAGATTTACACCATACGGCGAGCCTTATTTAAATTATTTTGGTTAATAAAATTTTCATTATACAAGGAGTCATAAAAATGGCAAAAATTAAGTTTTCAGACGGTATGATTTTTGAATCTGCCGAGCCTATCTCGGTATACGAGGCGGCAAAGAGCGCATACGGCTCTGTTTCACGAGAGGTGCTTGCGGCTTCGGTTAACGGAGCTGCTACCGAGCTTTCGCACGTTATTGACGGTGACGCTGAAGTTAAGCTTCTTACCTTCGCTGACGACGAGGGCAAGAAAGTGTTCAGACACACCGCAGCGCACATTATGGCGCAGGCTGTAAAGCGCCTGTACCCCTCCACCAAGCAGACGATAGGTCCTGCTACCGATACGGGATATTTCCAGGACTTTGACGCGGAGATTTCCTTTACACCCGATATTCTTAAGAATATCGAGGCTGAAATGAAGAAGATAGTCAAGGAAAATCTTCTTATTGAGAGAAGCGTTCTTTCAAAGAGCGATGCGCTCAAGCTTATGACCGATCTTGACGAGCCCTACAAGGTTGAGAGAATTGAACAGCTCCCCGAGGACGCGGAGATTTCCATTTACAAGCAGGGCGAGTACGTCGACCTTTGCGCAGGTCCTCACCTTCATTCTACGGGTGCTGTAAAGGCGTTCAAGCTTACTCAGTGCACCGGTGCGTACTACAAGGGTGACCAGAATAACAAGATGCTTCAGCGCGTTTACGGTATAGCATTCCCCTCTAAAGACGAGCTTAACGAGTACGTAACGAAGCAGGAGGAAGCACTTAAGCGCGACCACAACAAAGTCGGCCGCGAGCTTGAGTACTTCACTACCGTTGATTCTATCGGTCAGGGACTTCCTATTCTTCTTCCCAAGGGCGCAAGAGTTATACAGCTTCTCCAGAGATGGATAGAGGACGAGGAGCAGAAGAGAGGATATCTTCTCACCAAGACTCCTCTTATGGCAAAGAGAGAGCTCTATAAGATTTCGGGTCACTGGGACCACTACCTTGACGGTATGTTCGTTATGGGCGACCCTGAGGATTACACCAAGGAGTGCTTTGCGCTTCGTCCTATGACCTGCCCATTCCAGTATCAGGTTTTCCTTAACAAAAAGCGCTCTTACAGAGAGCTTCCTATGCGCCTTGGCGAAACCTCTACTCTTTTCAGAAACGAGGAGTCGGGCGAGATGCACGGACTTATCCGTGTCCGTCAGTTCACCATTTCCGAGGGACACCTTATTCTTCGTCCCGAGCAGCTCGCAGAGGAGTTCAAGGGCTGTCTTGACCTTGCAAAGCACGTTCTCGAGACGGTTGGACTTTGGGAGGACTGCTCCTTCCGTTTCTCACAGTGGGACCCGAACAGAACTGACAAGTACGAGGGCACTGCCGAGCAGTGGAACGAGGCTCAAAGCATAATGGGCGAGCTTCTTGACACCTACCTTGGCCGCGATAACTATGTTATCGGTATTGACGAGGCAGCCTTTTACGGACCTAAGCTCGACATTCAGTGCAAGAACGTATTCGGCAAGGAGGATACCATAGTTACCATTCAGGTCGATATGCTTCTGGCTAAAAAGTTCGGTATGGAATACACCGACCGCGACAACACCATGAAGACACCCTATATCATTCACAGAACGAGTCTTGGCTGCTACGAGAGAACTCTCGCGCTTATTCTTGAAAAGTATGCAGGCGCACTTCCCCTCTGGCTCTCGCCCACTCAGGTTACGGTTATCCCCGTAGTAGCTGATTTCGCAGACTACGCGGCAGAGGTCGTAAATAAGATGAAGGCTCAGGGCATTCGTGCAGAGCTTGACGACAGAAATGAGAAGCTCGGTTACAGAATACGCGAGGCTCAGCTCTCCAAGGTTCCCTATATGATAGTCGTAGGCGAGGACGAAACGACCTCAGGCTCGGTAACCGTCAGAGCACGCACCGAGGGTGAAGGCGGCAAGTTTACAACCGACGAGTTTATCGAAAAGGTTATACGCGAGATTGAAACCAAAAAGCACTGATAGGTGACGGTATGATTTACGAAATCAAAAGCACAAATCTTGTAGCGAAAATCGACACACTCGGCGCAGAGCTTAAGAGTGTTACAAAATCAGCAAACGAATATATGTGGTCCGGCGACGAGAGGTATTGGGACGATATTGCTCCTATACTTTTCCCCATCTGCGGACGTCTTCTCGACAGCAAATACAGCTTTGGCGGCAAAACGTATGAAATGGACGCTCACGGCTTCCTTAAATTTTCCGAATTCACTCCTACACTCGTTGCTGAAAACAGACTCACGCTCACCCTTTCGGCAAACGAAACGACGAGAGCTATCTATCCCTTTGACTTTGAATTCGTGGCCGATTTTACCGTAGCTGGCAATACGCTAGAGCTTCAGCTCACGGTAAAGAATACGGGCGATGGCACGCTTCCCTACATGGTTGGCTGGCACCCGGGATTTGTACTGTCATCAGATGGCGAGATAAACAATTTTTCACTCGAGTTCGGTGGCGTCGATAAGCTAATCTGGCACCCTCTTCAGAATGGCTGCTTTGTGAATCCAAATGGCAAAGACTACGCTCTCGTTAACGGAAAATATCAGTTTAACGAGGACGAAATATACTCAAACGACACTCTCGTTTTTTGCGGAACAAACGAGCGCGCGCTCCTTTCTTCCCCAAACACAAGCATGGCCGTTGAAATGAAGTACAGCAAGAATTTGCCTTATTTCTGCATCTGGAAGGAAACCGACTCAAATGCACGCTTTATTTGTCTTGAGCCCTGGTCCGACGTTCCCTCTACGGGTGATGAGCCGGAGATTTTCGAGACGCGCAGGATGTCAAGGCTTCCCGCAAAGAAGAGCGAAACCTACTCATATTCCGTAAAATTTATTTAATTCAAACTACATTTAGGCGGGGGGCGTGTTAAATTTCAAAGCTGAAATCCCAAGTTGCGCCCCCTATATTCTTTTTGAGTACTATTTTCTATATATCAAATTTTGGAGATAGACGTGAAAAAATTTCTTGAATATTTAAAGCCTTATACAAAGGAAAGCATTCTCGGTCCTATCGGTAAGCTTTGCGAGGCAACGCTTGAGCTTATCGTTCCGCTCGTAATAGCGTCTATTATTGATAACGGCATTTCAAAGGGCGACACAACGCATACGGTAAGTATGGTCGCGCTGCTCATTCTCCTTGGCGTTTTGGGACTTGGCTTCTCGGTTTTGGCTCAGTATTTTTCGGCTAAGGCAGCCGTAGGGTTCGTTACCTCGGCGCGTCACAGCCTGTATTCTCATATACAAACGCTATCCTATTCGGACCTTGACAGACTTGGAACTTCTAATATGATAGCGCTTATGACAAACGACACCTCTAGGGTGCAGTCGGGCATAAATTTGGCTCTCAGACTTCTTTTACGCTCACCGTTTGTCGTTTTTGGCTCTATGATTATGGCATTTACAATTGACGCTGAGGCGGGTGGTGTATTTGCTATAACCATTCCTCTTCTAGCCATCGTTATTTTTGGAATTATGTTCATTACCACCCCGATGCACAAGCGCGTGCAGAGCGGCGTTGACAAAATTTTAAAAAGAACTAGAGCGAACCTTTCCGGAGTGCGTGTTATACGCGCCTTTGGTAACGAGGAGCGCGAGCTTGAATTTTTTACTAAAGAAAACTCGGTTCTAACGAGCGAGCAAAAGAGAACGGGACGCGTCTCCTCTCTTCTCAACCCTCTGACTTACGTTATCATAAACCTCGGCGTCATTTTGCTTATATACGTCGGTGCTATAAAGGTAGATACGGGCACTCTTACTCAGGGTGAGGTAGTGGCGCTTTATAACTACACGGCGCAGATACTCGTTGAGCTTATAAAGCTCGCCAATATGATAATAAGCATATCAAAGGCGCTCGCCTCGTGGTCAAGAATTGCCTCGGTGTTTGAAATCAAAAGCTCTCAGGTGTTCGGTGAAAGAGTTATCGGTGAGGGTGGCGAGTGCGCTATCGAGTTTCGCGGCGTTTCCCTCAAATACGCTCAGAGCTCGGACAATTCACTTGAAAATCTTAATTTCAAGGTCCTTCGCGGGCAAACCGTGGGTATTATAGGCGGCACAGGCTCGGGCAAAACCTCGCTTGCGAATCTCATACCGCGCTTTTACGATGCGACAGAGGGTGAAATTGTGCTTGACGGCATACCCGTGTCAAATTATTCAAAGGAAGCTCTTGCAATTAAGATAGGCGTCGTGCCACAAAAGGCAACCCTCATCAGCGGTACTGTAAGAGAAAATCTTCTCTTTGGCAGCGAGACCACGGACGATGAGCTGTGGCATGCGCTCGCCATAGCGCAGGCTGACGGCTTTATTGCCGAAAAGGGTGGTCTTGACATAAAGGTCGAGGCAGGTGGTGAGAATTTTTCAGGCGGTCAGCGTCAGCGCCTTACCATAGCGCGAGCGCTGGTCAGAAATCCCGAGATACTTATACTCGACGATTGCGCCTCGGCTCTTGACTTTGCCACCGACGCAGCACTCCGCTCAGCGCTGAAATCAGCCTCGGAAAACACGACCACGCTGATAATATCACAAAGAGCCGCCTCGGTCATGAACGCTGATAACATTCTCGTTCTTGACGACGGAAAAATCGCAAATACAGGCACTCACGACGAGCTTCTTCAAAGCTCAGTAATCTATCGTGAGATATACGAATCCCAATTTAAAGGAGGGAGCGTATAATGAAAAAAGGTAACAAAAAAAGCACCGTCTCACGCGTGCTCGGGTATATAGGAAAGCATAAATACCTACTACCCGTGTCGTTTTTTCTCGCATTTATATACACCTTTGTTTCGCTTGCTATTCCCTATTTTATAGGCGAGGCGATAGACTGTATCGTAGGAGTAGGCAGTGTCGATTTTGAAAAAATAAGCGGTATTCTTCTTCTTTGCATACTCCTTACAGCCCTTGCTGCAATATCGAGCTTCTTCGTTTCGGTTATCAACAACCGCATAGCATATTCAGTAACTCGCGATATGCGTGCTGAAGCGTTCAAAAAAATACAGAAGCTTCCCCTTGCCTATATCGATACAACCTCTCACGGAGACACCGTAAACCGTATCATCAATGACACCGACCGTTTTTCTGAGGGACTTCTTCTTGGATTTACGCAGGTGTTCACGGGCATACTGACAATTTTCGGCACTCTCTTATTTATGTTTATGCTAAGCTGGCAGATAGCAATCGTTGTCGTGGTTCTGACGCCACTTTCGATTTTTATTGCCAAGTTTATAGGCAGCAAAACGTACAGTATGTTCATTAAACGCTCCGAGGACGAGGCCGAGGCCGCTGCCTTTATAAGCGAGATGGTAGAAAATCAGAAGCTTATAAGAGCGTTTAACAAGGAGGAAAGCTCAAAGGAGCGGTTTTTTGGAATTGGCAAAAGACTTGAAAAGAGCACCCTTAACGCTATATTTCTGTCCTCTCTTACCAACCCTACCACAAGATTTGTGAACAGCATCGTTTACGCGGCAGTCGTGCTTGTCGGTGCAATACTGATAATTTCGGGTGACCCGATGGGAGCCGTTTTAACTATAGGCGAGTTCTCCATACTTCTCTCGTACACCAACCAGTATACGAAGCCTTTTAATGAGATTTCGGGAATTATTGCGGAGTTTCAGGGAGCTTTAGCTTCTGCGGCCAGAGTTTTCGACCTTATCGAGCAGGAGAACGAGTCCGAGGACGGCACAATAGTTATTCAAAATGCTGACGGTGAGGTTTTGCTTAAGGACGTATCCTTTTCCTACAGCGACGACAAGCCGCTTATCGACGCCTTAAATCTGTCTGTAAGCCGAGGTGAGCGAATTGCTATCGTAGGGCCTACGGGTTGTGGAAAAACTACGCTTATCAACCTGCTTATGCGCTTTTATGACGCTAAGAGCGGTCAAATTTCGCTCGACGGCCACGAGTTGCGCTCTCTCACAAGACACAGTCTGCGTTCCTGCTACGGAATGGTTCTTCAAGACACCTGGCTAACGGCAGGAAGCGTAAAAGACAATATAGCATTCGGCAAGCCCGATGCTACCGATGAGGAAATCGTAAATGCGGCAAAATCCGCACACGCCCACAGCTTTATAAAGAGGCTGGAGCACGGATACGACACTATACTTGGCGAGGGCGGCGACGGACTTTCCGCAGGACAAAAGCAGCTGATTTGCATAGCTCGAATTATGCTCACCTCACCGAACATGCTTATTCTTGATGAGGCAACCTCATCGATAGACACGCGCACTGAGATGAAAATCCAAAGCGTCTTTGCGCAAATTATGACAGGACGCACCAGCTTCATAGTAGCGCACAGGCTTTCCACCGTCAGAGAGGCCGACCTGATACTCGTTATGAGAGATGGTAAAATCATAGAAACAGGAAAGCACGAGCAGCTTCTCTCTCGAGGAGGATTTTATTCTCAGCTATATAACAGTCAGTTTGCGCATTAACAAAATTTACCGAGCTCACAACGTGGGCTCGGTTTTTTATTTCACTCGCCAAAGCAATACACTTAAACGAGATTTTATTTCAGTAGGCACGGTAATGCGCCTGAACGAGATTTTATTTCACCTGATAAAACGATGTAATTGAACAAGATTTTATTATACTCGCAAAAGCAACGTATTCGCAAGGTTTTTATTCCACATCCACTTGCAAAAATGAGCTGTTTATGATAAAATGTAGATAGAAAGGATTGGTGGCGGTATGTCAATTACACCTGGACACTCAAAAATATATAAGCAAATAGTCACTCTCCTCGAGCGAGTAAGACTAAGCAGGCAGGATATTATTCTAAGCTGTATACGAAGCGCGGGACTTCTAGAAAACGAAGGCGATGCTCACGCGATAGGCAGCGCACACAACAGGCTCAGAAGCAACGTAGGCGCGGTTTTAAACGAGATGGAGGCGCGCGACCTTATTGCTACCGATACAGGCGGTCTTTATTATCTCGTTTCGGCAAAGCCCGTCATTATCCGTATAGAGAAATGCGAAAATGAAATTATAAAGTCTCTGACAGCCTCCCCTTTAACAAAGCGTGAGCTTCGCGATAAGCTGAAGAATGTTTTTGGCACCGATAAGACCGCGACGACCAGAGACGACGAAACACTCTTTTCGTTTATGGGTCAGGTTCTTAAGAAGCTCCAGACTCTCGGTATAATAAGCCTTAGTGGAGATGTCTACTCACTTACAAAATCCGCATCGGCAAAGGCAGACGATATCAACGCTATGCTTTCGCTCAAGAGCGATTTTCTCTCAAAAATTCACATGCGTGGCGGCGAGTTTTTCGAAAATTATTTTCTCGCTCTGCTCTCAAAATACTCACAAAAGCACGGCAGAAAAATACTTGAGTGCTACGTTACCGGCGGAGCGGCAGACGGTGGTATTGACGGGGTTATGAGAACCGAGGACTCACTCGGCTTCCTTGAAACCACGATGGTGCAGACAAAAAACCGAAATGAAATAGTCAGCGAAACTGACGTGCGCGGATTTTACGGAGCAGTATGCGCAAAGCGTGGTTCAAGAGGAATTTTTGCAACGACGTCAGATTTTCACTCGGGCGCCCAGAGCTTTTTGGACAGCCTTGACGACTGCGTGGGCATAAACGGAGAGCGCCTATTCAAGATGGCGCTTGAATGTCAATACGGCATAAAAAAATCGGCCGGCAAGCTTGTCGTAGACACCAAAATTATATAGTAGCGTTAAATCAAACCTAAGCTTATCAAAACAGCCGACAATCTCACCTCTAGAAAATAAATGCGCACAGCTTGTGCGCAGCGCAAAACCACGCTGTTTTTCACTTCTTTTTCAAAATGTCAGACGGAAATTTTAAAGCAAATTTTGATAGCAAATGTTCTATTTTGCAAATAATAATTTACAAAATGAGGGTTTATGGACTTTTCTAAATACGGATATAAGCACAAAGCAAGCTGTGAAAGCTGTGAATTTTACGAATACGATGAATACGACGACAGTTATAACTGCAACATGAGTCTTGACGAGGATGAGATGGTTTCCGTGCTTTCAGGCATGAAGCGCGAATGTCCCTATTACAGATATTACGATGAGTATAAAAGCACACAAAAGCAAATTTAACAAGGCGCTAAAACTACGCATTTATGAATATTTCACCCCTTTTAGCACATAATAACACTAACAAACAAAACGCGAAGCTTCAGCTTCGCACGGCGCACTATCAAAGAGGAGATATTATGAGCGATAAGAAATACTATTTTTGTGAGCATTGTGGAAATCTCGTAGATTTTCACGAGAAGGAAGCTAACTGCTGCGGCAAAAAAATGAAGCAGATTTTAGACGGTGTCGAAGGCGCTTCAAAGGAAAAGCATGCGCCATCCGTTACCATTAACGGCAACTCGGTCACTGTATCCGTCGGAAACGGTACACACCCTATGACCAAAGAGCACTTGATAGAATGGGTATATCTGAAAACTGACAATGGCAGATATATAAAATATCTCGACATTGATAAAAAGCCAAGTGTTACCTTCTCTATAAAGGATGAAAAGCCTCTTGAGGTCTGCGCCTACTGTAACCAGCACGGCCTCTGGAAAGCAGAAATGTAATTTACAGTACAACTTAATAAGCAAAAAGCAACCGTAGGTCAAAACAAAGACGTACGGTTGCTTTTTTAGTAATTTGTTCTTTGCGATCAAAAAACCATAAAACACGCATATAGATAAACAAAAAAATAAATGGTCAAATAGATATATACATATATAAATACATAGATAGATACATTGATACATCGATAGATAGAAAAAAAGATAATAGGTAGAATTGAAAACTTAACACGTGGCAAGGTTTAAAAATAAAAAATACGAAAATCCTATCTAATCTGAAAAAGAAAAAAAGCCTTGCAGTAGCAAGACTCTGGAAAAAAGGAGAATATAGAAGATATTTGAGTTATCAAATATTCACAGAAAACCGAATAAATTAAGAAACGGAAGCAAGTAAATGTGCTGCCTGTCTGTTGAGAATA
>JAGBTM010000030.1 GCA_017631325.1 Clostridia bacterium
CTTTCGGGATCTCTCATTATTCTTCCGCAATCAGTTGATCTTTCAGATATTAAACATAAAAAAGAGGATATCCCGCACACGGATTATTGTACAGTGGAATTTGCAGGTGCGCTCCATCGAGGCGTTGATTGCGTGGGAAAACTGTTCGAGGAGGGAAAAATCCAAATTCACATCGGTACAAAATCGCTTCTCGGTGAAGGCTGGGATTCTCCTTGCATCAATTCGCTCATTTTGGCAAGCTTTGTCGGTAGCTTTGTTTTGTCCAATCAAATGCGCGGTCGAGCAATTCGCATTGATAAAAACGATCCCGAAAAATCGGCAAACATATGGCATCTTGTGACGGTTGAGCCGGAATATTTGTTCAAAGATAAAGCTACCGAACGAATTTCTGCTTATCTCGAGGAAGATTACAAAGAGCTTCATTCTTACGACTACGACATATTAAAACGTCGTTTTGATTCCTTCATGGGGCCTAATTATACAACGGGAACTATTGAGAGCGGAATTGAGCGAATTACCTTGATCAAGCCGCCTTATGATAAAAACGGCATCGAACAAATCAATAAAGAAATGCTAAAGCTGTCATCAAAACGCGGCGAAGTGAAAAACAAGTGGCGCGGAGAAGTGGCAGACGGAAGCTTTGCGGTCGGTGTAGAAACCGAAATTCCCAAGGAAGTGAGAATTCCCATATTTACATTTTGGAATTTCGCATTGAATTCAATTATTGTTGCAACAGAAATTTCGTTACTACAACCTTTAATGAGGCTGATTGTAAATAATAATCTCCCTATGTCTTTGGGAACTCTTGCAGTGATGGTTGGATTGTTTGTTGTTTTGTATCGCGGCGTAAAAAAGATGGTATTGCATTCCAACCCTGCTCATTCCATAAAAACGCTGGGGGTTGCAGTTTATAAAACGTTATGCGAATGTGCGCTGATATCGCCTTCGGCAAAGGTTGAAACAACCGCGTACAAGCAGATCTATGTTGTCGCATTGCACTTGCGCAATGCATCAATTCACGATCAGAATATTTTCAATACAGCTATGGCAGAAATGCTTTCGCCTATTGAAAATCCTCGTTATATCTTGATTTCCAAAAACATATTCAAACGTTATAACTATGAGCTTTCTTTTGCTTGCCCTTCGATCATAGGTAAAAAGAAAGAATATGTAGAGGTGTTGGCTGAGAAATTAAAAGCCACAACTGGTAACTTTGAGCCTGTTTATACACATCGAGAGGACGGCAGACGACTGATCTTGAAATGCAGAAAACGTTCTTATATCACTTTCAATGAGAAAGCTATGGGAAAGAAATATAAGGTTTCTCATTGGAATTAAAGGTTCAAAATTGTTGGGGTAACTCAAAACAAAGGGCAGGTCATAAGACCTGCTTTTTGTTTTGGCTCTTTTTGTTTGGTTTTATGCCATTGCTCCATCTCCGAACGAAGTGAGGATTTTGGGCGGAGTCGCTTTGCGACTTCGTTAGTGAGCCTTGCGAACGTTGTCGTTAGGTTCAAGCCGGGCAAGCGCAGACGCGCAAAACGACTATATTTTCGGGAGTAAGCATGACTAAATATTCCTTCAGCCCAGCAGGGGAGCCAGAAAAAAGACGGTTACGAAAGTGACCGCCTTTTTTCAACGATGTGTTCCGCAAGCGGAACGTGATGTGCACTTCGTTCGTGATGTTTCCTTCGGAAGTGAAGTGTGCCTTCGGCACGTGATACGGAACACATCACATCACTGCGACCATATCAAAAGACCTTCCGTACAGATTTTTATTCTTGCTTTCTTGAATGGATATACTCGCTTGGAGACATACCGTATTGCTTCTTGAAGGCTCTGTTGAAATATGAAATGTTGTCGAACCCGCATTCAAGAGCAATGTCTATAATTTTATCCGTTGTTTTCAATAGCATTGACTCGGCTTTTTGTAGCTTCAACAAAAGGCAGTATTCGTGAAAGCTTACATGCATTTCTTTTTTGAATAATCGCCCCATATATTTTTCGTTTTTATGATAAATAACGGATAACTCCTTGAGTGTAGGATTAAAACAATAGGTTTGATCGGCGTGCTGTTTGAGTGCTGAAACCAACCAATGAAGTTGAGAGGATTCTTTGGGCTCAGTCTGATAGAGCATTTTTATATAATCGCAAACAATTTCGGAGATACCTACAAGCTCGTTAATATGATCAACATGTTCGCACGCCTCTATTTGCTCGTGCAGTTTTTGTTTGTCAACGTGTGTATAGTGGCATGTTTTTTCTATTCTTTTTTTTGTATGATCTATGTCTACAATAGCATTTCCAACGTAAACGATAGCTGATACCGTATCACCAACTATAACAGGCATAGCCACTTCGTAAATTCCATACAGGCAGTGACCGCAAAACGCTTTTTTTGAGGTGGTTGCTTTTGTGTTCGCCAGATTTTTGCAATGCAAGCAAGCGCGGTATCCCTTTTCTGTGGATTTCGCAATATCACAAAATTTTTTTGAATGTATCACATTTTCAAAGGCGATTTTTGTTGTCGGAGTGTTGAGAATGCCATTTAAATCCAGAATACTGATATGTAACTTTCGTCCTCTTGTAAGCACATCAATTAAAAATTGGAGGTTTTGCATGATTACATCCTAACTATACTTTTTTATATAATTATATCATATAAGTTTCCTTTGTGCAATATTATTTTATCTTTTGTATAAGACAAATTTGTATTATAGTGTTATGATAAAGAA
>JAGBTM010000031.1 GCA_017631325.1 Clostridia bacterium
GCGAATGTGGGCAAATTTCATTTCACATTGCGACCTGTGGGAGCAATATTTCACAATTTCCGCAAGGAAATTATGTCACATTCGGCACACGCCGAATATTTCACTAAATCCTTCGACTCTTAAGTTTTTCAGAATTTTATAGATGCATTTCGGGCATTTCGGGTCTGTAGACAGATTCGAACCGGCGAAACGATTGAAATGTTTACAAATTTGTGGTATAATGGGATAAGAGAAAGGGGATTTCTTATGCAATTTATTTTATCATTCTCGGCCATATACATTCTCAGTGCGATAATTGGGCAACATATGCACATTTTTACTCTTGAGTCTAAAACAATCCATATTCAGTCTCCGATAATTTATACACTCCTTGTTTTTCCATATAGCATTATTGGCAATCAAACTAATATACGCAAAAGAGGTAGACGACTAATGTTGTCAGAATTACTGTTTGGTATACTCAATCAGGTAATTCTTATTGGTACGATTATATTACAAATTATACCTTCTATACCTTGTGAGGTTATCGAAATATCGTTTGGTCGTCGTCACCGCTGGCTCGACATTATTGTAAGTACATACAACCAAAAAATCCCTTTGGCATCAATCCTTGCGCTTGTTGGTATAGAGTTGCTTATCTTGTTTGGAGAAATTGTAATTCGCGCCATTCGAAACGCTGAGTTCAGGAAGAAGCTTGGCAAAGGCACGTTGTTATTTACCATTGCTCTTTGTTGCTTATTCCTTGCGGGGTCGATTTTATCTATATTTATGTTATTCTAATCTGCAAATCAAAAAATCGTTTAAATTCTAATCTAAATAAAGTCACGTTTGTGCTTGATTACATAGGCTTCGTTACAAGCATGGCGTTAAAAGTCCGGTAGACCGCGGAGATTTCGAGAGATTTCTCCGCTTTTTTCGACTCTGAAGTTTTTCGGATTTTTATAGATGCATTTCGGGCATTTCGGGTCACCCGACAGATTCGAACCGGCGAAACGGTTGAAGTGTTTACAAAGCTTTGGTATAATAAGATACAACCAAATGAAAGGTGGTAAAATATGGACTTTAAAATTCTCATTCGAAGATTTTTCGCATTTGTAATTGACTGGAATATTATGTTTGGTGTTGCCATGGCGCTTATGTTCTACGGCCCCGGAAGCAACCCTGAATACCTACTTTATCCAAGCATCAAGATGTTAAGCTCTGCGGGATTCCTTATGGGGCTTGCATGGTTACCTCTATATTGTTTATTCAAGGATTGCTTGTTTGGAAGAAGAAGTCTGGGTAAACTTATCTGTGGGCTGACAATTCAAAATTCCGAAACCGGAGAAAAAGCATCTTTTGGAAGTTTGATATTGAGAAACGTTACATATGTAATCGTGCAGATTGAAGGCATTGTTGTTTTAGTTAACAAAGGCAAACGCTTAGGTGATTCCATCGCAAAAACACAGGTTGTAAGAAAAACAAAAAATACATAGGACTCGTTTACAAGCATGGCGTTAAAAGTCCGGTAGAACGCGGAAACTTTTAACTCCCATACACACCCGTGGGTTAGTCTACCCTCTGCAAAATCCGTGTGCATCTAAATCAGCCACAACGGTCGGTTGCATCTAAATCGGACACACGTCACAAACAAAAAACCACTCCTCGCGAGTGGTTTTTGTTTTGCTGCGGATAGCATTGGATTTGAACCGAGCACAAGCGTAAAGCTGGGTGGTTGAATTTTCTTTTTTCACCACTATTGACAAAGACTTGTGGCAGTTATATAATAATATTGTAAAAATTTGTATTTTATTTTGCTCTCTCCGAGGGCATATACGCGCGTGGTCGGTGCAAAATAACAAAAATACGGAGCCAGCAGAGGAAACAAGCAGTTAATGATAGATTTTAAGCCGATTAACTATACGGACAAAGAAATATTTGAAAGATACATGCATGACGGCGTTGAGAGAGGGTGCGAGCTCACCTTTTCAAACCTCTACGCATGGGGCGAGCAGGAGTTTGCCGAAATTTCGGGAAATATAGTTATTCACTCGCGCTTTGGCGAGCATAGGTTTTACCATTACCCCATCGGATGTGGTGACAAGCGCGTAGCCGTTGATTCGCTAATAGAAGATGCAAGAGAGCGAAAAATACCGCTCTTAATAAGCGGTGTTACGCTTTCCGGCGTCAAAGCGCTTGATGAGCTTTACCCGGGACTATTCGAGTTCAAATATAAAGACTCCACGTACGACTACGTTTACGAGATAGACTCGCTCGCAACTCTTGCCGGAAAAAAATTTCACGGAAAGCGTGGACATATTAAGAAGTTTGAAGAGGCCTATCCCGACTACAAAATAGAAGAAATTTCACAAAACACCCTACCCCGTGTCAAAAATTTCGTGCAGGAGTGGTACGATAAGCGTGCCAAAGATGGTCTCACAGACTACGGCTTTGAAATGAAGGCTATTTCAAAGGCGCTCGACGCCTTCGCTCAGCTTTCGCTCGACGGAATTATGCTTACAGTCGGTGGCAAGGTAATGGGCGTAACCTTTGGAGGCCTTATGACGCCCGACACGTTCGACGTTCAGTACGAAAAGGCTTTGTGGGACACACAGGGAGCTTATCCGTTAATAAACAGAGAATTTGCACGATATCTGAAGAACAAATACCCCTCACTCGTTTACCTCGACCGTGAGGAAGATATGGGAATTTTGGGACTGAGAAAGGCAAAGGAAAGCTATCAGCCCCATCACCGTATTATAAAGTGCATGGCGATTTACCGAGACACACAAAAATAGGGGATTAAAATTGCTTTTTCCCGGGGCTCGTCTTAGTTAAGACACTATGGCATTTGCGCTTTATATTTGAATTTAAGGATTTGGAATATGAATATTTTGATTACAGGCGCCGCCTCTGGAATAGGACGGGCCACGGCTGAGCTCTACGACCGTGAGGGCCACTCGGTCTTTGCTATCGATATACAGAAGATATCGGGTACAGAAAATATAATCTCATACAATGCCGACGTTACGTGCGAGGCTAATATAATGCGTGTTATAGGCGAAATTCACGACACGGGTGTTACCTTAGACGCTATTGTATGCGTTGCGGGTATACATACGATGGCCTCTCTGGTCGAAGAGGACTACGCAAAAATCAAGAGGGTTGTCGACGTAAATCTTCTCGGTGCTATGCTCGTTTGCCGCGCTGCTCACCCTTTACTCAGTGAGCGTGGGCGCATAGTTATCGTAACGAGCGAGGTGGCGAGCTACTCTCCCTTGCCCTTTAACGGACTTTATAATCTCACCAAGGTAGCGCTCGACTCATACGCCGAGGCTCTGAGACAGGAGCTAAACCTTTTGGGTCAGAGGGTCATAACGGTGCGCCCGGGTGCCGTAAAAACACCACTTGAGGCATCTTCGATGGCAAGCACTGAGGCTCTGGCAGAAAAAACGACGCTTTACAAGAAGCAGGCAAAGCATTTTACACACTTCGTGGAAAAATTTACAGGCAAACCGACAAAGCCCGAGAAAATCGCGAGCCTCATATACTCGGTGACGTCAAAAAAGCACCCAAGAAGCGCGTACAGTATAAATCGCCATATCGGTCTTCTGCTTCTCAGCCTTCTTCCGCATTCACTTCAGTGCAAAATTATAAAGGCGCTCTTAGATAGGTAGTCTAAAAATCGCGCTTTTTGTATTTTGCCGTGTTAATAATTTACACGGATTGCGCAGATTTTAAAAGCAATACATATTTAGAGGAGAAAAAAATGAATAAAAGAATTTTATCGGCGTTTCTTTTTTCAGCTATGCTCATCGCGGCGCTTTTGCTCACCGCTTGCAGCTTTAGTAACAATAGCGACGGGGATACGGGCGATGACTCTATCAAGGACGTATACGCGTCCTACGTTGCATACGCCACCGAAAACGGCAAAGAGCCTCTCTCGTACGAGAGCTGGCTTGAAACCATAAAGGGCGAAAAGGGTGACCCGGGTGCAAACGGCCTTAACGGACTTAATGGTAAAGACGGCATAACTCCCGAGTTCAAGCTTGAGGGTGGAACGCTCTACGTTTCCTACGACAACTGGGTAACCAAGACGTCGCTCGGCTATATAAACGGCGAGGACGGCGCTCCAGGCCAAAACGGTGCTACGGGCGCCCCCGGAAGCGACGGCGTCGGTATTGCGAACATATCCACCGAGCTCGTTTCGCGCGATGGAAGCTCGTACATAGTTTTCACCTACTATATGACCGACGGCACGACGAAAACGAGCGAGGTTTCTCTCGGTGATATTTCAAATGACGAGAACGTTGAGCCGGACGAGCCATCGGAGGACGAGTACGAGTTTGTTGATTTCACGGCAGAAGAAAAGGAAATTTTCAACGAGTACGTAGGCCTCGTTATTCCCTTTGCTCCGACTAACGAATATCAAATCGAGGCTATTGACGACAGCGGTGACTATTCCTTGGGTATACGTTATATCACCACAAGCAACACCGAAGAAGAGTTTGAGGCCTACCGCGAGCTGTTCTCCGACTACACCTTTGACGGAACCGAATACGACGAGGAGTACGGTGACACCTGGTATCTTTACAGCAAGGGTGACGTTCTTGTCGATATGGTCTATTATCTCTACGAAGGCTACTATTATATAGACGTATACGTTTACCTCAATACCGAGGACGTTGAGCCCGACGCCCCCGTGTTCAGTGAAATCGTTCTTACCGTGGATTCGCTCGACATCCCCTCAAGCACCTATCTCAGCGATAGCAGAGACGTATCGGGCGTAAGCTTTGAGTTCATACAGATAGGCAACTACGGTGACGGCATACAGATGAGAGATAAGAGTGGAAAGGGCACCTCTATGCTCTGGAATACCACGGCGCTGGGCAAGGGTATCAAGGAAATCAAACTCGTTTACTCGTCAACCCAGAGCACATATACCAACGTAAACGCGATTATCTTCACCTTTGGCAATTCCGCAAAGGGCGCGAATTATACGACCACGCTCTCTACCTCAGCAGGAGTTTCCACCTACACCGTAACTCCCGACAAGGACAGCTACACCTACTTCTACCTTGAGCACGACTGCAGCTACTCTTTCTACTGGGAATCCATTACCATAGTTTTCGCTGACGGTACCACCTCGGGTGGTCAGGGCTCAGGAAGCACTAATCTACCCGAGGACGAGGACGGTGTATTCAACGTTGACTTTACAAAGGCTGAGGGTGTCAAGGACGTAACCGACCAGGGAAATTATATCGGTGGTTGCCCCACTACCGGCAGCCCTGCGGTTCTTGTTATCCCCGTACAGTTCTCAGACGCTAAGGCATCGACCAAGGGATACACCATAGACACTCTTAAAAATGCGTTCTACAAGGACGGTAAAAACGACTATTATTCTCTTTACGACTACTATTACATTTCGAGCTACGGCAAGCTTACGCTTGATATAACCGTGCTTGATAGCTGGTTTACACCGAAATACAGCAGCTCGTACTACAAAAATTATGAAATTGACGGCGAACCGTTGGGTGAGCAGCTTGTTATGGACGAGGCCCTTGATTATCTTGACGATTTTATGGACCTTTCGGTGTTTGACTCTGACGGCAACGGTATAATTGACGCGGTAGTGCTTATCAACACGCTTGAAATCGACACAAGCTACGATCTAAACTGGGCGTTCAGATACTGGAACTTCTACGTAGACGACGATAACAACTATTACGAATACGACGGTGTAAGCGCAAACGACTATCTATGGGCATCGTATCAGTTCCTCTTTGATGATATGGAAGACGACGTCTATGACGACGAGAACCTTTTCAACACCTTCACGTTTATACACGAATTCGGACACGTTCTCGGTCTTACCGACTACTATGACACATCCGGAAAAAACGATCCTATGACCCGCCGGGACATGATGGACGATATGCCCGGTGACCACAATGCATTCAGCAAGATTAATCTCGGCTGGATAACTACCTCCCGCCTTGTCGTAGCCGACGGCTCGATTACCTTGAGACTTGAGGATTTTTCCGAAACCGGTGACACCATAATCATTGCAAACAACTGGGACGAGAAGCTCGGAGCTTATCAGGAATACTACATTATTACGTACTACACAAATGGCGAGCTCAACTCGGGAATTGGCGGATATTTCAGCCAAAACGGTGTTCTTGTTTATCACGTAAACGCTGAGCTTTTCAACTGGGAATACGGCGGTGAAATTTACACCGACATTTACAACACAAACACCGACGAATCTGATGAATACGGCACCAAGAACAACCTTATCGAGTACGTAAAAGCATCGGACGGCTCGTATCTTTTCACGGCAGGTGACACTCTTCCCTCTCTCAAGGATGATAACGGCAATACGCTCTCTTACACCTTTACCGTTGACACCCTCACCGAGAGCGAAGCAATAATAACCTTTACCAGAAAGTGATTTAAACACACTTAACAAAGCAAAAAGCAGACCCTTGCGGTCTGCTTTTCGTTTTGTTTGAATAACAGGATTTTGGTGGTTCTATAATAAACGTTGGGGTGATGCTCAACAAAAATAAAAAAGACGAGCATAAAGATTAAAAATCTGTTAGAATAAAGTATGGAACAGAAAGTAATACATAAGGCTTCGTGCCTTCAAATAAAAAAATGGTGGCTATATTGCTGAGGCTCTCTCAGTGATATAGCCACTTTTCATATGGAGGAAGATTATGAACGTTATTAAAGAACTATGGCACGGAAACATTGTACCGCAAGAGGACAGCAGGACGAATTCAAAAGAGATGAAAGAACTGCTCGGATATATGGCACGACATCACGAGGATTTAGAAAAAAGCTTTTCTGACGAGCAGAAAGAAACCTTTGAGAAGTTTCACGATTGTTGGAGCGAATATATGAGTCTTGCCGAAGCAGCAATCTTCGAGTATGCCTTCAAACTCGGCATGAATATAGCGATAGAAACATTGGACGACTAAAGTACTTCATTGTTTCTAAATCCTCACGTCGCATGTGCGTAAATATTTTTTATTGCATTTTTCCCCAATTTGTGATAGAATTATTATGGAAAGTTATAAACATCTTTTGGAGGAGAAGCAATGTCACGAAAGATTGGAAAGATATCGACGATATTCGCACTGCTCGTTTTGCTGTGCGTTTCTATATTTACACTATCCGCCTGTGGAGATAACGACGATGAGCATATACATATACCGAATAGTGCGGTTAGAGAGAATGAAACAGCCGTGACATGTGCATCGGCAGGTAGTTATGACGAGGTTATTTACTGCGCTGAATGTAGCGAAGAAATTAGTAGAACTACCAAGACAATCGAGAAACTTTCGCATGCATCATCAAATTGGATAACCGATAAAGATGCGACCTGCAAGGAAGCAGGCTCAAAGCATAAAGAGTGCACTGAGTGTGAAGCGGTTCTCGAAACCACGTCTATTGATAAACTCACTACTCATACACCAGCTGAAGCAAAAACTGAGAACTTCGTTGACTCTACATGCAAGGTAGAAGGCTCTTACGATGAAGTTATAAATTGCTCGGTCTGCGGCGTTGAGATAAGCAGAACTGAGAAAACCGTAGAAAAGAAAACTACGCATACTCCCAGCGAAGCAAAGATTGAAAACTTTGTTGATTCCACCTGCAAAGCAGAAGGTTCTTATGATGAAGTAATATATTGCTCGGTCTGCGGCGTTGAAATCAGCAGAAGTGAAAAGACTGTAGAAAAGAAAACTACGCACACTCCAGGCGAAGCAAAAACCGAGAACTTCGTTGACTCCACCTGCAAAGCAGAAGGCTCTTACGACGAGGTAGTATATTGCTCGGTCTGCGGCGTTGAAATAAGCAGAACTGCGAAGACAGTAGAAAAGAAAACTACTCATACCCTCGCAGAAGCAAAAACCGAGAACTTCGTTGACTCTACCTGCAAAGCAGAGGGCTCTTACGACGAGGTAGTATATTGCTCTATCTGCGGAATTGAAATAAGCAGAACCGAGAAAACTGTTGCAAAGAAAACTAATCATACTCCTGCAGAAGCCGTAGTAGAAAACAGTGTAGCACCCGATTGCGTTAACAGAGGTTCTTACGACAGCGTTGTTTACTGTTCTGTTTGCGAGAAGGAAATTAGCAGAGTGCGCGTTACCGTTGATGCCCTCGGTCATGCTCATAACTCGGTAGTGACTGTCCCCACTTGCACCGAAAAGGGCTTCACTACTCATACTTGTCACTGCGGTGATAGCTATATCGACACTTACATAGATGAACTTGGCCACAAATACAACGACGGTGTAATTACTACTACTCCGACCTGTACCGAAAAGGGCGTTAAAACCTTTACTTGCGCTACTTGCGGAGATTCTTATACCGAAGAGGTCGCCGCGCTTGGTCATTCTCATAACTCGGTAGTAACCGCTCCCACTTGCACCGAAAAGGGCTTTACTACTCACACCTGCCATTGCGGCGATACCTATGTTGGCACTTACACTGATGCAAAAGGCCATACCAAAGTAATCGATACTCCAAGAGCTCCTACCTGTACTAAAGCCGGTCTTACCGAAGGTAGCCACTGCTCTGTTTGTGATACCGTTCTCGTTAAGCAGGAAATCGTCCCTACGAAAGGACATACCGAGGTTGCCGATGCCGCTGTCGCTCCCACTTGCACAGAAGCAGGACTTACCGCTGGTAAACACTGTTCTGTATGCAACACTGTAATTACTGCACAAGAGATAGTTGCCGCACTTGGACATACTGAGGTTGTTGACGAAGCAAAATCACCCACCTGTACCGAAACAGGCTTAACCGAAGGCAAACATTGCTCGGTTTGTAATACCACGCTTATTGCGCAAGAAGTAGTCAAAGCAAACGGACACACTGAAGGCAAATGGATTATTGATGTAGAGCCTACGATTTATGAAAGCGGTTTAAAGCATAAGGGGTGCGAAATTTGTCAAGAAGTTCTCGAAGTCGACGTTGTAGAAATTTTAGCATCGTATACCGTGACGTTTAAGCAAAACAATGAGGAAGATATAATTATACGTGTTATTACAAACGGTGCGTTGACAGATATTCCTACTCCGCAGGAAAGAATTGGTTATACTGTAAAATGGAACATAACAGACTTTTCAAAAATTACAGATAATCTTGTCGTTTCGGCTGTGGAAACTCCTATAACATATACCGTAAATTACGTGTTATCTTACGGAAACGTACCCATCGAAAACCCGAAGACTTATACCGTTAAAACCGAGCTTACGGCTCTTTCAAATCCTCAAAGCTCGTTTGGCATCACTTTCGCAGGCTGGTTTACATCACCGGACTTCACCACTACGACGGCAATAACTCATATTGGTGGCGGTATGATTGGAGATATAACCGTTTACGGACAGTTTGTTTTTTACAGAGTTGAGAGCGTTACGGGATTTGAAATAGATTACTCTGCAGGAGCCCCACAAATAATGGCGACCGTGTCAAACGAAACGTTTGAAATAGATATGAAGCCTTTGGTAGAGGTTAGCTCGGGTTGTACGTATAAAATCTACGAAGATAAATATGGAAAATTTTCTTACGACTTTGGCATATTGCCTCTTGACGTGGGTGATAACGTATTCTATCTTTCAGTCTATCACCCGAACAGCAGCGTTTATTACACCCTTTATGAATTGCATATTTACCGGCTTGATATCAAGGAATATGCCTTTATGAATGACGGAGTTGTATGGGAATCCGGAGAAATAGAAGAGTCCTCGAGTCTTGAAGCACCTGAAGCTCCGCAAAAGGCAGGTTATACCTTTGACGGCTGGACTGTTGACGGTGAGTTTGTTTCATTCCCATATGCAGTAAATGGCGATACGGTATTTGTTGCAAAATATACGCCTATAATTTACAATATCACTTACGAGCTTAACGGTGGAACTCTTGAAACAGATAAAAACAGCTATACTATAGAAGAAACATTGACCTTTGATAAGCCTAATAGATATGCTTACAGCTTCGAGGGATGGTATCTTGATAAAGAATGTACGCTGGACTATAATAAAATTGTCATCGGCACTTATGGCGATATTAAGGTTTATGCAAAGTGGTTGCCAATCGTTTGCGATATAATTTACAATCTTGACAGTGGAACTAATGGTGAGGGAAATCCTGCAAATTATACCGTAGAGAGCGAGGATATCACTCTCGCAGAACCCACGAAAATTGGATATACCTTCACTGGCTGGACTTACGATGGGCAAAAAGTACCCACAAAGACCGTCACAATTTCTAAGGGAAGCTATGGCAAAAAGGAATTTACAGCAAATTGGAAAGCAAACAATTATACAGTTACATTCCTAACAGAAGATGGAGAGCCTACTTACGAGCCTCTAACGGTCACTTATGACAGTCCCTTCACTTTACCCGAAAGCCAAAGGGAGTATTATCAACTTATTTGGATAAACGGAGGTACAGAGTTTGTTAATGACATATGGAACATTGCGGGCGACGTTACATTAACTGCAAAATATATAAGTATATTTACCGTTTCAGGTAACGCCATAATGGGTATGACGGATTACGGAATAGAGAATTATACGGAAATCGTAATTCCCGAAAAGATAGACGGTGTGGGCATTACAGAAATTGGAGCTAATGCGTTTAAGAATTGTAGCAACCTTGTGAGTGCGACAATTCCTGATAACATTACAAGCATCGGCTCTTATGCGTTCTATGGTTGCGCAGGTCTTGAAAAAATACATTTCAATGCAACTGCAATGAAAGATTTGAGTTCTGGTAATTACGTATTCTATAATGCCGGAGCAAACGGTAATGGAATAAAGGTAGTTATAGGAAAGAACGTAACTAAGATACCGGCTTATCTCTTCTGCCATTACTCATCTTCATATTCTCCCAAAATCACAAGCGTTGAATTTGAAGAAGGAAGTGTTTGTGAAAGTATTGGTAAGTATGCGTTCTACGGTTGCGTGAATCTGACCAGCGTGACAATCCCCGACGGAGTAACAAATATTAGCGATTATGCTTTTTATTATTGCTCAAGCCTTACGAGTGTTACTATCCCATATAGCGTCATAAGCATAGGCAATTATGCGTTCTATCGTTGCATAAACATTACGAACATTTTGATAGGGCATGGAGTTGAAAGCATCGGCGCTGGTGCATTCTCTGGTTGCACAAGCCTTATGAGTGTTGTAATAGGTTTTGAAGTCTCAGATATCGGAGCAAACGCATTTGAATCTTGTTACAAACTTGTTGAAGTAATAAATTGTTCCGGGCTTAATATCAGCACTGGTTCTACCGGTTATGGCTACGTTGCATATCATGCAATAGAAGTACATATTGAAAGTACAAAGATCGTTAATAAAGAAGGATATCTTTTCTATACATATAATGGAACGAACTATTTGATTGGATACACAGGAAGTGAAAGAGATTTAATCCTTCCCGAAAATTATAATGATGAGGACTACAAGATTTACAAGTATGCTTTTTATGAGTGCGATGATATTACAAGCATTATAATTCCGGATAGTATTACAAGCATCGGATCTTCTGCGTTTTTTGGTTGCACAAGCCTTAGGAGTGTTACTATAGGAAATAGTGTAACTTCAATCGGCTCTTCTGCGTTCGAAAATTGCGTTGCTCTTACCGGCGTGACGATTGGAAACGGAGTTAAAAGCATAGGATATTCTGCGTTTTCTGGCTGCAGAAGCCTTACGAGCGTGACTATTCCCGACAGCGTCACGAGCATCGGCTCTTCTGCGTTCGAATATTGCACAAGCCTTACTAGCGTGAAACTTGGGATGGGAGTCACCGCTATAGGCGATAGGGCGTTCCAATATTGTTATAGCCTTACAAGCATAGTAATTTCTAATAATGTTACGATTATCTACGAATGGGCGTTCGATGATTGTTACACCCTCACAAGCGTATACTATTACGGTATAGAAAGTGAATGGAGTTCTATTACAATAAGGAGCGGTAATATGGACTTAACTGGTGCTACTCGTTATCACTACTCCGAAAATGAGCCTGCGCTTAATGCTGATGGCACAGCATACGACGGCAACTATTGGTATTACGATGTATTATCGGGCAATATCGTAGAATGGGTTTATACCCCGGAAGAATAAAAGACAGTTAGGGCAGATATCCTCTGCCCTAACAAGTATATATGATTGTAAAAGTTTGATTTAGATAACATTTTGATGAATTGTAATGTTTGTTTAAAGGAGAGTATTAATAATGTCAGCTGGAGATAATGAGAAGAATTTTAGAATGCGCATGACAGGCAACATAAAATCAAAAATTTCTTTTAAACACAAGGATAGCAAATCAAACGTATATATATCTGTAGATGGTCACTTTGAATATAACGGAAGATTATACCTTGTTGAAGTAGACTCCGGAAATGAAGCAAAGTTGTTAGCGGGACAGTATATTTTATTGAACTCGATTTATAAACAAGATGTTATTGAAGGAAGAATGTATGCGCCCAAGGATTGCGTGTTTTTGGTAATTCACTTTTATAACGACTATAATGTAGAACGCACAAAAAATGTGCTTTCATTTTTGAAAAACAAACTTAATTTGGAAATTTCGTTTTTGGCAATTCATCAGGAAAACATAAAAGATTGGGACTGTTTAATATCACAGTTGTGAAGGGGATGTTAAGTGTACTACAATATTTATCATAGCATATTTGAACACTTGAAAAATGACGAGGAAGAATTAATCCGAAATTTTTCAGAATTTTATGAAGAATACAATGCTGATTTGATGGCAAATCAAAACGATAAAACATTTTGTGATGGGCTAACCAAAGAATATAATGAAATTGTAGATTTTATAAAAGAAAGGTTTTCAAACATTAGTTATAATATTTCCTTATATATAAGTTGCAGGTTTTAGGATAAGTTTATTTTACCGAGTTGTAGTTTCAATTTTATAGTTATTTTTTCTCTCAAAAAACTTTTTTTGAAAAAATAAAAATTCTCTTTCAAAAGTTGTTGACAGAAATTTTTAATGTGTTATAATATATCCACCGTACCGCAAATAGCGTACCAAGAAGCGAGGAGTTGACAGACTCCTCGCTTTTCGCATTTGTCGGTACGCTTCGGTATATACATGATCAAACCTGCCTGCTCTTCTCCCCCAAGGAAAATCGAGAGCAAGCCTCCGGGTGCGGATGATTCGCCAAGACATCGAGTAATCGACGAACGAAGACTTAAAGACCGGTATCGAGGGCGAGGTTAAGAGGTGGCTCTCAAAGCGGAACACCGCAGAAAAGAAAATAGCCGAGCTTACGACAAAGCTCCACCAGAGGAGAAAAGACCAGCAACTGATACTCCTAGAGCGAATCCGTGACCGAGAACACGCAGACGTGTACGATGAAATGCTCAAATCCTGCGAAGTCGACATAAAAAGCTTCACGGAGCAGACCCGGGACATACGCAACTACGATGAAACCATCAAGAAGCGTAAGGCTGAAATCAAAGAAGGCATAGATATGCTTGACGAGATAATCCGAAACGGTGCGACAAGCGACACGAGCTTACGAATGCTCGTCAAAAAGATTATCATCACCGAGCGAAAAGGCAAGCTGAAAATCAAAATCCAGCTGAATGCCGACTTCTCCACACACATAGACTTCCTGCACGATGAGGACGATCCGATGTACAAAAGCCACGGAGATATACTAGTCGTGGAGAAGTGAAAAAAAGCGGAGTTGGATTCTTTAGTGAAACACAACTCCGCTTCGCTCATCCTTTAATTATGGATTTACTTAAAATCTTAATATAACAAATTATATCATAAAATTGAAAATAATGCAATACAGCAAAATCGACAATACCCGATGTTTACGATTTCTTTAACTGATGTGAGTGGGCTAAAATTAATTTGCATATACTAAGAAAAAATTAAATTTAAACAAAAAAGAGCCCCAGCTGATTTGTTCAACTTAGACTCTTGGTGGTGCAGGTGACGGGATTTGAACCCACACGAATCTCTTCACTGGAACCTGAAACCAGCGCGTCTGCCGTTCCGCCACACCTGCTTAATTATTTTGCCATTAAATAATAACACAAGTTTGGCTTTTTGTCAAGAGATTTTAAAAGTTTTGCGATTTATTGCTACCGTATACCGCAAAAAAGTTGCGATAGAGTGGCTTTTGACATTTTAGTCGAAGTTTTCGTCCTTTTTCTCGTCGATTTTCCACATTTTAAATATATAGAGAAAAATGGCAATGGCGGCCAGAGGAAACAGAGAGGCAGAGAGCATACCCGCTCTCATACCCAGGCTGTCGCGAGTGATATTAAGAGCCGTGGCGAGAGGAGAGAGCGAATCGAGCGAGGCTACGAGGTCAGCAACCACACCGACGAGCTGAGGTACGAGTGAGGCGCCGAGGTCGCCGCCTGCTGCCATAAGAGCAAAGATAAAGACTCCGGCTCCCGCAAATCGCTTCTCCGCGACGATAAGAGTTCCCGGCCAGAGCATAGAGGTACAAAGACCTGTAAGGGCGCAAGCAATGAGTCCAAGCCACGAAAAGCTCGACACGGCTGCCGTGATATAGCAAATAAAAGCTCCGACCGAGCCAAAAACAAGCACACGGCAAATGTTACGTCCGTACTTTGCGTAAAGAGTTCTGCCAAGTCCGAGCGTAATAGCAAATACGGCAACGCCGAGTATATCTCCGACGGTTTTATTTATACCGAGAGCCGACTCAATATAGCTTGAGCTCCACTGTGACATGGTGCATTCTGCGGCTCCACCGAGAAAAATAGCGAGAAATAACAGTCCGAGTCCTGAGTATTTTCTCTTTGCATTTTGCGAGGTGTCACTCTGTGTTTTAAGCTCGGGGATTTGCGCGGGCAAAAGATGTAATGCGGATATTAAGGGGATAATAAGAAATACAAGCGAAAGTACCCACCAATATTCCCTATCAAAGATTAAAAGAAACAGCGTGCTGAACGTTACGACACCGACAGTGCCCCAAGCGTATGCCGAATGGAGCTTGCTCATTTCACGGTCGGGATTTTTCGACGGTATAGCGGCTATTACAGGACTGATAAGAACCTCTGCAAGTCCGCCCGCCGCAGAAAATATGACGGTTCCTATAAGAATACCCACAAAGGCGTTTTCATAAAAAACGAAGGGCGAGAGCGCGTATATCAAAAGTCCCGAAACAGCCAATATGGGCGTCAGCTTTACCGATATGGATATATTGAATTTGTGTGGGAAGAGCGAAAACAGAAGGTCTACTATAAGCTGTGTCGAGAAATTGACGAGGACGAGAAGTCCAAGCAGCGAATATGAAATACCGTAGATTGAATGGAACGTGAGAAAGAGTATGGGTGACAGGTTTGCTATTACCGACATAGTAACGCCTGCCGCATAGCATCCAAGACGCACTCTATTGTTATTTTTTGTCATACTCTATCTCCTTTAAATTTGCTTTTTTCTTTGATTAGTATAGCATAGCGCGAGCGCAAAGTCAACAATGTGCGGCTCTTTCTTTAAAATTAAAAAAGGGACCGCTTTATTTAAGCAGTCCCAAAAGGAGCTTCGCACTAAAAATACAAATATTTTAGTTCATATATTTAAAAAACCTTGCTTTCTCTGTATTCTTAATGACTTGAGCGCAACCGTATCGGCTAATTCAAAAGCCAAATTCCTGCGTTAAGGTATCCAGCAAATGCTACCCAAAGTGCGTAGGGGATTTGAAGATAGGCGGCCACGTGGTTGACTTTGCGATAGCAAAGTATAGTTTTTACTATTGTAAAGAGAAGGGCGAGAAGCCATACGAATGCGAAAAGAAAACTCCTCGCATTAAAGAAAATAATACTCCAACCAAAATTTAAAACAAGGCTGAGCGCGTAATAACGCAGGCCGCATCTTGCAGATGCAAAATCCTTTTCCCTATCGAGAAAAACCATAGCGCTCGACACGCCCATCAGGATATAAAGCAGCGTCCACGCGATAGGAAAAAGCCACGATGGCGGTGCGAGTGGCGGTGAATTGAGCTCACCGTAAATATCCATATTGTCCTTAGTTATGAGCGCCGAGAGTATACCGACTATAAGAGGTATCGCTATCGCAACGATATAGGTCGGGATATAGGGCTTTATTTTGTCAAAAAACTGTTTTATTTTATTATCCTTATTACTCATAAAATCCTCCTTTGGTGTTTTATAGGATTTTATGTGCTTTATGGGGAATTTATTCTAAATTTAAAAAGGATATATTCCCTTGAAATAATTTCGTGGGTTTATATCCTTTTCAATAGTAAAATTCCTTTAGTCCTCGGCTATGAGCTTTTTGACGTCGAGGTGATTTTCGTAAAAATCGTGGCTCAAATCAAGTGGCAAAGGTTATTTTAAATGCAACGGTGCTATTTCGATGCAGGAGTGGTACAAGGCCGCTTATCCTCTGACCTTCTCGCCTGCGACAAAGACTGCGCGCACGTTGTAGCCTTCCCTATCGAGAACTGTGAGGTCTGCATCAAAGCCAGCCTTGATTTCGCCCTTGTTGAGCCCGAGAAGAGAGGCGGGGTTAGTAGACGTCATGAGAGCCGCGTCGGTAAGCGAGCAGCCTACCTCAAGCGCGGTGCGGAATAGCACCTCAGAGGTTGCGATACTGCCTGCAAAGGCTGTGCGGTCACGGAGCTTGCAAACACCGTCCTCGACGATAAATTCAACTCCACTCATAACACCCTCAGTCGTGCCTGTGCCTGTCAGGGCGAGGCAGTCGCTCACGAGAACTACGCGCTTAGGAGTTTTAATCTTCAAAATCAAGCGAAGCAGGTCGTGGGGCAGATGCTTGCCGTCTGCTATAAGCTCGACGAACATATCGTCCTCAAGATATGCCGACTCGATAACGCCAAGACGACGAAATCCTCCGACACGGGTGATGGTAGAGGTGCAGGAATAAAGGTGGGTTACGAGCTTAAGTCCGTTTTCCATACCGCGCTTCATATCGGGGTAGGTTGCATCGGTGTGGCCTGCTGAAAGAAGAATACCGTTCTCTCTGAGGAACTTGGCAAAACTGCCGTCATCACGCTCGGGGGCGTAGGACCATCTGGCGATGGTGTCACCGTATTCCTTGATAAGAGCTTCATACTCTTCCCTCTTAGGCTCGGTGATAGAGTCGGGCGACTGCGCACCCGTCTGCGCGAGCGAGAGGTAGGGCCCCTCAAGATGCGAGCCGACGATATTGATTTTCGACCTGGCGCTCTTCTTCGCCTCGGCAATAGCCGCAACTGCCGCGCGCATGGTTTTAAATGGCGCTGTGCTTATAGTAGGACAAATCGAGGTCGCGCCGTGAGAGAGGTGAAAATCGCATGCCTTAAGAACACTCTCGGCACTCTCGGACAAAAAATCTCCTCCTGCTCCACCGTGGCAATGTATCTCGACAAAGCCCGGGGCGAGAATACAGTCGGAATAGTCAAGGCTCTCGTCACAAGCCTTTTCAATACGGGAAACGTCCGTGATTTTTCCATCCTCGATATATACGTATCCGTCGATTACAGCGTTTTTTGTAATTATTTGTTTACATTTAATGCGTATTTTCATGTTTTTTCTCCGTACAAGTTTAAATAAGCAGGGCTTAATGTCGCGTGTTTTTTGCGTCTTAAACCCTGCTACGTCTTGGTGGACTTAATTAAATTTTTGCCGAGCTGTCACCGTCGAGATAGAGGATTGCTGCATCACATCTGCGAAGAACGGTTGCGGGGCACGCCTCGCTGATAGCATCGTTTAGCATGTGGTAAACCGCGTCTGCCTTAGTGGGCGCAGGAACTACGCAGAACTGGTAGGGTGCGCCTGCAAGTGTGGGACAGGTGAGAGTAAGAGCGTGGGTCGGCACGTCGGAGAGCTTCTCAAAGCAGCCGTCGTGAACCTGCTGGTTACGGCAAATGAGGTCAAGCTCTACAGCTTTAACGGTCATAGCGTCGTTAAAATCCGCAACGGGCGGGTCGTTGAACGCGATGTGTCCGTTCTCGCCTATGCCCATAACAACGATATCGGTAGGATACTTCTTAAGAAGCGCCGTGTAGGAAGCTATTGCCTCATCCTTTGTGAGAGAGCTGTCTATAAGATTGACACTCTTAAAGGGGACTTTTGAGAAAATATGCTCAACAAGGAAATTGCCGAAAGCCTGAGGAGCGTTCTTCGGAAGACCTATGTACTCGTCCATATGGAAGCCGTTTACACGCTCCCAGGGAATGTCGTCGTACTCAACGAGCGAGGCGAGAACGTCGTTCTGAGAGGGCGCTGCCGCGAAAATCATATTGATTTCTTCTTTCTTTGAGAGAAGAGAAAGCATACACTCTCGGATATCGGCTGCCGCAACCTTTCCCATCTCGGTGCGGTTAGTCATAACCTTAACGGTTAATTTATCCTTTGAAAACTCTTTGATTTCTATATTTCCGTAGCTCATTTTTCACCTCTTACGCGCGGTCGGTAATCTCGAAAAGACGGCGGGTAGCATCAAGGAATGCTTCCTCACGAGTGCTGTAAACGTAAGGATTGTCGAATTCCATACCCTTCATCTGTGAAAGGCCCTCAAACGTCTGAAGATGAGGCTCGAGAGTTACTATCGTATCACGGTCTGCCGTCTTGATGTAGTCAAGAAGAATTTCGGGGATACTAGCCTCACCGCAAGCGGGGGGGACTATTGCACCCGTAGAAAGAGCGTCTTTGATGTGGAAATATTCGATATAGGGTTTGAGAAGCTCGTAGGCCTCGGGATAAGGCTTGTAGCCACCGAGCACGAAGTTACCCATATCGAATACGCAGCGAAGCTTACCGCCGAATGCATCGAGAAGCTCACGGCAGCACTCGGGAGACTCACCGTAAATTCTCGCCTCGTTTTCGTGGCAGAGTGTGAGGCCGTAGGTGTCTGCAAGCTCTACGAGCTTTCCTACTCTCTCGATAGCCTCCTGTTTGTAATCAGCGCGATTTGCGCCGTCGGGAAGATAGAAGCTGAAAATTCTGACTCGAGATGCTTCAAGCTCTGCGGAAATGTCGAAGATGCGCTTTGCTACCTCAAGGTGAGGTGCGAGGGGCTCTACGATGTCGTACTTGCCAAGGAACGAGCCCATGGCAGAGATGCCTATGCCTGCGCTCTTAAGCTTAGCCTTAACCTCCTTAACCTTATCGTCCTCGAGCTTTGCGAGGAAGGTACCGTCGATGCCACGGGGCTCGATGTGAGTGAAGCCCTTGGCTGTAAGAACCTCAAGCTGCTTGTCAAATTCCTTGTTATACTCATCTGCGAATGCAGATTTTAGAAACTTAGCCATTGTTATTCTCCTTTAAATTAAAGTGAAAAATTACTTATTTATAGATTAGAATTTAAATTCGCTCATTTATAAATTAAAATGAAAGTTATCCCGTTTATTTAGGGGCTTATCAGTTCGTTAAGCTCAGGCGCCCACGAAAGTAAGGGCCTGCCTTTTTGCCCAAAAACACAACACGGGGGTGGTGATATCAGTATTTTACAGGAAGAGGATTATCTGCGTGCACCTTCTCCATTACCCATACTACCTTTGCGATATCCTCGGGGCGTATCTTGAGAGGCGCGCCGTTTACGAGAGTGTCGTAAACCATCTCGTAGAACTTGGGAGTACCGACGGTGAATGCGTCGCCGTCAACCTCGCCAGACTCGGTGTGAGTTACGAGAGTTTCCTTGCAGAAGGTGGGAAGACCCTCCTCTGTACGAAGAGTTTCGTACTGTACGGGGCGCTCTACGTTCTCGCCGTCTACTATGTACTTCATTTCGTAGGTAAAGCCACCTGCCTTAGGTGTTACCTTAAGAGTGCCGCGCGAGCCCTGCACCTTGAACATAAAGTTCGAGTAAGCGTCAATTGCGCTGATTTCTATGTCGATAAGAGGACGGTCCTTTGCGGTCATAAGGATTTTTGCATAGTCCTCACCGTCACCCGAGGTAAGCTCGGTAGCAAGGCGCGAGTAAACTACCTCTGCCTTATTCTCGAATCCGATGATGTCGAGGCCGTAGCCAATGGGGTGGGGGCCGGTATTATATACGCTACCTGCAAGGCGAGACTGAAGAGTCTGCCAGTCCCAACGGCGCGCAAGTGAATTGTATCTGATGGAAACCTGCTCGGTCTTGCCAAGCTTACCGCTCTCAATTGCTTCCTTAACGAATACGTAGCTCGGGTCGTAAAGGCTCTGCTGGAATACCGCGAATACCGAGCCGCTCTCCTTTGCCGCGTTGAGAAGGCACTGACACTCGTACATATTGCGAGCCATGGGCTTCTCTTCTATAACGTTTCTGCCGTGGCAAAGAAGGTCGAGAGTTATCTCGTAGTGCATCTCGGAAAACGATGCGTTTACGATAAGGTCAATATCATTTCTATTAAAAAGCTCGCGGTAATCGCTGTATACCTCACAGCCGGGATACTCTCCCTTTGCGATTTCACGTCTCTTTGCGTCGTGCTCGACTACTGCCACTACGTTGTAGTAGACGTTCTTGTCGGTTTTGAGATAAGCACCGTGAATGTTTCTGCCGCTTCTGCCCTGTCCGATTATTGCAAGATTAAGTTTTTTCATAAGAAATTTCCTTTCCCTCAAGCGCATAATTAATACGCGTTATTAATTTTATTATATACTGTATTTTTCGATATGTAAATTGCTAAAAATCCAAAAAAGCATTGCAAAAAGTCAAATGATGGTGTATAATATATAAGAAAAGCGTTTTGGAGCGGTAAATTATGAAAAGCACAGTTATCAGCGAATTTTCCTCTGACAGACTTATATACGACCATAAAATCTGCATTGAGCCGACGAAAAAGTCCTTTCCGCACCACACTCACGCGGCCTGTGAGCTTTTGTACTTTGTTAACGGTGATGCGTCATATTACATAGAAGGCAGAATATATAAGCTCTCGCCGGGTGATATGCTTCTGTTGCGCCCTACTCTCCACCACGGCCTGCTAATCGAGAGTGACAAGCCGTACGAGCGATACGACGTGATGTTTGACGAGTCGCTTTTACCTCGCGAGATTTCTGAGCGCATTTCCAATGGTCGTGAGGTTATAAGCTGTACCGACGCCCCGGAGGTCAAAGAGATTTTTTCGCGAATGGACAGCTACGTCAAAAGGCTTGACAAGGAGCTTGCCGTCGGCGCATACACCGCTTGCCTTTACGAGCTTCTTTGCAATTTCGTTATCGGTACCGAAAACGAAAGATGCTCGTCGCACGAGGGCAAAAATTCCATTATAGCGGCGGCGCTTAAGTTTATAGAGGAAAATATCCGTCAGCCTATTTCTGTAGCAGATATTGCCTCGAGCCTCTACATTACGAAAAGCTATCTGCACCAGCTGTTTATAGACAATCTGCACACAACACCGAAAAAGTATATAACCGAGAAAAGACTGCTTCTCGCAAGACGTGAAATTCTCTGCGGTAAAAATCCGACTGGCGTATATCTTGAATGTGGCTTTTTCGATTACGCGACCTTTTACAGAAATTATAAGGCTGCCTTTGGCGTATCTCCCTCAGACGAGCGCCGTGGCGAGTTGCCAAAGGAAATTTTGTCCTGAAGTTACCCCACTTCAGGACTTTTTTCTTCGTTAAGGTTTTAACAAATTTCATAATTGACAAGAAGCATTGACTTTAATTGTAGAGAGTGCTATAATGTAGTCGTGTTCAAAGACCTAGTTTAAATAAAATTTAAAACAACACAGTAAGGAGAACATCATGAGAAAAAAGATTTTATCATTATTTCTCGCATTGGGCCTTGTTTTTGCTATGCTCACGTTGACCGCGTGCAGTATAGGCGGAAATGGTGGCTCAGGTGCAGGTAACGGTGATAACGGCGAGTCCACTTCGATTGAGGACGTCTATGCTGCATACGTTACCTATGCCGAAGAGAACGGCAACAAGCCCCTGTCCTACGATGAGTGGCTTGAAACCATCAAGGGCGAAAAGGGTGATCCCGGCGCTAACGGTCTGAACGGCATTGACGGTAAAGACGGCAAGGACGGTAAGGACGGCGTAACTCCCGAATTCAAGCTTGAAGACGGCATTCTCTACGTTTCTTATGACAAATGGGAAACAAAAACCTCTTTAGGATACTTGAACGGAGCCGACGGTAAAGACGGTATCGACGGCGCACCCGGTAAAGACGGAGCCGACGGTAAAGACGGCATCGACGGCGCACCCGGTAAAGACGGAGCCGACGGTAAGGACGGCATCGACGGCGCACCCGGTAAAGACGGAGCCGACGGTAAAGACGGCATCGACGGCGCACCCGGCAAGGACGGCGTTAGCATAACCGACGTAAAGTCCGAAATGATCGTTCGCGACGGCAAGGGATACATAGTATTCACCTACTATATGTCCGACGGTACTACCAAGAGCAGCGAGGTTTGTCTTGGCGGCGTTGATAATGATACTCCCGATACCCCCGATACTCCCGACGAGCCCGAGCTTCCCGAGGATCCCTGTGCCAACGGTCACAGCTTCACTAAGTATGTGTCTAACAACGACGCTACCTGTACTACTGACGGCACCAAGACCGCTATATGTGACCGATGCGAAGCAACCGACAAAGTAACAGACGATGGCTCTAAGCTCCCGCACAGCTTTGCTGACGGCAAATGCTCCGTTTGCGGCGAGGCTGATCCAGACTACGTTGATATCGCAGATCCCGGCTTTGAGGAGGGTGTAGCGTACAAGTTCTTCCTCGTTCAGAAGACTCTTGACAAGAAGCTTTATCTTCTTTCAACCACTCAGAACGACGGCAACAAATTCATTAACACCACCGAGAGCTCAGCAGAGGCTCCTGATTTCTTCGTTGAAATCGTAGAGGGCGGCTACAAGTTCTACACCATGGTAGACGGTGTCAAAACCTATATTTACGCAAAGACAACAACTAGCGAAGACGGTAAGGTAAGCAAATTCGTTGGCTTCTCTACCGAGGACGCTACCGTTTGGGAATACACCTCCATCGGCGTATTCAGAACCACCATCGACGGCGAGGCCTACGGTCTTGGTTCTTACAGTAGTTATACCACGGTTTCTATTTCCGATTGGTCCTACTATACCGTTGAGAGCGTTGGCACGAAACAGTTTGTTGTTGAATTTGAGGTTGCTCCCGAACTTCCCGAGGATCCCTGTGCTGACGGACACAGCTTCGTAGACGGCAAGTGCTCGGTTTGTGGCAAGGCAGATCCCGATTACGTTGCTCCCGAAGAGCCCGAAACTCCCGCAGATCCCGAGGCAGATACAGAGCTTTCGATTTCCGACGCTATCGCACTTGGTGCATCTAAGGCGCACAACACCTACACCGAGGGTAAGTACTACGTAACCGGCATTATTGTAGACGTTTACAACACTCAGTACGGTAACATGAAGATTGCTGACGAAAACGGCAATATCATTACCGTATACGGCACTTACAGCGCAGACGGTAATACAAGATACGATGCACTTACCACAAAGCCCGTAGTAGGTGACACAGTTACCGTTTACGGTATTATCGGTCAGTACAATGGCACTGCTCAACTTAAGAACGCTTGGATTACCGCTCACACCGCGGCGGCTCCCGAAACTCCCGATACTCCCGACACTCCTGATACTCCCGATACCCCTGATACTCCTGACGAGCCCGAGACCACCTTTGGTGTAGTTGATGCTCCCGTAGCAGGCACTGCATACAAGTTCGGTATGGTACAGCAGAACGCACAGAAGACTGTTTACCTTGTAGGTGGCATGGACGGTTATTATATGGCAACCACCGAGGACGCATCGGCTTCCCTTGACGTATATCTCGAGGCTACCGAGGGCGGATACTACCTCTACTGCATGGTTAACGGTGTTAAGACATACATCAATATGGTAGTTTCCGGCACTCACGTAAACGGTGCTTACGAGGCAACCGCTTCTACCGTTTACACCTACGATGCAGAGAGCAAGACCCTCATCGCAAGCGTTGTTGTAGGCGATGCAGCGGCAGCTGACTACTGGTTCGGCACAAGAAACGATAAGAACTTCCTTACCGTTGGTCCTTGCGCAGTTTCCTATGCAGGCTTCTACTGCCAGTTCTACGGTGAAGTAGCAGGTACTCCCGGCACTCCTGACACTCCTGTTGAGCCCGAGACTCCCGTTGAGCCCGAAACTCCCGCAGATCCCGAGGCAGACAGCTCTCTTTCTATTCTTGACGCTATCGCACTTGGTGCATCTAAGGCGCACAACACCTACACCGAGGGTAAGTACTACGTAACCGGCGTTATTGTAGAAGTTTACAACACTCAGTACGGTAACATGAAGATTGCTGACGAAAACGGCAATATCATTACCGTATACGGCACTTACAGCGCAGACGGTAAGACAAGATACGATGCACTTA
>JAGBTM010000032.1 GCA_017631325.1 Clostridia bacterium
ATTGAAAGCCGAGCTTTCGTGAATTGCCTGCGGCACAAATTGTGCCTTTGGCGCGTTGGCTGCAATTCAATTCACGGAGCGAAGCGAGAAATCATGGCGCGGCCAATTCATGATGCATTAGCATCAATTCATTTATAATAGAAAAAAGCAACACCGATAATAAAAACGACAAAAAAGCAAAGCGAGAGGAACAAAAAAGTCCTCTCGCTTTTATAATATAAAAATAACAAAAAGGTAAACTACGTTTTACAAAGTAGAGCTAATTACACCAACAAACAGTGCCTTGTCCCGTTTTAAAACAAGAACAATTAAAGCGCTCGCAGAGCATTTCTACACCGCGAGCGCCGTTGTATTAATTAGTATTTTCGCCTTATTTCTCTGCCTTGTAGTTCCATACAACAGGGCGGTTGCTATAGTTCCAGTATGAATCCCAACCCGTAGGCTTGCTTTCAGCCTCACAGTATATCGTAAGACTGCTACAACCATAGAACGCGCGTTCGCCAATGCTCGTCACACTGTCGGATATCACAATCCTCTCAAGACTGCTACAACCATAGAACGCATATCCGCCAATGCTCGTCACACTGTCGGATATCACAATCCTCTCAAGACTGCTACAACCATAGAACGCATATCCGCCAATGCTCGTCACACTGTCGGGTATTATTATACCGGTAATGTTACTACAACTAAAAGCATACACCGGAATTGTCGTCACGCCGTTTGGAATAACTACGTCTTTTACTAATTCTCCGTTAAGGTATAGATTATCGGCATGGCAGAGAGGATTTGCGTTACCACTTTCAAAAGATATATTGCACCACGCTGCTGTGTCAGTAATATATACGTTTGTAAGACTGTTACAACCCGAGAACGCAGAATAGCCAATGCTCGTCACACTGTCAGGTATCACAATGCTCTCAAGACTGCTACAACCATCGAACGCCCAAGAGCCAATGCTCGTCACACTGTCAGGTATCACAATGCTCTCAAGGCTGCTGCAACCACGGAACGCAGAATTACCAATGCTTGTTCCGCCTGTAATAACTACAGTTTTCAGACTTTGCGGCACATTACCTCCAAATATAGAGTCAAAGCTGGTATATGATATCCTACCCTTACTAGTTCCAACAAACGGCAGTGTTATACTGATGAGATTGCTACAACCCGAGAGCGCAGAATAACCAATGCTTGTGACACTATCTGGTATCTCAATTCTCATAAGACTGCTACAACCATCGAACGCACTTTCACCAATGCTCGTCACACTATCGGGTATCTCAATGCTCTCAAGACTATTGCAGCTAAAAGCATAAGACTGAATTGTCGTTACACCGTACGGAATAACTACGTCTTTTACTAATTCTCCGTTAAGGTATAGATTATACGCATAACAGAGAGGATTTGAATCAATGATTCCAAAAGATATATTACACCATGCCGCTATGTCAGTAATATATACGTTTGTAAGACTGCTACAACCCGAGAACGCAGAAGAGCCAATGCTCATCACACTGTCGGGTATCTCAATGCTCTTAAGACTGCTACAACCATAGAACGCACAAGAGCCGATGCTTGTTACGCTGTCAGGCATCACAATGCTCTCAAGACTGCTACAACCATAGAACGCAGAATTACTAATGATTGTCACACCGTCGGGTATCACAATGCTCGTAAGACTGCTACAACCACGGAACGCCACGGAGCCAATGCTCGTCACACTGTCAGGCATCACAATGCTCTCAAGACTGCTACAACCATAGAACGCAGAAGAGCCGATGCTTGTTACGCTGTCAGGCATCACAATACTCTCAAGACTGCTACAACCATAGAACGCAGAAGAGCCGATGCTGTTAAGCTTACTGTTCTCACCAAAGCTTACGTTCGCAAGGCTTGAGCAATTATAAAACGCATATTCGCCAGTGATCGTGACACCGTCAGGTATCATGATGCTAGTAAGGCTACTACAACCATCGAACGTATAATTGCCAATGCTCGTCACACTGTCGGGTATCTCAATACTCTCAAGGCTGCTACAACCTGAGAACGTATAATCGCCTATGCTCGCGAGACCATAGGGTATCTCAATGCTTATAAGACTGTTGCAACCACGAAACGCATATTTGTCTATGCTCGTCACACTGTCAGGTATCACAATGCTCTCAAGACTGCTACAATTTTGGAACGCATTAGAGCAAATGCTCGTCACACTGTCAGGTATCACAACACTCATAAGACTGCTGCAACCTGAGAACGCAGAATTATGAATGCTCGTCACACTGTCAGGTATCACAACACTCATAAGACTGCTGCAACCATAGAACGCAGAATCATGAATGCTTGTCACACCGTCGGGTATCTCAATGCTCTTAAGACCGTTGCAACCATAGAACGCAGAATTACTAATGATTGTCACACCGTCGGGTATCACAATGCTCTCAAGGCTGCTACAACTCGAAAACGCCCAAGCGCCAATTTCCGCCGCGGAGGTAATAATTACGGTTTTTAGACTTTGCGGAACGCAAGTGTTATAACCCCCGAATATATAACCAAAACGAGTGTTAGATGTACCATCTTTGCTAGCTCCAACAAACGGAAGCGTTATACTGATGAGATTGCTACAACCCGAGAGCGCAGAATAACCAATGCTTGTGACACTATCTGGTATTACAATGCTCTCAAGACTGCTGCAACCCTCGAACGCAGAAGAGCCAATTTCCGCCGCGGAGGTAATAATTACGGTTTTTAGACTTTGCGGAACGCAACTTGAGTTATCACCCCCGAAGATATAGCCAAAGTGAGAATTGGACGTACCCCACTTGCCAACTCCCACAAACGGCAGTGTTACACTACTAAGACTGCTACAACCATAGAACGCAGAATAACCAATACTGGTCACACCGTCTGGTATCTCTATACTCTTAAGGCTACTGCAACCCTCGAACGCAGAAGAGCCTATGCTCGTGACACTGTCGGATATCTCAATGCTCTCAAGACTATCGCAGCTAAAAGCATATGATGGGATTCTCGTCACGCCATACGGAACAACTACGTCTTTTACTAATTCTCCGTTAAGGTATAGATTATACGCATAACAGAGAGGATTTGAATCACTGATTTCAAAAGATATATTACACCATGCCGCTATGTCAGTAATATATACGTTTATAAGACCGCTACAACCCTCAAACGCAGAATAGCCAACGCTCACCACACTGTTGGGCATCTCAATGCTCTCAAGAGCGCCGCAACCCGAGAACGCATACGAGCCAATACTCGTCACACCGTCGGATATCTCAATACTCTCAAGGCTGATACAACCTGAGAACGCATAGGCGCCAATCCTCGTCACACTATCAGGTATCTTGATACTCTCAAGAATGATACAACTTGAGAACGCATCATCGCCAATCTTCGTCACCGCTTTTCCCTCGTAGGTTGCCGGTATAACAACGTTCGGCTCTGTGCCCTCGTATCCTGTAACACTATACGTATCAGCCGTACTAAGCGTAAATTTAAGTCCCTCGGTGTATTCCTTGACGTAGCTCGGATCTTTCTCTCCACAGATGGTACAGCTGCCGTTTGCATAGCTATGTCCGCTTGCAGAAATTTCGTCTGAAACATAGCTGTCACCGCAAGTGCAGGTGTAAGTTGTATATCCTGCATCAGTGCAGGTATGGGGTGTAACTACAGCCTCGTAGCTATGCCCTTTGGCAGAGTCCGTGTCGGGTTTTGTGTCAATTTCGCCGCATCTTGAGCACACAGCACTCAGCGTTCCGTCCTCTGTACATGTCGCGTTTTCGTCAGACGTGTAATCACCAAAGCTATGTCCAAGATCAGAGCAATCCAGCTCTCGATAAACCGCCACGTAAGCCTTGCTTGAATTTACCGTAATTCTAAGCTCAGCATCATATCCAACAACCTTTCCGTCAGAGGAAATCCAATAATCAAGTTTATAACCCTCTCTGTTTTCAGCAACAAGAAAAGCGTAGTCTCCCGCAGAAAACTCGCCGCTTACACTTCCATCGCTAAGCGTGCCGTTCTGTACAGATATCGTATATTTTGCAAGAAAAATATCCGTCGGCAGAGATTCTTCTTTATAGTCAAAATAATTCTGCGTTGTAGCACCGTATGCAAGCATAGCACGTAAAACCGCTTTAAGCTCTTCGTTTTTTGTTTCGCTCACGCCTTCAATAAGACCAAGCTTTCCCTTTGCATATTCAAGTATGCTATACGATGTTACATCGCTATAAATATATTCTCCGCCATTTTTTACGTAAGCGCGAGAATACACGACGTCGGTCATTTGCTTTGCCGCAAATTCGGTGTATTCAAAAATATAATATTTTACACCGGAAATTGTCTGATAACCCACGGTTTTCGAGGAGGATTTTTCCGTTCCCTTTTCGTAGGTTGTTTGCGGCTCGGTCCAATAAAGCATACCGAAGTCCCCGCTCGCGAGCGCTTCGTCACCGTTAAGCTTAACGGCGTATTTGATAAATATATTATCTTCGAAAGAAAGATTATACTTGTCAATACTCAGCGAAACCTGCTCGGTCTGCGAGGTTGCCGCAAAAGAAACTACCGCTATAGAGCACATAATTAGCATTGCGACAAAAATTGCAGAAATAATTTTTCTCATTTTTCTTTTTCCTTTCAAAATATTAAAATGTTTAATTTATACTTAAGTCCATTCTCCGTCGTTTTCTCCATCATCCTCTTCAACATACTCGTCGCCATACGATGTCGTTATTATATCGTAAGACTCAAAATAAACAAATTCCATATCCGGAATTACGTACTCTTCTTTCATGTTTACTTCCTTTCTTTACAATGAGTTATATTTGTCGTTTATCTTACCAATGTTTTGGTATGGAAACATTATAAATGAAAAATATTTCTTTGTCAACCCTTTTATAGAAATTTTGTTGTATAATATACCAAAATAATAGTAAAAGAAATGGGGTGTTATTACGGCAAACAGAATCAAGGATTCGAGGGAAGACAGAGAAATGAAGCAGAGTGAGCTTGCCGAAGCCACAGGAATAAACCAGCGTACTATCTCAAATTACGAAACGGGAAAAACAGAGCCTGACGCCGCTGCACTTATCAAACTTGCCGACTTTTTTAACGTTTCAATAGACTATCTCGTGGGGCGGACCTACGTAGATTTTTACACCGACAAAAAGAAGAACGAAATTATTGACGAAATTATCGAAAAATTAGAGGATTTAAAGAAATTCAATAATTAAAACAATCCGTAAAATCTTAACCGCTTTTTGACACAAATCTATATACGACTATGAAAAACTTTATAATAAACAAATAAAGAAGCGCTTATGACGTTTGATTTGCCATAAGCGCTTCTTTATTTGTGTTAATAATCAAGTATATGTAGGTATACCTTCTTATATTTTTCTAAAATTGTTGGTAAAATAATATACGAAGGTGAAACTACCGACCGTAATTATTATAGGGGGTGATGACGTGAGCGTAAACGATGCCGTTGCAAAGCGAATTTTAAAGCTTCTTCGTGAAAAAGATATGTCACAGTATCGACTAGAGCATAACTCGGGCATACAACACGGAAGTATGCAGTGCATTATGAACGGTCGCAACAAAACCGTAACGCTCAGTACGGTTATAATGATTGCAAAGGGCTTTGATATGTCGCTTAGAGAATTTTTAGACGACGATATTTTTAACCCCGAAAATTTAGAATTTGAACAATAAAAGCCGCACGCCTTGTGAACCGAACGTGGTACACTAAGGCCGAGCGGCTTTTTGTTTTTTGTAGGAATTGTTTTTTCGCGATAAAGAAAATGCAATAATGCCATCTGGGATAATTGCGGAGCAAAAGCAAGGCGCATTCACGGCAAAATTCACCTCGGATTGAGCGTTGTGCGAGAGCTGTGCGCAGACTTATCAGCGTGATGAGGCGCACCTATTTATCAGCGCAAGATAGAAAACAGACTTATCAGCGTGATGAGGCGCACCTATTTATCAGCGCAAGACAGAAAACAGACTTATCAGCGTGATGAGGTGCGACGACCTACTCTGCGGGATTTTTCTCCGTTTGGAAGAGGGGCTGCGCTCTTGTGTGCGCGCAGGACCTTTATAATTTCAGGAGAGCGCTCGACGGTGAAAAGGAGGTGTGAGTGATAAAGAGCCATTTTGTTTAGCTCATCTCTTTTGTCGGCCATATACGTGACGGCCGAGTTGAGTATAATATTCCTGTGCTTAAACTCGCGTATAACGGGGAACCTTTCGCCTCGTCTGTCGACGAGCGCCGCATCAAGACAGCCGTCGCTACCTAAATTCTCTCCTGCGAAGCAGCGTTCAGTGAGCATAAGAGGTATTCTTCCATAGGTTATGACACCACCCGAAATATCTCTTGCCTGCGGTAAGGTAAGCTCGGCAGAGAGTATTCTCTTTTCTGCGCCAAGAGCTGCTATCACTCTATCGGCAGAGCCGTTCGTAATATTTAGTCTAAAACCGGCAAATATAACAAACCCGTACTCTTTCGCGAGGTCTAAATGCCCGATATTGTCAACCAAAGCGTACAAAACTCCGCATCTTTTGGCTTTTTCAAGAGCATCGCGCACCACACCCATCTCGGAATTTAATATGACAGGTGGTAAAAAAACCGCCTTTGAGAGAGCGAGTGCCATATCGCTTGAAAAGAGCGGCACAAAGGATATATCGACGCCCAACAAAGCACCGCCCCCGCTCATAGCCGTATCAAGATACTCTTTCTCCGAGAAGAACTGCGCTGTGGTGAGCTTTCCCTCTCTCCTTAGTATACCGTATTTTTCGTCGGTTGGGAAATTGCTTTGACACTTCTTTCTTTTTATCTCGTATTTATACCCTGGAAGCGTGTCGGGGCGTGAGAAATCCTCGAATTTTTCAGCCGCGCATCTCCTAAGAGCGTTTATCTCGCCGGGCGAAAGGTTTGCGCCCTCGTCAAGAGTGAGATTTATATCCTCCACCGAGAGCGAAAGATAGGTGTTTCCCATCTTAGAGAGACGCTCCTTCACGCCTTCCGGCGAGAGAGGTGAGGTTTCGGCTCTGCGAGCCACAGCTCCCTTAACCGATACGCATCGCGTACCGTCGGAGAGCGTCATTTCGGCAGGCTCACCGAGTTTTATTTTAACAGATGCGCACACCGGGTGTCGTAAAAGACCGTATTCACCCTCACCCGAGAGCCTCGATATTTCCTTATCCAAATCCGAGCGCACGCCTGTCATTTTTTGCCTGATTTTGCCCGTAAAATAGCCATCGGTAAAGCCGTCGCGCGAGAATGCGCGTCTGAGGAGCTCACGCTCATCTTCGTTTGCCGAGCGCCCCTCGTCGAGCAGACGCCTATAAACCGAGGTAACTGTATAAACGTAAGAGGGAGATTTCATTCTTCCTTCAATTTTGAGTGAGGATACGCCCGACGAAATAAGCTCAGGCACGTGCATAGCGAGTGACAAATCACGAAGCGAAAGAGGATATTCCGAGCGCACGCCATTGCCTATCTCACACCTACCGCACGCCGCACTATACTCAGGCGAGTGCGATACACACGATGAGCGAGTGGCACAAGAGCTACAAGCAGCAGAGCTGCGGGTAGTGGAGCTCTGTGTAAAAGAGGTGGGGGCAACCGATTTATGAGTGTCTGATACGCTGCGGCCAAGCGAAGTGAAGCTGTACGGCAGTCTGCACGGCTGAGCGCACTCACCGCGGTTTCCGCTTCTTCCGCCGACAAGCGACGAAAAGAGGCACTGACCCGAGTGGCTGACACACAGCGCGCCGTGTAAGAACACCTCGATTTCGGGTGCGCATTCATCACACACCGAGGATATATCCGAAAGCGAAAGTTCTCTTGCGAGAACAACCCTCGACACACCGAGAGAAGAGAGCGCGTTCGCTCCGTAGGTATTATGCACCGAGCATTGCGTTGAAGCGTGAAGCTCCATGTTCGGAACGGCAAGGCGAAGCTCCGATACAAGTCCGAAATCTGCCACAATAAGCGCGTCAACGCCAAGAAGATACAGCTCTCTTGCGTATTCAACGGCATCGGCCATTTCCTTGTCACCAAGGAGAGTGTTGAGTGTAACGTAGAGCTTAACGCCATTAAGATGGCAGTAGCTCACAGCACGGGAAAGCTCACCCGTGTCAAAATTTTTAGCATAAGCGCGCGCTCCAAAACGCTTTCCGCCTACGTAAACCGCATCTGCCCCAGCGGCCACAGCCGCCAGAAGACATTCGAAGCTTCCCGCAGGAGCGAGGAGCTCGGGTAGTTTTTCCTTTCTTCTCATATTCCTCCAATATGCTTTTTGCGAATTAGTTCGTGTATCTTATGCTCGACATATTATATATACGTCCTTCGTAAAAATCGCCCTCACACTTTATCGAAAATCACAAAACACATTTTTCTATTTTAAAAAATAACACCGACGTAATTTTTGATGAAATACGAAGGTAGGGGCGCGACAGCCGTATATGTAATACGGCCAGCGCACCTAGCTGACGTAGTTCGCAAAAATTACCCTCGCACTTTATCGAAAATCACAGAAACCTTTTTTACTATTACAACAACCCTACTCGACGTAAATTTTGATGCAGTACGAGAGTAGAAACGCGAAGAGCGTATTGTAATACGCCGAGCGTGAACTACCCGAAGTAATGCGCAAAATTTACTATCTCTTCCAGTATTTGCGGTCTAGGGTGCGATACATTATCGCCTCCGCTATATGATCGGCAGTGATGTTTTCAAGACCGTCAAGGTCGGCAATGGTCCTCGCCACCTTAAGCACCCTATCGTGACCGCGGGCTGAAAGCCCAAGCGAGTCAAACGCCTCCTTCATAAGAAGCGCTCCCTCTGCGTCAAGCGCACAGTATTTTCGTATCATAGCAGGCGTCATATTCGCATTGAGAACACCCGTCTTGTCGCCGCCCCTCTCAAGTCTTGAGTCGGTAAAGGCGCGGCCGTTGTTGACTCTCTTTCTGATTTCGGCCGAGGGCTCGCCCGCGGCTGTTTTGCCCGAAATATCATTATAGCTGACCGAGGGCAGCTCGATTTCTATATCAATTCTGTCAAGAAGCGGACCGCTCACCTTTTGTATGTAGGCAGTGCGTGCAGCAGGGGTGCAGGTGCATCTGCGCGAGGGATCGCCAAAATATCCACATCGGCAAGGGTTCATAGCACACACAAGCATAAATCTTGCAGGATAGGTTATCTTCGCCACCGCGCGCGTTACCGTTACAACACCGTCCTCAAGCGGCTGACGGAGCGACTCGGTGACAGTCTTCGAAAACTCGGGAAGCTCGTCAAGGAAAAGAACTCCGTTGTTTGAAAGCGAGATTTCACCGGGCCGAGGCACAGTGCCGCCGCCGACAAGTCCCGGCATAGTCACGGTGTGATGCGGCGAACGGAACGGACGCTCGGTGACTAGGCTTGATGCAAGCATTCCCGTAACAGAATGAATTTTCGTGGTTTCGACCGCCTCCTCAAAGGACATATCAGGTAAAATCGTCGAAAGCCTCTTGGCAAGCATCGACTTGCCTGCACCGGGAGGTCCTATCATAAGCACGTTGTGGCCGCCTGCCGCGGCAATTTCAAGAGCGCGCTTTGCCTTAAGCTGACCTCTCACGTCAGCAAAATCAAGTCCCTCGGGTCGTTTTGATAAATCAAAGGCTGAGGCGTCAAAGGTCACAGGCTCAATTTTGTTTACACCTCTTAGGTGTTCGACAAGCTCGCGCAGAGTTTTTACACCAAAAACCTTTATTCCGGACACAACGGCAGCCTCGTGAGAGCAGCTGTAAGGTACGAACACCTCGCGTCGCCCCGCATCTCTTGCCGCAAGCGCCATTGAAAGCACGCCCCCAACGGCTCTTATCTCGCCCGAAAGCGAAAGCTCACCGACAAAGCACTTGTCCGAAAGGTCGCACGTGGCAGGAATAATTCTGTCGCTTTGCAAAATAGCCGTGGCTATTGCGAGGTCGTATCCCGAGCCCTCTTTTTTAATATCGGCGGGAGCGAGGTTTATCATTATATCAAGCGCGGGAAACAGAAATCCGCTGTTTTCTATAGCGGAACGAACCCTGTTTTTAGCCTCCTTAACAGCCGCGTCGGGAAGTCCCACAAGCTCAAACTTGGGTATTCTGTCCCATCCACTGCACTCAACGAGCACCTCAAAGCCCTCTATTCCTATAACCCCCGAGCAGTAAACCTTTGATAACATAATTCACCTCAAAATCTAAAGTCTAAAATTCTAAACTCGCCTAAAATCTTACATATATATTTTAGCAAAACACACAGACAAAATCAAGTGATTAAGAAATATTGCGGGTTTTTCTTTCATTTGTTCGTTTTTTTAACAAATTGTTAAGATAATATGTGTAAACTTTGCAAAAATGTTGCTTTTTTTCGTAAAATATGCTAAAATAGACAAAAAGGCGAAAACCAACCGACGCTACCGCGTCAGAAAGGCCACCTTATGAAAATCAAGGTTATCGAAAAAAGCTACGGCGAGGTAATGAAAACGAAGCGCAAAAAGCACATGAAGCCGAAGCGCCCGAATATGTTCTTTAGAACACTTCTTAAGCTCGTCTCACTCCCTGACCTCCTTGCAACACACTTTAAATACGAGAAAATAGGTATGGACAAGCTCGGTAAGAGAGAGCCTGCGCTCTTTCTTATGAACCACTCGAGCTTTATCGACCTCGAGATAGTAGCGTCGATGCTCTATCCGAGAGCGTTCAACATAATCACAACGAGCGACGGCTTTATCGGTAAGGACGCCCTTATGCGTTGGATAGGCTGTATTCCCACGAGCAAATTCGTCTCGGACTCCACCCTCGTGCGCGACATACTCTACGCAGTACGCAAAAAGCGTGACTCAATAGTCCTCTTCCCCGAGGCGGGATACTCATTTGACGGCACCTCTACCACCCTGCCCGAAACCACAGCGCCGCTTATCAAAATGCTCGGAATACCCGTCGTAATGATACACGCCTATGGCGCTTTCTCGCGCGACCCACTCTATAATAATCTTCAGCGCCGCAAGGTAGACGTATCGGCAACCGAGACCTATATCCTCTCGCCCGATGAGATTAAGAATATGTCTGTTGAAGAGATAGCCGAGATAGTAAACCGTGAATTTACCTTCGACAGCTTTAAGTGGCAACAGGAAAACCATATCAAAATCGACGAGGATTTCAGAGCAGATTACCTTAACCGCGTGCTTTATAAATGCCCCCACTGTATGAAAGAGGGCAAAATGCAGGGCAAGGGTGATAAAATCACCTGCTCCGTCTGTGGAGCAAGCTACACTCTCGACGAGTACGGCTACCTCGTATATAACGGCGAGGGCGAAGGCAAGTTCAACAATATCCCCGACTGGTATGCGTGGGAGCGCGAGTGCGTCAAAGCCGAAATTCTCGAGGGCAAATACTCGCTCGATATCCCCGTAGATATTTGCATGACCATCGACACAACACACATATACCATATAGGCGAGGGTAGGCTTCGCCACGGTGATTTTGGCTTTGTGCTGGACGGTGACGGTGGACTTCACTACGAGCAAAAGGTGCGCGCGTCATACACCGTCAACTCCGACTTTAACTGGTACGAGCTTGGCGATATTATTTCTATCGGTAACAACGACCATCTCTTCTACTGCTTCCCAAAAATAGAGGGCGATATAGTAACCAAAACCCGCCTCGCCCACGAGGAGCTCTATAAAATTGCCATAGCCAAGGCTAATGAAGAAAAGAAAAGAAAGAGAGACGAAAAAGAAAACCTATCCCCTTCCAAAGAAGCCTCAAAATCCGAATAATATCAAAAACACAAACAAAACCCAAAAATGTAAATAAAAGTATGAAAAACAGACGAGAACGGACAAAATACCCCCTCGTCTGTTTTTGTTTTGTGTTTTATTTTTTGTTTTTTTTACAAACCCCATACCCGTGTCAACAAACCTTACTTATTTTCTATAAAATCTCAATCGACAAGCCACCAATTTTACAAAACAAACGTGATGTTTTTGTGTAAAACCACCAAAAAGAAAACCGCCCTTAGAATGGGTGATGTCCTTAGCGGAGAGTTTGTACTTTCATAAAAGTGCAAGCATCGCATTTGTCCAGACAAATGCAGTATGGGATAAGCCCAAACCCTTATTACAAACAGAAAGAGCAAACACGCAAGACGAAAAATCTTGTATGTCTGCTCTTTTTTCTGTTAGTGATGTTTTTGCTAACGCAAAAGTGATGTTATGCTACGCATAATGATGTTGCTCGCTATTTGCTACGCAAATATATGCTCGCAGTGATGTGATGTTTGCCACTACGCCGTCAGGCGTAACATCATTTACGCAGTGAACATCACTGACGAAGTCAACATCACTTGCCCGCAAGGGCAAACATCGTTTAGCGTGAATACTCCGTTAAGAGTATCACGCTAAGAGAGCGGTTTTGATTTTGCGTTATTTGTTTTTTAATCTTTAATTACTTAACACCCTTAGGCTTTCTGATGCGGTTAAGCTGCTTGTTGAGCTTTAAGAGCTCTTCCTTGGTGAAGCTGATGTTCATCATGCCCATCATGGAGGTAAGTCTGAGAACGGTGAAGCCGCCCATCATTTCCATAAGGCCGCCGCCGGAGGAAAAGTCAACGTCAAAGCCGCCGGACTTCTTCTTATCGGAGCCCTTCTTGCCTGCGTCCATCTTCTTTTTGAGCTTAAGACCAAGTCTCAAGAACCAGATCTTACCGAAAAAGCTCTTCATAATATCACCGAGCTTGTCGTTGAGAGAGAAGCGTCCTTCGGGAGCGTCGACGTCGAACCAGTTGAGAACGGCGCCCTTTTCTACAAGGACGTAGTCCATGTTCATTTCGTCAACCTTGCGAATTTTACCCTCATCGGAAAGCTCGCCTGCCTTTGCTACTATCGTACTTTCACCCTCGTTCTTTACGTCGAAGTAGAAGAAGTGGTCCTCGGCACACTTCTTGCCGATGCTCTCGCCGTTGACGAAGAGCTCAACCTCGGGCTGATTTGAGTAAACGGTTACCTTGGTAACGTCCTCAACTCTGTCGACGTATCTCTTACCCGAGAGGTGAACGAAGGGCTCGTCAGAAAGCCAAGCCTTGTAAGCGTAGAAGGCGTCCTTCTTATACTTACGGTCCATAGTCATAAGGCCCTTATGGTTCTGACCGTTCTCGCCGCCCTCGGCTCTTGCGTCTGCGCCGAAGTCAAACATGTTCCAAACGTGAGTAGCCCACATAAACTTGCGGGTGAACAGCTGTTTTATAAGCTCCTCGTGGTAGAACGCCTGATATTCCTCGGTGTAGTCGCCCTGCTTGGGCTCGGAGGTGTGCCAGTTAAGCGCCTCGCAGCCGTACTCGGAGCAGCCGATCGGAATAGTTGGGTGCGTCTTGTGGAATTTATCAAACCAAGGTCCGTTCATAGTGGTATCGCCGCCGTACCAGCCGAAATAGTGGTTGTAGGAAACGACGTCGGGAATCTGAAGATACGGATCGTCCATCTTACACATAGAAACTGCCGCTATGGTAGTTTTACGCGTCTTGTCCATCTTGTGAGCGAGGTCGTTGAGTATTCTGTGGTTCTCAAGAAGGTCCTCGTCGGAGCCACCAATGGAAATCTCGTTAGAAAGTCCCCAAACTACGATAGAGGGGTGGTTGTAGTTCTGTGCGATAAGCTCGGTCATCTGCGATACGGTGTTCGCGCGGCCTGCGGGCATGTGCTTCGAAATATAAGGAATTTCAGCCCAGATTACCATACCGTACTCGTCGCAAAGGTCGTAGAAATACTGATCGTGCTGATAGTGAGCAAGACGGATAGTGGTAGCGCCTACCTCGTAGATAAGCTCCATATCCTCCTTGTGATGCTCGGGAAGAAGCGCGTTACCGAAGCCCCATCTGTCCTGGTGACGCGATACGCCGCGAAGAGGATACTCCTCGCCGTTGAGAATAAATCCACGCTCGGGATCGATCTCGTAGGTACGGCAGCCAAAGCGAGAGCATACGTTATCAACAATCTCCTCACCCTTTACAATCTCTGCCTCACAGCAGTAAAGGTATGGGTCACGGCGTCCGTGCCAGAGATGTACGCCCTTGATTTCAAAGCTAACCTCGCTCTCGGCGGAGCAAATCTTATCTATCTCGTTTTCGTCCTTGTCGTAGAGGGTGTAAACGAAGCTCTCGCCCTCTTTAAGCTCGGTTGCGTATACCTTTACGGTAACGGTAGCGTCCTCGCCCTTGATTTCAGGGGTAATCTGAATACCGGGAGCGCCAAAATAATCGAGGTCAAAGTGACTTTCGGGTACGGTTACGATATAAGCGTCACGGTAAATACCGCCGTAGAAGGTGAAGTCTGCCATCTGAGGATATACGAAATCGTTAGGCGCATTATCAACAATAATCTGAAGCTCGTTGTCACCCTCGCGAAGTGCGTCGGTAAGGTTTACTCTGAAGGTTGAGTAACCACCGTGGTGCTCGGTGAGCTTTTCGCCATTGAGATACACGAATGCAGATGAATTCGCGCCGCGAAGCTCGAGGTAGTGAAGTCCCTCGCCAAGCTCCTCGCGGTTTATATTTCTCTTATAAAGGCAGCTTCCGCGGAAATAATCGTTGCCGCCGTCAAAACCGTCCTCAGCGTTCCATGTGTGAGGAAGCGTTACCGCTACAAACTCACCCGATGCAAGAGGGTCTTTACAGTCCTTTAAAAACGACCAGCCCTCGTTAATCTTTATAATTTTTCTCATTGAGTTCTCCTTATCCGTGTTATATCATTATTTTAATATACATTCTAACACGGAAATCTATTCAAATAATGTATATTATTATAACAAAATGTAAATGATTGTTTTAAAAATGGCGCCCGACAAGCGTTTTCGTCAGGCGCCTTGCGCTCTGTTATGAGCCGAGTTTTAAGATTATGCCTCTTCGCCGGCAAGACCGTTTTCAGCAGCGTGACGTTCAGCAAGCTCGCTGTTCATCTTCTCAACAGTCTTCTTGTCTATGTTGTAAACAACGGCAACGCCTACGAACTGACATACCGCGCTAAGCATGTAAAGACCTGCAACGAGCCAGCAAAGTCTGCTTGCGGTTTCAGGGGACTGACCGATAGTACCGAGCGCAGAATTATAACCGATAAGGGGTGTACCCATAATAGCGATAACGGCCGCGGGGCCAACGCCCTGAGCAAACTTTCTGAAGAAGGAATGAAGTGCGTAAATAACGCTCTCTTCTCTCTTTCCGGTTTTCCACTCGCTGTAATCAATAGCATCACCCATCATAGCCCAGGATACGCAGTTGTAGAAGCCCATACCAAGACCGAAGAATACAAGACCTACCATGTAAACTACAAGCTGAATACTCATCGGGCAAAGCGGGAATATGCAAAGAATTAAGCCTCCCACAAGACCTGCAATAGAGCCTATGGCGGAAACTTCCTTCTTACCGTACTTCTTTACAAGCTTTGTAGCAAGGGGCATAAAAATGAACATAGGAAGAAATCCTACCATCATTACAAGGCCCGAAAGAGAAGCCTGACCGAAGTGTGTAGCAAACATAATCGTTGTAGCCGTAGAAGCCGACTGCATACCGAGGAACATACCAACAGCCGCAATAGTACAACCAACAGCGGGACGGTTCTTCATGAACGTGCCAAACGACTTCAAGAAGTTAACCTTTTGGCCGCCTTCGTTGTTCAGCTGCGCATACTCGTTACCACGAATGGTGATGTTCTTGAGCATGAACATAAACGCAATAAAACCAAGCACACCCATAATAAGAGCTGCCCAGAATACTCTGTCGCCAAGGAGTATCTCAAGCTGAGTACCCGTCAGAGGGCTAAGAACTGCGTCACCCGTCTGATACGCGTCACCGGTAAGGGGATTGTTGTGGAACTTGTCGGGAGAGAACTGACCCTCTGCGCCTTCGGGAATTTCAATCTTGTCAAGGAAGCCGGTGGTTCCATCGTATGTAACCTTCTGCCAAATAAGCATAGGAAGAATTACACCGGGAAGCATACCGCCGACAGCGCCGCCGATAGATCTGAATACGGAAAGAGAAGCTCTCTCTTCGTTTTTGTCGGTAACAATATTGAGCATCGTGCCGTAAGGAACGTTTGCCATAGTGTAAGCCGCATCCCAAATTATGTATCCAAGGACAAAGAGTATCGCCTTAATTACAGTATCCGCCTTGGGGAACGGAAGGAATACAGCCGCGCCGCCTACAAGAAGGCCAACCGCACCGATAAAAATGTACGTTTTGTACTTACCGTGCTTGTACTTTCTCTGATCTGCGTCAATAAGCGAACCTATAATCGGGTCGTTAATGGCGTCCCATGCCTGAACAAGCAAGAGAAGGATCGAGAAAAGGCCCGTTTCCATCATCATGTAAACCAGCCAGAAGGTCTGAACCGTTCCCTTGAGGCTAAAGCTCATGTTACAGCCAAGGTCGCCCGCAGCGTACGCAAGCTTATCCATCATACCGAATTTACGATGGCCGTTTGCGTCAAGTTGAACTTGTTTTGCCATAAAAACCTCCAAAATATGTTTATTTTTTTAACACCGTTATAATTATAACAAAGTTTTAGATAAAATAAAAGTCCCAAAGTGCCACTTTTGTGACACTCCACCACAAATTTTGGTGTAATTTTTTGGTAAATTTGCACAAATTTTCATATATTTTATAGCTAAAAAGCTGAAAAATGGAAAAACGGTTGACTTACGCTCTAAAATTCTGCTATAATGAGGTTAAAATAATGTAAAAACGCGCGGGAGCACGCTCGCGCGCATCGAGGTGTTCATGTACAAGCTTTGCAAAACCGAGAGCGCGACAAAAAGACAGCGCGACATTGAGGAATGCTTTCTTACACTTCTTAAACAGAAAAATTACGAGGATATAACCGTCACCGAGCTGTGTGAAAAAATGAAAATGCCAAGAAAAGCATTCTATCGCTATTTCGACAGTAAGGAGGACGCCCTTTACGCTCTTATCGACCACAAAATGCTCGAATACGACGCCTATACCAATAACAAAAGCAACACCCCACGCTCTCTGACGAGCGAGCTTGAGGATTATTTCAAATACTGGATGGGAAAACGAGAGCTCCTCTCAGCCCTTGACAAATCCTCGCTTTTAGGTATTTTCATCGACCGATCGGTCAATTTCCCCATAGGCGACAGGGTGTCAATATCCAAATTTTTGCCGGCAGAAAAGGACGAGGTGGGCCATAAAATACTAAAATTCGCGTTTGTCGGCCTCTGCTACACTATGATAGAATGGTATAGAAGCGACTTTAACACACCTCCGCGTGAGATGGCAAAGCTCGCTTGCAGAATGTTAAGAGTGCCGCTTTTCCCATCTCTTTCAGATATTGGGTTTGTCGACTGATTTCCTTCTCTAGCAAAATAATATTCACAAAGTAAAACACCGCACAGCGCTGATTTTTACAAGCTCTGTGCGGTGTTTTTTGATTTTTTATGCGTTTTTTGTAAAGTATGGTTTTCAATTTGTCACTTTTTACTGTCGTTTTTGAAATATTGATAAAGATAGCACGGCAGCATTCCGTTGTATAATTTTCTCACCTTGTCCGCGCGCTTTCCATAGAACCTTTCAAAGCCGGGGTGAGAGGTTATTACGTACACCTGCCAGGGTGAAAGAGAGCGAAAGCGCTCACCTATCTCGCGGTAAAGACACTCTGCCTCTCTCACAGTGCCAAGCCTCTCGCCATACGGTGGATTTGTGACTATCGTGCCTCGCCTACCCTCGTTTGATATTTTTCTGGCATCGCAGGCAAAGCATCTTATGCTGTCCGAAACCCCGGCAAGTGTCGCATTTTTCTCTGCAAGAGCAACGGCCGAGGGGTCTATATCGGTCGCATAGGCCTGAAATTCACTTTTTATTTGAAGCGAGCGCGCCTCTTCTCTTGCATCGAGCCACACTTTATTTTTAATAAATGGAAATTCCTCAGCAGCAAAGCGTCTACTCACCCCGGGAGCAATTTTGTTCATTTGCATAGCTGCCTCAATGGCGATAGTACCGCTACCACACATCGGGTCCCAGAGAAGCACGTTCTCTCTCGGGCGAGAGATGGCCGCTATTGCCGCCGCGAGCGTTTCTCTTATCGGCGCACCCAGCGAATCACGGCGATAGCCTCTCTTGTGAAGCGCCACACCCGAGGTGTCTATCATAAGTGTAGCCTCGTCGCCTAGTATAAAAAACTCTATCTGGTACTTCGTTTTCGTTTCGGGAAACTGCGAGATGCCGTACACGTCAGAGAGCGAAGAAACAACCGCCTTTTTGACTATCGACTGGCAGTCCGGAATTGAATGCAGCTTCGACTTTATGGCATGTCCCTTTACGGGAAATGCGTCGTCACGGCCTATAAAATCAGACCACCTAAGCGCCCTCGTGCCGTCAAAAAGCTCGCTGAAGCTCTCCGCCCTGAACGAGCCAACCTTTATAAACACCCTCTCTGCATAGCGCAGAAAAATATTAGAGAGCGCAACAGCCTCCTCGTCACCAAGAAAGGTAATTCTGCCGTCTATTGTGGAAATTCTCTCGTAACCGAGCGCCTCTATTTCCTCACCGAGCAGTCTCTCAAGACCGAAAAGACAGGTCGCCACAAGCTCAAGCCTCATATTATCACCCCTACGTTTTTTCGTGTTATAGGTATATTCTAATGAATAAAATTTTATCTTACTCGGCTATTATACATTAAAAGGCGGGTATTGTCAAGAATTTATGTTGACAAGGGCAAATTTTGAGGGTAAAATATATATTGAGGGAGCGTAGCCCGTACGGCAACCGGCTCTCACTTATCGAAAGGATAAATTTATGGAGCATTTTTCTGACAGAACGAAAATAATGCTTGGTGACGGATACGAGCGCCTCCCTAAAGCACGCGTTGCGGTTTTCGGTGTGGGTGGCGTCGGTGGATACGCCGTCGAGGCGCTGGCTCGCGCGGGTGTCGGCTCGCTCGTACTCGTTGACTCGGACACGGTATCGGTTTCAAATATAAACAGACAGATAATAGCAACGGCCGACACAGTCGGCAAATATAAAACCGAGGCGGCGCGCGAGAGAATACTCTCGATAAACCCCGACTGCAAGGTAGAGCTTCATACCGTTTTCTTCACCAAGGAAACAAAGGGAGAGTTTGATTTTTCCTCCTACGACTACGTCATAGATGCGATAGATTCTCTTTCCTCTAAAATCGAGCTTATTATGGCAGCAAGGGCGGCGGGCGCTAAGATAATCTCGGCAATGGGCGCAGGAAATAAGCTCAACCCCACACGCTTCAAAGTCGCGGATATATCAAAAACCTCGGTTTGCCCCCTCGCGAGAGCCGTCAGAGTTGAGCTTCGTAAAAGAGGAATAAATCACCTTAAGGTCGTCTTTTCCGACGAGCCACCCTTTATAAATACCGTCGCGCAGCAGATAATAACGGCAGATACCGCGCCTAATCGCGACACGCCCCCCACCACGTGTATCGAAAACGGCTCGCAAGAGCCCACCCCGTATGACAAAAACGGCAGAAATTCCGTGGGAGAAAAGCAAAAATACGACACTCGCCGCGCCCCTGGAAGCGTGTCCTTCGTCCCCTCGGTAATGGGTCTTATCCTCGCAGGCGAGGTTATTAAGGATATAGCGCTCGCACAACGTTTATTATCCTTTGTACACCGTTAATTTATCAACACAGCAGCTTCATTTTAAAAAACCAACGAAAACGCACGCGCGCTTCGTTGGTTTTTCTTTTTGTCATTCAAAATCCGGAACTTTTAATCAATAAATTTTAGGATAAATTTATCCTATTTTTGTTTTTTAATAATATGTGTAGCTAGTGCAATGCAATATGTTTTCTAGCGCCATCGCTTTTTATTCTATTCCCAAAAGCCAGCCGACCGAAACCTTCAAAATGTTTGCCAGCTCGCGAAGCTCGTAGTCGGCAACAAATCGTGTGCCAATCTCTATACGAGAAATACTGTCGCGCTCAATAATTATTCCGGCAACCTGCAGCCTTGCCGCCAAATCACTTTGGGTCAATCTATGCTTACATCTCGCCTCGTGTACCCTATCGCCGCAAATATTCTTTCTTCCATTATAATCGTATATTTTCATTTTCCCTCCACAATTAGATAAAGTTAAGAATTTATCTTGACTTTAACATGTTTTTGTGTTAAAATTGTGTTAAAGATAAGAATTATAATGATTCATATCTTAATATTTATGAAAAGAGGGAAAAATATGAGCATTGAGCTTCAGGAAGCAAAGTGTGGTTCTTGCGGTGAAAACATCAAAATTAATTTAGACAAGGGAAAAACCTTCTGTCCTTATTGCGGAACTGAATACGTGGCTATAAAAAGCGAGGAAAGCCTTGACGAAAAGCTGACGTATGCAAAATCGCAACTACTAGCAAAAAACTACGATACCGTTAAACAAGTCGCCGAAGAAATCCAGCGTTATAGTCCTACCAATTTTTACGGCTGGTATTACGCTGCAATTTGCACTAAAGAAAATCCCATAGAGGGCAAAGCGGGACAAGTGTTATCTGCTTTAAACACGGTTTCGTCAAACATTTTAACGTCAATTCAGTACAATAAGTCCGTGTTTGGAAACCGCGACAAAATTGCCGAAATGAATGAAAAATATACCGTCGGTATTAAAACTCAAGGCGCAATAACCAGTGAAAAATTTATTGCTTATGTATCGAGCGCAATATCTTCGATAGAGAACTACCCGGAAGAAAAGCGTAGCGAGCTATATTCACTGATTTTTGATTTGCTCGGTAAATCAATCTCTGAGGTGTGGGAATGCTTTGAAACAAAAACTTATCGTAAAAGAAACACCACCAAAAAAACCGGTTCTAACGGCACAACTTACAAAGTTTTTAGCCCTATCCAATACCACGAAACCCACTTAACTCAAATGAAGCAGTTAATATTCTCAATCGTGGACCTTGCGACAAAAACGAAGGCCTCTAATACAAAAGAGTACGGGGAATTCTTCGAAAAGATTGGATCTCACTACAAGCAAATTGAACGTAAGCTATACCTTTGCAAAGCAAAAAAGGAACTCTCTGCTCTTTTTGAAGGAATAGAAGCACCGACAAGTCCATCTCAATATAACACACACTCAATCATAAGTTTGATAGGTGGAATATCCTCTTTTTTGGGTGTTGGCATTGTTGGATCCGTTGTTGGTATTTTGTTTGCAATACTTTCAAAAAATACAAACGGCAGTTTTGACACGATGTCAAAGGCAGGACTAGGCTTGGGTTGTGTCGGTGGAATTTTATCAATGCTACTTATGTTTATATAAATAGCAGTATCTAAATTCTAAATAACAAAAATCCCCTTTTTTCACCTCTGTTTTGAGGTTGAACTAAAGGGGATTCTTTTATTTATTTCGTCGTTTTATTTTCAATCTCTTAAAGCTTTATAATAAGCTTTTCTTAAGAATCAGCGGCTACTTCATCGTTTTCTTGCCGATTTCGTAGAGCTTCATAACGAGAGCGTGGGTTTTGAGAGCCTCTTTGCCCGAGATTTCAAGCTCGCACTCGCCTCGCAGAGCGCTGTAAAACTGGGCAATCTGCCTTACGTGGTTGTCGCCCCAATAGTCCTTTGCGCCCTCCACCTCGCTCGACGTGTAGTCGTCGTGTAGCTCCTCTCGCTCGCCGTCCTCGTATACGATAACAGCGTCGTTGTAGCCAAAGGTCACAGAGCCTCTCTCGCAAAAAAGTCTGATTTCAATAGGCTCGTCGCAGCCGTAGTTGTTCATACAGTAGAAGCCGTATTTCACACCGTTTTCATACTCAACAAGTCCCTCGGCGCTGTCCTCGACGAACACTATCTTATGTCCTCTGTTCGCCATGGAGCAGGACACTCTGACAGGCTCCGAAGCCACTATCCAGTTAACAAGGTCAATCGAGTGTATGGCCTGGTCGATGACGACACCGCCGCCCTCCTTATCCCAAGTGCCCTTCCAGTCGCTCTCGGCGTAGTACTCGTCAGGACGCGTCCAGGTGAGAGTCGAGCGCGCGGAAATTATTTTTCCGAGTCTGCCCGAGCTTACTCTCTCCTTAACCAGCCTTGCCGCGTCACCGTATCTGCACTGCGAGATTATGCCGTATATAACACCGCACTCGTCAGCAAGCTTTACAGCGCGCTCAGCGCTCTCGTAGTCTATATCCATAGGCTTCTCACATATTACGTGAACGCCTTTCTTAAAGGCGTAGGACGCTACCTTCGTATGAAGATAATGAGGAAGACAGATATGTATAGCGTCAAGCTCCTCGTTTTCTATCATTTCTTTATAGGATAAATAGGCACGAGCTTCGTATTTTTTTGCCACAGCCTCTGCCCTATCACGCTTCACGTCGCACGCCGCCACGAGCGTTACCGACGGCAAAGCTGAGATAGACGCGAGGTGCATAACCGAAATTCGACCGCAGCCAACTATCGCTACCTTTAATTCTTTCATTTCTGTTTCCTTTAGTCGTTTTGCCCGAAAATACAGCATTTTTCAAGCAAAACTTTACATTTTTGCTCATTTTAGAGATTTATTTGCTCGCAAGGCTTATACGTTTCTTGAAAAATTCACCACACATTTTCGTGCGTTCAGAAGCCTTTACTCTCTCAAGCAGAGGAGCGCCCGACTTGAATAAATCGAGTATTTGAGCTACAAAGCCAACAAAGAAATTGGCTATGATACCTATTCCCTCTCCGTTCAATATCAGCTCCTTACCATAACGAAAAGCAGAGGTTGAATAGAGCTTCAAAGCAACCTCGCCAGCGAGCTATACGTCTTCACCGCTTCATTATAGCACGAAACGAGAGCTTTGTCAATAAATTCGTTTTTCACGCCCCAAAAATGCGCTAAGCGTATTTTGCGCTTTTTATGTTTTTTTCGTGGGCTTATATACTTCGCTTTGTATTTATAATAGAGTATATCAAAATCCTTATTTTCGGGAAGCGAATTTTGCTATTCTCTCGGATCTGGTCATTTCAGGAGGCGAAACTCTCACTATTTCAGTATTACAGGAAAGGCGCGAGCTTTCCACGGTGACGTCTACGCGCTTCGCCTTTTGGTTCACCAAAGCAAAGGTGTCCGCGCCCGAAATCTCGGCGTTTCTTAATACAAGTCCGTCAAGGTAATCGTCCTCTGCCATAAAGCTAAAGTTAAACACGCAGGCGTCGGGGGCTCCCGCCTCGAGCCTTACGTTCTCGAAGGTCGCGCCGTCGAGCTTTACGCCGTAGCAGTCGTCGCCCCAGTTGTCACCGATAACCGTCACAACCGACCTTGCAACACCGCCGGCGTAAACGTCCTTTACCTCAAGGTCGCGAACAACCGAGCCGAGAAGAATGGGAGAAAGGCTGTGAGTTGCGTGAAGTCCTTTTACCTTAATATTATAGGTGTCGCCGGGCTGCGCCTTCTCTCTGTAATACCACTTTACGCCGACGGTAACGAGGGCGTATCTCGGCCAACCGTCGTATATTTCAACCGGTCTTATCTGCGAGGTGTCCTCAAGGTTCTCTATAGTGACGTTATACATCTTTGCGCCGTTGTGGTTTCTGAGCGCTACGAGCGGGTGAGTTATAGCGGCGCCCGACACGTTTCTGATAGTAACGTCGTGAATATCCCAGTCGTGCCCCTTAACTATCGTAGAATACTCTTGTCCAAACACACAGGGATTGTCGTGGTCTATCGCGGAAAGAGCTATCATATCGTCACCCGTCTGTCCCGATATATTTTCTATCAGAATATTGTTACAGCCGTTTCTGAGGTTTATACCGTCCTGATTAAATCTGTCGCGCTTGATATCAAAGTAAATATCTCTGATAACACCGTGAGAGCAGAACTCAAATCTCATACCCCAGTATCTCTGGTTTCTTATCTCGAGGTTCTCTACAGCAAAGCCCTCGACGTTCATAAAGGAAATGGGGTGGTTCATACGAACCGGCACACCAAGCTTAAGCTGCGTGGTTTCGTTAAGAGCAGTCGGCTTTCCACCGTCAAGAACAGCGCCGTGCTTGCCCAAAATTTTTATATTTTTAAGTCTCTTAGATAAATCCTGAGCATCAAGTGTAAAGAGGGTCTCGGAACAGAAAAATCCACCGACAACGTCATCAGCCATCACCATATAACAGCCGTCAAGCACAACCTCAAAGTCCGAGGGCAGACGAACGTAGCCGTCAATAACCCACCTGTCCTCGCCCGTTCTCTCGTTATATCTTGGAATTACGATACGGCGTGAGCCGTCCTCGACGGCAAGAGCAACAGCAGCCTGAATAGATGCTCTGTCGCTGTCACACGCAGTCATATTAGGTGTTATAATTTTACGCATTTTGTATCCCCCCAAATGCTTTATATTCTTATTATTTCATTTTTTAAGGCCGTTTTCCTTAAAATATTTGACTGTTTAGCTAAATTTCTTCATTTTTTTGATATTTATAAAAAATCCCAAGAGCCAAAAGAAATTCTTCTGACACTCGGGATAAAAGCGTCTCGCTTTATAGCTCCTTCGTTAAGGGCGGATTAATCAGCTCTTGTTCTTTGCCAAGTCGGATATAAGAAGTCTTGAGAGCTTGTACATTCTGTCAACCGATGAAATTCTCATTTTTTCCTCGTCGGAGTGTCCACCGCCTGCCTCGGGGCCGAGACCGTCAAGGCAAAGTGCGCCCCACTGCGCTATAATATTTGCGTCGGAAAGGCCGCCGCGCATACGGTGCGTAAATGGGATTTTTGCTTCACTCGCTATTTTCTCGACGTGGCTTACATACTCGCGCACCTTGTCGCTATATACGAAAGCAGGCTTAAATCTGCGTGAGACCTTAACACCGATACCTCTCTCGCTTGCCGCCTTTGTAAGCTCTTCTATTTTCTTATCGAACTTTTCCGGCTCGGAGTTGTCAAGCACTCTTATATCAACGAGCATCTCTGCCTCGGGGGCAACGACGTTACTCTTGTATCCGCCCTTTACAACCCCCACGTTTACACTCGTTCCACGCTCCTCGGACTGCATATCTGTAAGCTCTACTATCCACCTCGCCATCTCGTGTACGGCGGATTTAGCGCCGTTTGTGAAGACAAAGCCGCAATGTCCGGCCACACCCTCAAAGCTCACCGAGTATCCAAGACCGCCCTTTCTCTCGGCACAGCACGCACCGTCAATCGTCGCGCCCTCGTAAATGAATGCGTAGCGCGTGCGCTTTGCATATTCCTCGTAGGCTCTGCGCGAGGCAAGGCTTCCAAGCTCCTCGTCGGAGTTAAACACCACAACGATGTTGAGCTTGTCAAGCACCTCGCGTGGCATTTCCTTGATGAGATAATACATCAGAAGCGCGCCCTGCTTCATATCGCCAACACCAGGGCCGTATGCAAACTCACCGTCAGTCTTAAAAGGACGCTTCTCTGCCGTTCCCTTTAGGAAAACCGTGTCTATATGTCCTATCATCATAAGGTCGTAAACCTCTGCCTCTCTGTTGGTGCAAACGAGCGTCGGTCCCGCATCGGGAGAGAGGTCGCACTTGTTCGTCTGCCAGCCAAGAGCCTTGAAGCGCTCCTCAAAATAGCTCGCAACCTTATCTATACCGTCGTGACAGTCGGTGCTTCCCGTGTCAATATTTACAAGGCCCTCAAGCTCAAATAAAAATTCATTTATATCCATTTCGTTTCCTCTCTTTCTTGCTTCAAAAAACGTTCTGTCTAGAAATTATATCATAACACAGAAAAAAATGCAATGAAAAATATCCTTATTTTAAAAAACAAAAGGCAGGCCAAACCACCTGCCAAATCGCTCTTTTTTAGGCTTGTCAATATTTTTCGTTTTCTCAAGCTCCGTCCCTGTTTTTGCTTTATACACAGCGCACAAGCTTTGCCTCACAGCTTTTAATAAGCAATCCGTCTTTGATTGTAACAAGCCAAACCTCGCCCAAAAGCCCAAATCTTTTTCACATTTCCCTTGGAATTTGTAATCTACCGAGTGCGTCTATTTTCTCAATTATCCCTTTTTGTCCTTTTTTAACCTTTAATTATATAGCGGTTAATCAAAACAAGAGAGATAACACGTCATTTACCTCTCTTGTTTGTTTTTATGAAGAAGATTTTCGCTCCAAAACAGCAAAAATGAAAACTATAGTTTACTAAATCGGGAAATTTAGCGCTGTCACTACAGAAACAGCTATCGCAAACGGGAGAAAAACACAGAGCAAAATAACGGTGATTTTATTGACCGTCGCGTCGGAAAGCCTAGGCCTGAGCTTGTTGTAGAGAGCGTAACCGACAAGTCCGCCTAAAAAATTGAGTATCAGGTCGGTTGTATCGAAGCCACCCCAACCCGAGAATAGCTGGAAAATCTCGACCGCGAGCGTTATCGCTGCGGTTATGTAGAGTGTGAGGTGCTTTTTCTTACCGAGAAAAAACGGCAGCCCAAGGCCCATCGGTATGAAAACGAAGAAATTCATAAAAAACTCGGCGTACGTGAACCTGTACGACGTTCCCACAGACACGATAAAGCTTTGAAAGGGGATTATGTTGACCAAAAAGCGGTCAATCAGAGGCGTTGCCTGATTTTTTGCTATCTGCATATCGGCCGTTACGTTACATTTAAATATAATAACCCACGCGATTATTATGAGATATGTAAAAAACAGTATAGAAAAGAGGCTTTTATTTATTCCGCCTTGGCTCTTATTAATCTTTTTCATAAAACAGTCGGGCCCTCTGCCCAAATCCTTATTTTAGTTACTGGTGTTTTCTGCTCTTTTGAAGAGCTCACGGACAAACCCGTCGTTATCAACGACGCTCACCGTGACGAAATCAATGTTGTTGTACTTTATATTCACGTGACGGAGCGCGCATTTAAGCGAGAGCATTGAGTCGGAGTACCATTTTCTTTCAAAGCTCGCGCCCCTGATTTTCGAGTATGAAATTTCCCTCGAAAGAAAAAATCCAAACTTAATAAAAACCGCCCTCTCGCGAAGCTCAACGTATCCAAAAAGCGGCGAGATAAGAAAATACAAAATAAGAATATCCGTGAGAATAACAACGACAAGCGCCACGGCAGAAAAATCAAGCGTCACAAATACCGTGAGCGGTATAATAATCACCGCCGATAAAACTGCAATAAACCAAAAAAGCTTGTCAACAAGCGGCCTGTATCTTTCCCTTTCCATAAAACCTCCAAAACGCTTTTACTACATTATACCAAAAAACAAACGGTAAATCAATAGTACTTTAAAAACAAAAAAAGAGATAACCACGAGGGTTATCCGTCAAGGATTTTGCCCAAAGGGCAATATTCTCGCGCTCTGTTCTCGCTGCTGCTCGGTCACCCTCAGAGGAAAACGCTTATTAACCGTTTTCTAAGACCTTCGGGCCGCTTCGCTACCGGACAAGCGAGCTTGTCGATCTTCGAGTGGGAAATGCGAACCTAATTCTGTGGCTGTGCCACAGAGCAAGGTTGAGTCAATCTTGATAGTCCGCCCAAAAAAGAAATAACCAAAACCGATACCCTTGCGGGTTCAATTTTGGTTATTCTTGGTGGAGCAAGATTCACGAAAGTCGAACCTTGTTTAAAATCATAATATATTAATAAAGCGCAAAAATAATAATTTTATTGAATATCATATTGAAAAATGAGAAAGAATATGTTATACTAAGTGTATAAAATATACAGTTAAGGAGATTTGATATGCTTACTAGGGTACAAATAAGTAATATAAATTCAATATATTTTTGCGATATTGACTTCCAAAAAGGCAAATATAAATACTTGGACAATATGATTTACCAAGATAAGTTGGTGAATCCAATAGCTTTTTACGGTAGCAATGGTAGTGGTAAATCCTCTTTTTTGCGAGTTTTTTTGCATTTTTTACGGTTGCTTACTTTCGAACCGCAAAATGTATCGCCTTTTCAAGCCAATAGATTTAATGTCGTAAAACAAATAAAAGAATTGAATGCAAAATCAAAAAGAAGATTGACCGAAGATGATATAGACAAATCTTTGGATTCTATAGAATCATATGTTAAATTGTTTTTTGAAATAAGCACCAATGAATACGAATATTATATTGCAACGTCTCTAAAAGGTTGTATAACTAAAGAATACTTGATGGTAAACAATTCTCTGATATTTGAAAGAGTTATAGATTCATATAATTATAATGACAAAGAATTCAAAATCGCAGAATCTTTATATCCTTCACTTAGAAAGATTGCGGTTGACAATCAGGAAGATGAATATATAACTGCGGCTTTTAGTTTTTTGAGTAATATAGGATATATTGATGCAGTAAATCACCGCTCTTATTTTAGAGATGCCGTAGAAAGAGATTATCGAGATATAATAGTTGAAAAATCAGCTCTAGTTAAAAGTATCCTTTCTCAATATCACGAATTTCCAACGTACGATTTCATATTCAAAATAGATGATGAAGGCAAAAAAGAATACCAAATAAAAATGGAAACTGATGACGGTTATGTAACTATGCCGTATAATCTTATGTCAAGTGGTATGTATAGCCAAAGTGTGCTACTGTCAACATTGCTTTCTTTGCCACAAAATAGTGTTCTTTTTGTAGATGAGATTGAGGACGCTTTGCATCCCATTACAATTCTTGATTTTATTAAGGTTGCTCAAGAAAAAAATATACAATTAATCTTCTCTTCTCACAACACCTATCTTCTTCAGAAATTAAGACCAGATCAAATCATTTTTGCTAATTGGAAAAATGGTTTCTCAACTTATAAGAAGTTATCTGACATTTATCCTAACATTAGAGAAATAAACAATATTGAAAAAATGTACTTCTCTAATATGTTCGACGAGGAAATAAAAAATGGCTAAAAACTTTCTTATAATAACTGAAGGGGTTAGTACAGAACCCAACATTCTGCAATCTATTTTGAATCGGTATGGTTTTAATGTGATTAGAAAAGAGCCAATTTCTATCACAAAAGATGAAACAGTTTTGGATTTTGATGTTACGTCACTTGATAATCAAAAAGACAGTGTTGTTATTGCCCAAGGACCAAGAAATCGAATCCGAGACTTTCTTATCTTAATAGATAAACAATCTGAAGATGTAGAAAGATGCTTTTCTCAATTCGAACAAAATTTTGCAGGTGTATTTTTGATATATGATGTGGACCATACATTAAAAGACGATCTTGAAAAAATGTTTTTAAAATTTCAAGACGAAACATCCGGGCTGTTAATTTTAAGTTCACCGTGCATAGAAATATTGTCTGAACCATATAGAAAAGAAATATTGGAAGTAAATCATCTTTTTGAGTACAAAACTGAAAGGAAAGCTTGTATACAAAACAAAACCAATAATTCAGTTGAAAACTATATCATAGACAATTTTGAAGAATTAATTCTTGCTTTTTTGAAGCAAAATTGCGAAGAATCGGGCAGTAGTAATGTCATGGAGCATCCAGAATATGTTTTGCAACAGATTAACTTGCTAAACGATCGAACTTATATTAGCAAAGATGTACAACCTGTGCTATACAGATATTTCACCACGACGCTATATGTTTGTATAGCTTACATACTTGGTTTAACAAAAGAAATTGAAAATAGTCAAATGGTTGCCGATTTCTTTTTAAAACACAAGAAAGAATAATTATAAAAAGAGGCTAGATTTTAACATCTTGCCTCTTTAGCTTTTCATTGTATTTTAATTTCGTTTCCAGAGTGAATCTATTCTATACTCAGATAAAAATTTTGCAGCCGTATTTTCGTTTGACAGTTGGTCTGAAGAAATACTATCTCCACTGCTTGCAAAAGGCTTTGAAGTATTGAACCAACCATATGGATTTTCAAAAACTGCGCTTTCTAATGAGGTACAGTCATAAAATGCATAATCGCCAATAAATACTACATTTTCAGGTATTACAATGCTTTGTAATTTTGCACACATATAAAATGCTTGGCGATAAATAATCTTTGTTTGATGATTGATATTACAAGATGTTATTGTTTGTATTGTGCAATCCATAAGAATCAAATATGGATTGTTGGTGTTTCCTAAGTAATTAGCATTGCTATATTTATTGTACTGCAAGTCATAACATCCATAAAAGACGCTTTCACCAATATATTCAATGCTGTTTGGAATGGATATGTGTTGCAAGTTTTCGCACATATAGAAAGCCCAATCTCCAATAGAAACAACTCCGTTAGGTAAATCTATTCTTGTGAGTGAAGCGCATTTATCAAAAGTCCATTTCCCGATACTCTGTATATTTGCAGGTAGATCAATTTTTTCCAACTTTGAGCAATCTTCAAATGCATAGTCGCCAATAAAAGTAATGCTTTGTGGAATAGTGATATACTTGAGATTAGAACAACCGGAAAACCCTTTTTCCAATATTTGAGAAACGCTCTTTCCTTCATAAGTTGAAGGAATAACTATTTCTTCTAAAAATGTAGCTTTTCCAACAGATACAGCATATGTACCATCAGGTAATGGATAAAAAGATAAACCTTCCGTTCCTTTTTCCTCGGTGTTATCTTGACTCACATTGTTATTATTTTCCGTATTATTTGAGTCGTTTTCAAATGATTCCCCACAATAAGAGCAAAATCTCGAATCCTTTTCAATTTCTCCACCGCAATAAATGCATTCGATAAGGTCGGACTTATTGTTACACGAAACAATAATTAAAGATAATGATAGAATACATAACACTAACAAGACTTTCTTCATAATTTTCTCCTATTCAAAAAGTGCGCTGACCGGAGCCAACGCACAAAAAACGCAAACTCCAGCTTGTTGCTACACAAATTTATGCAAAACGGAATACACGCATCTACATAAAGGAATTTGCATTTTTATCAGATTCACTATGTAGACACGAAAAAAGGTATAGTTACCCCTATAAAGAGAAAATACCGTTTCGCATAATATTAAATTTGTGTAGCATTATTATTGTATCACAAAATCCGCAGAATATCAAGCAGTTTGGAAGAAAAAAGAATTGATATAAAAATAACTACTTTGGCACCGAAGCGTGTGCTTGTCCCCCCTACGTCGGCGTCGCTTACAACCCGAAGACCGACCGGTTATACTCCTTGCGAGCTACAAGAACTAAGGTTCTTGGCGCGTTGCGCCTTGCATCGCTTGCGATGCACTCGCGGAGCAATCTGTACTCGCTCGCTTGAATGCGAGCATTCAGACTCGGCTTCGCTTGATTATGTAGCCTCCGGCTCCACCGGTCGGGCGGTCGTAGACCGCATCCTAGTTGGTCCACCAGAAGAAACAAAAAAGCCACCCTTTTGGGTGGCGTTTCTGCTGGTGGACCATCAAGGACTCGAACCTTGGACCGTCCGGTTATGAGCCGGGAGCTCTAACCAACTGAGCTAATGGTCCGTCTTTGCGACTAATATATTTTATCAAATAAAAATGAATAAATCATTAACAAATAATTAACAAATAAAAAATACTTTGCGGTTTTATATCTTTTTTGTTTTTTAAGTTTTCTTTATTTTGAGTTTATGTATATTTTTTAATAAAAATGCAAAAAAATGTCTTGACAAAGAAAATTTAATTTGTTATAATATAGTGCGTCACGAGGAAACATTCTCGTGAGAATGCTGCTATGGCTCAGCTGGTAGAGCACATCCTTGGTAAGGATGAGGTCCCCGGTCCGAATCCGGGTAGCAGCTCCAGACAACCCCAGAGGGAAACCTCTGGGGCTTTGGTTTTATATACACTCTTTAGCACCCTCACTCACCTTAGTCTTTGGCCGATGGGGTTGTCTGGAGCTGCTATCGACGCTTTGGTCGGGTGGTCGCAGACCACCGGGCCGCATACCCCACTCGAAGATCTACAAGCTTGCTTGTAAGACGTAGAGTGTGGGTATCTTCGCTTTAGCGAATACCCGGGTAGCTCCAGACCTTTGGTTTTATTTAGACACTTTAGCACCCTCACACATTTTGGTATTTGGCCGATGGGGTTGTCTGGAGCTGCTTCTAGCTGCGGCTCGGTCACACTCGGGGTCTGACGGTCGTTTAGACCGTCATTCAATACCCTCGTGCCGCTACGCTACCCATAGGTATAGCGTAGGGGCGCGGATACTTACGCGCAGCGCGCCTTCGGTATCAATATTTTCTCAAACACCAAAAAAAATCAAAAAAGTACTTGACAAAGCGAAATTAAAGTGTTATACTCTTCTCAACTGAATATTAAAAGCTACGACGAAGACGGATTCTATGCAGCGTTTTCACAGAGAGTCGGGGACGGTGAAATCCCGATAAAAACAGATAGAAATCTTATCACTTCCGAGCTGAAGCTCCAAAAGAGAAATCAAGTAGGCGCTTTCCGTGTTTGCTACGTCAGTGCATAGGAGTTGTTAGACTCTAAAGGGGCAGCTTGGCTGCAATTTGAGTGGTACCGCGAGTATTTTATACCCGTCTCAAAGCTTTCTTTGAGATGGGTTTTTTGTTTCAAGACAGGGTCGCTCGGGGGCTTTAATCATTAAAGGGAATACTTGTGATTTTATTTAATCGTTTTAAAAGTAAGCTTTTTAAAGAAGCGGGCCGCAGAATTATTTAAAATCAAATTCTTTTATATAGGTTACGTTGAAAAAGGAGGTTAACAGCCATGAACACAAACAACACTTTAAATCAGTTATCGGAAGTTGCAACTAGAATTAAGGAGTTGCGCGAAATTATTGGATTTTCCGTTAACGAAATGACCGAAAAAACCAACGTTACGGAAGAGCAATATTTGGCTTATGAAAGCGGAAAAGAGGATATTCCCTTTTCGTTCATACACAAGTGCGCTTTAGCCTTCGGCGTTGAAATGACAGAGCTTCTTGAGGGAAGCACGGCAAAGCTCTCCACCTACACGGTTACCAGAAAGGGCAGAGGCCAGGAAACCGCAAAGGAGGACGGCATCGACATCTCAAACCTTGCTCCGAAATTCAAGGATAAGCTCGCTGAGCCCTACTACGTTACCTACGAATATTCACAGGCGCAGCAGAACAAACCCATACACCTCACAACACACAGCGGACAGGAGTTCGACCTCGTACTAAGCGGTAAGCTCAAGGTTCAGGTAGGCGACCACGTTGAAGTGCTTTCCGAGGGAGACAGCATATACTACAACTCCTCTCTTCCTCATGGTATGATAGCCGTAGACGGCAAGAGCTGTACCTTCGTTGCTGTGGTTATGTCGGGTGACAACTCGGCAGAAACCGTCGTAAGAAAGAGCGTTATGGCAGCAAAGACGAGCGAGAAGCTCGTGTGCGAGAGGTTCGTTGAGACAAAAGAGGACGCAGACGGCAGACTTGAGTCCATTAACTTCAAGAACACCGAAAGCTTCAACTTCGGCTTCGACATAGTAGACGGAATAGCCGACAAATACCCCGAGAAGCTCGCTATGCTTCACCTTGACAAGAACAAGGTGGAAAGACGCTTCAGCTTCAAGGATATAAAGAGAGCCTCGAACCAGGTAGCAAACTACTTTACCTCGCTCGGCATCAAGAGAGGCGACAAGGTAATGCTCGTTCTCAAGCGCCATTATCAGTTCTGGTTCTGTATGGTGGCGCTCCACAAGATAGGCGCCGTTGCAATACCCGCGACAAATCAGCTCAAGGAGCACGATTTCGAGTACCGCTACAATTCCGCGGGCGTCAAGGCAATAGTCTGCACTGCCGACGGTGACACCCATCAGTACGCAGAGAGCGCAGCTAAAAAGTGTCCCGGTGTTGAAAAGCTCATAATGGTAGGCGGAGCTAAGGACGGCTGGCTTGATTTTGACAAGGAATACCCCCTCTTCTCAGGTAAGTACGAGCGTTCCGAGGACTGCTCTGCCGGTGACGAGGCGGCTCTAATGTTCTTCACGTCGGGCACTACTGGTAATCCCAAGATGGCCTCTCACAAGCACACCTACGCTCTCGGGCACTACGTCACCGCAAAGTATTGGCACTGCTGTGAGCGTGACGGTCTGCACCTTACAATTTCCGACACGGGTTGGGGTAAATCGCTTTGGGGCAAGCTCTACGGACAGTGGCTGTGTGAGGGTGCGGTTTTCGTTTACGACTTTGATAGGTTTGACGAAAACGACCTGCTCCCCATGTTCGCAAAGTACAACATCACCACCTTCTGCGCACCCCCCACTATGCTCCGTATGTTAATCAGAGGCGACCTTTCAAAGTATGACCTCTCCTCTATCCATCACATGACTACCGCGGGCGAGGCGCTCAACCCCGAGGTGTTCAACAAGTTCAAGGAAGCAACAGGCCTTGAAATAATGGAGGGCTTCGGACAAACCGAGACCACTCTTGCAATAGCAAACCTCTACGGCACGACGCCTAAAATCGGTGCTATGGGTAAGGCAAATCCCCAGTACGACGTTGACGTCGTTGACCCCGACGGAAACAGCGTGGCGGCGGGTGAGGTCGGTGAAATCGTAATCCACACCGACAAAAAAACACCCTGCGGCCTTTTCAGAGAATACTATCGCGACGAGGCAAAAACGAGCGAGGCTTGGCACGACGGACTTTACCACACGGGTGACACCGCGTGGCGCGACGAGGACGGATATTTCTGGTACGTCGGCCGTGTTGACGACGTTATCAAGTCCTCGGGCTACCGTATCGGCCCGTTTGAAATCGAGTCGGTTATCATGGAGCTGCCCTACGTTCTCGAATGCGGCGTTAGTGCAGTACCCGACGAGGTGCGTGGTCAGGTCGTCAAGGCAAGCATAGTTTTGACTAAGGGCACCGAGGGAACCGATGAGCTGAAAAAGGAAATTCAGAAATACGTCAAGGACCACACCGCTCCCTACAAGTACCCGAGAGTAGTCGTGTTCCGCGACGAGCTTCCCAAGACCATCAGTGGTAAAATTCAGAGAAACAAGCTTTAATTTTGCGTCGTAAAGGACGCTCACACAAGCGGCATAGGCATTGTAAAAAAGCAGTGAATATGCCGTTTTTTGTTTAGAGAGTATTAAAAAATACTCACCCCTATTAACTTTTATCGGGCGTTTCTATTGACATCACGGCGCTAAAATGTTATACTGAGTTATCATTAAATAAAATAATAAGGAGACTAAAAATGGCAAAAAGCGTACAGGACATTCTTGCTCTTATTGAAAAAGAGGGCATCAAGATGGTCGATTTTAAAATGGTGGATATAAACGGACAGTACCGTCACGTTACTATCCCCGCGGAGAATTTTTCCGAGGAGACTATGAAAAGCGGTATAGGCTTCGATGCGTCTAACTACGGATACGCCGTTGTCGAAAAGAGTGATATGGTATTCATTCCCGACCCCGACACTGCCGTTATCGACCCGTTCTGCTCTATCCCCACCCTCTCTATGACGGGTAACGCTATGATTATAGACAGCCCCGAAAACCGTCCTCTGCCCCAGTACCCAAGAAACATAATCAAGGCAGCGGTAAAGGCTATGCAAAACAGCGGTGTAGCAGACACCATGTACATTTTGCCCGAGTTCGAATTTTACCTTTTCGACGACGTTTCCTGGCGCGTTGACCCCGACTGCGTAGCAGCGTCGGTTGATGCAAAGCAGTCCTATTGGAACAGCTCCACAGAGGGCAAGGGCGTCGTAGTTGCAAAGCAGAAGAACTACCACATAGCAAAGCCCTTTGACGTATCCTACGAGTGCCGCAGCGAGATGTGTATGCACATGAAGGACGCAGGAATTGAAATCAACTACCATCACCCCGAGGTTGCAGCGTCCGGTCAGTTTGAGATAGAGCCTCAGCTTGGCGAGGTCGTTCACATGGCTGACGCTACTATGATGATTAAGTATATCATTCACAACACCGCCTTGAAGCACGACCTCACGGCAACCTTTATGCCTAAGCCCATCTACGGCGAGGCAGGCAGCGGTATGCACGTGCACATGCTTCTCTTTAAGGACGGCAAGCCCGTGTTCTCGGACGACAACGGCTATGCAAATCTTTCTAAGACTGCCCACTACTTCATGGGCGGACTTCTTAAGCACATCGCATCTCTTTGCGCTATCACCAACCCCTCGACCAACTCATTTAAACGCCTCGTTCCCGGCTTTGAGGCGCCCGTTACCGTCGGCTACGCTACCTCGAACCGCTCTGCCGTAATCCGTATCCCCGCTTACGCAAAGAGCCCCGACAAGCGCCGCTTTGAGCTTCGCAACCCCGACGCAACCTGTAACCCCTATTTCTGCTATGCAGCTATCCTTATGGCAGGTCTTGACGGTGTAAAGAACAAGATAGACCCCCACGAGTGCGGCTGGGGCCCCTACGATTTTAACCTCTTCCATCTTCCCGAGGAGGAAAAGGCAAAGCTCCAGGGTCTTCCCACCTCTCTGCCCGAGGCCCTCGACGCGCTCGAGGCTGACAATGACTACCTCACGGCAGACGGCGTATTCCCGAAGGAGCTTATAGCAAACTTCATCAAGACCAAGAGAGCAGAATGCCTCGAAATGTCTAAAATCCCCCACCCCGCAGAGTTTGAAAAGTATTACAATCTTTAATTTTTAATACATAAACAAAAGCTCAAAAAAATACATAAAACGCCACTTTTGTAAAACAATATTTACATTTTGGCTTTTATAGCAAAAAAAGACAGAGATTAAAACCTCGTTCCCTCTCGGAATGCAGGCTAATCTCTGTCTTTGTTTTTTAGTAATTATTTTGATTTTAAACGTTGATTTATTTTCCCTTTATTTCATCGGGAACTTCAATTTCACCCTCAGCCTTTTCAAAAGCCTTTATTTCCTGTCTTAGTAAATAAAGTATTTCACCGTTTGCAGAGCGTCCGTAATATTTAGATATATAGTGGAGCTTGTAGTGTAACTCTGGGTCAATTTCTATTCCAAGATGCTTATTATTTTTATTTCTCATAAAAAATCTCCAAAAAATCTTAATATAAGTATATTTTAAGATTATTTTATGGTATAATGTTGTAAGTATACTTAAATCAAGTATACAAAATATATTTTTGGAGGGTTTATGAGAATTGCAATCATTGGTTCAAGAGACGTTTTCCCCGCTGACGTAGGTAAATACGTTTCCGAGGGTGACGAAATCGTTTCTGGTGGCGCAAGGGGTGTGGACGCCTGCGCTGAGGAATACGCAAAAGGAAAGGAATAAAGCTAACCGTATTTCTGCCCGAATACGAGCGTTACGGTCGTTTTGCTCCGATAGAAAGAAACAAAAGAATAGTTGATTATGCAGATAAAATTATAGCTTTTTGGAACGGAAGCTCAAAGGGAACCTTATCGGTTATAAAATACGCAAAAAAATCGGAAAGAGTTGCGAGGTTGTTCTTTCCGAGCCACAAGCTGCGCAGAAGTAATTTTTTATAAGTCAAAGGCTCGGATTTCAAATTTAACAAAAAAGAACGGTGCGTTCTGCGTTAATGCTAACGCGCACCGTTCCTTTCCACCGCGAAATTTTTCTCGGTGGAATTTTGTTTTGTAATATGATTTTTGTTTTTGGTTTTCTTTGGTTTTTCTTTGGTTTTCTTTGGTTTTTCTTCGCTTATTTTCTTACTTTTGTTGATTATAGTTTACAAATTTGCGAGAATTTTCTCTGCCTCGGCGAGAGCCTCGGGGATTTTGGAGACGTCCTTACCGCCGCTCATAGCGCTGTCGGGACGGCCACCGCCCTTACCGCCGCAGATAACCGAGATTTCGCGCAGAATATTTCCTGCGTGAGCGCCGAGCTTGACCGCCTCTGAGCCTGCTGCAGCTACAAAATTGAGCTTGTCACCGTCAACTGCCGCAAATACTGCAACACCGTCGGGGTACTTCGACTTAACCGTATCGGAGAGTGTGCGCACAGCGTCAGCTCTCATATCCACTCTTGCCAAGAGGAGCTTGAACTTGCCTACCTGCTTTATGCCCGAGAGGAGCGCCTCGGCCTTCATTTCTGCTATGCGGGAATTTGCCGCATCAAGCTCGCGGCGTATCTCCTTAAGCTCGGACTGAAGTCCGCTCGCCTTCTTCGCGATGCCCATAGCGTTCGGGGATTTAAGCTCCTTTGCCGTGTCGGCAATGAGAGCGTCACGCTCTGAAAGAAGCGAGAGAACACCAAGTCCCGTAGTACCCTCAATTCTTCTGACACCTGCTGCGACAGAGCTTTCGGATATAATCTTAAAGAGGCCTATCTGACCCGTAGAGGAAACGTGAGTACCACCGCAAAGCTCAGTTGAAGCAGAGCCTATCTTGACAACCCTTACGAGCTTTCCGTACTTCTCGCCAAACAGAGCCATAGCGCCCATTTTCTTTGCCTCGTCGGGCGTGGTTACTATCGTCTCGGCAGCCTCGGCCTTGAGAATGTTTTCGTTTACAAGAGCCTCGACAGCCTCGATTTCCTCGCGCGTCATAGCCGAGAGGTGAGTAAAGTCAAACCTTACTCTATGCTCGTCAACGTACGAGCCTGCCTGCTCAACGTGAGTTCCAAGCACCGAGCGAAGAGCAGCCTGAAGAAGATGCGCTGAGGAGTGGTTTCTTCTGATAGCGTCGCGGCGAGCTGTGTCGATTTTAGCCGTCGCAGTGTCACCAACCCTTACGCTACCCTCCTCGATTTTTGCAAGGTGGATATAAACGCCACCCGTTTTCTTTGTATCGTAAACCGACAGGCGCGCGCCTGAGGTGATTATCTCACCGGTATCGCCTACCTGTCCGCCTCCCTCTCCGTAAAATACGGTTCTGTCAAGAACGAGCGAAATCTCGCCCTCGGAAATCTCCGATACGCTCTCGCCCTCGGAAATTACAGACAAAATCTTACCCTCACACTCGGTCTTATCGTAGCCGACGAAATCGGTCTCGGGAAGAGAGGAAATGAGGCTCTTTGATGAGTCGGTCCAGCCAGAAATGTTGCCTCTTGCAGCTCTTGCGCGAGCCTTCTGCTCGTTCATAAGAGCGGTGAACTCACACTCGTCAATTTTAAGTCCGGACTCCTCGGCAATTTCACGCGTAAGGTCTGGCGGGAAGCCAAAGGTGTCGTAAAGCTTGAATGCGTCAGCGCCCGAAATCTCACTCTTGCCCTCGGATTTAGCAGTCTCTATTATACCCGAAAGTATACCGAGACCTGAGTCAATAGTAGCGTTGAAGCGCTCCTCCTCAAGTGTTATAACCTTGAGAATATAATCGTATTTTTCACGAAGCTCGGGGTATGCGCCCTCGTTCTGCGAGATAACTATCTCGGAAAGAGGCCTTAAAAACATTCCCGAAATTCCAAGAAGCTTTCCGTGACGGCATGCACGACGGATAATTCTGCGGAGAACGTAGCCGCGGCCCTCGTTTGAGGGGATAACACCGTCGCTTATCATAAAGGTTGCGCTTCTGGTGTGGTCGGTGATAACGCGAATAGAGACGTCGTCGGAGGTTTTCTCACCGTACTTCTTGCCTGCGCGGGCGCAAACAGCGTCAAGCAGTGCTCTTACGGTATCTACCTCAAAGAGATTATCAACGCCCTGCATAACGCACGCAAGACGCTCAAGACCCATACCCGTGTCAATATTTTTGTTCTTAAGCTCGGTGTAACCACCCTGTCCGTCGCTGTTAAACTGGGTGAAAACGTTATTCCAGATTTCCATAAATCTGTCACAGTCACAGCCCGGCTTACAGTCAGGTGAGCCGCAGCCGTACTTTTCGCCTCTGTCGAAGTAAATCTCCGAGCAGGGACCGCAGGGGCCGGTGCCGTGCTCCCAGAAGTTATCAGCCTTGCCGAGCTTGACTATATGGTTTTCGGGTACGCCTATCTTGTCGCGCCAGATGGAAAACGCCTCGTCGTCCTTCTCATATACGGAAGGCCAAAGAAGCTCTGCCGGGATTTCAAGAGCCTCGGTCAGAAACTCCCACGCCCAGCTGATAGCCTCGTTTTTGAAGTAATCGGCAAAGGAGAAGTTACCGAGCATCTCAAAATAAGTGCCGTGACGGGCAGTGTGTCCAACTCTTTCAAGGTCGGGCGTTCTTATGCACTTCTGACAGGTACAAACTCTGTCGCGCGGCGGCTCGATTTCTCTGGTAAAGTACTTCTTCATAGGTGCCATACCGGAATTTATAAGAAGCAAAGAGTTATCCCCCTGAGGTACGAGCGAAAAGCTCGGAAGTCTGAGGTGTCCCTTGCTCTCAAAGAATGAAAGAAACTTCTCGCGAAGCTCGTTAAGTGATGTCCATTTCATTTTTGTTTCCTCCGTTTGCCAACACGGGCATACTATCACATTTTATCATTTTAAGATTATACCACAAAAAATATTTAAAGTCAATACGCACGCGACTATTTAATTATCATTTAATTTCTTGTTGCGTTTGTGCGATTGTTTCAAGGTCATTTAAGCGTTTAGCTCTGACTTTATTCAATTGCGTGAGCGCCCCCACCCTGCCACGCGACCCCAAAAATGACAGTTGGGATAGACCCGATTAACGAGGTCTACAAATAAAAGGATAAACGGAATTAGTACAAAACGCCGACAAACGAAAGTTAAAAAATCAGTCCGAAGCACTAAAACAAAGTGGCAAGCCTAGCTTTTACAAAACAGCAAGGGCGCAGGGTACAAGCCACCTCTCAAAAAACAAAAAGCACTCGGGCAGACGGTTTTATCCGCTATGCTCAAGTGCTTTTTGCTGCTTCGGAAAAACTCCGAGAGTAAATTGGATTTTAGTATGTACTATCCTTGGCGCTATGCCAAAGCTGTTAGCATTATGCTACATTGTTGAGATAGGGCTCTATTGCTTTGATAGCTTCCTCTAAGTAGCTACCGTATCCAAGACCTACCATAACAAAAATAGCTATAACGAGAACTATTGCAACAATGAGTGCAAGAAGGAATGCGCAGAAGGCGGAACGAGCATAGTTTTTAACGTTCTGGTTCTTTGCGCCAATTGCGTGGCAGAGCCAGATTATGAAGCCTACTAGCGGAATGCTCCAAAGGAAGCTGTAACCAACGTAGCCCCATGCGGAAATCGGCTTAAAGCCGTAGCCGTAATCATAATTTTTCATGATATTTCTCCTTTTTATTTTAAAATTTGTTTTACAATAATATTTTACCACAACAACCATCGCGTGTCAACATTTTCTTATAAAGAAAATCCATTAGTAAAAAAAATTTTGCGTTATCCTGAAAATTTCCGCAGCAAAAGAATTTTTTCGTTGCTTTTTCTCCGTTTTTCTAGCTCTAAAGGTTAGAAAAACCTTCTTTCTCCGCCTACTTTTCCACCTCAATCTGTTGACTTTTCCTCTTTGAAATGTTAAAATATATAGGATATTTTAATGGGACGGAAATCCCCGAAAGGAACAGCATGAATTACGTAGGACCGATAATCTACAACGTCGCAATTCTCTTTATAATGATGATGCCCGGCGTTATAATGAAAAAGTGCAATCTCTCGCCCGACGGATTTGGCAAGGGTATATCAAAGCTCGTCTTGTACGTAGCTCAGCCTGCTTTGATTTTCCTCGCATATCTCAAGGACTTTGATGCGAATATTCTCATGAACTCGATATGGGTTTTGGCTCTGTCGGTGCTATTACATATAATTTTCTCAATAATCGCGCTAATTTCATTCAAGTCGGCTCCCGACAATATGCGCAGAATGTTAAGATTTGCGACAGTTTTCTCAAACGCTGCGTTTATGGGTATTCCTCTTATAGGCGCTGCGCTTGAGCCCACCTGCCCCGGCGCAACGATGTACGCATCAATTTACAATATCACCTTTAACCTCTTCCTTTGGTCGCTCGGTGTATATATCTGCACCGAGGATAGAGACGAGGACGGTGACGGTGTAACCGACGGTGACGTTCTTACCGACTACCACGAGGTAAGGAAAAAGGTAAGCCTTACCGCCTCGATAGGCAAGGCGCTCTTGCACCCGGTAACGCTCGCGGCAGCTCTCGGTCTCGTGTTCTTTATCACACCTCTTAACAGCTACGTCCCCGAGATAGTCACCGATGCACTCACAATGCTAAAAAATCTCGTGGCACCGCTCTCAATGGTGGTTATCGGTCTCAGACTTGCCGATATGAGCTTTAAGGGAATGTTCAAGGATAAAATGATGTATCATTTCCTGATTTTAAGGCACCTGATACTTCCCCTCTCGGCGGTTATTATAATCAGACTTCTTTCTCTTTTCGGTGTACAAATAGATTATGCCGTATCCCTCGTTACCGTTATTTTGGCGGCAGCCCCCGCGGCAACGAGCGCAACGATGTTTGCCGAGCAGTACGACTGTGACGCAGAGTACGTATCAAGGCTCGTTACCGTATCAACTCTTCTCTCTATAATCACGATGCCCCTCGTTATTATGCTTGTGTGACGGTGCTTTTACTTAAACACATAACGAAATCGCCGCGCAGAAAACGGTTTGTTTCTTTGAGCTATAAAGCCTATTTTTCTGAAATTTAAAGATTTTTAATAACTATAATTTACATTTTACATATTTTTTGTATTTTAAAAGAGCAGAGAGTGTCAAGCACTCCCTGCTCTATTTTTTTGTTGCTTTGCTGCATCTTTATTTTGCAGTTTTGTTATTTGACTACATCTTTATCTTGTAGTTTTTTATTTCACTACATCTTTATCTTGTAGTTTTTTATTTCACTACATCTTTATCTTGTAGTTTTTTATTTTACAGCTTCAGTCAAATTTAATTACTGTGCTGCGGGCATAGTAAAGTCAGCGTCGCTGTACGCTACGTGGCTAAGAGATACGTTCTTAACCTCGTAGTTGCCCATGTAAGCGGTAGCGTTCATGAACCTAACTACCGTAAGAGCCTTCGATACGCCGGTAGAGGCAGAGGAGCTGATGTTGTAGGTTCCCTTCTGAACCTCAACTATTTCACCGTTGATGCTGAGAGCAACTACCCACTCGTTGGGAGTTACACAGTAGAACTTAGCCTCTACGGTGAACCACTCGCCGTATTTGTAAGTGCCCTTGCCCACGGTGGAGCTGTTGTGCTTAGCATCAGAGAACGTGCCGTTACCAAATCTTATTCCGTATCTCTGATTAACATCGTTGAATACGGTGATGGAGTTGTAGGATACGCTGGTGTCAGCGCCGTAGATGGGGTCTCCCTTATCGGTAGTAGCAATAGCCTCGTCGAACTGATAGAAGAGCATATCTGCCTTTACTACGAATACGGGTGTTTCATCGGTTCCCGCCTTGGTGCTGAACTGAACGAACGTGGTCTTGGTCGGGTCGGTATCGGTTACCTTGTAGCTTTCTATAACGTTGGTTGCAGGGTCTACGATTTCGGTGTATGCACCGCCGGAGGCTGCAATCCACGAGGGGTTAACCTTTGCAGAAGCGTCTACAAGCTCCTTACCGAAGTAGGAATCGTCAAAGCTGTTGACAAACTTAGTACCGGAGTTACCCTGAGAGGTGAATGCTATCTGCTGGCAGGTAGACATATTTGCTACTGCAGCGAGAGTTTGGCTCTTTCCGTTTACGGTAATAACCATAGTATTATCGGAATTGATAACGATCTTGAGGTCAACCCACTTGGAGTAGCAGTATGCGCTGTCCTTAGAGCTCTGAATGTTTCCGCCAAGGGTTGCGCTTGCAGCGTTGTTCGCTACGGCTGCCCCGGGAGTTGCGTCGTAGTAGAACTGACCGTTAGCGCCGTTTATGTAAATCTGCATAAGGGCGATGAGCTTGCCGGACGCATTATTAAACTTAATAACGTTGTACTGACGGGCTGCGCCTATTTCGGAGTCAATCTTGAACTTAGTCTCGAATACAAGAGGCGAGTCTGCCGCTACGGTATCGGTAGTCTTGAACGTAGTAGTGAATACGCCCGAGCCGGTATCGTTGAGCTTGAGGTAGGTGTTATCCGAATCAGCTACGAGCGCGCCGTTACCGAAAGCAACGGTGGTAGCGCCAACGGTTGCAGAGGTTGCGCCCTCTTCAAGAGATTCGTAGGTTACGTAGGGAACGGAGAACGTGTAAGCGCTCTTTGAGATAACGGCAGTACCAACGAGGTTGTAGGTGCCTGCGGAAAGGACAGTTTCCTTTACGCTGCCGTCGGAAAGAGTGGTTACAGCATCCCAATATCCGTCGGTGATAACGAAGAGCATAGAGCCGCCAAGGTAAATCTTAGATACGGAGCTAAGAGCCGATACGTCAACCTTAAGAACGGGCTTATCGTTGTAAATAGCGGGGATAATAATGGTAGGCGCTGTGCCGGTGTATGCGGTTACGTAGTAGCCGTCTACCTTCTCGTTGTAATGGAATACAACGCCAGAAGAAGCAATAGTGAGGTCAACCTCGGAGTCGGGGTCGAGCTCGCCGCATACGGAGCATACGCCGCCGGAGAAGCTGTGGCCGAGCGCGGTGTCGGGAGTTTCCTTAACGTCTGTTGCATCGCATCTTGTACACTTTGCGCTCTCGTTTGCGTTCTCGGTACAGGTTGCTTCGTTTGCAACGTAGTTCTGGAAATCGTGGCCGAGCTTGGAGTTTGCGATGGGCTTGGTATCGGTTGCGTCACATCTAACACACTTTGCAGTCTCGGTGCCGTTAGCCTCACAGGTTGCGTTGTTATCGTCAACGTAGCCCTGGAAGTCGTGGCCGATGATGCAGGCGTTGCCGTCCTTTGCAAAATCGTTGTAGTCAAGAGCCTCGTGGCCAACGTATACGTTTCTTACCTCGTAGTTGCCCATGTAAGCGGTATCGTTCGTGAACCTAACTACCGTAAGAGCCTTCGATACGCCGGTAGCGGTAGAGGAGCTGATGTTGTATTTACCCTTCTGAACCTCAACTATTTCACCGTTGATGCTGAGAGCAACTACCCACTCGTCGGGAGTTACACAGTAGAACTTAGCCTCTACGGTGAACCACTCGCCGTATTTGTAAGTGCCCTTGCCCGCGGTGACGCTGTTGTGCTTAGCATCAGAGAACGTGCCGTTACCAAATCTTATTCTGTATCTCTGGTTAGTATCGTTGAATACGGTGATGGAGTTGTAGGATACGCCGGTGTCAGTGCCGTATATAGCCTTTTTGCCATTTTCACACTTATCACAGTCCTGACCCTCTTCGCAGTCTGCGCAGTCTACGTAAACAGCCTCGTCAAGCTGGTAGAAGAGCATATCTGCTTTTACTACGAATACGGGAGTTTCATCGGTTCCTGCCTTGGTGCTGAACTGAACGAACGTGGTCTTGGTCGGGTCGGTATCGGTTACCTTGTAGCTTTCTATAACGTTGGTTGCAGGGTCTACGATTTCGGTGTATGCACCGTCCGTAGCCGCATTCCAAACGGGGTCAATCTTTGCCGAGTAGTCGATTATCTCGGTGCCGAAGTAGGTATCGTCAAAGCAGTTGGTGAATGCAGTACCGCTGTTACCCTGAGAGGTAAATGCAATCTGCTTACATCTCGTAGTGAGATTTTCAACCGTGGGAGTCATCGTACCGGTCTTTCCGTTTACGGTAATCTCGATGGTGTTGTCAGCCTTAAGAACGAGCTTAAGGTTAAACCACTTGGATACAAGCTTGGTGCTGTCAGCAGCAACGCTTCCGCCAAGAGTTGAGTAGCCTGCTCCATCCTTAACAGCCTCTTGAGGAGTGCCGTCAAAGTAGAACTGACCGTTTACTGCGTTAATGTGAATCTGGGAGAGTGCAAGCTGTTTGCCGTCTGCATCTCTGAAAGAGATGATGTTGTACTGACGCGCAGCATTACTCGTCGAGACAATTTTAAAATTAGTCTCAAATACTACGTTCGAGGTCTCGGTTACGGAGTCGGTAGTCTTGAAGGTAGTGGTAACAACGCCTGCTCCGGGGTCGTCAAGCTCGAGGTAGTTACCGGTGGATTCTTCAATTATAACGCCTGTGCCAACGTCAATAGTCATATTGCCGTTAGTGATGGTTTTGGTTGCCTCGGTTGCATCGTCGAAGGTAACGTAGGGAACGTAGTATACGTAGCTGCTCTTCGAGAGAACTGCAGTACCAATAAGGTTAAAGGTGCCTGCGGAAAGAATAGTTTCCTTCTCGGTTCCGTCGGAAAGAGTGGTTACAGCATCCCAGTTACCCTCGGTAATAACGAGGAGCATAGAGCCTGTAACGTAAACCTTCTCTACGTCACCAAGAGCATTTACGTCTATCTTAAGAACAGCCTTATCCTCGTAGGTTGCGGGGATAACTATCTTGGTCTTGGTTCCCTCGTAGCCGGTTACGTAGTAGCCGTCAACCTTTTCGTTGTAGGTGTATACAAGGCCGGGGGTAGGAACGCTTGTGTCGATATCGCCACATACAGAGCACTCGCCATCAACGAAGACGTGCTCGAGCTTCGTGCCCTCGTCTGCTACCGTGTCGGTTACGTCACATCTGTCGCACTTTGCGGTCTTGGTGCCGTCCTTCTTACAGGTTGCGTCCCCATTGGACTTATACTCGGTGAAGCTATGACCAAGCGCGCTCTCTGCTATCTCGCGGGTGTCGGTTACGTCACATCTGTCGCACTTTGCAGTCTCGGTACCGTTAGCGGTACAGGTCGCATTTTCATTAGACGTGTAGCTTGTAAAGCTGTGTCCGAGTGCGCTCTCTGCTACCTCGCGAGTGTCGGTTGCGTCACATCTGTCGCACTTTGCAGTCTCGGTACCGTTAGCGGTACAGGTTGCATTTTCATTAGACGTGTAGCTTGTAAAGCTGTGTCCGAGTGCGCTTTCCGCTACCTCGCGGGTGTCGGTTACGTCACATCTGTCGCACTTTGCGGTCTCGGTGCCGTTAGCGGTACAGGTCGCATCGTTATTGGACTTATAGTCGGTGAAGCTGTGGCCGAGCGCAGAGTCAACGTCTGCTACCGTGTCGGTTACGTCACATCTGTCGCACTTTGCGGTCTTGGTGCCGTCAGCGATACAGGTCGCATCACCGTTAGAGGTGTAAGTCGTGAAGCTGTGGTCAAGCGCGCTATCGGCTATCTCACGGCTGTTGGTTTTGTCGCATCTGTCACACTTTGCGGTTTCGGTGCCGTTTTCGGTGCAGGTTGCATTATTGTTGGGTATGTAGCTTGTGAAGCTGTGTCCGAGTGAGGAGTTCTGATCCTCGCGGGTGTCGGTCACCTCACATCTAACACACTTAGCAGTCTCGGTGCCGTTAGCCTCGCAGGTTGCATCGTTGTTAGATGCATAGCTTACAAAGCTGTGTCCGAGAGCAGAGCCAGTGTCTGCTACGGTGTCGGTTTTGTCACACTTATCGCACTTTGCGGTCTTGGTGCCGTCTGCGATACAAGTGGCATCACCGTTAGAGGTGTAAGTTGTGAACGTATGTCCGTCCTTACACGGATCAGTTTCGGTCTGCATGCACGAGGTAAGCGCAAATGACGCTACTGCAAGTACAAGCACAAGAACGAATACTGAAATCTTCTTGAACGTTGCCATATTTTATCCTCCTTTTATTAGAGATTAACTCTCTACTTAATATAATTATAGTATTTTTAAGGATAGTTTTCAATAGATTTTTAATGCTTTTAAAATTTTTAGGAACATTGCATAATTTTGACTCGATTTTTTGGATAATTTGACAAAAACTGAAAAGAGGGTGTTTTTTTGCGATATCCCCTTACGCTAGCGCGTTTTTGCCTGCGCGTTTTTCAGCTTTAAGAATTCATCTTTTTGTGCAAAATATCGGTTTTTGTCCCTTGTTTTGATAATTATACTTTACATTTTTGATATTTTTTGTATTTTTTCTCTTTTGCTTGTGTTTTATAAATCACGCTGAATTTACACGGGATTTACACCGTAACGCAGCGCGGCAACAAAAAAAGAGGCAGAGAACACGCGGTTCTCTGCCTCGGTGAGTATAGCTCGGGATTAATTATCTAACGTAATCGTAGATGTAATCGTCCTCTTAATACTCGTATTTGATTTCAGGAATTTTTTCTTCGGTTTCGAAATAGTCGTCCTCGAAGCCGTCGCCCTCGTACCATTCGTCGCCGTTGTCTTTGTATTCAGCAAAGATGGAGATGTAGGTTACGCCGTCCTCGAAGTCCTCAAACCATACGTTAATATATCCTATTCCGCCGTCGTAATCGTAGAACTCAGAGGAGTATACGTCGTCGTAACCGCCGATGCCGTATCCCATGTAATCGGTACGGATATCAAATTCCTTGTATCCGCCGCCTGAGGACTTGAGATAGTACGCTGCGTTGGGATCCATATAGAACTCAATCGTGAGTCTGCCGTCCGCACTTACGCTGAGAAGACTAGCGCAGTCAATATAGATCTGCTTAGTAGATACTTTGTCGCAATACATGCACTTGCTTACGAGAGTGTAGTAGCCGTCGTTTTCAACAACGGTGTTCTCGTCAGCATAGTGGTTCTGCATATAGTACTGCTTGTAGCTTTCGGTGCAGCCCTCGTTTGTGCAGTAGTAGTAATAGTAACCGTACTGCATGCAGTCTTCAGGCTCCTTGGAGAGCTCATGGTTAATCTCGTATCTGTGGTTTGCGTCATCAACGAACTCGCCCTTAACCGTATCGTAATCAAACGAGAAGTACTCGTCGCTATAGTAAGTGCCGCGCTCTTCAAGGATGAAGAAGTTGGAGTAAACGTCCTCAACGCACTCTATATCAACGTCCTTGTTGTAGAGGTATACCTCACTTCTTCTCGAGCACTTAGCCTCGAAGTCAACCTCAATGCAGTTGCCGCATGCATCTTCGAGAAGATAGTAGTATATATCGTCAAAGTAAACCTCTGTAATCTGTACTTCGATTGCGGGAACGTAGTTCCATACCTCTTCGCCATACTCGTTTATAACGGACATGTAGTAGAAGGTAGAGTAGTAGGTTACTATCTCAACACCAACAAGCTCGTCGCCGTCGTATATAGGATGAACCTCTTCTGCATCAATAGAGTCGGGAACCCAGACAGCTCCGCCGTTTTCGAAGGTGTAGTCGTCCTCGGTCTTGCCTTCTTCCTTATCGTAGCCTTCCTTATCGTAGCCTTCCTTGTCGAAGTTCTCTTCCTCGGAGGGCTCTTTGGGCTCTTCAAGCTCGGGATAGTTTTCTTCGGGCTTCTCAATCTCTATATCGCCGCTGTTGTTGTAGCCGGCGCCGAAGTAGTCCTCAAGATTGTCAATGCTTATCTCGGGAATGGCATCAAACTTAGCCTTAAGAGCCTTTGCAGCCTCAAGATCAAGCTCGTATTCCTCACCGAATGCAAGCTCGTACTTACCGCTTACGGTTATGCTCTCGCCGTCGATGATGCCATTCATTTCGATTTCGCCTGCGCCGTCAGCGCCGATAGTGTAGGTGTACTCTACGTCAACGTCTTCCATTGCTACCTTGTAGTACTCGGTAATCTTGTCTCCGTTTACGGTTATGGTACGGATAAATACCTCATCGCCTGCCTCGTAAGCAAAGCGTGCGAACAGACCCTCTTCTGTACCGCTGATTTCTGCGGTAATAGCACCTCCAAGAACGTCGAGCGAGCCTGCGATAGTGCCGTCCTCAGCAACAGTGAAGATACCGTAGCCGGTGTCCTCGCCATCGTTATATTCGAAGGAAAGCTCAACAACCTCGCCAAGAGTCATAGAGAACTCGAAGCCGCAGCTGTATTCGCCTATTTCATTATAAAGGAAGCTTCCCTGAACGGTGTCAGCGCATGCCTCGAAGATTATTTCAAGCTTCTCATCGTCCTCCTGAACCTTAGGCTGAAGAGTGATGAGCGCGCCCACGCATTCCTCGTCCTCGGTAACTACGATAGAGCCTATCATCTCGTCACCGTCAACAAGAATAGTATAGTCAAGGTCTAAGCCGTCGTTGATGCTGCCAACAACACTAATCTTAGCTTCGCCCATATTAGAGAGGTCGATCTCACCGTTAAGTGTACCGTCCTCGTTAATAACGAAGCTGGCGTATGCAAGGTCTATTGACGACTCCTCACCGGTTTCCTCGTCGTAGTAGGTTGCCTGGATATTAGCGTTAATATCTACCGCATTCTCTTCAAGAACGCAGATAGCAATGAGTGTGGTATATTCATCTAAGAGTGAATAAACCGTAACGGTGCAAACACCGTCTTCCATAACTTCGGAGTAGTAGAAGGTACCGAAATTGAATTCTACGTCGTAGTGTACAACCTCGCCCTCGGAATCAACGTAAACCTCGAAGAATACCATATAAGAAAGCATATCTATCAGCTGGTCAATCTGATCCTTGAGGCTCACGGTTTCCTCTTCTACAATCTCGTCACCACCGGTCCAGCCTTCCTCGTCGTAGTAGCCCTCGCCGTTATAACCGTCACCGTTATAATCGTCTTCGATGTAACCGTCCTCGATATAACCGTCGCCGTACTCATCGTCGGGTGCGCTCTGGAATGCAGAGAGAAGATCGTATACTGTCATAACCTCTACCATCTGGTAGATCTGAGAAATCATAGCGTCAAGCTCCTCTGCGCTCTGAAGTCCAAGAGCCGACATAAGAGCGAACGCTACGGAATACTGCTGCATTTCTTCGGACTTGAGCATCTCACCGATGTCAACGCCCTCTTCAAAGCCGAGTATCATCTCAAGGGTTGCGCCTTCCATACCGACTGCGATAGAAACCATATCGTCGACTGCATCAAAGATTTTGTCGATGCTGCCGCCGTTTTCTTCAATCATAGCAACAAGGTCAGCTACGCTGTATGCAAGGATACCGGGTACGGCTTCCTTTATAGAAGCATAAACGCCCTCGCCGTAGATTTCGTCAATAAGCGCGCTTATAGGAGTTGAGCTAAGAGTTTCGTTAAGCACCTTGAGAGCGTCGAGGTTAAGAACGTAGCTTACTGTGCCGTCCTCATACTCTGCGCTGTCAAACAGCATGAAAATAAGCAGTGCAAGAGCCGATGCGTCATCGCCCTCTTCTACTTCCTCACCTTCCTCTACGGAAGCAAATGCGTCCTCTACCTCTTCAAAGGTACCAAACGCGGGAATAAAGCTGTTTACAATAATATCCTCGATAGAGGGATAAATTGCCATTATGTATTCAAGGGTAGCAATAACCTGCATTGCAGTTGCCTCTGCGTCAAGATTAAGACTCGAGGAAATAAGCATATCAAGCGCTGCAGGAATATCAACCTTCATATACTGCTCGATGCTCTGAGTCGAATGGAAGCCACTCTTACCGTTTACGCCGATGTAAAGCGAAGAGCCTTCAAGCAGAATTTCGGTTTTCATAGACTGAGGAAGCTCAAGAGGCGCGCCGCTGAAGAGAAGCGTTGCGGTGCCGTAGCCAAAGGGCTCGCCGTCCTCGGTCTTGGTAACGTACATTTTTTCAACGTTGAGCACGACCTTCTCGCCGTCTACCTCAACGGTAAAGTCCTTAAGAACGATGCCCGCAGAGGTGAACTCAATCTCGGGAATTTCGGGAACTTCGGGCTCATCGGGAACTTCGGGCTCATCGGGCTCGTCAACGTCACCCGAGTAAACCTCGGTAAACTGTCCCCAGTTGTAATTTGTGTTGTTTGCGTCGTAGGGGCTGAAGTTTTTGTAGGTGGCTGTCGGGCTGGTTCCGAACGCACGGTTGTTGGAGTCGTCAGCTACTACGAGAGTGCCGAGAAGCTCGTTCCACTCGTATACGGTTGCGCTTTCCTTCTCGCTTGTAAACGCTCCACCTGTGGAGGAGTCGCTTATTACGACGTAGGTCTTTACACCGTCAACGAGAATGTACATATAGAAGCCGTCCTCTGCTTCCTCAATATAAACTACTACTGCCAAAGAAGCATCAAACGTACCGTTGAAGCGTCCGCCCGTAATAGTTCCGTCGAAGTAAAGAGTTCCGTCTTTATTATCTGCAGATATGGTGTAGCCCTTGCCTGCCTCAACGCTGGGGTAGGTTACGGGAACGTAGTCGGGGTCTTCTTCGCCGCATACGGTACATTTACCGTCTACGAAGCTGTGGCCGTCCTTGCATGCGTCCTCGGGAATCTCGGGTGCGCTATGCTCTACGATCCAACCGTTTTTAATCTGAGCAGCTCCGCCATACTGACCAACGATACCGTAAACGGTAACGGTGTCACCAACAACGGGCTTAACGGAAAGCTTGTCGTATCTTACGGTTCCGTCTTCGTTAAACGAGCCGTATATAGTAAGAATGTTACCCTCGGTGTCGGTAATTTTCATATTACCGTACTGAGTGTTGTAAACTTCGGTGATAACACCCGTTACGTAGTACTTGCCATCGGTATAGGTGTTATGCGCCTTAGAAAGACCAAGAGCGATAGCGTCCTTAATAGAAAGAACGGTATTTGCTTCGGGGTCCTTGGGTTCCTCGGGCTTGTAATCGGGGTCTGCCTCACCGCAAACGGTACATTTACCGTCAGCAAAGCTGTGGCCGAGCGCAGAGTCAACGTCTGCTACCGTGTCGGTTACGTCACATCTGTCGCACTTTGCGGTCTTAGTGCCGTCCTGAGTACAGGTCGCATCACCGTTAGAGGTGTAAGTTGTGAACGTGTGTCCGTCCTTGCAGGGATCCTCGGGCTCTTCGCCACCGCCCTCGCCGGGCTCTTCGGGCTTGTAGTCGGGGTCTGCTGCATCACAAACGGTACACTTGCCATCAACAAAGTTGTGTCCGTCCTTGCAGGGATCCTCAGGCTCTTCGCCACCGCCCTCACCGGGCTCTTCGGGCTTGTAGTCGG
>JAGBTM010000033.1 GCA_017631325.1 Clostridia bacterium
AGTTGAGAATAAAAGATTATCCTGTATGTATTTCGCTTGTCAAAATGAGTAAAAACCGCGGCTAAGGTGGAATTTTTCCACCTTTAAGCCTTGTTTTTCCACCTTTTGCCTGCGGCGCTGGACAAGCCCTCAGCGCCGCAGACGTTATTAAGATATTTTAAAGTGTAGAAGACGCCCTTCATGTTCTCACGAATATGTACCGTTTTATGCGTCTTTTTTCCACCTTTTCCACCTTTTGCCGAAATATTTTCAGTTACAAATAGTAGTGGAATAAATCTCAGATAGACTCTGAAGGATTTTTATCGTCGTTCTTCTCTTTCTCGGGGAGAGGAGCTGCAAAAGCAGACAGAACGGCAAAACGACCTGAATAGCCGGGATCGCGGTCATTCAGGTCTTTGTTGGGGAAATACTTAACTTCGACCGGAATGAGATTATCGTTACACGCAATATAAAAATTGGTGTAGTGCTTGTCCTTCTGATCCTTCTCGCTAAAGTAGGTGCCTTCCTTTTTGTAAAGTTTTACTTCCATTTTTCTTTTCTCCTTTTCGCCTATACGGCATTAATTTTATTTGCACGGCTAAACGCCATTACATACAGGGGTGGACGGAGACTGCCGTCCTCAGTCGCGCCGTTTTTTATTTCTCCCGAACCCTCGGGCTCGGGGAGAAATAAAAAAACGTTGCTTGATAGAGCTCCGACTTAACGAAAACTCTATTCAAACAACATTATAAACTTTAAACCCTTGCGTTTTTAATAAATATTTATTGACTGCGGCGCAAATATGGTGTATAATAATTCGTGACGGTTTTTAAAATAATTAATGTAAGATAAAGAAACGGAGAAAAAATCTATGAAAATGTCATTCAGGTGGTACGGCGAGGGGGACCCTATCTCTCTTGAGTACATTCGTCAGATTCCCGGCATGCGCTCTATAGTTTCGGCAGTTTACGACGTTAAGCCCGGTGAGGTATGGCCTGAGGAGAGTATTCTTAAAATCAAAAATGCAGTTGAAGAGAACGGTATGCTTTTCGATATCGTTGAGTCGGTTCCCGTTCCCGAGGAAATCAAGCTCGGAGGTAAAAATGCCGACGCTCTGACCGAGGTTTACTGCGAAAATATCAGAAGATGCGCAAAGTACGGCGTAAAGTGTATAACCTACAACTTCATGCCCGTGTTCGACTGGACCAGAACCCAGCTTGACAAGAAGGCGGCCGACGGTTCTACGAGCCTCGTTATGTACTGGGACCAGATGAGAGGACTTGACCCTCTCGTTGACGATATTAATCTTCCCGGTTGGGATGCAAGCTACACCCGTGACGAAGTTCGCGAGCTTATCGCGGCTTACGGCAAGCTCGGTGAAGAGGGCCTTTGGGCAAATCTTGAGAAATTCTTAAAGAAGATTATACCCGTAGCCGAGGAGTGTGGCGTCCGTATGGCAATTCACCCCGATGACCCGCCCTATCCCATCTTCGGTATTCCGAGAATTATCACTTGTGAAGAAAATCTTGACAGGTTCCTTAAAATCGTTGACAGCCCCGCAAACAGCCTCTGCCTCTGCACCGGCTCGCTCGGCTGCGCGGCATCTAACGACGTGGTTAAGATGGTAAGAAAGTACAGCGCTATGGACAGAATAGCGTTTATGCACATCAGAAATATAAAGATTATGGACGACGGCTCGTTTGAGGAGCGCGCTCACCTTTCGTCTTGCGGCTCGCTTGACGTTGCCGAGATAGTTAAGGCGCTCGTTGAGACCGGATTTGACGGATACGTCCGTCCCGACCACGGCAGAATGATTTGGGGCGAGACCGGAAAGCCCGGCTACGGTCTTTTTGACAGAGCGCTCGGCGCGACCTATATCAACGGACTTTTCGAGGCGTACTCAAAGATGTAATTTAAGGTGGGGCGCGTCGTTTGGTTTAGCTCGGAAAATCAATTTCGGCGAGGCTTCGCGCGGCGTCCTAAGACTTATATTAAGGGCCGAGGCAGACGGTCAAAAAACGAAAAAGAGGAATAAGAAATGAATAAAAACGTATTAAATACAGACCTTACCGGAAAGGTAGCGGTCGTAACGGGTGCGGGCGGTGTTCTTTGCTCGTACTTTGCAAAGGTGCTTGCGAGAGCAGGCGCTAAGGTTGCGCTTCTCGACCTTAACGAAGCGGCGGCAAAGTCTTATGCCGAAGAGATACTTGACGAGGGAGGAGTTGCTAAGGCTTACGCCTGCAACGTTCTTGAAAAGGAAACCTGCTACGCAGTAGCAGACCAGGTAGAAAAGGACCTTGGTAAGTGCGATATACTTATCAACGGTGCGGGTGGAAACAACCCCAGAGCCACCACAGACAAGGAGTACTTTGAGCTTGGTGATATAGATGCTGACACCAAGAGCTTCTTTGACCTTGACGCGTCGGGAGTTGGATTTGTATTCAACCTCAACTTCCTCGGTACTCTTATTCCCACTCAGGCATTCGCTCGTCAGATGGTGGGCAGAGAGGGCTGTAATATCCTCAATATATCCTCTATGAACGCATACACGCCCCTTACCAAAATTCCTGCATACTCGGGAGCAAAGGCGGCTATATCCAACTTTACTCAGTGGCTTGCCGTACATTTCTCAAAGGTCGGTATCAGAGTAAACGCAATAGCTCCGGGCTTCTTCTCGACCAAGCAGAATGCGGCACTTCTCTTTAATCCCGATGGAACTCCCACGGCCCGCACAGGCAAAATTCTCGCCGCTACCCCCATGGGCAGATTTGGTGAGTCTGAGGAGCTTGAGGGTGGCCTTTTGTTCCTTATAAACGATAAGGCGGCAGGCTTTATCACGGGAGTTGTGCTTCCTATCGACGGAGGATTTTCGGCGTACTCGGGTGTCTAAGCGCTTCACGCGATGAAAAGAGCTTGTAAAGCTCGTGAAATTCCCGCATACGAGCGTGAAATGACAGCTTCGCTATCATGAAATGGCGCGCACCAAACGGTGCGCGCCATACGTTTCCTTTGAAATTAAGAAGCGTTTTTGCAAGGCTAAAACAATAACGAAAAGACAAAAAACAAAAAACAGCGTTTCCTTGCGAAGCGCTGTTTTTTTTGTTGATTTTTGTAAGTTAAAGTTTACAAAAACGAGTGAAAAAACGAGAAAAGAAAGTTGAAAATCAAGATGTAGAATTAAATAAATTGAATATTTAAGGTTTGAAAATGAAACAGAAATTGAAGAAAAAACAATTCCTAATTCCTAATCCCTAATCCCTAATTCCACATTCTGCATTATGCATTTTGCATTTTGCATTCTGCATTCTGCATTTTGTATTTTGCATTCTGCATTTTTGTTATCTCGCCATTTTGAGAATTTTGAGCTTATAGGCTTGTCTTGGGTCGCGGAAGCCTGTATCAAAGGCAGCGTTGTAGCACTCAAAGGCTTTCGTGCGGCTGGTCACGGTACCGAGGCCGAACTCGTAGAGGCAACCGAGAACGTACGAGCCCTCGGGGTAGCCTACCTCGGCACAGGCCGAGAGAAGCTCGAAGGCTTCTTCGAATTTCTTCTTGTAAATAAGTCGTATACCGTTTGAGAACAGCGAGCGTATCATACCGCGCTTTTTGTTTTCGAGTATTCTCGAAAGCTCGCCGTCTGCAGCAGAGCTTCCGTATCTTTTTGCCTTTGTGAGAATTTCAAGGGCCATATCGAAATTGTAGTGGGTTCCGATGCCTCTTGAATAGCATCTGCCAAGGTCGTAGAGAGCGTCGGTGTCTCCACCGTCTACTGCGAGGCCGTACCAGATAAACGCCATTTTCCTGTTCTTCTTTGTGCCTATGCCACATTCAAAGCATCTTGCAAGCTCCTTGTGGGCGGGAAGATATCCCATTGCCGCAGAAATTCCGTAGCTTTCAAGGGCACACTCGGGGTTTGTTCTCTCAGAGGATTTTGCCTCCTTGTACAGTCCCTCGCGCTCTGCGTGGAGCTTCTCAGCCTTCTCGCGACAGCTTGCATCGCCCTCGCGTGCGCCGAGCTCGTAAATTTCTATCGCATAGGCGATATTTATATCAACGAGGCGGCCCTCGTAGAACATATCACCCATAATCTCGTAGGCGGATCCTTCACCGAGGTCTGCGGCTTTTTCGTAGTAGCTGAGGGCTCTGTCAATGTTTCTCGGTACGAGCTTACCGACCGTGTAGACGTCACCGAGATATTTTGCACTCTCTCGGCTGCCCTTTTCCATAGCAATCTCTAAAAGACGGATAGCGTCCTCAGCGCGCACTTCGCACACGTCACCCTCTGCGTAGAGTACACCGAGAGAGTAGATAGCGTCGGCTGAGCCCTCCTTGGCAAGAAGCTCTGCAAGGAAAAGGTGGGCTTCCTTGAGGGAATATTTCTTTGCGTCTCTGATAAGGCCGCGCAAAATTCTGGATTTCGAGGTAAATCTCGGCTCGGGCGGCAGCTCGGCCTTAACCGAGCGAAGCTTGTAGGCGAGCTTTAGGGCGTGGAGCGGGGGGAGAGTGAACTTGTCTAAATACCACTTGGCGTAGGGCTCGCTCTTTTCACAGCCGATGCCCGAGTAATATCTTTTTGCCATCGTAACTATGGCGTCGGTGAGGTCGCCGTGAGCGGCAAGAGAGTAGTAATATCCTGCGCTTTCCTCGTCGCCCATATCCGAATAATGCTCTGCTGTGGGGGTAAACGCTTCCTTACAGCCAAGGAGCGCAGAGTAAGTGAGCCAGAAATCAGACGCTCTGTCGCTCGTTCTTGCCGCGAGGCGAGAGTATCTGTAAGCCGAGTAGGGATCGTTCTTCTTTGCTGCCTCGAAGAAATAGCTCATAGCTCTGTCGAGGTCGCGTGTAACGAGCTTGCCGTCCTCGAGAAGCGAGCCGTATTCTCTCTCGGCCTCGGTTACGCCCTCATTTGCAAGAGCCTCGTATATTTCAAGGGCGTATTCAAAGTCCCTCTTTTTCATAGCTGCTCGCGCTTCCTCGATTGCGTCCTGTATGTCAAATCGCGAGAGCGTGTGTTTTTTTTCGCATTTTGGACAGATTATTGAGAATTTATCTGCGGTGTGTCCGCATTCCGTACATTTTATCATTTCGTTATCCTCTTCGATACGAATAATTTTCTAAATTTATCAATAATATTTTACACTAAAAGCTTCATTTTGTCAATGAGTGAGGCAATTTTTGAAAAAATAAAGGGCTCGCCAAAGCCAAAAGCTCTCGAAAAGGACGGGCAAAAAGATACGCTGCCGTTTTGGGTGCCAAAGCTTTCATTTTGCATTTTTAAAGGGACGGTAATAAAACGGCAAAAATCGGGGAAAATAGTTATAATCCGAGTAGGAAATAAAAAATTACCGATAGGAGTAGGCTATGAATTCTAAAAATAAAGGCAAAAAGAGGTCGAACCCCTACCTTAAGCTAGCGGTGTTCACCATTGCGAGCGCGAGCGTTATAAACGCGTACAACAGAGTGAAGAATTTCGTCAGCGAGAAGAGTGAGGCTGTGAGCGAATTTGTGCGCGAGAGAATTGATAAAATGAAGAATAAATAAGAATTGCCACGCTCTCGCACGGTGGGAGCTTGACCCTCTGTCAGCGCTTTGTTTTTAGCGCGTTCTCTCGCTGTGCGAGAGAGCTTTTGTATCTTTGGGGCAAGACGGTTTTGCTGCTGTGCGAAAGGTAGCCGTGTGCTTAGAGCTGTGAAACTTGGGCGAGCTTTTGTCAGTTGGAAAGCCAAGTGTGTGGGACTCTTTTAAAAAATATAAGCTACGAGTATATGAGGCTTCTTTAGAAAATATAAACCAAATCTAAAATAAATATAAAAACTTTTAAAATACTCTTTACAATAAGGGTTTTTGGTGCTATAATATTAGGTGGGCTAAACGAAAGAGGCAAAACGCTCACAGAAATTCTTTAGGTGGGTGTGCCTTTTGGTCCTTGCAGGTTCTTTGCGAGGGTGTGCGCCCACTTGTTTTTGTTTATTAAATATTTTATATGGAGGATATCCGAATGATTGAAAGAAAGAAAATTTCAATGGATGGCAACACCGCCGCGGCTCACGTTTCCTATGCGTTTACCGAGGTAGCTGCTATCTACCCCATCACTCCCTCGTCCAACATGGCTGAGGTGACAGACACCTGGTCTGCTTCCAACAAGAATATTTTTGGCGAGCCCGCTAAGAATATTTTTGGCACCAACGTAAAGGTTGTCGAGATGCAGTCCGAGGCAGGCGCGGCAGGCGCAGTACACGGTTCGCTTGCGGCAGGCGCTCTTACCACTACCTACACCGCATCTCAGGGTCTTCTTCTTATGATACCCAATATGTACAAGATTGCGGGCGAGCTTCTTCCTTGCGTTATCCACGTTTCCGCAAGAGCAGTTGCTTCTCACGCTCTTAACATATTCGGCGATCATTCCGACGTTTACTCTTGCCGTCAGACAGGCTTTGCTATGATGGCTGAGTCCAACGGTCAGGAGGTTATGGACCTCGGTGCAGTTGCTCACCTTGCTACTATCAAGGGCAGAGTTCCTTTCCTTAACTTCTTCGACGGCTTCCGTACCTCTCACGAGATTACCAAGGTTGCTGCTTGGGATTACAAGGACCTTGCCGAGATGGTTGACTGGGACGCAGTAGCTGCTTTCCGTCAGAGATCTCTCAACCCTGAGACCGCTCCCGTTCTTCGCGGCTCGGCTGAGAACGGCGATATCTTCTTCCAGCACAGAGAGGCTTGCAACCCCTACTATGACGCTCTTCCCGCAATCGTTGAGGAGTACATGGGCAAGGTTAACGCAAAGCTCGGTACCAACTACCAGCTCTTCAACTACTACGGTGCACCCGATGCAGAGCGCGTAATCGTAGCTATGGGCTCGGTTTGTGACGTTGCTGAGGAGGTTGTTGATTATCTTACCGCTAAGGGTGAGAAGGTTGGTCTTGTTAAGGTTAGACTTTACAGACCCTTCGTTGCAGAGAAGCTCGCAGAGGCTATTCCCGCAAGCGCAAAGGTTATCTCGGTTCTCGACAGAACCAAGGAGCCCGGCTCTCTTGGTGAGCCCCTTTACCTTGACGTTATCGCAGCTCTCAACGAGGTAGGAAGAGACGGCATAAAGGTTCTTGGCGGCAGATACGGTCTTGGCTCTAAGGACACCACTCCCGCTTCCATCTTCGCAACCTACGAGAACATGGCAGGCGAGTGCAAGAACCACTTCACTATCGGTATTGTGGACGACCTTACCGGTCACTCCCTCGAGGAGAAGCCCGCTCCCAACACTGCACCCGTTGATATGATTCAGTGCAAGTTCTGGGGTCTTGGCGGCGACGGTACCGTTGGTGCAAACAAGAACTCCATCAAGATTATCGGTGACCACACCGACAAGTATATTCAGGCATACTTCCAGTATGACTCCAAGAAGACATCGGGTATCACCATCTCTCACCTTCGTTTCGGTGACAGCCCCATCAAGTCCTCTTACTATATCAACAAGGCTGACTTCGTAGCTTGCCACAACAACGCATATCTTGCAAAGTACGATATGATCTCTGACGTAAAGCCCGGCGGAACCTTCCTGCTTGACTGCGCATGGAGCGTGGACGAGCTGGATGCAAACCTGCCCGAGAAGGTAAAGGGATACATCGCAAACAACAATATCCGCTTC
>JAGBTM010000034.1 GCA_017631325.1 Clostridia bacterium
CTCGGTCTTTACTCTGGTGCGGGAGACGGGACTTGAACCCGTACGTAAAAACACACGCCCCTCAAACGTGCGCGTCTGCCGATTCCGCCACTCCCGCAGAACGTTTTATATTATACACCACTTTTTTTAGTTTGTCAATAGGTTTTTATAAAAAAAGTTAAAAAAATAAAAAAACTTAAAAATGCAAGAAAATTGCCGTTTTTGTAACAATTGCGGCACGAGTACAATAGATTTTTAAGTGTGTTTTGCTAAATTTATTAATTCACTTGACAAAGTTAATAATTCATGCTACAATATAAGAAAAGTAAGAAAAGTAAGAAATATCCGAAAGGAATATAAAATGAAAAAAGCACCAAAGGACAGATTTGCAGTAAGCGTTAAGGTTGGCCCTAAGGGGCAGATTACCGTGCCGAAGGAGGCGCGAGAAATGTTTGACATCAACGAGGGCGATACGCTTATGGTGTTGGGTGACAAAAATCGTGGAATGGCAATTCTTAAATGTGACAGTCTTTACGACGTTATGGGAGGAATATTAGATGGCGGCAATAAAAACTCATAACCTTACGAAAAAATACGGTGAGCATACTGCTGTTGATAATCTTAATCTCGAAATCCGCGAGGGCGAACTTTTCTCGCTTCTTGGCATAAACGGAGCGGGCAAGACGACGACTGTCAAGATGCTCGCAACACTCACCACGCCCACCTCCGGCGATGCGCTCGTGCTCGGTAATTCAATACTCACAGATGCGCAGAAAATTAAGGAAAATATCGATATATCAATGCAGGAAAGCGCTATCGCGCGCAAGCTGACGGTCGAGGAAAACGTGGATTTCTACGCGCGTCTTTCGGGACAGAGCGAGGCGGAAATCAGTGATAACAAAAGGCGCGTTTTTGACATTTTTGGACTTTCCGAGGTCTCGGGCAAGCTCGCGTCACAGCTTTCGGGCGGCTGGCAAAGAAAGCTCTCCATCGCTCTCGCGCTCGTTACACGCCCAAAGGTCCTTTTTCTCGACGAGCCGACACTCGGCCTCGACGTTATCGCACGCCGCGAGCTTTGGCGTGCTATATCCGAGATGAAGGGCAGCCTTACTATAATCCTCACCACGCATTATATGGAGGAGGCCGAGGCGCTTTCGGACCGAATAGGAATAATGAAGGACGGCAAAATGCTCTTTGTCGGCACGAAAGAGGAGCTTTTCCGTATATCCGATACGAAGAGCGTCGAGGACGCATTTATCAACATAGTAGAGGGGGCGGGGAAGAATGCGTAAATCACTCTCACGAATACTCACACTCACCAAAAGAAATATAAAGGAAATTCTAAGAGAGCCGCTTTCACTCATATTTATGATGGCTATGCCTCTTGTTATGCAGGTGCTTTTCTACCTGATTTTTCACGGCTTAACCGACCAGTTTGAAATGAAATATCTCGCACCCGGAATAGTAGTATTTGCCGAGGCATTTCTTTCGCTTTTTGCAGGTCTTCTTATATCGGTTGACCGCGGAACTTCGTTTCTCACGAGGCTCTGCGTATCACCCGCGAAGCCCTACGAGTTCATTTTCGGCTACACTCTTGCGCTTTTGCCGCTTTCGCTTATGCAGTCGGTGATATTCTTCACCGTCGGTGCACTAATAGACCCCACAATTCTCAGCGCAGGAATAATTTTAAGTCTGCTTTTGAGCCTTGTAACCTCGCTTCTCTTTATCGGATTCGGCATACTTTTCGGCTCTCTTTGTACCGAAAAGAGTGTTGGCGGTATCGCCTCTATCGTTATAGCAGGGCAGTCTGTTCTTAGTGGAATGTGGTTTCCAACCGAAGGAATGTCCGATGGCTTTTTAGCTGTTATGCGTGCGTTACCCTTCAAAAATGCGACGGATTTGATAAAGAACTCCGCACTCGGTATCACAGACGTCAATAGCGAGCTTCTTATGCCGCTTTTGGTCTTGCTCATTTACACGGTTTTGGTGTTCGGCGGAGCAATACTCGTATTCAAGTCAAAAATGAAGAATAGGTAATAGACGCGTAACACAAAGATATATTTACGCAATCTGCGTCGGCCTTTGCTTACAGCCTTTTCGAAAAACTAAAGTGCAAGTTGACACCTTTCGTAATTTGTGCTACAATATAATAAAAGTAAATTTTGTGAGGTGCGAAATGGAAAGCTACAAGGAAAAATTCATAGAAATATATAAAAATAACATAAAGCGCGAGGGCGCAGATAAGTTGCTCGAATATCTCGAGTCGTCGGCGTCGGATTTTTTTACGGCACCTGCTTCGGCAAGATTTCATTCGTCGCACGAGGGTGGTCTTGCTGAGCATTCGATAAACGTTTACGAGGCGCTTGTAGGTTATCTTAATTCACCGAGAGTAAAGGACGTCTACGGCTTCAATTACTCCGACGAAAGCATCGCCATAGTGGCGCTTCTTCACGACTTGTGCAAAATCAACGTTTATAAAAAAGGCTTCAGAAACGTCAAGGATGAAAAGGGCGCGTGGCAGAGGGTGGAAACCTACGAGTTTGACGACAGACTCCCTTACGGTCACGGTGAAAAGAGTGTGTATATTATCACGGGCTATATGAAGCTCACAAGGGAAGAGGCCTTTGCTATCAGATACCACATGGGCTACTCCTCAACCGAGGACGCGCGCAACGTTTCCGCGGCATTCGAGATGTTCCCATTGGCGTTTGCGCTTTCCACGGCAGACAGCGAGGCAACCTATTTTATTGAGGCAGAGAAAAAATAAAAATCCTCTGTTTAGTTTTTCTCAAAAACGATAAAAACGGATTTAAAACAGTGAAAATGTAAACTATACTTATGAAAAAGACTGCAAACCCGATTAAATTCGAGCTTGCAGTCTTTTTATTGAAGCGGAATAGATAACTATAATAAAACCAGAGAGCGTTAAGGTTGATAATTTGAATGTAATTTAGAGTAGGGCAGGCGCTAAAAGCTATCTCACCATACATAAAACGATTGGTGATGCTTTAGCGTTTTTCCTTTTTTACAACCGTGTCGGCACTCTTCATTATTGCGCACTCGGGCACTACACCGCGCACCGGTGTCATGGGGTAGATATTCGTGTTTTTTCCTACTACGGTTCC
>JAGBTM010000035.1 GCA_017631325.1 Clostridia bacterium
ATACATAAAACGATTGGTGATGCTTTAGCGTTTTTCCTTTTTTACAACCGTGTCGGCACTCTTCATTATTGCGCACTCGGGCACTACACCGCGCACCGGTGTCATGGGGTAGATATTCGTGTTTTTTCCTACTACGGTTCCGGGGTTAAGCACACAGCCGCAGCCGATATCGGCTCCGTCACCGAGAATAGCACCGAGCTTGCGTAGCCCTGTGGGGTAATCCTTGTCTGCATGAACCGTGACGTTGGATTTATCCGCCTTGAGATTTGACGCGATAGCGCCGGCACCCATGTGAGATTTGGCGCCAAGTATAGAGTCGCCGACGTAGTTGTAGTGTGGGACGTTTGCTCCGTCAAAAAGCAGCGAGTTTTTAATCTCGGTCGAATTTCCGACCACACAGCCTCTGCCGACGTAAACTGCGCCTCTGAGATATGCGCCCTGCCTGATTTCAGCACCTTCGCATATAATCGCGGGGGGGATTATCTCGGCTGTGGGAGATATCTTTACATCGCGTCCTACATAGACGCCCTCTTTAATCTCGGTGAACTCATCACAAAGCTTTATTTCCGAAAGATACGCCTTGATTTTTCCTATAATTTCCCAAGGAAATTCTGCGCCCTCGAACAGCTCTGCAAGCTCGACGGGTATTTTGTCAAACAGGTCTTTGCAGCGAACCGAAATTTTTAACTCACTCACAGACGTAACCTCTTTTTTCAAGAATTTGTGAAAGAGAGTTGACGTATTCCTCGCATTTTCTCTCACTTTCACATTCTACCATAATTCTGATAAGCGGCTCTGTTCCGCTCTTTCTGACGAGCAGCTTTCCCTTGGTGCCTATTTCTGCCTGAACCTTTTTTACAGCAGCAGAGAACACCTCGTCCTGCATAGCCTCGTCGCGCCTTTCAACCTTAAGGTTGAGAAGCTTTAGGGGATAAAGTGACACGGGTGCAGCCAAAGCCTTGAGTGAGGACTTGCGTGCGAGCATTTCCTCGCATATCATAAGTGCTGTAAGTATGCCGTCTCCCGTGGTGGCGTATTTTTTGATTATAACGTGGCCTGACTGTTCACCGCCGAGCGCGTAGCCACCCTCGAGCATTCTCTCGTATACAAATCTGTCACCGACGGGAGTTGTCTCGTAGCCGATGCCCTCGTTTGAGAGAGACTCGAGCAGTCCTGAGTTAGACATAACCGTAACAACGATTTTTCCGCCTGACAGAGCGCCAAGCTCCTTTAATCTGCGAGCGAGTATATAAAGTATTTTGTCACCGTCAACAACAGCTCCCGACGAATCCACGGCAATACACCTGTCCGCGTCACCGTCGAATGCAAATCCGACGTCAAGTCTGTTCTTTTTGACAAGAGAAATAAGATTATCGATGTGCGTAGAGCCAACGCCACGGTTGATGTTTATGCCGTTAGGCTCTGCTCCCGTGAGATACAGCTCTGCGCCCAGAGCCCTGAAAACTGCCTCACCGATGGACCAGGATGCACCGTTTGAGAGGTCAAGTCCTATTCTGAGGCTCTTGAAGGAGTGCTGCGCTAAGGATATGAGATATCCCATGTATCTGTTTCTGCCTGCGGTGTAGTCGGTGATGCTTCCGATATCAGCGCCTGTTGCGTAGGGAAGGTCATCGCCCTCGATACCGAGCGCGTCAAGTCTGCCGTCGAGATACAGCTCGATAAGAGCTGATACGTCGTCGTCGAGCTTCTCACCTCGGCTGTTGATAATCTTGATGCCGTTGTCGTAGAAGGGGTTGTGTGAGGCTGTTATCATAACGCCACAGTCAAACTGGTCCATTCTGGTGACGTAGGAAATGCTCGGAGTGGTTGTAACGTGAAGCATATAAATGTCAGCGCCAGAGGCAGTAATGCCGGCGATAATCGAATATTCAAGCATGTAGCTTGAGCGTCTGGTGTCCTTGCCAATGACTATTTTTGCACGGTGTCCTACCTTGGTTTGACGCGAAAAATACCAGCCGATAAATCTGCCGACCTTGTACGCCTGCATAGACGTAAGCGTTACGTTTGCCTCACCTCTAAATCCGTCGGTTCCAAAGTACTTATTGCCCTTGACACCCTCAGGATTTAACACGGGGTAGGGCTTTTTCTGTGAAAATCCCATTCCCTCGGTCAAAAGCTCGTCAAAGGAAACGTTGAAAGTGGTAGCAATAGCCATTATTTTTTCAAGTCCGGGAGTGGCTTCTCCAAGCTCCCATTTTGATACTGATTGGCGTGAAACGCCAAGCTTCTCGGCAAGTGCTTCTTGGGAAATCTGCGCTTCGCCTCTAAGGTATGAAATCTTTTCGCCTATTGTCATATAAATATCCCTCGTTTTCATTAAGGTGTTATTATTATGATACATAAAATGCCAAAAATATGCAACCAACTGCAATTAGAACTTTGTGTGCAACTCGTAGTTGCGTTAGCGAGTATTAAAAAATGCAGCTATGCTGCATAATTTAACGTGCAAATTTTTTCTTTGCACAATTTCCAGAGGGCTCCGCCTATATAAGTGGGAAGCCCCCGTTTTGTTTTTTTGCTCTGAACCTTTTGGAATAACGCTCCTCCTGTGCGAGTGAGCAGTTTATTCTGCTACGAAAATATAGGGATATATATCCTGTCCACCATCGAGGAAATAGCATTCTACCTCGGGGAAATTCTCGGCAACGAACGCTTCAAGCTCGCAGGCCTCGTTCACGGAGGCGTCAGATCCCTTGAAGACGGTGAGCATGTATTTGTCCTTGTTTTCAAACATCTTAACAATAAGCGACTTAGTTGCCTCTGTTCTATCGGGCATAGAAACCACGATTTCCTTGTTGATAACGCCTATTGTGTCACCCGCGCTTACGTGAACACCGTTCATATCCGCATCGCGAATTGATGGGGAAACGTACGCTGAGGTGATAGAGTGTATCGATGCTTCGACGTCGCTTATGATTTCCTCGGGCGTCGGTGCGTCGAGATTAAGCGTAGAGAGAGCAACGTAGCCTGCGCCCACGGTCTTGGTGTTAAGCACGTGAACGGTGGCACCCGTGTAAATTTCTGCAGCCTGACTTGCCGCCATAATTATATTGCTGTTGTTGGGCAGAACGAAGATGTGCTCGGCCGATACCTGCTCGAAGGCATCGATGAAATCCTTGGCGGAAGGGTTGTTCGTCTGACCACCCTCAACTATGACGTCGGCCATAAGCTCGGTGAATATAGCCTTTATTCCCGCACCGTTTGCCACGGTAACGACAGCGTATTTTTTCTTTTCAACGGGGGCTTCCTTTTTGATAGGCTCGGGTGCCTTTTCAAATTTATCCTCGGCTTTTGCCTCAGTGTGCTGAAGCGACATATTTTCAATTTTAACGCTTATAAATTCACCAAAGCCTCTTGCATATTCAAGCACGCGCTCGGGGGTCATAGTGTGAACGTGAACCTTTACAACGCTGTCGGTCTTGAACGCAACGACGGAGTTGCCGATGCTTGCCAAGAACTCCTTCAGGGGCTCTATATCAAAGCTGTCAACGTCGCACTTTGCATTCATAAGCTGAATAAGAAGCTCGGTGCAGTAGCCGTAGTCCATGGTGCTGTCGGGTCCGAACTCGCCGCTTTGTGTGGATATTGACATAACACTCGGCTTTTCAGCCGTGGGGGCGATTTCCTCACCGTTAAGAACTCGGTTAAGACCGTCTATGATGTAGAAAAGACCTGCACCTCCCGAATCGACGACTCCTGCCTCCTTGAGAACTGCGAGTGTCTCGGGTGTTCTCTCGACGGCCGCGTTCATTTCTTTAACGAGGTCGGCAAAAAGGGTTCTTATAGTGCTCTTAGGAGTAATGCGCGAGATGGCGTAGGCCACAGACTCGCGGGCAACCGTAAGTATCGTGCCCTCGGTGGGTGTCATAACCGACGCGTACGCCTGCTCAACACCTGCCTCAAGAGCCTTTCCCATAGCGACAGGGTCGGCTGCGTCAGCATTCTCGAGGTTCTTAGCTATTCCCGCAAAGAACTGCGACAGAATAACTCCGGAGTTTCCTCTTGCACCGAGAAGCATGCCCTTTGAGGCAACCTTCATAACGAGAGCGAGGTCGTCGCTCTCCAAGGTTTCGAGAGCTGCAACACCGCTTTCGATGGTCATACTCATATTATCACCCGTGTCACCGTCGGGAACGGGGAATACGTTAAGCTTGTTTACCTTTTCAGCGTTTGCGCGAAGCTCATTTGCTCCACCACGCATCATTTTTGCAAAGAGAAGTCCCGTAAGATATTTAAAGCCTGAGCTTTTTTTCTTTCCCGAGGTTTCTGAGGGCGATTTGTCAGCTTGCTTGCTCTTGTTTTTTGCGTTTGCCTTTTTCTTTTCCTCGGCAGCCCTTTTCTCGGCTTCTTTTTTCTTTCTTTCGGCCTCAAGGCGCTTCTTTTCAGCAGCCTTTTTCTCGGCCTCCTTTTTCTTTCTTTCGGCCTCAAGGCGCTTCTTTTCAGCAGCCTTTTCCTCGGCCTCTTTTTTCTTTCTTTCGGCCTCAAGGCGCTTCTTTTCAGCTTCCTTTTTCTCGGCTTCTTTTTTCTTTCTTTCGGCCGCAAGACGCTCGTCGCTCTTTGATGGCTTGCCTTTTACGGTCTGCTTATTTGTTGCCGTTTCCTTTTGGGCTGAGGTCGTACCGATATCTACACCATTATCCTTGGCTGTGTCGGGCGCCTGATTATTTTCTTCTACGGCGGCACCCGTGTCAAGATTTTCGTTGTTTTCAAGCATAATTATTACCTCGGAGAGTTATCTTTCCTTTGCTACGAAGAAGAGCGCAATAGTGCCAGGTCCGGAGTGCGCTCCTATTACGGGACCGACGTCGGTGATAAGAGACGTCTTGTAGCCGTATTTATCTTCTATTATCTTGGCGAGCTTCTCGGCGTCGCTAAGAGAGTCGCTGTGTGAGATATAAACCTCACTGTCCGGCAAAATTCCCTCGCCAAGCTTATCTGCCATAGCGACAAGAGATGAATGTCTGCCTCTGACCTTGGTTACGTTTACCAAATGTCCGTCGTTGTCAACGTGGAGCACGGGCTTTATTCCAAGCAGGTTTCCGACAAGAGCCGCAGCGCCGCTTACTCGGCCTCCTCTCTTAAGATAGACGAGGTCGTCCACAGTGAACCAGTGCGCTATATTAAGCTTCATTTTTTCGGCAAGCTCGGCAGCCTCTTCGATGCTCGCGCCCTCGCTCTGCTTCTTAAGCACGAGGTCGATAAGAAGAGTTACGCCTGCAGAGGCCGCAAGGGTATCTACTGCAATAAGCTTACTGTCGGGATACTCTTCCTTAAGCTCGCCTATGGCAATTCTTGCAGAGTTGTAGGTAGTGCTGAGGCCTGAGGAAAATCCGATATATAAAACGTCAAGCCCCTCGTCAAGCGCCGTCTTGAAGGCCGAGGAAAAGCTCTCGGTGTTTACTGCTGCGGTCTTTGCGACACCACCCTCGCGCATTTTCTGATAAAACTCGGAGATAGGCATATCGTAGTTGGTGTACTCCTTGCCATCGCCGTCAAATCTGAAGGTAAGAGGTACTACTCTTATGCCTCTTTTTTCTATCTCGCCGCCGTAGATGTCGCACGACGAGTCGGTGAATACAACGTAATTTTTCATAACAGTATCCTTTCGTATACAATCTTATGTGTGATGGGACGTCGCTATTCCGTCCCCGCCCGTCCAAGCTCCTTGCAAATCTCACCGAGGTTCTTTGAGAGCTTTTCAAGTGAGGTGTAGAGGATTTTTCTATCCTCGTCGCTTATTCCTCTTCCTGCCGTCTCAATAATCTCCATAGCGCGATTGTAAAGAGCGTCTGCTATCTCGCGTCCCCTTGGAGTGAGAATAAGGCGTGCGCGATACGCACTCGAGGTGCGCTCGAGCAGTCCCTGTTCCTCAAGCTCTGCAAGTGAGCGTGAAACGTCTGCCTTGTTTCGCATCGACAGAGCCGAAAGTCTTGTGGCCGTAATCCTACCCTCGTGCTTCTTGAGAAGCAAAAGATACCTGGCCCATGAGCCGCGAAGTCCGTAACGCTTCATTTCGGCAGCAGAGATTTTTGAAATAAGCCGCGATATTTCAGTGGTAACTCCTGAGAGCATTTCATACCGTGAAATCATTTGGTTTCTTCCATTCCTTAAAGTATAGAGTTAACAACGTGTCATTGACGCTGTAAAAATAACCTTCCAATTATTATAGACGCGAGAAAGGATATATAGACGCAGATAAAGACAGCAAGCTGTTTTTGTACGCAAAAGTGCCAAAACGTTGATAACTCAACAACTACATTATATATTACGTGCGCGCGAATGTCAATACCTTTTGCGATTATAACTAAATACTGAAAATATTTTAAGGCAGAAGCCACAAAGCTACTGCCTTACCTACTGTTATAATCACATTTTAGCAGAAATTAAGCGTTGCTACAAGCAACCGTTTGCAAAAAAAGGGGTGTATAATCAGAGCAAAATGACGTTTTTTTCTGCCTTTTCGCCAAAAACCTCGCGATACAGCGCACGATACTCCTCAAAGGGAATATCCTGACCGCTGGTTAGAACACGCATTTTGACACCGTATAGGCTGACGTTGTAGGGCATTATTTTTAGCCCCGACCTGAGATAAAAATTCTTGCGTCTTATTCTTAAATCCTGATCCGAGGACGGTATTCTCTCGTCCTCTATCTCAACGACGACGCTGCCATAAGGATATTCTTTCAGAAGCTCCGAAAGAGCAAGGGAGCCGACACCCTTGCAGCGACTGGCAGGCTCTATGGCAAAGTAATCGAGCAGGGTAATCCTCCCGTGATGAACCGTCAGCATAAAGCCTAGAAGCTCTCCGTCTTCGCTAAGTATAGAAAAGAAGCGCATAAGCCCCTCGTCTCTTTTCTTAAGCATAAGGGAAAAAGGCTTTTTCTCTTCCTTCGGGAAGCTGCTCTCATATAAAAGCCTGATTTTTTCTAAAATTCCGTCCTCAAATTTTTCGGATATATACATAATCTAAATTTACCTGTGAATTTATTTTTTACTAACGCAACGCGGTATAAAAACACAAAAATGACAATATAAGTTAGCAAAAACGCAGTTTTCACTGCGTTTTTGTCTTGTTTATGCAGGCTGAAATTGATAAATTTAAGCGTTTTTGTGTTGTACCGATTAAACGTTAAGAATTTTGTCGTATCTTTCGTATCTTTCGTAGCACTCGGTGTAATCCTTGCCCGAGGGGGTATAGGATTTACCTATTTCTATCATTTGGCAAGCAGACTTAACCGAGCAGAAAACACCCGTGCCGACACCTGCAAGTATTGCTGCGCCGAGGCAGGCCGTCTCTTTATTCTTGAGTGTGACGAGCTTTTTGCCCGTCATATCCGATTTAATCTGGCACCAAAGGGGGCTTGATGCGCCACCACCCATAGCGCGTATCTCCTTAACGTCGAGTGAAAGATAGTCAAGGTTGGATTTGAGCATACATGCAACCGACTCCATAACTGCCTTGACGAAATGAGCTCTGCTGTGCTCGGTTGTAAGACCTGTGAAGCTGCCTCTTGCCTCGGGGTTGTATTTGGGCATAGTCGAGCCGCAGAGATAGGGCAGGAATGTCACACCGTCGGAGCCCGGAGCAATATCCTTTGCAAGCTCGTCGAGCTCAGCAAACGAGAAGCTCTCGCACAGCGCGTTTTTGAACCACTTGAGCGCCATACCTGCGGTAGGCGACCAGGAGAGCAGACAGAATTTGCCGTCGTAGTTATAATGGCAGGGAACTATGCTGTCGGGATTGTACTCGGGGAAGCTGTCGGAGGGAGTGAAAATTACCATAGTCGTTCCGGTCATAACGCTGACGATACCGTCTTCGACTATACCTGCGCCGATAGCGCCGCTGACCTGGTCCATAGCACCGGTCGAAACCTTGATGCCCTCGTAATCGCCCACGTAAACTCCGCTGTCGAGAAGCTCGGGGAGCATATTTTTGTCAACGCCTATGAAATCGAGCATCTCGTCCCACCACGCGTTCTTGGTTATATCAAAATAAATGGTTGAGGATTGAAGGGTCTTTTCGGTTATAAATTTACCCGTCATTTTGTAGAGTATGTAGTCCTCAAGAAGAAATATCTTCTTGGTTTTTTCGAACACCTCGGGCTCGTTTCTCTTTACCCACAGAAGCTTAGACGCAGGCCAGGTAGCCGTAACCTCGGGCTGTCCTGTTACCTCGTAGACACGCTTTCTGCCAAAATGCTCCTCTATCATTTTCGCTTCCTCGGTAGCTCTGTTGTCGAGCCAAACGATAGCCTTGCGAGTAGGATTTCCGTCCTCGTCGGTCAGAATGAGCGTTTCGCACTGAGTGTCAATTGCAAGCGCATCGATTTTGAGTTCTGCCGTTACCTTTTCAATCTCGCCCTTAACGATTTCCCAGTATTTTTCGGCAGGAAATTCTATAATATCGCCCTTTGCTTCAAGCGTGTAATCCGCCGTCAGCTTCATTTTTTCGATAAGCTTATCGGTGAAAACAGCCGTCTTTACTGACGTTGTACCCATATCAATTCCCATTAAATTCATAATACACTCTCCTTAAATCTATGGAAGAAATTCTTACGTCTAAAAATCTATCAGCCTAAGGCAGCTGAGCTTTGCCACGTTTTTGCGCCATAATTTAACTAAAAAGCCACAGTCCTCAGGCGTTACATCTAATTATATCACTTTCGCGCGTTTTTTTCAATATCTTTTGTTGCTATTTTTAGAAAAGGAAATAAAGTGCCTGCAAAATTTTTAGGATTATGCTACAATATGCTCGGTTCAGTATGAAAAAATGATAGACCTAATTTAAGAATAATTGTATCGTTAATGAAATTCTATTTGGCATGATGAAATCCAAATAAGGTTGGATGAATTCTTTGGAGTTCTACGTCGGATGACATCAAATCTACCATCCTGCCGACAGGAATCTGCCTCGCCTTGCAAGGCTTCCCACAGTGAAGCGGCGAGTAAGTGTTGCGAACCCGATACGCGCTAGAGCCTTGGAGAACAAAGTAGTATAATAATGCTTTTGGTAGTGTTATAACAAGTAGGTTTAACAGCTTTCTTGCTTTCATATTTTAAATATCTGCGTGAATATATGTAAAAGTTAAATTTTATCCTACTAAACCGTTTTGTTGGCGATAAGTTTTAGCAGTAAACGTTATACAGAAAAGTCGGAGAGTGTTGTGAGAATTCACCACACTCTCCGAGTTACCTATTTAAGTTGCATTATTATATAGGTGTTTACTTTTATATGTGTTTTTGTGTGTCTGCGCTTGTCTTTATACAGCGTTTTCTTTGTATTAACAATATCGTTGCGATAGCGCCTAAAGATACAACTGCAAAGACAGCAATAAGTGCTATCGATCCTGCACCGATCATAGATGCAGTGCCATTTTCGTCGGTCTTATCTCTTGTCTGAAGCAAGTAGATATAATCTCCGCCGGCTCCGTCATTAAGGTCTGATGCTTCACCGTTTTGATTAAGCACGGTTCTTACAACGTATCTACCGCCTTCACCGTGTGACCAGTTTGCTACGTGCTTGCTGGTACCAAGAGAGGTGATGGGTGTTCCGGCCTTCGCATCCTTTGTATAATAAAGGAAGATATCGTCTGAGAAGAAATAGGTATAGGAATTAAGATTACCGTCGATCTTGAGGTAAGTAGAACCGTTTTGGGCAAAGCTGTCCACTTCGTTATTATGCGTGGTTTTTAAGTCTCTAATAGCCTTAGTGGGGTCAGACGTTCTCTTGTATCCAATATATATGTAGTCGCTGTGTATACCTACGTTGTTGTTAAAATCTTTTTCAAGCATATACTCACAGCCTGCCGCAATAAGCGCTGCTCTTGCTTCTGCGTCGTTACCACCCACACCAACAACGATCTCATCTATATATTTAGGTTCTTCGGGTGTGCGCTTCATGTGAATAAACCACATGCTGCTTGAGTGGTCGTCCATATCGGCATAAAGAGCTTTGCTGTTCTGAGTTCTTACTGTTTCCCAACCATTGAGTATGTGTGTGTTATCAATTGTTATATCGATTATAGGGCTGCCTGCGGCAGGGTTAGTTGTGTAATAGAGGTATACTCTGTCACACGTATCGTTCGCACCGTCTTCTTCGCAGAAGATGTTTTGTTTGCTTACGATATGGTATGTAATGCCGTCAAGCACTATCTCACTTTTTGGAGTGATATTTGTATCTTTGATATAATAAAGCACAAGATTTGTTATGGGCTCAAGTAAACCAACAGCGTTATTCTTTGCCATTTTTGTATATCCAAGATAGGTGGCGTTATCTCCGTCCTCGAGGTTTAGGTTTTTAAGTATCGCATTGTGTGCGCCCATTGCCGCGAGAGTATTCATAATATAGGAGTTATCAAGATCATCGCAATCTATTTCAGCGCCGTTGATCACCTCTTCCTTAGAGGTTAGGAAAATGTGTGTCAGGTGGTTGCCCTCTACGTACGCATCTTTTTTGATAAAGAGATAGAAGGGCGAGATGACTATGTCGGTATATTCTACCATGCCGTTAAATGAGTCTCCGGTCTTGATACTGAGGTTAAATGCCTTGGCAATATCAACCGCCTTCGTGTTGCCTGAAAGTCTTGAATATACGGGTATAAATTCCGCAGGGGCAACGTTTTGATCACTTGATACGTATAGATCGGATACACGCATAGGCGTACCTGACTCATAAATACCTGCGGTATATAGACGTGAGTCGTTTGCGCGTCTTTCTGCGTACTCATAAGCAACTCTTTCCTGATGTGAAATAAGGTAACGTGCTGCAAGTGAGTATCCTACGTTGTCGTAGGAAATAGTCTGAGCAAAGTTTTTGCCCATATCATTGTCAGCGCTTACAGCGGTTATGTTGTAAATTGCGCGATAGGGATTATGTGTAGTCGTGTAAAGTAATGCGCCTTCATTTCCTGATGGTCCAAAGGTTTCATACAAAATGTTGTAGCCGAGTGTGTCTATTGCTCTTGATATACTACCCAAATCGTTGGTGCTTTGTGTACCGGGAATATCAAATACCGTTGCAAGACCTCCGAGATATTCTGTACCGCTTGTATAAGTAACGCTTGGCAAGAAGTAGAGGTAGAAGGGTTTGGTCTCTCCCATATATTTGTTATCATTAGTGTTAAAGCTTATTGCCGGACCACCGCTGAAGAAATTGACCGGCTCGTATCCTGCGGGTGCATTTCTGTCGTTAAGAACTAAGAAATCTGATAGTATCGGAGTACCAAACGCACTTATTTTGGTAGCATATAGCGTAATCATACCGTCACCGGTGCTACCGCTTGCCGCATAGCTGGCCTTTGCGCCGCCCGCGGCGTACTGTGTTGTGCTGTAATTGTAAGCAACACGTATGTCTGTGAGCGCACGGCTCTCTTTGTTTGTTGTTTTATATCCAAGATATGTGACGTACTCCGAGTCGGGAGTGAGGTTCACTTTATATGGTATATAATCCTGGTTTCTGAGCTCAAGCTCACATAAATCTGCATCTGTATTGCTGAAAAGCTTGACGTTTGACAGATAAGTACCGCGCGCGTAATCACCGTTAAGTTTTTCCTGACGGAAGGACACGTAGACACCGTCGACATTATCCTCAAAGTCATAGTGGTTTAAGTTTTCAACGTTTATGTGGCCAAAATTGGAGAGTGGGGCATATCCCTCGTCAACAACACCCTCACCGTATTTAACAATAAAGCTATCCTCTATCGGCGCACCTGCGGATTTATCGCGTGAGAGATACATGGCGTGCCATTCTTTGCCTTGCCAGCAGTTAACGTCAGCCATTCTATCATCCTGGAACTTTACGCCTTCATATAACAGGAATTGTCTGTTTCCTGAGCTATCCTCGACGTAATCGTACATATATTCAGGTATATCGGTGTAATCCGGATGATTTTCATTGTGATTTTCTATAATCCATAATACAAGGTATACGGCGGCAATTACGGCTGCTACAACAATAACGGCAATACCGGTAGACATAGCTGCTGAGCCGAATATCGTACCTACAATACTAACGGTAGATGCTGCGGCAGAAAGTGCTGTTCCGCTAAAGCAGCTAACCATAACAGGCGTAGCAAATCCTATATAACTGATAAGACCCACGCCAAGAGAAACGGCACCGCAGGCTGCTATAAGACCTGCAGTTCTAAGACCTGTGCTGCTTACGCTGTCGCTGTCATCATTGAGCTCTTTTGCAGAATCAGACTCGGCAATGGCACGCGCCGCCTCGTCGGTAATACCGATAGATGAGCGGAACAGGTCAGAGTTGATACCTGCCCAGATAGAGCAAGCGGTTTCACCGTTTGTTACTTCAGCAATTCTTTGAACATAGTCGTTATAAACGGATTGATTCATTCCAAGCGCAAGTATCATATAAAGAGGACCGCAAAGACGCATCATTGCAAACTCTTCCGCAGTCATGACCTCAAGCAGGGCATAGAAGTTCTCGAAAAGCTCCATACCCTCCTCAAAAACGTTATCGCCTAAAAACCACGTACTTATCTTTTCACCGCTTTTGAACTTATACTGATCCAGAGTTTGATATGCAATTTCATAAAGCGCCTCTGTACCGTTGCTATCTAATTCGGGCTGTTCTGCCTTTTCAGAAATATCGGTAGATGGGGCCTCACTGCTTTCATTATTAGGGTCCTTTTTTAGATCGGGGTCGCCCTTTTTGTAAAGATCGTGGTCTATCGTTTTGTATACGTTATAGAAGGAATAGAAATGTTCCCAAAGAGATATCGAGTCATCCCAGTATGTGGACTGCTCGGGAATACTACCCGGGTTTTCTATTTTTGTAAGTTTATCAAGCCACGTATTGCCCGGGTCACCCTGTACTGCCATTGCGAGGGCAGAGAGCACGGCGGAAAGCACGTTTTGGTGAGCGTTAAGTACAAACTTGATATAAAATTCATCTGTCGGATTGCCATAAATCAGATAGTCGCCAAGGCACTGATTATTTGCTTCGTCGACAGTAAATGCGTTAAGTGCTTTGTAAGCTGCCATTGCGCCGTAGGTGCCTTTGACGTAGTTTTTTGTAAACATTTTTACTGCAAGCTTGACGTCATCTGCAAGTCTTTTTACGCTTTCTTTTACGTCTTTGAGCTGATTTTCATATTCCGAAAGCACAAATCCGCCCTTCATATTCATCATTTTGATGTCTGTAATGGCTTCATCGGGGTTAGTGGTTGTAGAGTAGGCCATATAAACCCCGTATTCTTCGTCTTCAGTGCCTTTGTTTATGTTGCTGTCTATAAGCGTATAGCCTGCGGGCACGTATGGCTTAGCTTCATCTTTAGTTTGGGCATAAATCAGCTTTACGTCTTTTACGTACGTTTTTTCACTTGATTTTGCTTGTGCAAATACGCCGAGCGAAAATCCGGTAGCTATGATAAGCGACAGAACAACGCATAGTGTACGTGTCAAAACTTTATTTAATCTGATTTTCATATTTTTTATCCTCGTTAGGCTTCGTTGGATATATTGCTGTCCTCTTTTTTCTTTTTAAGTTTTTGCACGAGTATGGTACCACCGACACCGGCACCAACACCGCTAAGTGCTGTCAGTGTATAAAGTGCGCCTTCTGCAACCATAGATCCTACAACTGCAGGCATATTTTCCGCTGCCTTCTTTGTGGTACTGTATCTTACCGTTACGTACACGCTGGGGGCATTTTTACTGTAAACGTGGCTGTTAAGGTTAAATGCCTTTGATTCACCAAACATAGCGATACCCTGGTGGCGGCGAGCAATGGTTGAGTCGTTATCCTTGTGAACAAAGTTAGGAATAAGACAATTGCCTGCCGTTGCGTCCTTAGTGTAGTAGAGCGCTATCCACTCCTTGCCCTCGTAAGCATTGAAGTCGGCGTTCTTATTATCATCGTCACCAAACACCTTGGCAGCGCTGTACTTAATATACTTGTCGCCAAGGTCGGTTTCTTTTACGTCGATAAGGGTGTTAGGTATAGTTGTGTAATCGGGATTAAAATAGTTATAAACCGTTGCAATGCTGTAACCGCCTGCGAGAATAAGTGCAAAAGCAACAGCAGCAACCGTAAAGGGCGTTTGCAGTCCTGCCCATTTTGCAGTAAAAGCCTCAGAGGCAGCCTGTGCGTCCCAGTATTTCAAGGTAGCACGCATGGCCGCTTTATAAGTAACGTGGCCTTCACAAGCCTCCTTTGCGATAGCGAGTGCGGATGCGAGTGATGAACCTTTAATTGATATACCCACTGCCATGCCTGCCATTGCAAGGTCCACTACGCCTGAAACGATATAACCTATCGTCATACCGAGAGAACGGCTTGCCGCGTTACCCCAATCCCAAGTTTCACCCGTGAGTGCCTGCTGGCGCTCTGCCTCGGAGGTCATTGCAAAATCACCCTTGAAGATTTCACGGTCAACTCCTGCATAAACGTCAAATATCATAAGATTTCCGTTTTCGTCTTTAAAGCTTTCCTCCATCTGTTCAACGGCTTCGGTAAGCTCGTCAATAGGCTTAGAGGGGGTGTTGTATTTGAGAATGGTTTCGAGCTGTCCCATCTCCGCAAGTGCCTTTTGACCGGGGGTAAATGCCGCTAATATGGGGTACAAGTCTTTGGCTGTCCAGTCACCCATTATAAACTCTGTAAGAGTGGTTTGGCCATAGTTGATTTTACTCATAAGATCGTAAATCGTTGCATATTGAGCAAGGAAAACGTATTCCTCTTCTGTCATATCATCATCTTCTAAATTGTGTTTTTCAGAAAGAGAATCATAGCGCAGAAGCTTTGCTTTAATATCTGTAAGCATTTTTCCAAGCGCTACCGCGTCGTCGTGGTATTCTAAATCGCTAAGCGTATCCTTTATTGCATATTTTTCTGCAATTCGTGTTGCAAGGCTTGTTTCATCTGCGCCGGAAATACCTACTGCAAGCAGAGATACAAGGTTGGAAACAACAATGGAGTTACCCTCCATAAACACCTGTACTATCTTGTCATCTGTGGGCATGTTTAAGAAGAAATCACCCATTAGCATATCGGTCTCGGTGCCGTTATTTGTTCTTTTATCCTTGTAATAATTCATTTGACGGTAGGCAAGCAGAGCCATATCGTCACCCTCATAATAAAGGGTTTTAAATTCTTCAGTAACAATACGCAACTTGCTGATCATTTGCATATAATGGCTGCGTGTTTTTTCAAGCTGATTCTTATAGTTTGTCGTGCTGTAACCGCCGTACATATCCATAACGCGCAGGTCGGTTATTGCATCCTCTACGTTAGTAGAGGTCTTGTATATAAGATATACGCCGTCGTCAAACAGAAAGTCTGCGTTGGGGTTGAGATTCTGTTCAAAGATCTTCCACTCTGTACCCGCTATTGCCGTTTTTGCTTCTTCAAGCGTATCCTCGTATACAAGAGCTACCTCGGAAACAAACTCCTCCTGTCTTGCTGCATTTGCAGTAACTGCAAAAACAGAAAGCAGCATTGTTACAATAAGTGTGAAAGAAACAATTTTATTTTTCATGTACTTTTACCTCATCAAAAAATGGTGATTTTAATAACTCAATTTTAAGCTTCCGCTTCCGCCTCTTTTTTCTTTTTCAGTTTCTGTACAAGTATAGTACCGCCAACACCGGCGCCAATACCGGCAAATGCCGTCAGTGTATAAAGAGCGCCTGTCGCAACGATAGATCCTACGACTGCCGGCATATCTTCCGCTGCCTTCTTTGCGGTACTGTATCTTACAGTTACGAATGCGCTCGGAGCATTCTTGCTGTAAACGTGGCTATTTAGGTTAAATGCCTTTGATTCTCCAAACATGGATATACCCTGGTGGCGTCTTGCTATTGTGGCGTCATTATTCTTAAAAACAAAGTTTTTAGTAAGGCAATTACCGGCAGATGCATCCTTGGTGTAGTAGAGCGCTATCCATTCCTTACCCTCGTAGGCATTAAAGTCAGCGTTCATATCCTTTTCACCAAAGACCTTAGCGGCCGTATATTTTATGTATTTATCTCCAAGGTCGGTTTCTTTTACGTCAACAATTACGTTCGGTATATCGGTATAATCGGGATTATAGTAGTTGTACCATGTGGAAATTCCTACAAGACCTACAACAACAAGTATCACCGCTACTGCTACTATTGCCATTGGCTTTACCGCCGGCAACCATTTTTCTGCAAATGCCTCGCTTAATCCTCTTGCCCGTGGCATTTCCTCTAATAGCATAGCGATCTGTTCAACGTCCGTGGCGTTAGCAAATTGGGCGGCAAGTGAAGCAGCCGTTGTTTTGAGCGCAGAGGCTTTAACTGAAATTCCGATAGCAGTACCCGCTACGGCTATGTCTATGACCGTAAGTGCTCCGGCAGCAATGTAAAATCCGACTGAGTCCTTTGCTGCGCTAAGCAAATTCCACGTCTCACCTGTAAGCGCCTGCTGTCGCTCAGCTTCGCTTGTCATAGCAAACGAGCCTTTGAAAATAGAACGGTCTACACCGAGATATACGTCAATGTGCTTAATGTTTCCGTTTTCGTCCACCATACCTCTTTCGGTTTCATCAAGCATTTCATTAAGCACGTCAATAGGCTTTGACGGTGCGTTATATTTAAGTACGGTTTCTAATTGACCTATCTCTATAAGTGCTTTTTGTCCGTCGGTAAATGCCGCTACAATAGGGTATAGGTCTTTTGCTTCGTAATTTCCTTCACGGATAAGGTCTGCAAGCGTCGTGTCACCCAGCTCTATTTCCTCCATAAGCAACGCAAGTGATGCGTATGAGGAAATAAAATAGGCTTCTTCTTCGCTAATTTCTTCGTCAGTCAGATTATATTTCTCCAAGAGCGTATCGTATTTTAATATCTTTGCGCGCATCTCGGTCATAACCTTTGAAAACTTAATTGCATCATTGTAATACTCAGTATCGGTAAGGGTATCTCTCACTTGATAAAGCTCTTTAACCTTTGAAGCAAGTGTGTTTTCGTCTTCACCGGAAATACCGATAGCAAGTAGTGACATAATATTTGAAATAACAAAGCTGTTGCCTTCAAACAACACCTGTACTATCTTGTCGTCTGAGGGTAAATTCAAGAAGAAATCACCCATCAGCATATCGGTCTCGGTGCCGTCATCTGTCTTTTTGTCCTTGTAATAATTCATTTGTCGGTAGGCAAGCAGCGCCATTTTGTCCCCTGCCTTGTAAAGCTCTTTAAACTCAGAGGCGGCGTCGCGTAAACCCTTTACAAATGTTAAATATTCCTCGCGGCTTTCTTCAAGCTGCTTTTTGTAATTTGATATGTTGTAACCGCCATACATGTCCATAACTCTTAAATCCGTAATGGCGTCCTCTACGTTAGTAGAGGTTTTATATATGATGTATACTCCGTCGTCAAACCAGTAATCGGCTTTTGCATTAAGGTCATACTCAAACAATTGCCATTCGGTGCCGGATATTTTTTTCTTGGCATCTTCGATTGAGTCCTCGTAAATCAAGGCTATGTCCGAGAGAAATTCTTCCGTGCTTGCTGCATTTGCAGTAACCGCAAAAACAGAAAACAGTATAGCCAAAACCAAAACAAAAGATATTATCTTGTTTCTCATTGTGCGCTCCTTATCATGAAAGATTGCTATTTTTTTTACTTAACTGATTTTTGATTCTCCAAACCGCGAACGGTATATAAGTGGAGATTGGTAGCAGGAATCCGATCACCTCGAATTTCGACTGTATCAGCATATTGTAAATTCCGTGGTAGGTAATGGCCGTAGAAAGTAGTGCAAACGTACCTACTACAAATATCTTGCTTTTCTTTTTTACAAAAGAAATTCCCACTCCGACAAGCAGTGTGCACATACCGTGCATAAGCCCTGCGCCAAATGCTCTTATAATAGCGTCGAACATATTGAATGAGGCGTCGTTTAGCAGGTAATAAGCATTTTCCAAAACAGCAAAGCCAATACCGACTGCCATTGATGCGGTAAACAGCTTTTCTTTTTTTGCACCGATTACCGTTGCGTATATCAGTATCGGTACAGCCTTAAGCAGTTCCTCTGTAATAGGTGCGACTATCGTTGTTACCTCATATGTGCTTAAGGGTAAAACGTTGCGTAAAAGTCCGTTTATCTCTGCAGCAAAGACCGATATATATATACCGATAAGCACAAAAACTATCGGTTGTCTTGCTTTGCTTTCAATAAGACAGGCCATAAGCATGATGGGTACAAAAACTGATACGAACAGTATGTATATCAAATTTTCCATTGCTCGGCTCCTTTCTTTGCGGCAAACATCATTCCTACGCAAAGTATCGCAAATATGATAGATGTTATCACAAGCGGGGCATTATATAGATAATCCCATGCAGTAAGGCATAATAGCTCTGCAAAACCAAGAGCGGTTGCAAGTATGTTGTATGGCTTTATTGCCTTAATAAATCCAAAATCAAGGTCGGGAATTATAGAATGCTTTAAATTGTAGTATACGCTGACAATAGCGGGCAGCCATACTAAAATCACAGTTATCTTTGTCTCAATGGCCAAATCCTCCATCAGTCCGTTTGGCAGGTATAGCAGAGCCGCACACACAGGCGCTATCAAAGCTATGTATCTGGTTGGTCTTATTTTCTTCGAGCCATCGTCAACAATTCTGTCCATCTGACCGTAGCTTGCCGCAATCAGGAAGAGGAAAAAACCTATCCTTCCAAGGTAAGCGGGTGTAAATCCCTCAACAACAATCTCGGCGGTTAGCGTCTGGCACAGATGATATATACTGCCAAGCGCATGGCATCCCATTGCCATAGTTATACTTTGTAAAAACAATGGCTTTCCCTTTTTGAAAAACTTGTTTAAGCCGTATATGAAGGAAAATAGGGTAGCTGACAGCGGTACAAGTTCTGCTATCCACATACATATAAGATCCATTTCTTCCATCTTGATACCTCTCGGAAAATTTCTATGTCACGTGCTTTATGCATAGATGTGTTTTTGATGTCAAAATGACTTAAAGCACAAAATATTTTAGTTGAATAATCATAGATATATATATTAATGATATAATTTTACACGAATGCGCGTTACAAAAGTGTTACAAACTTGAACTAAAAAGCAAAAAAACATTTTTTTCCAAAAAATGCAAGCGCTATGCGCAAAAAAGCCCTACCCAATTTAATCTGCAAATCGGGTAGGGCAAACTGTCGGTATTTAAAAAGCATTTGGCATAAGCCAAAATATCAACCAAAAATTGTGTTTATTACCGCTCGTTTGGAATAGCAGAAGTGAGCAGCTCTACGTATTCTGCCTTAATTTCGTGTAACTCATCTGTGCCGTATTCACCCTGGCGCACGTTGAGATAGTACTTGCCTTCATAGCTGCAAATATCATATTCTGCTTTTATATCTGCGTGATCTACGTATCCGAAGCGAATTACGTCATACTCTACGTAGTCGGTAATTTCACTCACTGCGGTCTCTACGATATCCTCAAGCTTAATGCTACCGCTAAAAGTCATAAGAGGGGTAACCTCCTCGGTATATCCATCCTCCATAATAAGGAAATCCAAACCGTTAGGAACAACATATTCCACGCTGGAAAATTCTACACCAAAATTATCAGGGATTGCATAACCGGGCTTAACCCATATAGCGTGAGAGGAATAAAGTATGTTTGCTTCACTGTTGAGCACGTATACTTCCCAAGGGAGTTCCTGTCCGTAGGCGTATATTTCTATAAAAACACCAGTGTATGAGGCATTGTCCTCAAATATCTGGATGTTATAGTTTTCGCCAACGCATCTTTCATACACAATATCGTTGTACAAAATGTTGTTTGTTTCGTAGTTGAGCTCGGTTGAGGAGCAACCTGCAAATGTCAAGCAGACAACAACTGCAACCAAGAGCAAAGCAATGATTTTTTTCATGATAAGTCATCCTTCTTTCATAAATAATTTGTTTACAAACCTTAGACTACCACAAACTTTTTACAAAATCAACAAGCAAATTTGCTTATAAAAAAATCCAAGCTATGCTTGGATAAAAATTTTTCATATACCGTCATGGATAAGATTAATAGCGCTGCTATAAATCGGGGTAGCCTTCTGTTTCGCTACATTCTTTGAGTGATATTTCAAATTTTGAAAGCACGTCCTTTGAGTGATATTTCAAATTTTGAAAGCATGTCTGCTTTACTTTGACCGTAATTTGCTTCACGGATATTGGCATAAACGCTACTTGAACTCTTGCGAATTTGGAAAAAGAGTATTGGAAGCGACTTTTATATTTTGACAAAGCAATTCTATATCGGACGCAAGCTGTTCGGAATATACCAACAAATAATTCTTTGACATAATATCAACTCTTTAAGTGTATTATACCACATTCTAACTTCAAAATCAAGGCGTGAGCCTTGTATATCATCAATTTCGCAGAAATTGCATATCATCCGTCCGAAAACGAGTATATCTCGCTTTCGGGCGAGTATATCATCAAGTCGCAGAGGAATACACCTTCGGTGATGATATACAGCCCAAAGGGCTGATGATATACGCCGCACTTCGTGCGTCAATGATATACCAAGTCTGCGACTTGGATAAAAAAAGAAGCAACTTTTGGTAGACAAAAGTGCGTTTTTTGTTGGTGGAGCCGACGGGAATCTGCCTCGCCTTGCAAGGCTTCCCACAGTGAAGCGGCGAGTCAGTGTTGCGAACCCGATACGCGCTAGAGCCTTGGAGAACAAAGCAGTATAATAATGCTTTTGGTATTATTCCTACAAAAGCAAATTGCGCGTGTGTGTTCGATTCCTACGCCAGCTACCAAAGATAAAAAGGACACCGAGTGCGGTGTCCTTTTTATCTTTGGTGGAGCCGACGGGAATCGAACCCGTGTCCAAAAACCTCTTGATATAACCTTCTCCGTGGGCAGTCTTATCCTTTGAAATTCCCCTCGTGAGCGCCGATAGACAGGCTATCAGTCGGGTAGCCCTTTTGTGCATGACCGATACAAGAGCGAAATCTCGATTCATGTTCACTACTGATTTGACGCACGGTGAGAGCCGTAGTCCTCTCTCACGGTACGGGCGGCGTTAATGCCGCATCACAGCTTACGCTGCAAGAGCAACTTTATTGTTGTCGTTTGTTTTTTAAGTTGGACAGTTTTACGGGATTATCCTGCCCGCCACGCTTATCATACCTCAAAATCCCTGTCGAAACCTTTACGGCCCCATAAATATTTGATGTATAACTAGATGCATTGCTAGAATATTATAACGAATTTTTGACTAAATGTCAATAGTATTTTAGACCAAGAGTAAGAACTTTCTTCAAAAAAATAAAAATAAGTATCATAAAAATTAAAATAGAGCTTTATCTCTAATTAGAAAACGAAAAATCTTTATGTGGAAAGCGAAAACAGCACGAAAAAGGTTTAAGATGAAAGTGAAAACAGCGCGAAAAAGGTTTAAGATGAAAGTGAAAAGCAGAACGAAAAGAATGAAATCGCGCTCGGGAAATAACGGAAGAAAGCAACCTCAAAAAAACGCTTTCAAAGTCAACTTAAAAGGCTTTTAAAATAGCTTAAAAGAGTAGGGCGGCAATGCTGCCGCCCCAAAGCAAAATTTAAAAAATTGACACGGGTATACACTAATTTACAAAAATGACTACAAAAGTATGCAAATTAGACCGTTTGAGCCCTCGTTAATAATCTTGCCGAGCGTCTCACCCATTTTCTCGCGGGACTCGTCTGGCATGTGTGAGAGCTTTGAGTTCATTCCGTCCTTCACCATATCGTAGAGCGATTTTCCGAACATATTATAGTCCCATACCTCGCTAGGATTTTCCTCGTACTTATCTCTTAGGAAATTAACCACCTCGACAGACTGCTCCTCACTGCCTATAACGGGACACAGGTCGGTTTTAATACCCGTTTTTATCATATGAATAGAGTCGGCGTGCGCGCTGATTTTAACACCGTAGCCACCGCTCGATTTTTCGAGTGAGGGTTCCTCGAGAACAAGCTCTGAAAGCTCAGGCATAACTATGCCGTACCCCTTTTCTTCAACGTCGGCGAGCGCAGCTTCTACCTTCTTATATTTTTCCTTAACCGACGCAAACTCAACGAGCCTTCTCAACATATCCGCTTCGCTTTGTATCTGCTCGCCACACGTTTCGCTTGCGTAGGCGTAAAATTCGGATTTGTCGACCGGAACCGACAGCTCTGCCGTGCCGTCGCCTGCGTTCACACAGATGCGTGTTATACTATCATGATTTTTCATCTCGCGCTCGATATCCCCGAGGCGTGTCACGTTTTCGGCAAAGCATTTAACGGTTTCGAGTATTTTTGCATTAAGCCTATGCTCTCTTGGGAGCACCTCGCACCACTCGGGAATTTTAAAGGAAAGGCTCTTGACGGGGAATTCTCCGAGAACGAGCGCGAGGATTTCGCGTATATCGTCGCTGTCTAGCTCAGGACAGCAAACAAGCGCCACGGGGGCACCGTATTTTTCTTCAAGCTCGCTTGCTAGCGCGTGCGCCGCCTCGCTTTCGGGGCGCGCAGAATTGAGAATTATGGCAAACGGCTTGCCGTATTCCTTTAGCTCTCTTGCAACGCGCTCCTCTGCCGGCACGTAGCTCTCTCTCGGAATTTCACCAAAGCTGCCGTCAGCGGTGACGAGCATAGCTATTGTTGCGTGCTCGCCGATAACCTTAGCCGTGCCTATTTCAGCCGCCTCGGTGAAGGGCACCTCTGTGTCGCTCCAAGGGGTCAGAACCATTCGTGCCTCACCGTCCTCCTCAGCCCCGAGCGCCCCTTCTACCATATAGCCGACGCAGTCGACCATCTTTACGTTAAGCACCGTGTCCTCGCCTACGCGTATTTTGACCGATTCGTCAGGCACGAATTTCGGCTCGGTCGTCATCACGGTTTTGCCCGACGCACTCTGTGGGATTTCGTCCTGCGTTCTCTCTCTGTCGTATTCGTTCTCAATATTAGGCAAAACTACGCTGTCCAAAAATCTGCGTATAAACGTTGATTTTCCGCACCTTACAGGTCCTACTACACCTATGTAGATATCACCGCCCGTCCTTTTTGCAATATCCTCGTATATAGAATTTTCGCTCATAACAACCTCCCCAAAAAACAGTTTTTATATAAGAATATGAATTAAAATCAACTAATATGAGTGATTTATAACCTTTTTCATAACACACATTTTTGTGCATATTGCACCAAAAAATATATATTGAGATATATTCAAGCGTAGCATACAGTCACGTTACTACATTTAAGGGTACTAATCGTATACAGCGTTACCGTTGAGAGCAAATACGGTGTGGAAGCTAGCGGTAATGGCAGATACGCTAATTGCCAGACCGCAACGGTGTCGGTTAATATACCGGACGGATATATTTACTACGGCATGTATTCGAACGGGGAGCTGCTTACTACGGATACGACCTATGTATTCAACCCGACAGAGAACATTAATATAACTCTGAGCTTTGAAATGACGACCTACAAGGTAAGCTATTACCGTAGCGACGACGTGGGCGAATATTACGTTTTCGAGGAGCATGTGATTTGCGCTCCGGTAGGATTTTTCGCACATGCTGATATATTTGACGTTGTGGGATACAGATTTGCATCGGAGCTCGGGGAAACATCGGGCAGAGCAGTCGAGAACGGAGAGCTTTGGCTTAAGGTATATTATAATCCCGCTGTGGAAACTGAGCAGGAGCTTAATATGGATATTTTTGGCTGGACATAAGTCTATATGGCATTAAGACGTCAAGAAATAATGCCTCAACCAATAGTACTGCTTAGCATAACATAAGTTAGCAATAACAAAAACAAAAGAAGACCTGACGCGGCAATGATACGCACCACCAAAAGTGTTCGGCTTTTGGGCTCGTTTTACAACGCTGCGCAGGTCTTTTTAAGTAAAATTGTAAGGTTTTTAAGAATTCTGAATAAGAGCTACTAAACTTTTCTTAAAAGGTTGACATTCGTCAAGGGCTGTGCTATAATTTTTAGCGGCTTGAAATATGGCTGTTTAAAATGCGCTCAGGAGATTAATATGGAACCCATTGATATTATTGCAACCGTAATCGGCGTGATAACCACTGCCGTAGCTGTTTTGGGTATGCAGTTCAAGAATATGAAGTACATACTCGCAACACAAATTGTATCTAACTCACTTCTGGTAGTTCAGTATCTGTTGCAGGGCACTATGTCGGGCAGCGGCGTAGTTATCCTCGGTATTGTTCAGGTAACTATCGGTTACGTCCTTGGCAGAATGAACAAGGATTTTCCCCTGTATCTTACAGTTATTTTCATAATCGGACATACCGTAATATCTATCGTCTCATACTCGGTACCGTACGACGTCCTCTCGCTCGTTGCCGCATGGGTATTCGCCATATCCATGGTGCAGAAGAGCTCCTCGGTGTGCCGTGCTATGACGCTTCTTAATCTTTCGCTCTGGCTCGTATACGACTTTGGAACGGGCGCTTATTCTGCCGTGCTTACGCACGCCGTTATAATAGTCCTTACCGCAGTAGCAGTAATTCGCCTTGACAGAGAGGCTTGGAAGTGTGCTGTAAAGAAAATTTTTAAAAAAGGGTGAATTTTATCCGATTTTTTTCTAAAGCTATTGCATTTTTTCTTAATTTAGTATATAATAATCTCGTAATATTTCTACTGTGACGGAAGAATATGCGTTTTTCACTTTTACAGAGAGCTCGCGGACGGTGCAAGCGAGCAGAGTGTGACGCTTTCCGCTTCCCGAGTATTCGGCGACGAGCCGAGGCACGCCTGCCTTATAGGTGTCAAGTGACAGACTGTGTCTGTAATTTGGGTGGTACCGCGCGCAAGCGTCCCAAAACGAAGCATTTCGTTTTGGGACTTTTTTATTTATATGCGACATATCGCCACTTTAAAGGCAATAATAATATTATCAATATAAAAGGAGCGCTTTGCTTTGACGCAGAGCAAAAATGACAATGATCGATATCAGATTTCTTCGTGAAAATCCCGATGCTGTAAAGGAAAACATCAAAAAGAAGTTTCAGGACTCCAAGCTTCCCCTCGTAGACGAGGTTATCGCACTTGACGAGGAGCTTCGTCAGAATAAAAAGAGAGCTGACGACCTCAGAGCGAACAGAAACAAAATATCCAAGTCCATAGGCGCGCTTATGGGCCAAAAGAAGTTTGCCGAGGCCGAGGAGGCAAAGAAGCTCGTAGCCGAGCAGGCCGCAGAGCTTGCAGAGTGCGAGAAAAAGGAAGCCGAGCTTAACGAGCGCGTGCAGAATATTATGATGGTTATTCCTAACATCATAGACCCCACAGTTCCAATAGGAAAGGACGATTCCGAAAACGTCGAGGTAGAGAAGTACGGCGAGCCCCTCGTTCCCGACTTTGAGATACCCTACCACACCGATATTATGGAGCGCTTTGCGGGTATAGACCTTGACTCCGCGCGCAGAGTAGCAGGTAATGGCTTCTATTACCTCATGGGTGATATAGCCAGACTTCACTCGGCCGTTATTTCCTACGCTCGTGACTTTATGATAGAGCGTGGCTTCACCTACTGTATCCCCCCTTATATGATACGCGCAGGAGTCGTTACGGGCGTTATGTCCTTTGCTGAGATGGACGCTATGATGTACAAGATAGAGGGCGAGGATCTTTACCTTATCGGTACGTCGGAGCATTCTATGATAGGTAAGTTTATCGACCAAATTATCCCCGAGGCTACGCTTCCTTACACCCTCACCTCATACTCCCCATGCTTCCGTAAGGAGAAGGGCGCGCACGGTATAGAGGAAAGAGGCGTTTACCGTATCCACCAGTTTGAGAAGCAGGAAATGATAGTCGTTTGTAAGCCCGAGGAGTCTGCAGTCTGGTTCAACAAGCTCTGGCAGAACACAGTGGATATGTTCCGCACCCTGGATATACCCGTCAGAACGCTTGAGTGCTGCTCGGGTGACCTTGCAGACCTTAAGGTTAAGTCTATCGACGTCGAGGCGTGGTCTCCAAGACAGAAGAAGTATTTCGAGGTAGGCTCCTGCTCAAACCTCGGTGACGCTCAGGCAAGACGTCTTAAAATCAGAGTTAAGGGTGAGGACGGCAAGCCGTATCTTGCGCACACCCTCAACAACACCGTTGTAGCGCCTCCGAGAATGCTTATTGCATTCCTTGAGAACAACCTTAACGCCGACGGAAGCGTTAATATTCCCGAAGCCCTCAGACCTTATATGGGCGGTGTAGAAAAGATTGTACCCAAGATTTGATTTTCTGTAAGTACAAGCCACGGAAAATTTCAACGAACTGAGTAAAGGACACAGGAAATGAAAAGAGAAAATGCGCTTCTTATTATAGCAGGTCCCTCTGCCGTGGGAAAAACCACCATAGCCTATTCGCTTATCGAGAGGGACAGCCGTTACGAGTTCGTGCGCTCGGTAACCACCCGAGCCTCGCGCGGTGACGCCTACGATTCGGAGTATATCTATATTACTATTCCCGAGTTTCGCGAGCTTATCGAAAACGGAGGTGTTCTTGAGCATACCGAGTATGCAGGCAACCTCTACGGCACACCGAGAAGCGAGGTTGAGAGAATACTCAGAGAGGGTAAAATTCCGCTTCTTGTCCTCGATATAAACGGCGTTGGCTCTCTCGTTAAAAATGCGGGTGATTTGAGCCCCTGCGGAGTGTACGTTTACGACGAGCTTTCCATAATAGAAAAGCGTCTTTACGACAGATTTATCGGCATGAGTCCCACCGCAGACGGCGAGAAAAAATACGAGAGCAGAAAGCGTCAGAATATATCCGATTTTTTGGGAATTGTTGACACGGCCCCGCGCTTTTTCGCTTTTATCCATAATAAAGGTACGGTGGAGGAAACCTCGCTTGCCGTCGAAGCAGCCTTTAAGGATTTCACGCTTGGCAGAGCTCGCGAGGACGCAAGAATAGCTGAAATTGCCGCCTCGCTCAAATCAAGCATTAAATAAGCACAAAAAGCAAAGCACGAAGAACGAAAGCTCTTCGTGCTTTTTCCATATTATAGACCGAAACCGCCCGAGAGTATGTAGTCTGCGAGCAAATCTCTTGCGTATATATCTGCACCCAGCGTGTCAATTACGGTAAGGTTGTTAGGCTTATACTGTGCGGTATAAGTGTCAACTATGATGTAATAGGTGCCACCCGTGTTAATTTTACCCTTGTTTTCCGTACCGAAGCCGCTGTATGCGGTGTAATAATCCGAGCTTGTGCTATCGATGAATTTCTTCTTAAGATAATATCCCGAAACAGAGCAGAGAACTATATTGTTGTCAAACGGTAAAATCATAAGAATATCGGCGTAGCTCACCTCGCCTATACTCAGGTTGTACGGAGCGCGCGTTCTTAAAAATCCGCCACCGAGGAAAATATCGTACTCTTCTCCCCATTTTTCAAGTCCTGCTTCAAGGTAAAGCTCGGCTACTTTTGCTTCAATCTCCTCGTCGTCGCGATATCTTGTATTCGTGCCAAGAATCTGGTATCCGGGCGCCAGCTCGGTGCTGTATTTGTTTTCAAGCTCGTCGATAAAATCACTGCCCCAGAACCTCGAGTATTCTTCTGAGCCGATTATCTCGGGCTTTGATACGGACTTTGAGCCGCTTACCGTGTTGTACTTAATTTCAGCGTGGGATATTGCCTCGTTCTCGCCGCCTGCTTGAATATGATATACGCCTGCCGCATCGGAGAGAACGTACTCCCTGTGAGTGTGTCCCTCGAACACTATGTCAGCGTAGCCCGTGGACAGAATCGAGTCGTAGTACCTTTTGAGACTGCTTTGCGTAATTTTACCCGTTCCGCTACCGCTATGTCCGTCGTGCAGAGAGTATATTATAAGGTCTGCCCCCTCTGCGCGAAGCCTTGTGGCCTCGTCCCTCACGAGCTTGGTGAGGGCGGCTCCGGTTTTAAAGCCTATGTTCTCTATTTTATCCGAGGAAATCGAGCTTTCGCAGTCACCTATTGCGCCTATTATTCCAACTGTGATACCGTCAAGCTCAATAAGGCGCGAGGCTTCGCAGTAGTCAGGGCGCTCGCCCGTAGACTTTTCATACACGTTTATTGCGAGTATGCTAAACTCTGCAATATCGGAATTTTTCCTTATGTATTCCTCGCCCCAGTCGAACTCGTGGTTGCCAAGAGTCATTGAAGCAAACCCAAGCTCGTTCATCCAGTCTGTGATTATAAGACCGTCGGTCAAAACAGACTCGAAGCTGCCTTGCCACATATCGCCCGAGGAAATTAAAACGGTGTTCTCGTTTGCTATCTTCTCGCTCTCGAGCATCGTCGTAAGCTCGTCAATGCCTGGCTGCGAAGCCGTATCGAGCAGCTTCCCGTGTAAATCGTTGACAGCGTAAATATCCACGCTTGTCATAACAGACTCCCTGCATACGTCACAGATGCCGTTATCGTCGGCATCAGTGTGCCCAAGAGAGCATCTCGTTAATTCGCCCGCAAAATCACAGCTCGTAAGAAGAATTGATAAAACGAGCGCGAGTACAAAAATTTTTGATTTCATACTACTCCCAAAAGAAAAATTTATTTAAGATATGCCTCTCGTGTAGGCCAAGGCTTTAGCGAACGGCACTATAAGTCGCAAAATAATTATATCAAAAAAGAGGCGCCATTTCAAGTAAAAGTCGAAAAATAGGGAAAAATAAAATCGTTTGACAAAGCTATCCGTTCGTGCTAAAATAATATTAAAGATTATTTTATATAACTCGCACGGCAAGCGAAATGAGAAAACGGTTTACGAGGTGGATATGAAGAGGATAAGCTTTATTCTCGCGCTTATTCTGTGCTGCCTCGGTGTGTCCTCCTGCGTATATAAAAGCGAGGGCGTGCCCGAGGGCAGAGTGAAGATGACTGCGCGTATAGATAATATAAGCGAATATATAGAGGTGACGGTGCTTGAGAGTGAATATACCTTTGGCCCGCACTGGGTAATCACCGCAGAAAATACCCGGTATTTTGATAGCGATGGCGGTCAAATATCCCGCGCTGACCTTGCGGCGGGAGATACGGTAGAGATACTGTACAGCGGTCAGGTAATGCTCAGCTATCCGCCGAAAATAGTAGCTGCAAAAATCACGAAAATCTGAATTTGCTTTAGTGGGCAAGCGTAAATCAAAAAAACCTAAATTCCCACAATTCCGAAAAAGTTTCGTGAAATTAACTATTGACTTTAAAGCATTTTATGTTATTATTAAATTGACTTTGAGCAAGAGAGCTTGTGATTTAAAAATCCAAGGAGAAAAAAAGATGTCGATTTTCAAGAAGGACAGTAACGAATTTTATTCGTTTTCAATAACGCCCTTTTTCCCTGACAGAATAGAGGAGCACGCGGCGGCTATTATCGAGGACGTAAAGCGCGGCGTTTACAAGTTTCCTCTTTTCCACGCGTCTATGGTACCCGAGGGAGTTCCCGTATGGGATAAGGTGACCCCGTTTTGTAACGCTTACAGACAGTACAAGACGATACTTGATAAGGCGGGAGTGAAATCGGGAGTTCTGGTGCAGTCCTCTCTCGGTCACGGCTGGGAAATTACGAGAAATCCTTACGAGAGATACGTAGGTATACAAAACGGTGAGGACGTGTATACTACCTGTCCTATGGACGAGAGCTTCGTGGAGTACCTTAAGGGCGTCGTTCGCGCTATTGCAAAGGAAGACCCCGTGGCTATTATGATCGACGACGATTTCAGGCTTATAAACAAGGTCGGTCACGGCTGTGCCTGCCCCCTTCACGTAGCTGAGTTTAACCGCCGCACGGGTGAGAATATGACCAGAGAAGAGCTTACCGAATATATCTTCTCTCACCCGAAAACGGACAAATACAACAGAATATTCCTCGATACGCAGAGGGATTCGCTCGTCAACGCCGCCCGCGCTCTTCGCGAGGCTATCGACGAGATAAACCCCGACATTCAGGGTATGAACTGCACCACGGGCTACTTCTGCGAGTTCGCCGCAGACGTAAACAAGGTGTTTGCAGGTAAGGGCAATCCCACTATGATAAGACTCCCCAACGGCGTCTACGCACCTGCGTCAAACAGAGGATTTTCACTTCGCATATTCCACGCTGCAATATGCTCCTCGACGCTTCGTGCGAGAGGCGTAGATATACTTCTCTCCGAGTGCGACACTATTCCGAAGAACAGATACGGACAGAGCGCAAGATATATGCATTCGCATCTCACCGGCGCAATACTTGAGGGCGTTCAGGGCGCTAAAATGTGGCTCACAAGAGGCAATGCATACGAGCCGAAATCAGGTGTGGTGTACAGAAATACTCTCGCGGAGCATAAGAAATTTTACGAGAAGCTCATAGAGCTTTCGCGCGGTATAAAATTCGTAGGCGTCAATTCCTTAATACCGAAGCAGGACCTGATTGACCTTCACCTGCCTCCCATAGACCAGTTCTTTATTACCCAGAACCTTGAGCGTATGGGTATACCGTTCTTCTTCTCGGAGGACGCGTCGGACGCCGTATATATTGAGAACCGCGTCGCCGAGTACGTATCCGACGAAAAGATAGACGAGGTGTTCGAGCATGACGTATTCCTCGACGTTACGGCTGCGCAAATTCTTATTTCCCGAGGCTACGGTGATAAGGTCGGCGTTGAGATTTCCGAGTGGGACCTCGGCATAGTTCACGGCGAGACCTGCGACAGAGGTCTCATGCAGAAGCAGAAGAGCTTCAAGAAGCTCACCCCCACCTCGGATAAGACCAAGGCTCTTACCTACAACGTTGTACGAGTAGACGGAGGACATAAAAAGCTCGCCCCTGCCACTACCGAGCTGGTAAGAGAAAACGGCAAGAGAACCGTGGTATTCTGCGGCTCGCCAAAATCCGACTACAATTATATCGAGGCGTTCTCGCTGCTCAACGAGTCAAGAAAGGAGCAGCTCGTGGACCACTTCAAGCGTGCGGGTGCGCTCCCGATATACGCCGTCGGTGACGACGACTTCTGTCTTCGCGCAGGATATATTAAGAGCGGCGCTCTTATGTGCTGTATCACAAACCTCGGCACAGACCCCGCGGAGGAGCTTGTTCTCTATCTTGAAAAAGCGCCAAGCAGTATTAAAATACTCGACAAAACCGGCGAGCTTTCAAACGTAACCTTTACGCCAAACGGAGATAATATATATACCGTCGGCTACCGTGCGGAAACTATGTATCCGGCTATTTTGATAATAGATTAATTTAATGCTTAAATTATGCGGTGGCGGCTCAATCTCTTGTAAATATTGCGGCTGAAATAGCAAAAGACAGGAAGCCTTAAAAACCGTAACCCCACCCCCGTGTAAAGAAAAACGGCAAGAACGAACTCGTTCCTGCCGTTTTTTGCATATTAACGTAATCTTTCGTTTACACAGCTTCGGTTTGCTTTACCTGCATGACTGAGGCTATATCGTCGGCAATCTGAGCCGCACCGTTAATTCTCTTGTCGAAGAATTTGATATTCTCGCGAAGCTCGGCCATCTCGCTCTCGTTTTGAGAGAGCTGTTCGACCTTCTTACGAATTTCTTTAAAATTAGTTATGTAAGGACCGCATTTTTTGGTATCTACGAACAGACGCTTGGTTGCGTTCTCGATAGGAGAGCCGTAGTAGTCGATTATTACGGGAGTACCCATCATTACGCTGTCAAGAACGGCATTGGGGCCGGACTTGGTTATGAAAAGGTCGCATGCACCGTAGAGCTGTGGCGCTTCCTTAACAAAGCCAAAGGGAATGAGGGTAATGTTAGGCTTCGTCTTGTCCTTTATAGCCATAAGCTCGTTATAAAGCTCCTCGTTCTTTCCTGCGATAGGGCAGATTGTGAGGGGTAAATCGGACTTCAAAAGCTCGTAGGTTACCTTCTTGGTCTTGGCCTTTGCATATACACCGTCGGCTATAACCACAGCAAACTTATCCTTCGGAATACCGAACTTCTCGCGGTAGAAATCCTTCGTTTCGTTTGACTCCGATACTGCCTTACGAGTTGGGTAGAATACCTCTAAAATATTCTCCTTCGGGAACTTATAATGGAGTGCGTCGCGTGTTGCGAGGGGGTTGTTGGTGTAGAGCCTGTCAACCCGGTTGTCCCACCAGCCGTGTACGTTGTTGTCGGGGCAGTAGAGAACAATTTTGCAGGAGGGCTTGTACTTGTTTCTGTACTCAATTCCTGCATAGAGGGTGAAATAGTGAGTGAACACTATCATATCGGGGTCGAGCTTCTTAAACTGACGGATTACAGCGTGGGTCTGCTTATGGAAAACGGTCTGGTGTACCAATTTGAGCGAGTTTTTAGTTCCACCGATGTGCATTGACGCCATCTGCAAGGCACAGTAGCCGGGCACTGAGGAATGCATTTTTACCTGATTTACGAGGAATTTCTCGTATTTCGGCAGACACTCCTCCTCACTGTCGCGAAGGGAATAGTTATCTACAATTTCTAAGCTATCGGAATACTTTTCTTTTAAGGCGTCCGAAATTGCCTGGGCCGTAACTATGTGGCCCATGCCCGCCTCGACGTAGTCGATAAGAACGAGCGGTTTTGTTCGCACTGACATACAGCGCTCCTTTCTGCCGCAAAGGGCGGCACGGTTATTTGTGATGCTTCTGAGTAGATTTTAACACATAATTATCAAAAAGTAAAGTAGAAAATTAAATTTAATATTTTTTAATGCAATAAAAAATTTTTACCGTGTATGCTTCGGCGACTGCGTTTAATCAAAACGAAGCTTTATAGTTGCTTTGCCTTGCTCGTGTAAAAAAACGAAAAAATAATCGTTTTTTGAATAATCGACCAATTGAAAAACAGACGCAAACGCGACGTGAAAACGGGCATAAGCTAATTATAGTTTACAAAAAACGGTGTTTTGAAAAGAAAAATCTGAAATTCTTTATTTTCTTTTTTGGAAAATATGTGAATTTATCTCTGCTTGCGTCCTTAGGTCTTGGTTTGTCCGACTGAATTGAAAGTTACACGCAGGAGTGCTGTGGGTGACAGATGGAAGAAAAATGAGATTATATTGTCGAAAATGATTGACAAATTCCGCATTTTATTTTATAATTATTATGTGTAAATATACTAGCGCGAATTTTTTGTTGGATTTGGAGGGGTTATGGTATCTTTTTTTCTTCGCTTGGCAGAAAAAAATATAGCGGTCAGAGTAAATTTTCAGTCAACTCTTGACTTTTGTCGTGAATATCTCACAGACGACACCGACCCCGACGCTGAGCTTGAGATTACCCTTGGTGATATTGCGAGCGAGCGTATCAAGGCGGCAAGAGAGCGTGAGCTTGAGGGCTTGCCCCCATACGATTTCAGCGCACAATATCTCGAAACGCTTGCTCTGTATCGCAAAATTGCATCGGCTCTTATCGACTTTGACACTTTTCTTTTTCACGGCTCGGCACTCTCGATGGACGGCAGAGCTTATATCTTCACCGCCAAGAGCGGAACGGGTAAATCAACGCATGCAGCTATCTGGCGCCGTGTTTTTGGTGAGCGCGTCGTTATGATAAACGACGATAAGCCTCTGATTAAAATCAAGGACGGTGCCGCATACGTATACGGCACTCCCTGGTGCGGCAAGCACGGCCTCGGCACTAACGCTTCGGCTCCCCTTTCTTCTATTGCTATTATCGAACGGGCAGAGCACAACAGCATTTCTCCCTGTCCACCTTCGCAGGCAATAGTACAGCTTTACAATCAAGCCTATCGCATACCGGACAAGGATAAGCTCTCACGTACGCTTGCGATTTTAGACAAGCTGCGCTCGACTGTCGGTGTGTACGTTTTAAAATGCAATATGGACGATACTGCCGCCGAGGTAGCCTACGCAACGATGAAAGGGAGCCCCGAGGTATCCTCTGCCACGATGAAAGGAAACCCCGAGCTAACCTGCGCAACGATGAAAGGGAGCCACGAGGTAGCCTCTGCCACGATGAAAGGAAACGGAAAATGAAATTAAAAAGCACGTTTATAACTCACTCCACCGAAAACGAGCAGCTTATGGTCTCGGTCGGAGGGGATTTTTCAGGAATGGTTCGCTCTAATCCCACGGCGGCGTTCATTATAGATATGCTCTCACTCGGTACAACGCGCGAGGCTATAGTTGAGGCTATGCTCGAGAAGTACGACGCCCCCCGCGAGATTATTGAGCGTGACGTAGACAAGGTTCTTTCTGCCCTTAGAAAAATAGGTGCAATAGATGAATAATCCGTCCACCTTTGAGCAGCAGCTAGACGAACACGGTAGGATAATTTATACGAACGTCGGTGACAGCATGATGCCCTTTATCAAACAGGGGCGCGACGTTCTTGTTATTGAAAAAAGAGAGGGTGCACTCAAAAAATACGACGTCCCACTCTACAAAAGACCCTCCGGTCAGTACGTTCTTCACAGAATACATAAGGTAACCGACAAGGGCTACGTCACCTGCGGTGATAACCGAGCGTCTCGCGAGCGCTACGTTCTTCCCGAGCAGGTTATAGGCGTGCTTACAGCGGTTATAAGAGATGGCAGGGAAATCGCTGATAAAAGCTTTGCTTTTAAGCTCTACGCTCACCTTGGCTGCGATGGGTATTTTATCCGCTTTGCCCTTGGTAAAATCAGGGCGCTATTCAGACGTATTTTTTCAAAGAAGCATTGATTATCTGCCTTAATAAAGGGCGTGTAATCAGATGTTAAATTCGATATTAGATTAAGACAGCTCTAATCTGATATTAATCACGAACACGAGGCATAAGAATGCCACCGACATAAAAAATCCAAAGGAAAAATTGAAATGGATTATAGGAAAAAGGACAAATTCAAGGATAAGCAACCTAAACCCCGTACGCCTAAGCTTCAGGACAGAGAGCCTGACGAGTGCGTGGTAAGCGGCAGAAATGCCGTTAAGGAGCTGCTCGCAAGTGGCAGAGATATAGAAAAAATATTCGTGCAGTCAGGCGAGCGCGAGGGCTCTATAAACCTGCTGATAGGAATGGCGGCGGAGCGCAGAATACAGATACGCGAGGCCGACCGAGCAAAGCTCGACGAGCTCTCATGCGGAGCGCGGCATCAGGGCATCGTTGCAATAGCCGCCGAGCGAAATTACTTTAGCGTTGACGATATACTTGACTATGCACAGCAGCGCGGAGAGAAGCCTCTTATAGTAATGCTCGACGGAGTAGAGGACCCGCACAACCTCGGTGCAATTATAAGAAGCGCAGAGTGCTGCGGCGCGCACGGAGTTATTATACCCAAGCGTCGTGCAGTAGGCTTGACCACCACGGTTGCAAAATCGTCAGCAGGCGCTATAGAGCACATGAGGGTAGCAAAGGTTACTAACCTCTCGCAGACGATAGACGAGTTAAAGGACAGAGGGCTTTGGTTCTATCTTGCCGATATGAACGGTACGGATTGCTTTGACACCGATATGACCTCTGCGGCCGTTATAGTTATGGGTAGCGAGGGCTTTGGCGCGTCAAGGCTGGTGAAGGAGAAATGCGATTTCACCGTTTCTATACCTATGCACGGCAGGGTGGATTCAATGAACGTATCCTGCGCCGCATCGGTTATACTTGCCATAGCTGCAAAGCAAAGAAAAACGAAGGGGGGAGCTTGATTTGGATAACAAAATCGATGGTGCCATTGGCATCGAGCGTGTTCTAAGGAACATGGAAGAAATTCCTGCCTCAACGCTTGAAAGCAAGACGGTTGACGGTAAAAGCGAGTTTGAATTTATCAACGAGTCGGCAGGCGGAGGCCTTATATTCGAATACGAGCCCGCGCCCGCGACGGCCGAGGCTCAGAATAACGGCACGGCTGCTGAAACAATTTCGGTTTTTGCTGCCGCAGCGACCCCCGGCGCGCGCAGTAATTTAGAAACGCGCCCGTCATTCACACCGAAAAAAGAAATCAAGGAGCAGCCGACCGAGGAGTTTACTATTCCCGACGCGTTTGCAATAGACAGTAAATACAATACTCCCGAGACGCCCGACACTCCGACGTCTATTTGGACGACCTATGTGCCGAGATTTACCGAGGCCAGCGAAAAATATCGCATGGTAGACGACCCGCGTCCAAGACGCGAGCAGGCAAAAGACGAGCGACTGACACCTATGGTGTCGGCTACGACCGTCTCACATACGGAGAACGATAATTCAGGCGAGCTTGACCCCACGGCCGAGCTTGATACACACACTCTTGGAACGGTAGTTGAAATGTCGCGTCCCACTGAGGACGAGGACAGCGAGAAGCTCAACGTCTTTAAATTCAGCGACGTGCCCCAAGAGGCAGAAGAGCCCGAGCCTCGCGAGAAAACCGTGGAGGACGAAATTCGCGAGATTGAGCGTCTTATAGCGTCCTCGGAGCCCGAGCCTGTGACAGAAGAGTCCGAGCCCACGCTCGAGCCCGAGGCGGAGGCAAAAGACGAGCCTCTTGAGGAGGAGAGAACGTACACCATACCGGACCCCACGGGCGACAGACTCGGAGTGGTGGACTATACCGAGCAGCCTGCAAAGAAAAAGTATATCACCGCCGCGCCCGAGGGCGCGAGCGACAAGGCTCCCGATACGGTGAAGCGCGGGGCCGCCGAGTTTACTCACCCACTTCAGCGCGACAGCTTCAAGGATAAATTCCTTGATACCATTATGTCGGTTAAAATCAGACTTTTTGCGGCTCTGTCATTCTTCGTTCTCCTTGTAGCGTACGAGGCTCTCAGCGCATTCGGAGTTATAGAGGAAACCGTGCTTTCAGGCTCTGCCGTGACAGGAGCGCTTGCAATATACGACCTCTTGTTTGCCACATGCCTTTTCGTGCTTTCAATTCCTGAAACGGCCCGTGCCTTCAGAAGTCTTGCATCGGGTAGACTTACCCCTGAGCTCTTTGTGAGCGCAGGCTTTATAGTAACGGTGGGATATTCTCTCGTTGCTATACTTGGCTCGTACAGCGATTACGCATTGTTTGGCTCTGTGTTCGGTATTTACGCGCTGTCGGCCATACTTGCAAGCTATCTCAGAGCCCATGCGGATTTCAAATCCTTTAAGCTCGTATCACAGCATAAGGAAAAACGCATTTTTGATAAGCGTATGACGCGTACTCTCCCCGAGGAGAATATAGCGCTCGACGGACTTATCGATGAGTATAAATCAAAAACCGCGCGTATTTTCCGCGCAGGCTTTATCACCGATTTCTTCTCCAAAACGTCAAAAACCGCTGAAAAATCGAAGCAAACCGTATTGCCTATGTCCATTGTTTCGGGCATAGCACTCGTTACGGCGGCAGTTTCATTCTTCCTTGCGGACGGTCTTATCTCGGCTGCCGCTGCCTTTGCGCTCGTGTTTCTCGTGGGAACGCCCGCCGCAATAATTCTTACGCACAAGCTCGCGTATTACGGTGCGCAGACCTCTGCCGCTATCGGTGAAAGCACCGTTGTGGGCGAGAATGCCTACATGGAATTTTCCGACGTCGACGTCATAGCCTTTGAGGATACCGAAATCTTTGGCCCCGACGACGTGAACCTCAAACGCTTCATGCTCTACGGAGGCAGCGACAATATGGAACGCGTTATGCGTCAGATGTGCTCGCTTTTCTCGGTAGTAGGCGGACCTCTTTATCACATATTCACAAGCTCTCTTGACAAGCGCGCCCATTACAGCGGCGCCGCTACGGCACAGATAGAGGAGGACGGTATATCCGGCAGAGTTGACGGCAAGCGTATCTCGGCAGGCACTGAGGACTATATGCGCCGTCACGGTGTGAGAATCCCCGACGGTGTCGGCAGGGCAGAGAGTGGTATAGATACCACTAAAATTATGTACGCATCAGAGGACGGAGAGGTAGTAGCAAAGTTCTATATCCGATATTCCTTCTCCGAGGAGTTCACTATGATTTTGCCTGCTCTTAAGCAGCAGAAAATCGTTCCCCTTATATACACACGCGACCCCAACGTTTCAAACGAGCTTCTTAAAACTCTTTCGGCAGGTGCTGACTGTATGAGAGTTATGAAGCGCCTCGCACCGGGAGCCGACGAGGACAAGCTCTACGGCAGAGTGAGTGCCGGCGTTGTAACCTACGGTGACAAAATGAGCGCCATAGACGTTCTTTTGCTTTCCAAGGATTACAAGCGTTATATCGACACCGTAGAGCGCATCAGCCTCTACGCTATGAGCCTCGGTATAGCAGCCCCGGCGGTTATTTCGGTGCTTGGCCTGACAGGTGTCGTGCCCTCGCTCGTGTTTGCACTGTGGCAGCTCGTTCTTATAGGAGCTCTAAGCTTTGCATCTTGGTTTAAGTTCTTAAAGGGCAAAAAGAGATAAAATCCTTGCGAGCCCTTCTACAAGAGCTAAAAAATCCGCACCCGAGGTGAACTAACCGTAATAAGTGAAAACAAACCCAATGCCGTGCCTTTAACCCATGCTTAAAGGCACGGCGCGTTACAGATATCCCCACCCGTGTCGAGTTTTTCACCGTTTTTGTGGGGATAGGAAGGATTATACAATGCACAACGAAAAGCTTTCATCGGTGCTTCGCTCGGTTCAAAAGCCCGGTAGATACATCGGTGGAGAATATAATAGCATAATCAAGGACAAAGATACGGTGAAGTGCCGTTTTGCCTTCTGTTTCCCCGACACCTACGAGATAGGAATGTCAAATCTCGGCGTTAGAATACTCTACGACGTTATCAATAAAAGCCCTGATATTTGGTGCGAGAGGGTATACGCTCCTTGGACCGATATGAAGGAAAAAATGGAGGAGTATTCCATTCCTCTTTGTGCCGTTGAGAGCGGTGATGCGATAAAAGAATTTGACATGGTGGCCTTTTCCTTGCAGTACGAGCTTTGCTACACCACAGCGCTCGCAATGCTCAAAATGGCGGATATACCGCTCTATCAAAAGGACAGAGGAGAGGATACACCCATAGTTATCGGAGGTGGCCCATGCGTATATAACGCAGAGCCCGTCGCGCCCTTTTTCGACCTTATCAACGTTGGTGAGGGAGAGGAGGTCCTCGTTGAAATCTGTAATCTCTACAACCGAATGAAAGACGCGGGAGAGTACACCCGTGCGTCGTTTTTGCGTGAAGCCTCGCACATTGAGGGGGTGTATATTCCATCGCTTTACGAGGTTAGCTACAACGCTGACGGCACAATTTTTGCATATACTCCTCTTTATCCCGACGTTCCGAAAAAAATCAAAAAGCGCATAGTCGCAGACCTCGATAATGCTCCCTATCCCGAGAAGCTCGTTATGCCGTATATCGAGACAGTCCACGACAGAATAGTGCTTGAAATTTATCGCGGATGTATACGAGGCTGTCGCTTCTGCCAGGCGGGTATGGTGTATCGACCTATCAGAGAAAAATCCCCCGAGGTGCTTTGCAAGAGTGCAAAATGCCTCTACGATAATTCGGGCTATGAGGAAATTTCTCTTATTTCGCTTTCAATAAGCGACTATTCAAGACTTCCGGAGCTTACCGATAAGCTGCTTGAATGGACCGACGAAAAGAGGGTGAGTCTCTCGCTTCCGTCGCTTCGTATAGACAGTTTTTCAGAGGAACTCATGAAGAAGGTTTCCTCGGTTAGAACGGGTGGCATAACCTTTGCACCCGAGGCAGGAACACAGCGTCTGCGTGACGTTATCAACAAAAACGTTACCGAGGAGGACCTCATGCGCTCGGTAGGTATAGCATTCCGAGGAGGCAAAAGCAACGTAAAGCTTTACTTCATGAACGGACTTCCCACCGAAACGCTTACCGATATAGAGGGAATAGCCGAGCTCGCAACCAAGGTTGTCGGTGCTTATTTCAAGATGCCGAAGCCCGAGCGCCCAAGAGGAGTAGGTGTTACCGTCAGCGTTTCCTGCTTTATTCCGAAGCCGTTTACACCGTTTCAGTGGGAGAAGCAGGACACCCTCGAGAGCCTCAGCGAAAAGCAGGCGCATCTTAAGGAGTGCATAACCGACAGACGCATTAAATACAGCTATCACGATGCAAAGGCCTCGCGTATCGAGGGCGTGCTCGCCAGAGGCGACCGTAGACTTGCTCCCGTGCTGGCGCTTTTGACCGACGAGGGAGCGTTCCTCGAGGCCTGGGACGAGTTCTTCGACTACGACAGATTTACCTCTGCTCTTGAGAAGTGCGGCGTTGATGCCGACTTCTACACGACGCGAGGATTTGGTTTGGACGAGGTTCTGCCTTGGGATATCATTGATATCGGTGTAACAAAGGAGTTTTTGCGTCGTGAGCGTGACAAAGCCTACGAGGGGAAAACCACACCGTCCTGTGCAGAAAAATGCAGCGGCTGTGGAGCGAATAAGCTTGGAGGTAAGAACAGATGGTGCAAGTAGACAATTCCAAAATCATATTGCGCCTGAGGTTCAAAAAGGTAGGAGTGCTTAAATATATCTCCCACCTTGACCTCGTGCGCACCATGAACAAGATAATAGTGAGGGCGAATCTCCCACTTTATTATAGCGAGGGCTTCAACCCGAAGCCTAAGATGGTGTTTGCGGCGCCCCTTTCGATAGGTGCTGAGAGCGTGTGCGAGTATATGGACCTTCGCTTGACCGAGAAAATTGATCCCGAGCTTGCAAAGTCTCGCTTGAACGCCAACATGACCGAAAATATGCAAATCACCGAGGCATACTATCCCGAAACAAAGCTTACCGACCTTAAATGGCTCTCTTATACTATTTTGATTAAAACCGAGGGCGCCTCTAAGGAGCTTGCCGACAAATGCGACGCTATTCTTTCCTCAGACGTTATCGAGGTCGAAAAAAGTGCTAAAAGCGGTAATAAAACCGTCAATATCAGCCACCTTATCAGGTCTGCGAGCGTAGTCCTCGACGGCGAGATTATCAGAATAAACTGTACGCTTTCTGCCGACCAGTCCGAGTTTCTTAATCCCGAGTACGTTATCAAGGCCTTGCGAACGGGAGCCTCTGTACTTTCGGCAGATGATATAACTAAAGAGTACTACACGGTTATGCGCGACGGTGCATATACCGAGGATATGGCACAGTTTAGATAAAAAAGCAACCCGGTTAAAAACCAATTGGATAGATAACCAATTGGATAAAAACTAATCAGATAAAAAGCCAATCGATAAAAAGGACAAAAGGGATAAAAGAGGCAAAAATCCCTACCCGTGTTAAGAAAAAAGGCAAAATGACTGAAAAGCACCTCTTTTTCAGAGCGCTCTTGTCAGTCACTCCCTGCTTTATTCACGGAACAACGAAGTACGCCTTTCCCTTTAAATTCGACATAGCTTCTAAACTATCGTATCAATATTTACACCCGAAAGCCGTTTGAGATGCCCCAGCGCGTCTATCAGACGGCTTTTTGCTACTCTGGCATCGTCGCACGAGCCGACCTCGAGCTGTCCTATCATTTCTGCTAAAATACTTTCAATATTGCTTAAGTCCTCATGACTTACGGATAAGCTTATATAGCTCTCTTTTTTCCTGAAATATTCGCGTATTTCCTCGGCCTTGCCAACGGCTGCGTCTGTTTGTCCGTCGTTTATTTCAAGAGAGCGTATTTTTTCTGTAATTGTGTCGATTTCTCGGTGTAGAATAAAAGAATTAACCACCGATACCGAAATGACAGCGAAGAGTATAATTATTGACAGAATTTTGATTTTCATAGTTAAGCCAAAGCAAGACCTACCCCTCGGCCTCGCCCCCATCTTCCTTTTTGATTATATTAATTATTCCCGAGTCGTCTATGCTCATAAGGAAAACGTCCTCGCGTCTAATACCTCGCTCGTCAAGTGACCTTTCCAGCCATTTCCCATCATACCCAAGCCTCTTAAGTGACGCCTCTATGACAGCTCCGTCAATTATCAGAGCCTGAGATATCCCTCCGTCGCCCCGTCTGAGAAACGAAAGTGTACCGTTTTGCTCAAGCAGAGCATATTCAACGTCCTCAATTCCACCAATTCCTTGCGAGCGCATTGAGGCGAGCATCTCGTTTACTGATATGCGATTATTCTTCAGCGCGTTTTGTAAAAGTCTACCTTTATATATTATATAGGAAGCGTCACCGTCCAAAAGGCGCTTTGCCTTTTCGGATTTGTTTTTTAAGGTGGATACGATAATCTCAACCGATAGCAGAAAAAGTATCGGAAGTATAGCGTTAAGAAGCGGAATTTCGGGGTCATCGATAGGAATTGCAGCAATTTCGGATATTAAAAGCGTCGTTATAAGGTCGCCTACGTCAAGCTCGCCAAGTTGTCGCTTTCCCGTAATTCTGAGGGTAAAAGCGAGCAGAATATAAATTATGGCTGTTCTTATTAAAATAGATGTCACAAAACACCCCCCTTTTATCTAGTTATTCTATCAAATTTGCACAATAATTCATTTTTTCTAAAATTTTTTTAAAAAAGGGGTTGACTTTTTATTTTCACTATGATAGAATATATAGGCTCGCACATCGAGCAACTTGATCATTGAAAATTGAACAACACGAAATGAAAGCACAAATTGTGCATTCTCGTTAATGAAAGAAACACATTGAGAAACTCAAAAGAGTAAATAAAGCTAAGATTAATTAGCTCTAAAAGATTTTAAGTCCTTCGGGAT
>JAGBTM010000036.1 GCA_017631325.1 Clostridia bacterium
TATTTAACTGAAAAAATAGGTAAGGAGTTGATTACTCGTGGGTAGTGACAGTATACCCTTGTGGATAATATTTATTATCTGCGTTATAGGCGGTGCTTATTTTGCGGCTACGGAGAGTTCATTTTCGGCCGTAAATAAGATTAAAATCAAATCATTGGCAGAGGACGGAAAGAAGAGCGCAAAGGGCGTTCTTGCGGTGCTCAACAAATTCGACAGAGCCCTGACTACTCTCTTGATAGGAAACAACGTGACCAAAATCGCAGGCGCTACGGTGTTTACGCTTTTGGCTACCGACATCTTCAGAGAGCAGTTTAACGTGGGCGATGAATATCTTGAATCGTTTGAGTTCTCGGTTGTTTGCTCGGTACTCAGTACGGTTATCATCTTTTTGTTTAGCGAGATGATACCTAAGAGCTTCGCAAACGACAGGAGCGAGACGGTTTCGCTTCTGACTCAAGGCTCGCTTTCCTTTCTGATTAAGGTGTTAGCACCCTTTTCGGCACTCTTTGGTATTATATCCAACGCTGCTACGCGTCTGTTCGGCAAAAAAGATGCAGAGCCCTCGATAACCGAGGACGAGCTTGCTGAGATAATAGATACGGCTGAGGAGGAGGGCATAGTGGACGAGGAGCAGAGCGACATGTTCAAGTCGGCTCTTGAGTTCACCAAGACGACCGTTGGGGAAATTATGACGATGCTCAAGGACGTGAGCTCTGTTTACGTCAATTCGACGCCCGACGAGGTTCTTGAGGTCGTATTGAATACGGTTCACTCGCGTTTACCTGTTAAGGCGACGAATTCTGACAGAGTGGTTGGAATTCTCAGAGTGCGCTCGTATCTCAGGGAGTACAGGAAAAATCCCCGTGTCAATGTGAGATCTGTTATGACTACCCCGTATATAGTGCGCGACAATGCGAAAATAGATAATCTGCTTTCGCACATGCGTCAGCACAAGATACAAATGGCGATAGTTCACGACGAGCACAAGCGTGTCGTGGGACTTGTAACTATTGAGGATATTCTCGAGGAAATCGTCGGTGAGATATACGACGAGGAGGACATAGTAGACAAGAATTTCTGCGCTCTCGGTGGAAACAAGTACGTTATAAATACCCGTATGCTCATAGGCGATATTTATGAGAAGATGGGTGTAGAAAAGGCACCGAAGAATATAGCTCACAAGCCGCTTCTTTCGGTTATGCTTGAGAAAATAGGCAGACTTCCTACCGAGGATGAGGAGTTCTTCTACGGAGGCATGAAGATAACGTCAAGGTCAATAACCGACGGCAAGCCTACCGAGGTTCTCGTGCAGCTCATCGACGAGGAAGAGACCGAGGCTCCCTCGGTCTCTGATAAGAGGGAGGTGTCGGTATGACGTTTTCAGAGCATTTTTCTAAAATGTGGTGGGCGTACGTGGTTATCTTCCTTATGATATGCCTTTCCGCTTATTTCTCGGCGTCCGAGATAGCCTTCAATTCCTCAAACAAAATGCGTCTTCGCCGCGCGGCAGAGGGCGGAAGCAAAACGGCAAAGGTGGCCTTCAATATAACCGAGAAATTTACTACGGCTCTTTCGGCCATACTTATAGGAAACAACCTTGCAAATATTGCCGTTTCCACCTGCACGACGCTTATAGTTCTTAATCTTTTCCGTGACCAAGTCGCAGTAGCTTCTGCTGTCGCAACCGTTCTCGTTACGGTGGTTATACTTATATTCGGTGAGATACTTCCTAAGGTTCTCGCTAAGCAGAACGCCGACACGGTTGTGCGTATAATTGCAATTCCTACGAAAATTCTCACGATAATTTTAAGCCCCTTCGTTTTCGTGGTTATGCTTCTTCTTGTGGTGCTACGCAAGATTTGGGGCAAGGACCACAAGGAAGACGACCCGACCGTAACCGAGGAGGATATAGTAACTATTATAGACACCATCGAGGAGGAGGGACTTATAAACGAGGAGCAGGGCGAGCTTTTGCAGTCCACTCTTGATTTCCGCGATACCACTATCGAGAAAATTATGACGCCCCGTATTGATATGACGGCGATAGACATCGACAGTGACGAGGACAAGATAATAGATATGCTCTCGGACAACTCTCAGTACTCAAGACTGCCGGTTTACAAAGACGGTATCGACAATATTATAGGCGTTCTTTCTCTCACCAGATACTACAAGGCAACCCTAGATAAAAAGGAGCCCGATATAGAGTCGCTTCTTATGAAGCCCTGCCGTCTGCACAAGACGATGAAGCTCCCCGCCGCTCTTGCCAAGCTACGCGACAGTAAGATGCATCTGGCTGTCGTAATCGACGAGTTTGGCGGTACGCTTGGCGTTGTAACGATGGAGGATATTCTTGAGGAGCTTGTCGGAGATATTTGGGACGACACCGACGTTATCGTTACCGAGTGCGTTCCAACAGGCCCCAATACCTACGAGGTTGCGTGCGATATGAACATCGACGATTTCTTCGAGGAGGTCGATTTCGTAAAGCCTGACGAGTTCAGCTGCGAGTATTCAACTATGGGTGGTTGGGCTATCGAAATGCTTAACGCAGACCCGCACGTCGGCGATAGCTTCCGATATGAAAATCTTTTCGTTATAGTAGCTCAGATGAAAAAAGAATGTGTAACGAAGCTTACCGTTCTTGTTGAGCCGAAGCCTGAGGAAGAAACTTAATACATAAAAGTAAAACAAAAACGGACGGGGGCCTAGGGCTCCCGTCCTTGATTTTAAAAAGAGCCGTGCATTTTGTTCTGATGCATCGGCTCTTTTGCTTATTTGTTATTGATGCTTTTGGCTGAAATACATAGGACTGTAAACGCTAAAATGCCGTTTTTGACTACTATACTAGTCAATTATGCCGTTTTTTAGAGAATATTGAACTGCTAGCTCTCTCGCTATTTTAACATTAATGCGCGATTTCGCTCTTTGAGTGCGAGCTTACGTACGAGTAGATAACATCAGCAGAGGCTTCTACACCTATCTGGCCGTCAATTACGAGGTGGTAATTGTGTGCCTCTCCCCATACCATACCCGAGATGCTTTTGTAATAAGAGGCCCTTGCCTCGTCAGAGTGGCGCACGTCCTTTCTTGCCGTATCGTAATCCTCACCGTAGGACTCCATTATCCTCTTAATCCTGTACTCCTCGGGAGCGTGGATAAACACGTTTATAACGTTTTCATATCCGTCGAGGACGTGGTCTGCCGCTCTGCCGACTATGACGCAGCTGCCCTCGTTTGCGATTTTTTTAATGACAGCATTCTGTGCCGCTATTGCTCTTTGGACTACCTCGGTGCTGTGATAGAGCCCTTGAAGAATGGCAGGCGAGTCGATATTGATATCATCTATAAATTCAAGGGAAAGACCGCTTTCTTCTGCGGCCAGGGCTGTCATTTCCTTACAGTAGAACGGAATGGACAGCTTCTCTGCGAGGATTTTACCGATTTGCTTACCAGACGTGCCATGCTGTCGGCTGACAGTTACGATAACGCCCTTTTTCGAGGGCATAATAGAGACGCTCGGGGCTTCAGTGCTTTCCGTTTTTTGCAGCGATTTTATAAAGGATACCGAAAGAGTAGCCGTTACTATCATTGCGATAAAATCGGATATAGGCGCCGCAAAGAGTATTGACTCAACCCCGCCTGTTACAAGGGGTAGAATGATTATCAGCGGGACGAAGCATAAGAGCTCGCGTACAACCGAGGTGACCGCTGCCTGCACGGGCTTTCCAACTGCCTGGAAGAAGATGGAGTTGACCTTGATAAGACAGCTGATGCTGATAAGCGACATGAAAATCTTCATAGTCATGATTCCGAATTCCCAATAATCCTCGGGATTTGGGACGTTGCTCGGTGTGCCGAACATACCGATAACCAGCTCGGGCGCGAGCTGAAAAATGGCAGTAAACGAGGCGCCGATAATCAGTGCGGAGAGGACGATTTTCTTGTACAGCTCTTTAACTCTATCGTACTTTTTTGCGCCCATATTAAAGCTTATAATCGGCTGACAGCCGAGGACGATACCTACGACGAGATTTATTACGATGGTAAAGACCTTGCTTTGTATTCCGATTATTGCGATGGGGATATCGGCGCCGAATTTCGTCATAGCGCCGTATTTTGCAAGCTGGACGTTTGAGATTATTGCCACCACAACGATAGCGAGCTGTGTAACAAAGGTTGAAAAGCCGAGGCACACGATGCTCTTGAGTGAGCGAAGCTCCGGCTTGAAGCTCCTTTTGGTGAGCTTAAAGGTTTTAGTGTTTCTGAAATAGACGAGGGTCATAACGAAGGTTGCTGCCTGACCTATTACGGTTGCCAGAGCGGCTCCCGTCATGCCAAGATGCAGCCCGAAAATGAACACGGGGTCGAGGATAATGTTTACAATGGCTCCAAGGAGCATGGAAAGCATCGCCCAAGCGGGACTGCCGTCGGCTCTTATTACCGAGTTCATCATATTACAGAGAATGAACACGGGCATCATCAAAAGAACGACATCGAGGTATTGAGCGGCTAAGCCTACGGTGTTCTCCGACGCCCCGAACAGCGTTAAAATCGGAGCTTTGAATGCGTACACCACGGCCATCATAAGAACGCCGGAGAGGGCAGCTACGGTGATGCTTGCGCCTATTGCCTTATGCGCATTTTCGTAGTCGTTTTTGCCCTGGCAAATGTTGAGGTATGCAGCACAACCGTCACCTAAGCACCAGGCGAACGCTTGTGCGATTATGAAGACGGGGAACACTACGCCTGTTGCAGCGTTGCCGAGGGTGCTAAGCTCACTGTTGCCGATAAATATCTGGTCAACTATGTTGTAAAGCGAGCCTACGAGAAGCGACATAATGCAGGGAAGCGAAAATTTGAGCATTAGTCTGTTTATTTTTTCCTCGCCGAGCAAGAAGGACTTGTTTTGATTTTTAGCCATTTAAGCTTCCTTTCGTGGATTTTGGTGAGAGGAAAACCAAATAAAAAGGGTTGACCTCGGAAAATCCGGTAGTCAACCATTATCGGTGGTTTGTAGAAACGCTCACCCCTATCGCGAGCTTATACCAACTGATTTAATTTTACCTTGATATTGTAGCACAAATATGTCCTCGTGTCAAGTGGATAGGGAAAATATGTTCCTTTCGCATATTAATTTGCTTCTTCATTCTCTCGCCGGTGTCCTCGGTCTTGGAGTGCGATGCGGCTCGGACCTCGGGTGCATTCTCGCGCTTTAGGTTTTTAAAATGCGGAAGTTCAGTTAAAAAGGGGCGTTTTGCAATCGTTTTTTAGAGCACGCGCAGCTTGACCTTGTCGAGAAGAAAAAAATGGATTTCCGGAGTTTAACGTAAAGCATCGAACGGTTATTTTTTGTGTTTAGATGGAAATATAAGCAATTTGCCGTCAAGCTATAAAACCGCGGTTACAGGTTGCGCTTTAATAGAAGACGGACGTGTGGTGGAGATTGATGGTGATAAGGATATAACGCTCCTCGCGTATAATGAATTGAAAGGCGATTTAAACTTCGACAAAAGCGTTTGAATGTAAATAAGTTTTCTTAAAAAAATCAACTTTTTATGAAAAAAGTTATGCTAGTTTGTGCTCGACAGGGGTAGCGTGCCGTCTGCCCCCAAAAACGGCGGCGGCTTAGAAAATATCTTGTCTTTTCCTTGACAAATCGCGAGGTTGGGCTTATAATATATTATATATAATTGTACCCGCGTGCGCTCGATGTAAGGCTTGGCGCACTCGCGGAGAAGGAGAAAAGAATGGATTTAACTAAAATTAAGGAATATGTCGAGGCGCATATGGAGGAGCTTTATGCTCTTCACCGCGAGGTTTGCCTTATCCCCGCCCCTTCTCACCACGAGGAGCGCCGCGCCGCTTATGTAAAGGCGTGGTTTGACGAAAATCTCGGCGAGGGCGCGTATATAGACGAGGCGCTGAATGTTGTATTCCCTTACGGCGCTTGCGAGAATAGCATAACTGTCTTTGCCGCACACAGCGATATTGTTTTCCCTGATATGGAGTACCCGATGCCGTTTTCTGACGACGGCACATACCTGAGATGCCCCGGCGTCGGCGATGACACGGCGAGCCTCGCTGTGCTTATGCTCGCGGCGAAGTATTGTGTCGAGAATAGGATCTCTGCTCCCTCTGGCGTGCTCTTTGTCGCCAATTCCTGCGAGGAGGGGCTAGGAAATCTCAAGGGCGTGCGCCGTCTGTTTGCTGACTATGAGGGAAGAATAAAGCAGTTTGTCACATTTGATGCAAAGCTTCCTGGCATCACAAGAGGCTGTGTCGGTAGCCACCGCTATGAGGTCGAGGTTTTGACCGAGGGCGGACATTCCTGGGGCGCGTTTGGTAATAAGAACGCCATAGCCGAGCTTGCAAAAATCGCGGCTAAGATATACGAAATCGAGCTTCCCCAAAAGGAGGGCTGCCGTGTTACCTATAACATAGGTAAAATTGAGGGCGGAACATCGGTTAATACAATCGCGCAGTCGGCAAAAATGCTCTGCGAGTACCGCTCTGACGACCTTGAGCTTATCGAGTTTATGAAGGCGCGCTTTGAGGAGATTTTCGCCTCGGCGGCTAATGACGAGGTTAAGGTTAATGTGACAAAGGTCGGTGACAGACCTTGTATGGGCTTCATTCCCGAGGGCAGACAGGAGGCGCTTGTCGAGAGAGCAACAAGGGTGCTCGAGGAGGTAATAGGCGAGGCTGTGCGCTACGGCAAGGGATCGACCGACTGTAATATCCCGCTTTCAATAGGCATTCCAGCAATATCTGTCGGCGTTTATAAGGGCGGCGGAACGCACACTCGCGAGGAGTGGGTTGAGAAGGCGTCTATGCGCCCCGGGCTTGAGTTTGGAATTGCGCTTATACTTGATTTGATAAGCTAATGATACCGAGCCCCCCTACGCTAAACGACTGGCTTTTTAAAGCTTAATTACTAAAATTTAACCGAAATTTAAGCGGAACATAACTATATAACTACAATTCAACAACTAAATCTAACCTACATAAAGGAAATAAAATAATGAAATTTGCAGCAGCTGGAGATGCCATTATCGGCAGAAAAATTCAGCCCGACTTTGAGGGCTACGCGGAGATTTGCCCCCACCTTGAATGGGCAGACGCGTCATTCTTTAACCTTGAAACAACGCTTAATGAGCCGGGCGAGTGTTGCGCGGCGCAGCAGAGCGGCGGCACATACATAAGAACAACAAAGGATGTCCTCCCGGGGCTTCGTCGCTTCGGCTTTAATATGACCTCCTTTAATAACAATCACGCGCTTGACTTTTCCTATGGTGGACTGCTTTCGACTCTTGAGGCGCTCGAGGAGAGCGACTTTGTGCACGCGGGCGTCGGTCGCAACCTCGCGGAGGCGTCTGCTCCTCGTTATCTTGACACGGCCGCGGGCAGAGTTGCCCTTATTGCGGTTAACACAACCTTCTCGGTTGATATGATGGCGGGTGAGCAGAACGCTCGCGTTCCCGGCAGACCTGGTATAAATGGACTTAGAGTAAATAAGTATGTTAATGTTACCGAAGAGGAGTTTGAGATGGTTAAAACCCTCGCGGACAAGACGGGCATCAATGTCTCGATGCTTATCACCGCGAAGGAGGGCTACAACCCTGGAATTAAGGAGGGCGAGGCGGCTCTTGGTGACTTGAAGTTTAAGCTTTCCGACAAGTGCGAGTATGTAATGGAGCTTAACCGCAAGGATGTCGAAAGAGTGAAGCGCGCTATATATGAAGCACAGCTCCAGGCAGACTATATTATGGTTTCTATCCATTCGCATCAGCTCTCGGGCGACGCTAAGGAGAACCCCTCGAAGTTCCTTGTTGACTTCGCGCACGAGTGCATTGACGCTGGTGCAAACGCGATAGTTGGACACGGCCCCCACCTTCTTCGCCCGATGGAGGTCTATAAGGATTCGCCGATATTCTATTCTCTTGGCGATTTTATTCTTGAGCTTTATAACATCGAGCTTGCTCCCTCGGAGTTTTATGACAAGGTCGGAGTTGAGAACGACTCGACCGTTCACGATCTATTGCGTACAAGGAGCGCCGACTTCACTCGCGGACTTATGACCGATCCTAGAATGTACCTTAATGTAATTCCGCTTTGGGAAACCGAGGGAACTAAGCTGAAGTCTATGCGCCTGCTTCCTCTTATGGGAGTTATGGGCGGCAAAAAGTGCAAGGAGGGGCTTCCGAGGCTCTGCGACGCCGAGAGGGTTGTTTCCTATCTTGGCAAGATGTCCGCGCCCTACGGCATAACCCTTACCGCCGCGCCCGACGGACTAATTGATGTAAGTTGGCAGTAGAGAAAACTTAACACGGGTGGGGGTATAAAGCACTCCCTCCGTTTGGAAAAGCGACAACATCATAGCGCACTCGCAGAAGTGAAAATTTGTGGATATGCCACAAGGCTTTCGCATAGACGGGGAGGCGCTCGCGCCCACACGCTAGAATAGGAAAAAGACAAAAGACCGAAATGAGATTTATATGAAGCATTCTTGCATAACGAAAACGAAGGTAGTTTCGCTCTTGCTCTTAATCTCTCTCCTTTTCGGTCTTTTTGCGCTTTCTGGCTGTCAGATAGCGCCGCCGGGTGATGAGCCGCCGACAGACGACTTGCCAGGTGAGGATGACGACACATCCCTCACTGTGCCGGGCATCGACAACCCCGAGAAGTATTCCTACTTCAGATTAAATGGTATATAATAATACCGACAGGCGCACAACGTACATTTCTGCCCGGGATGCTTAAGCGTCCTAAGAAGAGGCTACTTTGCTGGTAGCCTCTTATTTTTTGCTCACGTGGGATTGACAAAAAACTAAGAACATGATATAATACATTCACGCTATATGCGTCGTCGACCTACTCCAAAGAGAGAATGCGGCAAAATACTAACACTCTTGTATGAAGCGTGACTGTGCTTCTTAACGCTATTGGTCGAGGGCTTACCCTTAAAGTTTAACACAGGTAGGTGCGTTTGTAAGTTTGACACCGTAACGCCTGAGCCAAAATTAGTCAAGATAGGGCACGTGACACGAAAGTGCATCACGACATGCAGCCTGTATGTAAATGTTAGTTTAAGACAGGTGACAAGATGTTTAAATGACGTGAACGGAACTTACATCCCCGAACCGTGAGGTTCGGGGGCTTTTTCTTTTATTTGCCGTATTGTAACTCTGTTTAGAAAATTATTCAAGTTATTTTGAGATTTAATTTGATTGTTTTTCACTTCGCGAATGGCAAAAAAATTATACTGCCTTAAACAAAGAAGAGCACTTTTCGATACAATCATTTCAAGTGGGACGGATTCATCAGTTCCTATATCACTGATAGGAACTCCTCTAGTTTGTGCAAGTAAAAGAAATCTAGTGACCTTGTAATTTGTTCTGCAAAAACTCTTGCATTATGTCAATTAAAGTAGTAAAATAGTATGTGTATAAAAATATTTATTTTTATGAGGTGGAAAATGGCTGCCAGCTATAAGAAACTATTAAAAACAGGAATTGAAGAGGCATGAAAATAACCGAAGTAGTGGCAGCTCTCATTTGGCAAGGCGATAAATTCATGATCTGCCAACGCCCAGCGCATAAAGCAAGAGGACTCCTTTGGGAGTTTGTCGGCGGAAAAGTAGAACAGGGCGAAACGAAAGAACAAGCTCTTATCCGTGAGTGCAGAGAAGAGCTTGCGATAACGCTGTCTGTCGGTGACGTGTTCATGGACGTCGTTCATGAGTATCCGGATTTGACGGTACATTTGTCGCTATTCAACGCCACCATTGACGAAGGAGACCCACAGAAACTGGAGCACAACGAAATCAGGTGGATTACACCGAGAGAGATTTCAAACTACGAGTTCTGCCCGGCGGATGTGGAGATACTTGCAAGGATCTGCGAGGTATACAAATGAAAAATTATGAAAACGAAGCTCGCTCTCGTTGGGAAAACACCGATGCCTATCGCGAGCACGACCAGAAGACACAGAATTACACAAAAGAAAAGTGGGCAGAAGCGAATGATGGCTTGATGGCTATCTTTGGCGAGTTTGCCAAGTGTAAAAATAACGGATTTGACGCAAATTCAACCGAAGTGCAAACTTTGGTTGTCAAATTGCAGGAATATATCACTCAAAACTACTATACTTGTACAGACGAGATTCTTGCAGGGCTTGGCAAGATGTACGCCTGCGACGAGAGATTCAAGAAGAACATTGACAAGTATGGAGAGGGAACTGCTGAATTTGATTCGAAAGCAATAGCTGTATTCTGTCAGGAGAAGTAATATGGAAATATCAAACGAATCTTATAAGTATATTCTCGCTCGAGTATTAGAGCGCGCTTTTGAATCCATTGAAGAAGCGAATGAAAACGAGGATGAATTTTACAAAGGTCGTAAACTTGCGTATTACGAAATTGCTGATATTATAAAGAGTGAGCTTATGGTTAGAGATGCGGATTTGAAAGAGTTTGGTTTAGACGTGGATTTGGAAAAGGCATTTTTATGAAAATGAGCATAAACAAATTTAAGCTCTTTCTTGAAAACGCCCGAATTCTGTCGGACAAGTTTGATATTGTTCCTTTGCTGTACGGCTCGCTCGGCTTGGAGTATCTGACAGGAGATGCTCTCGGTTCGGACGATATCGACATACTTGTTCCGCGCGTATTTATCACCGAGCGATGGCAGGGATTCAAGGCGCTTTTGGA
>JAGBTM010000037.1 GCA_017631325.1 Clostridia bacterium
GGTCACCAGCTCCAACAAAAGAGAGAGGCACACTCTCTCTTTTTCATTTTAAGAGGTAAATTTATGGATTTATGCAATCTTTCGGTTATAAAATCTTTGATGGCCGATGCAGGTATTACGTTCCGTAAGGAGTTTGGCCAAAATTTTTTGATTAACCGTATGATACCCGAGGATATAGCCGACAGCTGTGCTGACACCTCAGACAGAATGATACTCGAAATAGGCCCCGGCATCGGTTGTCTTACTCAAGAGCTGGCAATTCGCTACAAAAAGGTTGTTGCGGTAGAGATAGACAAGGGACTTATACCCGTGCTCGAGAAAACCATGGCCGACTACGACAACGTCACCGTAATTAACGACGATATAATGAAGATAGACCTGGAAACGCTCGTGCGCGAATACTCCGAGGGCATGAAGGTGAGTGTGTGCGCAAATCTGCCGTACTACATAACCACGCCGATTTTGATGCGTTTGCTTGAATCGGGCATTAAATTCTCGTCTATTACCGTTATGGTGCAAAATGAGGTTGCGCAGCGCCTTGCCGCCGCCCCCGGCAGCAGTGATTACGGTGCAATTACCGCAATTCTCGGTTATTACGGCACTACAAAAAGGCTTTTTAAGGTCAGTGCGGGGTGCTTTTTGCCTGCTCCAAAGGTTGATAGCGCTGTCGTGCGTATTGATTTGTACGACAGCCCCGTATACGACATAAAGGACGAGGCGCTTTTCCGTAGTTTGATAAAGGCGGCCTTCGAAATGAGAAGAAAAACTCTTCAGAACGCAATATCGGCCAAAATTCAAGGCTTTACCAAAGAAGAAATTACCTCTGCTATCGTCTCGCTCGGCCACGACGAAAGAGTGAGGGGCGAGCGCCTTTCCACCGAGGATTTTGCGCGTCTTTCAAACGCTCTTACCGAGATTAGATGCAAAAGGTAACAGTAAAAAACAACGTAAAATGTGCAAAAATCAAAGAAGCGAGATAACTTCAAAAAGAGATAAAACTCAAAAGTAGTGTCACCTACAAAAGATAACGAGATAACCAAAAAGGATTATGTAATATATAAAACCAAAAAAATAACAAGAGCAACGAATTAGATAATATTCAAAAATCAAGAGAAAATGCGCGGCAGAAATGCCGCGCATTGTTTTGTTTGATTTTGAATTATATTAAGAGATTCAATAATTTGTAGCTGTATGGCTCTTAAATGCTATTCCTTCCAACCAAGGCTTCTCTCAACTGCGCGACGCCAAATTCTGATTTTCTCTGTGCGCCAGCTGTCCTCGGTGAGAGGTGTAAAGATCCTCTCGCTTTTTCTGTTCTTTAGTATCTCGTCCGTTGAGGTATATACACCGCAGGAAAGTCCACACAGATATGCAGCGCCGAGAGCCGTCGTTTCAATACAATCAGGACGCTCAATAGTCGCTCCGAGTATATCCGACTGGAATTGAAGAAGCAGATTATTAGCTGCAGCACCGCCGTCAACCGCCAAGGCCGAGACGCTAATACCGGTAGAACGCTTCATTAGGTCTATAACGTCGGCTGTCTGATAGGCCATAGATTCAAGGGTGGCTCTAATAATGTGATATTTATTAGTTGCTCGGGTAATGCCGATAATAATACCTCTGGCATAGGGGTCCCACCACGGAGCGCCAAGGCCCTGAAAAGCGGGAACCACCAGCACGCCGCCGCTATCCTTTACCTTGCTGGCGTAATACTCGCTGTCCTGGGCGGATTCGAGAATTTTAAGCCCGTCGCGCAGCCATTGAATAGCCGCACCGCAGACGAACACCGAGCCCTCAAGTGCATAAGTAACCTTGTTCCCAAGTCCCCAGGCGATAGTAGTAATCAGTCCGTTTTCTGTCATATACGGCTCGTTACCTGTGTTCATAAGCAAGAAACCGCCGGTACCGTACGTGTTCTTGAGCTGTCCCTCGTCAAAGCAACACTGTCCAAAGAGAGCGGCCTGCTGGTCGCCCGCAACACCTCCGATAGGAAGCTCGGCTCCGAGTATTTTAGCATCGGTGTAGCCAAAAACGTGCGAGGAAGGGAATACCTTGGGAAGCATAGAGCAGGGAATGCCAAAGAGAGACAAAAGCTCCATGTCCCACTCGAGCGTTTTTATATTAAACAGCATCGTTCGTGAGGCATTGGAATAATCGGTTGCGTGAATTTTTCCACCCGTCAAATTCCAAATGAGCCAGGTATCCACCGTACCCATGCAAAGCTCACCTCGCTCGGCACGCTCTCTCGCGCCATCGACGTTGTCGAGTATCCATTTTACCTTGCTGGCCGAGAAATAAGGGTCGAGAAGCAGTCCTGTTTTGGACTTAATCATCATCTCAAGGCCGTCGTCGGTAAGCTTTTGGCAGTATTCGGCTGTTCTGCGGCACTGCCAGACTATCGCGTTGTATACGGGAATACCCGTTTTTCTGTCCCAAACGATGACAGTCTCGCGCTGGTTAGTTATTCCTATTCCGTAAATTTCGTTCCAGCTTCCGCCTATTTTGAGAAGCGCCTCGGTTGCTACGCTGATTTGAGAGGACCAGATAGCCATAGGGTCGTGCTCGACCCAGCCCTCGGCCGGGAAAATCTGAGAAAACTCACGCTGAACTACGCTGGCAATTTTGCCGTCCCTCTCGAAAAGAATACATCTTGAGCTTGTAGTGCCTTGATCAAGAGCCATAATATACTTTTTCATAATTATTCTCCTAAACAGGTTTCTCTTTTATGAGCTTTTAATAAAGCTTGATACTCCTTAAATTCTGGACACTCCGGTTTTCTTTGCCTCGTCGTATACCGCCTTAGCAACTGCTTTGGCAACGTTTTTGTCGAGCGCTGATGGAATTATATTTTCTTCATTAATCTGCTCATCGGGTATGTAGCTTGCAAGCGCATAGGAGGCCGCGATTTTCATTTCGTCGTTGATGGTTGACGCTCGGCTGTCGAGCGCACCACGGAAAATACCAGGGAACGCAAGAACGTTATTAATCTGGTTAGGGAAGTCCGAACGACCCGTGCCTACTATTCTGGCACCTGCGGAAAGCGCTAAATCGGGCATTATTTCGGGAGTGGGGTTTGCCATCGGGAAAACGATAGCGTCCTTAGCCATCGATTTAATCATATCTTCGTTTACAATATTTCCAACCGACACGCCGATAAACACGTCAGCGCCAACAAGTGCATCGGAGAGCGTTCCGTGAAGCAGATTTTCATTAGTTACATTTGCGATTTCCTTATGCGCATCGGTAAGGGCATCGTCATCACGGGAAATAATTCCAAATCGGTCAACCATAACGAGATTTTTAACGCCCACACTCATAAGATGTCTGCCGATAGCACAGCCGGCAGAGCCTGCGCCGTTGATAACAACCTTAACCTCTCCAATATTCTTTTCGACAACCTTAAGCGCGTTGATAAGCGCCGCTGCTACAACGATAGCCGTGCCGTGCTGGTCGTCGTGGAATACGGGAATATCGCAGATTTCCTTAAGTCTTTTTTCAATTTCAAAGCATCTCGGCGCCGAAATATCCTCAAGGTTAATTCCACCGAAGCTGCCAGATATAAGATATACAGTTCTGACTATTTCCTCAACGCTCTTAGAACGAATACAAAGGGGGAATGCGTCGATATCGGCAAAGGTCTTAAAGAGGGCGCATTTTCCCTCCATAACAGGCATGCCTGCCTCGGGGCCAATGTCACCAAGACCGAGAACTGCCGTACCGTCGGTAATAACCGCAACGAGATTATTTCTGCGTGTGAGCTCATAGGACTTATCGACGTCCTTTTGTATTTCAAGACAAGGCTCCGCAACACCCGGCGTATAGGCCAGTGACAAATCCTCTCTGGTATTGATTTGCGCACGGGAAATTACCTCAATTTTACCACGCCACTCATAATGCTTTTGAAGTGAAAGCTCCTTAATGTTCATGTCTACCTCGCGTTTTGCTAAAATAATAATAAATTATATTGATTTTCTTTTATATGAATATTATATACTATTGCCTCGGAGTTTTCAAGTAAAATTTAAAATAATAACAAAAAAGCACAAAGATATTTATAAACAAAATAAAAAAGACTGCCGAAGCAGTCCTTTTTATTCATTTGATTTCAACAGTCACGTGCTTGCCGCAGGTGTTTGCCGCCGCCTTCATTAACTGACGGATAGCCTTTGCTATTCTGCCACCGCGTCCGATAACCATACCGGTATCGCTCTCTGCAACGGTAAGTACGAGCTCAATATCGTCGCCGTCAACAGTTTCAATAACGTTCACAGCGTCGGGCTCGTCAACGATAGCGCGTGCAATGTTGGTGAGCATTTCCTTAAAGTTCATTTCGGTAAACCTAACTTCCGAAATTACTTGATTATCTCGCTCTTCTTGAGAAGAGCTCTGACGGTATCAGTGGGCTGTGCGCCGTTGTTCAACCACTTGGTTGCCTTCTCAGCATCGATCTTAACGTCTGCGGGATCGGTGAGAGGGTTGTAGTAACCGATTTCCTCGATGAACTTACCGTCACGGGGAGATCTCTCGTCTGCTACAACAACGCGGTAGAAGGGGGTCTTCTTTGCGCCAATTCTCTTAAGTCTGATTTTAACTGCCATTTTCTTTTCCTCCAAAATGATAATTTATTTATTTTATTTTTTAGTTTGTTGTGTTATTGTTTTTGCACCTCTGAAAGCCTTGCAGCTCGAAACCGACGCGTGTGTCGAATTTTTAGTCACACTATGCGATGCGTTTTTGTTTTTCACTTATTAGAAGGGAAGCTTTAACCCACCGAACATGCGCTTTTTTCCAAAGCCCGAGAACTGCTTCATCATCTTCTTCATCTGCTCGAACTGCTTGAGAAGCTTGTTTACGTCCTCGACTGTGGTTCCGCTACCCGTAGCAATTCTTTTTCTTCTTGAGCCGTTTATAATTTCAGGGTGCAGACGCTCTTTTTTCGTCATGGAAAGTATAATTGCCTCAATTTTACCCATCTGCTTTTCATCAACCTGAGCGTTCTTGAGCGCACCTGCGTTGACACCGGGCATCATGCCGAGAAGCTGCTCGATGTTACCCATCTTCTTGAGCTGTCGCATCTGGTCGAGGAAATCCTCGAGCGAGAAGGTCTGCTCACGCATCTTCTTTTCAAGCTCTTTTGCATTTTTCTCGTCGTAGGCCGCCTCTGCCTTTTCAATAAGCGAAAGAACGTCTCCCATACCGAGTATTCTAGATGCAATTCTGTCGGGGTGGAACAGCTCGATAGCATCAAGCTTTTCGCCCGTACCGACGAATTTAATAGGCTTTCCGGTGATATATTTGACCGAAAGGGCAGCACCACCTCTGGTATCTCCGTCCATCTTGGTCAAAACCACACCACTTATATCAAGTAGGTCATTGAACGATTTTGCTACGTTTACGGCGTCCTGACCCGTCATAGCGTCAACCACGAGCAGTATTTCGGACGGTGAGGTTGCATTCTTGATGCTTACAAGCTCGCCCATCAGCTCCTCGTCGATATGCAGACGGCCCGCGGTATCGATAATAACCATATCGTTGCCATTCTTCTTTGCGTACTCGACTCCGGCATTTGCGATTTCTACGGGCGAAATCTTGGTACCCATAGCAAAAACAGGGATATTTACCGTCTCGCCAACGATTTTAAGCTGATCAATTGCCGCAGGTCTGTATACGTCGCAGGCGACGAGCAGGGGATTTTTGCCCTTCTGCTTATACATTCCCGCAATCTTTGCCGAGTGCGTCGTTTTACCGGCACCCTGAAGACCCACCATCATTATTACCGTCGGGGGCTTCGGGCTAATGTTGATTTTGGGTGTTTCGCCACCCATAAGCTTAATTAATTCTTCGTTGACAATTTTAACTATTTGCTGAGCGGGTAACAGGCTTTCAAGCACTGCCGAGCCGACAGCGCGCTCTGTAACCGCCTTAACAAATTCCTTAACTACCTTAAAGTTGACGTCAGCCTCGAGAAGCGCGAGCTTGACCTCACGCATGCCCTCCTTGACCTCGGCCTCGGTAAGCTTACCCTTGTTCTTGAACTTCTTAAAAGCGTTTGCAAGCTTTTCAGTAAGGTTCTGGAACATATCAGTTTCCTTTCGTTATAATTTCGATGGCCCGTCTGAGCTTTTGGGCCTCCTCTTTTAAATTCTCATTATTCGAAACGGACTTTTCTACCTCACAAATTAATTCACACGCAAGAGCAATATCGTCGTGGCTCTTGACAAGAGCAAATTTCTCCTCAAAGAAATTAAGGCTCTCCTCACCCTTTTTAATCAAATGGCGTACGCCCTGTCTTGAAATGCCCTCGTCAAGCGCAATTTCAGCCAAGGAAAGATCGTCGTTATAATAAGCGCGCATTATGGAGCGAGTATGCTCGTCAAGCGCATCGCCGTAAAAGTCAAGAAGATACGCAATCTTCATGTTTTTTTCAAACATAACAGCGCCCTTTCAAGTGGTGTAAAGTAATTTGCTTTACAATTATAGCATTTATTAACCTAGATGTCAATAGGTTTTGAAAAAATATTTTGGTTTGTGCGATATTTTTATTAAAAACATTTTCACTAAAGTAATATATGTATCGTATATATTGCTAAAGCATCTTCTCTCATAATGATGCTTTTTTAAGACATTTTTGATTAATTTCATAAAAGATGATATTTTTCATTTCGATACTCAATAATAACAATGCGCCTTTTAGAAGGGCAGAGCTAACGTAAAAGGAGACGGAATAATGAAAAGGATAGTCGAAGACTGTAAGAAAATTGAAGAAAAAATAATAGAGCACAGACGCATACTGCACTCAATTGCAGAGGTGGGATTTAATACCGAAAAGACGCGGGAATACATCAAAAAACAGCTCGCTGAAATTGGGCTTACATCCACCGCAGTCGGACGTGGAGGGCTTAAGGCAGAGCTGGGTGACAAAACCGACAGAACGGTTCTTTTGAGAGCCGATATCGATGCCTTGCCGATAGAGGAAAAATCAGGCGAAAGCTTCGCTGCAAAAAACGGAAATATGCATGCCTGCGCTCATGATATGCATACAGCTATGCTACTAGGCGCAGCAGAGATTTTATTAAAAAACAAAGACAAAATACGAGGCAGAATAATATTTTGCTTTCAGTCTGCCGAGGAAACGCTCGAGGGCGCTTCGGATATGATAGAGGCGGGGCTGCTCGAGGATAAGATTGATGCGGCTATTATGCTTCACGTGCTATGCGGCATAGATTTTCCCTCGGGCTTTTTGATAGTTTCATCGGGCGGTGTAAGTGCGCCTTCCTCGGATTTTTTCGAGATTTCGGTGCGTGGAGAAAGCTCTCACGGCTCGCTTTCTCACCTAGGAAAAAACGCTCTTGCGACCGCCGCGCGCATACTCTTTTCTATTGAAGATTTGCCATCAAGAGAGTTCGCTATTTCAGATGATGCCGTTTTGAGCGTGGGAAGCTTTAATTCTGGTACGGCTCCTAACGTAACGGCGGATTTTGCGCGTCTTTCGGGGACTTTCAGGGCATACGACGAGACGGTCAGGGAACGGCTAAAGTCGAGAATTAATGAAATCAGCGTGGGTACTGCCCGGCTTTTCGGTTGTACCTCTGAAATGGAAATCACCTCGTCCTGTCCCACTCTCATAAACAACTCAAGACTATCAGATGCAGTTTTCGAAGGTCTAAAAGAGACTGTTGGCACGTGCGGGGTGACAACCACCTCGCAGCTAGGAGCGCGTGGCGGTGGCTCGGAGGATTTTGCATATATCAGCCACAGAATACCTTCGGTAATGATAGCGCTCGTTGCGGGAAGCAGTCGTGACGGCTACAGCGTGCCTCTTCATAACCCAAAAACCAAATTTGACGAGAGAGCGCTTGCCATAGGCACGGCAGCGTACGTGATAAGTGCTATTTCTGCTCTTGATATGAAAGATAGCTAAAAAGAAAAAGCTGTCTTAAGCTGCCCGATACGTATCTGTATAAAAAAGCAGTCTAAGTACTAAATGTTGCTGTATAATGAATAATGAATATCTCTATGAAAATCTCAAAGACCGCAAAAAGTCTTTATTCCTAATTGACACGGCGCGTGCGATAGAATATAATATGTACGTTTTCAACTTGCCGCACACCGTAAGCCATGAAAATCCGATGCGAATTTCCTTTACTAAGGAGCGCTGTTAAAGCTCAGCGGTTTTAGTGGATTTTCGTCCCACTGTGTGTATTCACGCGCCTTTTTGTCACAAACGATCCTAAATGACGAGAAAATTTCAAAAAAATCAATTTTTTTATTAAAACCACTTGACAAAGTGCGAGTAGCATGATATACTACTTAAGTAAATTGATGAAGCAGAATTTCCGTTCTCACCTTGCCACTTGAGTGCGCAACGGTTAATACTTACTCCCTTTGGAATGGGGGTGTTGTATGCGTACGGAGGTTCTCTGTATGCATTTTTTATTTCTGGAGGTACAAACCAATTAAACCGAACAATTCAAAGGATTTACCTATCAACGAGGAAATCAAGGCTACCGAGGTCAGAGTAATCGGACCATCTAACGAGCAGGTAGGAATTATGAAAATCGACGATGCGCGCGAGTACGCTTACAACAACGGAGTTGACCTCGTCCTTATAGTTCCGAACGCAACGCCTCCTGTGTGCCGCGCTATCGATTACGGCAAGTTCTGCTTTGAGCGCGACAAGAGAGAAAAGGAAGCCAAGAAGAAGCAGGTAATAGTCAAGGTAAAGGAAGTTCAACTTTCCTGCCGAATCGAGCAGCACGACTTTGATACTCGCGTAAACCACGCGAAGAAGTTCCTCACCGAAGGTAACAAGGTTAAGGCAGTAGTTCGCTTTAAGGGTAGAGAGATGTCGCACATGGAGCTTGGACGCGAGGTTATCTCGAAGTTCGAGGAAGCGTGCCGAGATTTCGGTACAGCAGAGAAAAAGCCTGTACTCGAGGGTAGATTTATGTCGATAATTCTTAGCCCCGTAAAGCAGGACAAAAAATAATTCAATTTGTTAAATAATTAGGGTAACCCCTACAGTAAAGGAGTATAATCATGGGAAAAATCAAGACACACAAGGCTTCTGCCAAGAGATTTTCTCTTACCGGAAGCGGCAAGGTAAAAATGTCGCACAACAACCACCGTCACAATCTCGGTCTTAAGACTGCAAAGCGCAAGAGAGGCCTTCGCAAGGGCGCAATCCTTAGCGAGTGCTTCGCACCCACTTACAGATCCCTTATTCAGAAGTAATAGGGCTATTAAGAAAATTTGGAGGATAACATAAAATGGCAAGAATTAAGGGCGCTTTAATGACGCGCAAAAGAAGAAACAGCATTCTCAAGGCCGCTAAGGGTTATTGGGGTGCAAAGTCCAAGCATTTCAAGATGGCAAAGCAGGCTGTACTCAAGAGCGGTAACTACGCTTTTGCAGGCCGTAAGCTCAAGAAGAGAGATTTCCGTTCTCTGTGGATCACCAGAATTTCTGCTCAGGCTAAGGTATGTGGTATGAACTACTCCACTCTTATGCACGGTCTCAAGGTTGCCGGCATCGACCTCAACCGCAAGATGCTCGCTGAGATTGCAGTTGCAGACAAGGAAGCATTTGCTGCTATTTGCGAAAAGGCAAAGGCTGCGCTTTAATAATTATACCCGGTTTTCCATGCTTGGCAAACCGGGATTATTTTTTTAAGGAAAGGATAAATATGAAGCTTTCAAGGGAAATTTTGACGAGCCGTTCCAACCCCAAGATTAAGTGGGCTTCTTCATTATCGAGCAAAAAAACGAGGCAGAACGAAAAATCTTTCATTGCAGAGGGCAAAAAACTCACACTCGAGGCGCTTGACTCAAAAATGCCCGTAACACACATTTTCGTATCCGAAGCAAAGCGTGACGAATTACTTTCGGAGCTTGAAGCATACGTTGATGACGCTGCGTATGCACAGACCGAAATAATTACTGTTGGAGATGGCGCTTTTGAGAAGATTTCAACTGAGAAATCCCCCGAGGGAATTATTGCGGTTATAAAATATCTTGATACTTTAAAAGTAAAATATCTTGACATTTTAAATAATACTGATATAATATATAAGGAAGAGTTTTTTCTAGAGAAGTCCGAAAGAGCTCTCGTTTTGTCATCTGTGCGTGATCCCGGCAACCTCGGAGCAGTCATTAGATCGGCTACTGCGTTTGGCGTTGATCACATAATTGTAACGGCGGATTCTGCTGACGTATATAACCATAAGACCGTCAGAGCGGCTATGGGAAGCCTTTTCAGAACGAAAATTACCGTTGTAGAAAGGCTCGATGCATTTATTCGTGATGCTCAGCGCGCCGGCAGACGTGTTTTTGCCGCTGAGCTTACAGATAACGCATCAGAGATTTCAACCCTCGGTCTTAATCGTGAGGATATTTTCATTATCGGCAACGAGGGCCACGGTATCAGCTCGGATATTTCTGCGCTTTGCGATAGGAGTGCATACATTCCTATTTCGAAAAAGACCGAATCTCTGAACGCAGCGGTTGCTGCCGCAATACTGATGTGGGAGCAGAGCAAATAACACACAACGCTTTTTGGGAGGGAATATGGACAATCTGATATACTGGATATGGCTGTCGCTGTGTTGCGCGCCTGCCGGGTCAACCTTTTCAACCCTTTTGAATAAAATCGGTGACGCTAAGGCTGTCTACGAGGCAGAGGAGTACGAGATACTCGCATGCCTTGACCCAAAGAATCCCGACCGCGCGTATTTAATCAACAAGGACCTTCAGCACGCAAGTGAGATATACAACTTTTGCAAGAAGCGTGGCGTAGGTCTTCTCGCATATTGCGACGACAAGTACCCGGTAGCACTCAGAAAAATACAAAACCCTCCGCCCATACTCTATTACCGTGGCGTTTTGCCCGACTTTAACTCTAAACCGTTCGTTTCGGTGGTTGGCACGCGCTCCCTCTCGGATTACGGTAGGAAAAATGCGTTTAAAATATCCTACGACATCGCTTGTGCAGGTGTTAGCGTGGTATCGGGTATGGCCAAGGGCATCGACGGAGTAGCGACGGCCGGTGCTATCGCGGCAGAAGGGTCTACCGTAGCGATTTTAGGCAGTGGAATTGACGTTTGCTACCCAAAGCAGCATCTCACTCTCGCCCGTGAAATTGTCAAAGAGGGCTGTATCCTTACGGAATTTCCACCCGCAACACCGCCGATGAAACAAAATTTCCCAAAAAGGAACAGAATAATAAGCGCCATATCCTCGGCAACCTTCGTCGTTGAGGGACCCGAGGGAAGTGGCGCGCTGATAACCGCAAGATGCGCAAAGGAACAAGGAAAGCCCGTGTTTGCGCTCCCCGCTAATATCAGCTCTAAGCAGTCAGAGGTTACAACGCTGCTCTTGAAAAACGGAGCTAAGCCTTGCACTATGGCTGAGGATATTCTACGCGAGCTTGAGACAGAGTTCCCAAGTCAAGTGAACCTATTCAAGCTATCGGCACGCTGTCCTGTGGATATGATGCACGTTCTGCGAACCCTCAAGGTTGATGCGAACTGTCCAAACGACGATATATACTCTCCGTCCAAGATAACACCGAGAGGATATAACAGCACGCGCGCCGCACAGCGCTCGCTCTCTAATAACCCCTCGCAGTCACTCGTGCCCGAGCACCGTGAAGTTCAAGTTCAACCGAGCCTAACCGAGCAAGCACCCGTATTAGACCTGTCGGAAGCTGCACACGTGGGAACAGAGAAGGGCGAAGAGTTCGTTTTTGACAAGCTCGCGCTGAAGCTCTATAAGAGAATACCTCAGCGAGGCGGTTGCGAAATTGAGTCGCTCGTTGATGATAAAACGCCTCTGCGTGAGGTTATGAGACTACTCCTTAAGCTTGAGATGGGCAAGTTTGTCGTGCTCACACCAGGCGACCGAGTAGAGAGAAAAACAAAATAAGAAAGGCCGCGGTTTTACCGCTTTTAAATATATGGCAAATCTCGTAATAGTTGAGTCCCCCTCAAAAGCAAATACGATTAAAAGCTACCTTGGCTCAAGCTACAAGGTTATAGCTTCAGTTGGACATATCCGCGATCTCCCTAAGAGCACCCTCGGTATCGACGTAGAAAACGGCTTTGCGCCCCATTACATCAATATCAGAGGCAAGGGCGACGTTATCAAGGAGCTCAAAAAGGAAGCAAAGCTTGCAAGCAAAATATATCTTGCAACCGACCCTGACCGCGAAGGAGAGGCAATATCCTGGCATATCGCAGAGGAGCTTGGTATCTCAAAGGACACGCCCTGCCGCGTAACCTTTAATGAAATCACCAAAAGCGCAGTTAAGGAGGGGATTAAGCATCCTCGTAAAATAAACGAGGACCTGGTCAACTCCCAGCAGGCAAGAAGAATACTTGACAGGCTCGTTGGCTTTAAGCTCAGCGAGGTGCTGTGGAAGAAGCTCAAGAGCGGACTTTCCGCAGGAAGAGTACAGTCGGTAGCTACCCGCATTATAACCGAACGCGAGGAAGAAATCCGCGCGTTTGTACCACAGGAGTATTGGACGATAGAGGCGAGCTTCAATACCGCCTCGGGCGATACCGTCTCGGCTCGCTTCTACGGTGATAGCACAGGCAAGCTTAAAATCGAGAACGAGGCGCAGGCCGATAAAATACTCAGTGCCGTAAACTCCGACACCTTTAAGGTCAGCTCGGTTAAGCATACACAGAAATACAAGGCACCGATGCCGCCTTTTACCACCTCGTCGCTCATTCAGGACGCATCTAAGAAGCTTGGATTTCAGTCTCAGAAAATAATGAAGGTGGCACAAGAGCTTTACGACGGTCTTAATATCGGCGCAGAGCTTGGAGGCTTCCAGGGTCTTATTACCTATATGCGTACCGATTCCACGAGAATCTCGGACAGCGCAAAGAATGCGGCTGCGGCATATATAGCCGAGGCCTACGGCAAGGAGTATATTCCCAAAAACGAAAGAGTATATAAGAGTGCTACTGGCGCTCAGGACGCGCACGAGGCTATTCGACCCTCCAACCCCGCGTTAGCGCCATCAAAAGTAAGAAAGGCTTTAAGCTCAGACCAATACAAGCTTTATAAGCTTATTTGGGAGAGATTTATCGCAAGCCAGATGGAATCTGCCGTACTCGATACCGTTTCGGTTGATATCGAAAGTGGTGGATACGTTTTCAAAACCGGTGGATATATCATCAAATTCAGAGGATATCTTGCCGTTTACGACGGAGGAGAGAAGGGCGTCGTGCCCGAGGACGAGGAGGAAGAAAACCTCGCAAAGCTTCCCGACATCAAGCGTCTTGAAAAGCTCAAGGTTACTGATATTAAGAAAAATCAGCACTTCACCGAGCCGCCCCCAAGATATACCGAGGCCTCGCTCGTTGATTTCTTCAAGGAGCGCGGAATAGGACGCCCCTCAACCTACGCCCCTACGATTACGATTATTACCTCTCGTAACTACGTTAAGCGCGACGGAAAATCGCTCGTCGCAACGCCTCTTGGCGAGCTTATCACAAACTATATGCGCGCGAATTTCCCTGAGATTATAGACTACGACTTCACAGCAACCATGGAAGCAACCCTTGACTCGATAGAGAATAAGGAAACCACGATAATAGGCGTTCTTTCGGATTTCTACAAGAAGTTCGAGAAGGACCTTGCCGACGCGCTAAAGGCAGAGCGCACCTCGGGTATGTCTCTTCCTCACGAGGTAAGTGAGGTCCCCTGTGATTTCTGCGGAAAGCTCATGGTATATAAAACGGGCCGATTTGGTAAATTCCTCGCTTGTCCGAGCTATCCTCAGTGTAAATGCACTAAGGCGGTTGACTCAAGCGGCAAGGTAATTGAGACAGCACCTGCAAAGAAAAGTCTTGCAGGATTCAAGTGTGAGGCGTGCGGTGCTGAGATGCTCGTGCGTCGCGGTAGATACGGTGAGTTTTACGCTTGCTCGAATTACCCAAGCTGTAAATTCACAAAGCAAAAGGTGATGGACACAGGTGTTCCGTGTCCCATCTGCTCTTCGAAAATACTCTCAAGACACGCAAAGGGCAACAGTCTTTTTTATAGCTGCGAGGCATATCCCGAATGCAGCTTCTCGTCTTGGGATAAACCGCTTCTCGAAAAATGTCCCGACTGCGGCGCAAACCTTTACTACAAGAAGAGCAAAAAAGCCGTAATCTGTAAGGAAAAATCCTGTTCTTATCAAAGAGAAGAGGAAATGCCGGTAGACGAGCTATGAGCGAGGGATATATTAAGATAATAGGTGCGGGTCTTGCAGGCTGCGAAGCGGCTTGGCAGGCAGCCAGGCTTGGAGTTAAGGTTCTCCTTTACGAAATGAAGCCGAAGAAATTTTCACCCGCGCACCATTCCGAGAATTTTGCAGAGCTTGTCTGTTCAAATTCTCTTCGTTCTAATCAAACCAGCAACGCAGTAGGTCTACTTAAGGAGGAGCTGAGAGCTCTCGGCTCGCTCATAATGGAGGCCGCGTATGCCACCGAGGTCCCCGCGGGCTCGGCTCTTGCTGTAAACCGCGAGGATTTCAGCAAATATATTACAGAAAAAATCAAGTCGCACCCAAACATCACGGTCATTGAGCAGGAGGTCGAGGAGCTCGACCTATCCTCAGACACCGTGACGGTCGTGGCTGCGGGTCCCTTATGCTCCGAGGCTCTCTCAAAATCAATAAGCAATATTACGGGTGGCGACGAGCTGCATTTCTTTGACGCAGCGGCGCCTATCGTGGATTTTGCCACGGTCAATACCAATATTGCCTTTTTTGCCTCGAGATATGGCAAGGGGGACCCCAAGGATTACCTCAACTGTCCTATGACAAAAGAGGAATACGACCGTTTCTATAATGCTCTTATTTCAGCCGAAGTCGCCACTCTTAAGGAGTTTGATAAAAATTCCCAAGAGGGTCTTACGGTCTTCGAGGGCTGTATGCCCGTAGAGGTTATGGCCACCCGAGGCTACGACACCTTGCGATTTGGCCCTATGAAGCCGGTTGGTCTGCCACTGCCCACGACAGGCGAGGACGCTTTTGCTACCGTACAGCTCCGTCGTGAAAACCGTGAGGGAACGATGTACAACATCGTAGGATTTCAGACTCACCTTACCTTTGGTGCGCAAAAAGAGGTGTTCAGATTAATTCCCGGACTTGAGAATGCTGAATTTTTCCGCTATGGAGTTATGCACAGAAACACCTATCTCAATTCACCTAAAATTCTTACTCCCGAATACTCAATGAGAGAACACCCCGGCATTTTCTTTGCGGGACAGATAACCGGTGTCGAGGGCTACGTAGAATCAACCTCGTCGGGATACGTTGCAGGCATAAACGCTGCAAGACGGCATCTTGGAAAGGATAGTGTAATTTTCCCCAAGGAAACCGAGATAGGCGCGCTGGCGCACTATGTAAGCGAGGGTGGTGTAAGTAAGGATTTCCAGCCTATGAACGCAAATTTTGGAATAATAGCACCCCTTGGAAGAAAAGTCAAAGGAGGCAAGAAATATCGCAACGAGGCTTATGCCGAGCGCGCGCTTGAAATTATCAAGGCGTATGCGATAGAAAACGTATGAAAATACTTATTGACGCTATGAGCGGTGACAACGCTCCTCTTGAGATACTCAAGGGTGTATCTCTTGCAGTAAATGAATTTAAGGAGCACGAGCTTCTGCTCGTCGGAGACGAGAATATTATATCCGACGTAGCCGTAAAGAACGAAATAGATATCTCCGGAATTAAGATTATCCATGCCGACTCGGTTATTTCAATGGAGGACAGCCCTCTGTCAGTCGTCAGGGATAAGAGAGATTCCTCTATGAGTGTAGGCTTCAAGACCCTCTCGCGCGGTGAGGTCGACGCCTTTGTCAGCGCAGGAAACACAGGCGCGCTTGTTACGGGCGCGACTATTATAGTCAGGCGCATTCCCGGTATCAACCGTGCGGCAATAGCCTCTATTTTGCCGCTTTCAACACCCGTTCTTCTTATGGACTCGGGAGCAAACCTTACGGTTTCCTCGGACAATATCTGCCAGTTTGCATTTATGGGCGCTAAGTATATGGAAAAGATATACGGTATCGACCGCCCGAAAATAGGACAGCTCAACAACGGAACGGAGTACAACAAGGGAACGGCACTTCAGACCGAATCCTATCAGATACTCAAGGATAGCGGTCTTAATTTCGTAGGCAACGTTGAGGCAAAGGAAGTCCCTCTCGGAGTATGCGACGTTATCGTCACCGACGGCTTTACGGGAAATATTTTCCTTAAGGCTATCGAGGGAATGGGCAAGTTTATGCTCGGTATGCTCAAGGACGTTCTGACTACGAACATAGTAACAAAGGTATCAACCCTTACTATGAAAGAAAAAATCAAGGAGATGAAGCACCGCTTCGATGCCTCGGAACACGGTGGAGCTCCGCTCCTCGGTATCTCAAGGCCTGTTATCAAGGCACACGGCTCGTCAGATGCAAACGCTATAAAAAACGCCGTAAGACAGGCTATATTCTTCGTCGAAACCGGTATTAACAGTGACATTGCCGTCTTTGCTGAAGGATACGACGAGAAAAAGCTGCTTGCCGACGCAGAAAAAATATACGGCATAGATTAACTTAAATTTTACGGGGGGACGGATAGTAAAAATGGCAATAGGCAGAGAAATACTGGAGCTTGAGAGTATTATCGGCTATAATTTTTCTGACGTTTCCCGACTTGAAAACGCTCTGACGCATTCCTCTTACTCAAACGAGATGCGAGTTAAGGGAATTGAGGTTCGGTCAAACGAGCGACTTGAATTTCTCGGTGACGCTATACTCGGGGCTGTAATATCCGAGTACCTGTTTTCGAATTTCAAAAAGCACAGGGAAGGCTCGCTTACAAAAATGCGTCAGCGTATAGTATGTGAGGGCACCCTTGCAAAAATTGCGGGGAGTATTTCTCTCGGCGCTTTTCTTAATCTTGGAAACGGTGAGGAGCAGACCGGGTGCAGAGAGCGTCCAAAGGTTTTAGCCGATGCTATGGAGGCATTAATAGCAGCTATATATCTTGACTGTCTTGATAAGGGCTCCGAGGACTATAAGTCTATTATAATAACCCTTTTCGCCAACGAAATCAATTCCATAGCAGGTATGCAAAATACTGACTACAAAACCATGCTTCAGCAGTTAGTTGAGCAGGACGGCAGCTCGCTTTTAGAGTATAAAATCGTTGAAACGACAGGTCCTGAGCACAATAAACGCTTTACCGTCTCGGCATATATAAACAATAACGAGGTAGGTCGAGGCACTGCGGCAAAAAGGCAGATGGCGGAAATGCAGGCGGCAAAAATGGCTCTCGGCCTCTTTGGAGTTACGACGTGAGACGACATATAAACATACCGATTTTCATTCCGCATCTCGGCTGTCCTAACCAATGTGTTTTTTGTAATCAAAAAACTATTTCAGGTGTCAGAGAGTTCGATATTTCAACCGTTAAGCAAACGATAGACAGCACCCTAGCTACCACCAGCGATGAGGACGAGGTGGAAATCGCCTTTTTTGGCGGCTCGTTCACCGGCATAGACGAAAACCTTATGGTTGACTTATTGAAAATAGCCTACTCGTATATCGAAAGTGGACAAGTCCATTCGATAAGATGCTCAACGCGTCCTGACTATATAGACAGCCATAAGCTGCAAATACTTAAAAAATACGGTGTCAAGGTGATAGAGCTTGGACTCCAGAGCTCCTCGGACAGCGTTCTTAAGCTAACCAAACGCGGACATTCATTCTCTGATGAGAAGTCGGCCGCAGACCTCATAGTAAGTTCGGGCTTTTCTTTGGTAGGGCAGATGATGATAGGTCTACCGGGCTCAACGCTTGAATTAGAAATTGAAACGGCTCGCTTTATAATATCCTCTGGCGCTGTGGCAGCAAGAATATATCCTACGGTCGTATTTCGCGACACGGAGCTTTATGATATGTGTTGCATAGGAACATACAGCCCGATAGCGCTTGAAGAGGCAATAGAGCGTTCTGCCAAGGTTTTTTCTCTGTTTTTAGAGAATAATATCAATGTAATAAGAATAGGTCTATGCGCCACAGAGAATCTTTCCTCACCCGAAACCTACTACGGTGGACCAAATCACGCAGCGCTTGGCGAGTTAGTTATAAACAAATATTACTACGACAAGATTATAGAAAAAACAAATGCGCTCTCGGTACGCGAGGGTGAAGCATTAAATATAGCCGTTGCCCGCGGCAGACTTTCATCGGTGATAGGGCAAAATAAAAATAACAAAATTCTTCTGACCAAGACGCTTGGAACCCGTTTAATTTCATTTTCTGAAAGTGATGAAATTTCGGGCTTTGACGTTTCGGTCTGGAAAGAATCGAGGGAAAATAAATGTACTTAAAGTCACTAGAGCTTCACGGATTTAAATCATTCCCAAACAGAACGGTTTTATCCTTTGAACGCGGAGCGACGGTAATCGTCGGCCCCAACGGAAGCGGAAAATCGAATATTTCAGACGCTATGCGTTGGGTTCTCGGTGAGCTTTCGAGCCGTAATATCCGAGGAACCAAGATGGAGGACGTTATCTTTGGCGGTACCGACGACAGACGTCCTATGGGCTTTGCCGAGGTTTCGGTTACTTTTGATAATTCCGACCCAATAAACAGACTTGACTCGCAGTTTGACGAGGTGGTGGTAACGCGCCGTTATTTCAGAACCGGAGATAGCGAATACCTTATCAACCGTCAGCCCTGCCGACTTCGTGATATTTACGAGCTGTTTATGAATACGGGTGTCGGCCGCGAGGGTTACTCTATTATCGGACAGGGTAAAATCGCAGAGATTATATCTAAGAAGAGCGACGAGCGCCGCCACATATTCGAGGAGGCTGCCGGTATATCCAAATACCGCCACAGAAAAGAGGAGTCCGAGAGAAAGCTCAAGGCAACTCAAGATAACCTTGACAGAGTAAAGGACATACTTTTCGTTCTCGAGAGCCGCGTAGGACCTCTTGAAAAGGAGGCCGAAAAGGCAAGACGAGGCCTCGCTATCTATGAGGAAAAGAAGCGCGCAGACGTATCGCTTTGGCTCTTTGATACGAAGAAAATCCGCGAGGATATCGACGAGGCGGACAAGGCTCACAAGCTCTCTCAACACGAGTTAGAAATAATAGACCAGATTCTCTCCGACCTTGAGGCTCAAAACGAAAACCTCTACAATAAGACGCAGTCTAACAAGCTCCTCTCCGAGCAGCTTCTGGACGAGATACGCGCAACCACCGACAGACTTCACCAGCTTGATAATGCGCTCAGAGTGGCAGAGTCGGATTTTGCGCATTCAGCCGAGCTTATCAACCAGTCCAAGCAGAGAATAAACGAAATTGACGACTCACGCTCAGCGCTCGATAAGAGTGTAGCTGAGTACGAGCAGCGCAAGGCGGGTATTCAGAAAATTCTAGGGGGCTACCTTGATACAAAGCTCGAATATCTTGCAGAGGAGCAGCAGCTCGCTATTAAGATTAACGAGGCTAAGCGTGCTCTCGAGGAAGCGCTTGACGAGCTCACTGTTGAAGAGAACTCGGCGTCCTCACTCAACATACGCATAAACGTTATTAAAAATTCAAAGACGACTGACGGCACTAAATCTCACGATATAGAGCTTGAAATTGAGAAATATGAAAAAGAGGGCGAAATTCTCAAAAAGGAAGCGGAAAAATGTGAGGAGAACGCCTCGGGCTTCAAGTCGAGAATAGCCGAAAAGGACGCTATACTTGAAGCGACCTCTAGAAAAATTGAAAAGCTCTCAGACGAAAGACAAGAAATTACCGAAGAGCTTTCGGCACTTAGGGTCGAGCACGACAGCGCACTTCAGCGCGCCGACGTTCTTCAGAGAATGAACGATCACTTTGAAGGATATGCAGAGAGCGTCAAGTACGTTATGAAGGAATACGCCTCGGGAAATATATCCGGCGCCGGCAAAATTTACGGCCCTCTTTCCTCTCTCGTTACCGTTGATAAGAAATACATCACGGCTATCGAGACGGCTCTTGGCGCAAGCCTTCAAAACATAGTAGTAGAGAACGAAGAAACGGCTAAGAAGGCAATTTACGCCCTCAAGAATGGCAACGCAGGCCGCGCAACCTTTTATCCCATAAGCGCAATAAAGTCGCCTCAGGAGACCGACGAAATCAGGCAGGCCAAGACCCTTGAAGGATTTATCGGCAGAGCCGACACGCTCGCTGCGTCGGACACCCGTTACAGAGGCATTATAGAGTGGCTTCTGCTTCGTACTGTGGTTTTTGATAATATCGAGAACGCCTCAGTTGCCGCAAAGAAGCTCCGTTACAGAGTTAAGATAGTAACGCTCGACGGACAGGTTATCAATGCGGGCGGTGCATTCACGGGTGGTAGCGCAAAGCGTGACAGCGGTATTCTCTCGCGCCTTACTACCATCACTGAGCTTAAGGAAAGAGCAGAGAAGCTTTCGCTTGAAATCGCAGACATTACAGAAAAAATTAAAGAAATAGATAAAGAGCTCCTTGAGCTTAAAAACAAAAACAAGGACGCCGACCAGGAAAGAGAGCTTCTTCTCACCCTCTCGCGTTCACAATTTGCGGCCCTGGATAATGCTAACGCAAAATTCAACGCAAACAACGACATTCTCAACAAGCTCCGTCAGGACTACGAAAATCTCGTAGGACAGCAAACCAAGGCTGACGAGGAGCTGATTTCGCTGAATGCCGAGTACGAGGCAAATCTTGAAAGAATTGCTGCCTTGAAGCAGTTCAGAGAGAAGCATAGTCTTGAGATGGGCGTGCTCGACGAAAGGCGCGACGAATTTATTCAGAAAGCCAATGAGGTTTCGATTAAAATTGCCGCAACTGAAAAGGATGTCGAGAACGTTGACCAAATGATAGGCACGATAAGTGCAAGAATTAGCGACCTCATGCTCGAGCGCGCAACCCAAGAGGGAAGAATTTCGGAGCTTGTATCAAAACGCGACGGGATTGACGACAAAAAGTCTGCAAACGCAATTGAATACGAAAATCTCGAAAAAGAGCTTGATAATCTTAGGCAGAAGCGTTCCGAGGTAGAGGCGGGAAGTGACGAATTTGAGCGTGAGCTTTCAAATATCAGACTTAAGGTTAAGGAAAAGACGTCTTCAAGACAAATCACCTACGAGGCGGTTATAAAGAACGAAAACCGCCTGCTTCATCTTCAGGAAAGACAGGACAAGCTCGGCTCACAGCTTTGGGACGATTACGAAATAACCTATGAGGATGCAGTAGCGCTCGAATATCCGCCTGTAACCCCCGAGAATCGCGAGGAAATTGCAGCTCAGCAGGCTTCCTGCCGCGCAAAGCTTCGTGCTATCGGCAACTACAACCCCGGAGCCATCGAGGAATATGCAGAGGTTAAGGCGCAGTACGACGAGCTGAATACTCAGTACGTAGACCTTACCAGCTCCTACGACGAGCTTATAGGCATTATCACAAGGCTTGAAGAAGAGATGAGAGAGAGCTTTATCGGTGCATTCCAGTCGATAAACAAGCACTTTGGCATCACCTTCAAGGAGCTGTTTGGCGGAGGTAACGCAGAGCTTTCGCTCACCGACCCCGAGGACGTTCTTACCTCGGGCATAGAAATCAAGGCGGCGCCTCCCGGAAAGATTATCAAGAGCATGTCGCTTCTTTCGGGTGGTGAGCAGTCGTTCGTTGCAATAGCGCTTCTGTTTGCTATTCTTAAGGTCAACCCGACGCCGTTCTGTATTCTTGACGAGATAGAAGCAGCACTCGACGAGGTAAACGTATACAGATTTGGCGATTACATCAAAAAATTTGGCGACGGCACGCAATTCATACTTATCACTCACCGTCGAGGAACTATGGAAATCGGAGACAGACTGTACGGAGTAACGATGCCTCAGCGTGGTATTTCTCAGGCTATCGAGCTTAACGTAGGTGAAATCGAGGGCAAGCAAAAGGAGTTATTAGATGGGGTTCTTTGACAAGCTGAAAGAAGGCTTATTAAAAACTAAAAATGCAATTGTCGGACAAATCGACAATCTTGTAAAAAAATTCACAAAGGTAGACGAGGAGCTCTTCGACGAGCTTGAAGAGCTTCTCATTTCGGCCGATATCGGTGTTGCAACCACAGAGGAAATACTCGACGAGCTTCGTGATACGGTAAAGGAAAATCGCATCAAGGAGCCGTCGGAGGTAAAATCCGAGCTGCTTCTGATACTTAGAAGACTTATAGGAGAGCACGAGCCGCTTAATCTTAGCACTAAGCCCTCGGTAATACTCGTTATCGGTGTCAACGGTGTCGGAAAAACTACCTCTATTGGAAAAATAGCCGCAGAACTAAAATCCGAGAAGAAAAAGGTAGTCGTAGCAGCAGCTGACACGTTCAGAGCGGCAGCGGCCGAGCAGCTAACAGTATGGTGTGAGCGCGCCGGCGTCGATATTATCAAGCAGGGCGCAGGCGCAGACCCTGCCTCTGTAGTCTACGACGCGATAAACGCGGCTAAGAGCCGCTCAGCCGACGTATTGATAATCGATACGGCAGGACGTCTGCACAACAAGAAAAATCTTATGGACGAGCTTGCAAAAATTGACAGAGTTATTTCAAGGGAGCTGCCCAGCTCATCTAAAGAAACTCTGCTCGTGCTTGATGCTACAACCGGACAAAATGCGGTGCATCAGGCTAAGGAATTTAAAGAGGCGTCAAACATCACAGGTCTTGTCTTAACAAAGCTCGACGGAACTGCCAAGGGTGGAATAGTTATTTCTATTAGGAAAGAGCTTGGAATACCCGTTAAGTTTATCGGTGTTGGCGAAAAAATTGACGATATGAAGCACTTTGATGCAAAGGAATTTGCAGGTGCGCTGTTTGAGGAGAAATAAAATGCTTACTAGCAAACAAAGAGCGTATCTTCGCTCACTTGCAAACAAGCTTGACTGTATTTTTCAGATAGGCAAGGGTGGTATAGGCGAGGAGCTGTGCCTGCAAATAGGTAACGCTCTGGAGGCAAGAGAGCTGATAAAGGCACGCGTGCTCGACAATAGTGGCTACACCGCAACCGAGGCCGCCGAGGCTATCGCTGAGGAAATTGGCTGCGAGGTTGTTTCCTGCGTCGGAAGCAAATTCGTCCTTTACAAAGAATCTAAGAAGAAAAAGAGAATTGAGCTTTAATGTATATCACCGAGAAAATGCTCGAGCAGCTTCGGGCCTCGCTTAAATCAAGGCTGTCGGAGAAGCGATATTTACACACACTCGGCGTGGAAGAGACGTCGGTGCATCTTGGAAAGATGCTTCTACCAAGCAAACTTACCGAGCTTCGCGCCGCAGCTTTGCTTCACGACGTAGCGAAGGAATATCAAAAGGACGAGCTTCTTCTTATACTACGGGAGTGCGAAGGCGTAACTCGCTCCGACCTCGACGCGCCACCCGCATATCACGCCTTTTGTGCACCCGTTGTAATAAAGCGCGATTTCGGAGAATTTGCAACCGAAGAAATTCTTTCTGCTGTATTTAAGCACACGACCGCAGACGAGAATATGTCAACCTTTGATAAGATAATATTCATAGCCGACTATATAGAGCCGGGACGAAAGTATTATCAGTGCGTAAGCCTTAGAGACTGGCTTACATCATCGCTCAACGAAGCGAAAAGCGAAGAAGAGCGTCAAAGACAGCTCGACCGTGCCGTCCTCCTTGCACTCGAAAACACGGTCAAGGCACTCGGTGAGCGGGGCGATATCATAAATGAGCGTACGCTCAAATCAAAAGCAGCCTTAATGAAAATATTAGGCAATTAACCGCAACGAGCGGTATGGAGTAATTAATGGAAAATTCTAAAAATTTTGAGTTAAAGAACGCTGACTCGCGCCTTATAGCAAACGAGGCTGTCAGAGTTTTGCTTGAGAAGAAAGCGCTTGACGTTCGTCTTTTTAACGTAATCGGCAAAACCAACGTTACCGACTTTTACGTTAACGCTACGGGCCGCTCCTCGATGCAGGTAGCAGCACTTTCGGACTACGTAGACGAGCTTTTATCAAATAAGGGCTGCGCCCCTCTCAGAATAGAGGGCAGGGCAGGGAACGCTTGGATTCTGGTTGACTACGGTGACGTAATCGTCAATATTTTCGATAAGGCGTCAAGAGAGTTTTATAGCTTCGACAGGCATTTGCCCGAGGATTCGGAGCTTGATATAACCGATTTAATCAAAGAAGTAGACGAAAAATTACAAATCAACAAAGCGGAGGAATAAAAATGTTCTACGACTATAAAACAATTGAAGCAAAATGGCAAAAAATCTGGGACGAGAAAAAGCCCTTTGAGGCAAAGCAGGATTTCACTCTTCCAAAATACTATTCTCTCGTAGAATTCCCCTATCCCTCCGGACAGGGACTTCACGTTGGTCACCCTCGCCCTTATACCGCTCTTGATATAGTTTCAAGAAAGAAGAGAATGCAGGGCTACAACGTTCTTTTCCCTATGGGTTGGGACGCTTTCGGTCTTCCCACGGAGAATTTCGCTATCAAGAATAAAATTCACCCCAGAATTGTAACGGAGAGAAACGTAGCAAGATTTAAATCGCAGCTCAAAGCACTCGGCCTTTCGTTCGACTGGTCGCGCGAAATCAACACGACCGATCCTGATTACTATAAGTGGACACAGTGGATTTTCATTCAACTGTTCAAGGAGGGGCTCGCATATAAGAAGGAGATGGCCGTCAACTTCTGTACCTCCTGCAAGGTTGTTCTTGCTAACGAGGAGGTCGTAAACGGTGTTTGCGAAAGATGTGGCGCCCCCGTTATAAGAAAAGTAAAGAGCCAGTGGATGCTCAAGATTACCGAGTATGCAGACAGACTTATCTCAGGACTTGACGGTCTCGATTTCATCGAGAGAGTAAAAACCCAACAAAAGAACTGGATAGGTAAGTCCACAGGTGCTGAAATCGACTTTAAGACCACTGCGGGCGACAGCCTCCGCGTATACACCACAAGATGCGACACACTCTTCGGAGCAACCTATATGGTTATCGCTCCCGAACACGAATATATTGAAAAATGGAAAAACTGCCTTGAAAATTATGCCGAAATTGAAGAATATCGCATAGCGGCAGCTAAGAAATCCGATTTTGAGAGAACCGAGCTTGTTAAGGAAAAGACCGGTGTTGAGCTCAAGGGTGTTCGTGCTATCAACCCCGCAACCAACAAGGAAATTCCCATTTTCATTTCAGACTACGTTCTTGCAGGTTACGGTACGGGCGCAATAATGGCCGTTCCCGCACACGACGAGCGTGACTGGGATTTTGCAAAGAAATTTAATCTTCCCATTATCGAGGTAGTAAAGGGTGGTAACGTAGAAGAAGCGGCGTTCGTTGACGTGCAGACCGGCGTGCTTTGCAACTCCGGATTCCTTAACGGACTTGAAGTAGAGGACGCTAAGGCTAAAATGATAGAGTTCCTTGAAAAAGAGGGTATCGGTACGCAGAAGACCAACTTCAAGCTTCGTGACTGGGTATTTTCGCGTCAGAGGTACTGGGGCGAGCCTATCCCCCTCGTAAACTGTGAAACGTGTGGCTGGGTTGCCGTTCCCGAATCCGAGCTTCCTCTCACTCTTCCCGAGGTAGAGTCCTACGAGCCTACCGAAAACGGCGAATCCCCCCTTTCTCTCATGACCGATTGGGTTAATTGCAAGTGTCCCAAGTGTGGTGGTAAGGCACAGCGTGAAACCGACACCATGCCTCAGTGGGCAGGCTCCTCTTGGTACTTTATCAGATACTGCGATCCTCATAATGACAATGCTATCGCATCGCCCGAGGCTCTCAAATACTGGATGCCTGTTGACTGGTACAACGGCGGTATGGAGCATACGACACTTCATCTTCTTTACTCAAGATTCTGGTCTAAGTTCCTTTATGATATCAAGTCACTCGAGTGCGAGGAGCCTTATCTCAAGAGAACGAGCCACGGCATGATTCTCGGTGAGAACGGTGAGAAGATGTCCAAATCTCGTGGCAACGTAGTCAACCCCGACGATATCGTCAACGACTATGGCGCAGACACTATGCGTCTTTACGAGATGTTTATCGGTGACTTTGAGCAGGCGGCACCCTGGAATCCTCAGTCCATCAAGGGCTGTAAGAGATTTCTCGAGCGCTTCTACAACCTGCTTGATATGGCGAAGGGCGAGGGCAGCACACCCGAGCTTGAAAAGCATATCCACAAGCTTATAAAGAAGGTTACGGCAGATATTGACTCAATGAAGTTCAACACCGCTATTGCTGCAATGATGGCAACGGTGAACACTGTATACGAGATTGGCAAAATCACAAAGGACGACCTAAAAACTCTTGCAACCGTTCTCTCGCCCTTTGCACCCCACGTTGCAGAAGAGGTATACGAGGCACTTGGCGGTGAGGGACTTGTTTCTCTCGCTAAATGGCCTGAGTACGATGAAGCAAAATGCGCAGACGACGTTATCGAGATGCCCGTACAGGTAAACGGCAAGGTTCGCAGCGTTATTTCCGTTCCCGTAGCCGCAGGCAAGGATGACGTTCTTGCTATCGTTCGCGCCGACGATAAGGTTGTGGCGGCTATCGACGGCAAGACTGTAATCAAGGAAATCGTCGTTCCCGGCAAAATCATCAATATCGTTGTTAAGTAAAATATCTTAAAATCAGCCTTGTGCCTATTAAAATTCCAAAATCGGCACAAAAATAAAAGCAGAGCGATGTCTTGTCGCTCTGCTTTTTTAAAAATATTGGCTTTAAAATCAATTGCGAATATCGGGAGTAACCTTGTCACAAGCAATATAAGGCTCTATACCTTCGCGGGTGAATACGTCACGGAAGATTACGTTCTTGAAGTAGTCCTCATCGCGCATAGATCTGAAATCGAGAGCCGCGCCGGGGAAGTAAGTGCCGGGCTTGTTCATCCACTCCTCGTTCTGATGTCCTGCAGTTCCGTTGTAATGGATGTTGTCAAACACAACGTTCTGCATCGTAACACCGCCCCAGCAGTACATCTTCTTCTGCTCAAGATACGTGTCGATTGCGTAGGTGGAAATGGCGCTCATAGAGGTACCGTCCGCATAAATATCGGATATATGAGAGTCACAGAGCGAGCCGCCAATGACAACCGTCAGACGATTTTTAGAATAAACGCCCTTGACGTAGATGTCGTGGGTTTCGCCAAGGATAGAGGAGCGTTCTTTAAAATAGAGATTCTCGCCAATTCTTACGACGCTTCTCGGTCCGTATATTCCACCCGGGTCCTTGATGTTCTCAACGAAAATTCTGTACATTTTAGCACCGTCGGTGTTTCTGATAGCAACAAGGGAATAGTTCGTGTCGGCACACACGTTCTTGATAGTTACGTCGTGAATATCAGGCTCCATTCCTTCTACCAACAAGAGCTCGCGCTCTTTAGAGCCGGCAAAAGCGGAAAGGGCAACAACGTCGTCACCACAGCGTCCCGAAATGTTATTTATGTAGATATGAGAGCAACCGATTCTGAGGTCGATACCGTCCTGGTTACGAATAAGCTTGACGTTGTCGAAATGAAGATTTTCAAGTCTGCCGTGAGTACAGCAAATCTGGTTTATCGCCCACCAACGCATGCTCAGGAAGGTAATATTCTCGATAACGTAATCGTCTACGTTGTGGAGGAGTATAAAGTTGTTGTTGCGGATAGAAGGCCTTCCATCCTTCATACTGGTGGCTTCAGTGAGGTCGTTACCCTCGCCACCGTCAATAATCGCATTACCAAAGCCGATAATACGTATGCCGCGCTGCTTGCCCTCGGCCTTTGTAGAAATATCGGTGTACATATTCTTATTACGGAAAACGTTCTCGTATACGTCCTTTTTCAAAGTCAGGTGACAGTCGTCGAGAATAACAGTGATATTTGAGGGAAGAAGGATCGATTTGTCAATAATCCATTCCTCAGCACCGGTTCTTGCACAGAAGCGGGGAATGGAAACTGTTCTGATAGGCCCCGATTCGGCAGCGTTAATAGCGTTCTGAATAGACTCTGAATCGGTTTTTCCCATAAATTTGGGGTCATTTGGTGAAAGAAACTGCATACTTTTACCTCTTTTTCGGTGTTTTTATTTTATTATATCATAAATACTTGAAAAAACAACCAACATTCTTAAAAAAAAATGGTACTTTTCTGCTTTGATTTGGTACTATTGTGCTTTTTTATGTAAAAAGGCAGGGAACCGACGGCAGAAAAAACGTTTAAAACGAACGCGGCGTGAGTATCCTCTTTCTCTCCGTCATAAAATAGAAGAAGCACACCAATCGCGGTGTGCTTCAAAGAAAGGGGTATTCGTGCATAGCGCGAAGATTTTTCGCCGCGCCGCTTGTGAGCGAGCTCACAGACGGCTTTGGCTTAAATGCGAACCCTGCGCTTTGCAGCGCAGCGTCAGTATCCTCTTTCTCACCGTCATAAAATAGAAGAAGCACACCAATCACGGTGTGCTTCTTCTATGGCGGAGAGAAAGGGATTCGAACCCTTGAAACCGTATTAGGGTTTACACGATTTCCAGTCGTGCGCCTTAGACCAACTCGGCCATCTCTCCACGGACCTTTATATTATAGCAGAGAAGAATTGAAAAGTCAATAGATTTTTTTAATGTTTTTATAGTTTTTTAACTCATTTTCTTGCTTGTTTATTATTTTAAATATGTTTTATAACTTTTTATCTTGACAAACGCGTTTTTTTTTCATATAATAATAGTATATTTTTTGAAAGTATATTTTTCGACAGGAGATTTATCTAATGAGCCTTAAAGTTCTGAAATTCGGCGGCAGCTCACTCGCCGATGCTGAACACTTTCGTTTAGTTGCCGACATCATCAAAAGCGAGCCCACAAGACGCTACGTCGTAGCATCCGCCCCCGGAAAGCGCACGAGCGACGATACCAAGATTACCGACCTTCTTTACAAGTGCCACGCGCTTGCTACCGATGAAGAGGATATCACCGCTGTTTTTGATGAGATAAAGGATAGATACAACAGCATTATTGCAGAGCTTGGAATTGAGCTTGATTTAACCAGCACATTTGAAAAAATCCGTCTTGCCGTGCTTCATAGCTCTGGCAGGGACTACGTGGCGTCGAGAGGCGAGTACCTCAACGCTATGATACTTGCTAAGTACATTGGATACGATTTCGTTGACGCAAAGAAGGTTGTTTTCTTCAACGAGGACGGCTCCTTCAACTCCGAGCTTACCAACGACGTTATGCGTGACGTGCTATCCAAGCACGAGAGAGCAGTAATCCCGGGATTTTACGGCTCTATGCCTAATGGCACTATCAAGACCTTCTCTCGTGGCGGCTCCGACATCACAGGTTCTCTCGTTGCGCGCGCAACATCAGCTACCATATACGAGAACTGGACCGACGTATCGGGCTTCCTGATGGCCGACCCAAGAATTATCGCAGACCCCAAGCCCATCAAGAAGATTACCTACAAGGAGCTTCGTGAGCTTTCATATATGGGCGCTACGGTTCTTCACGAGGACGCTATTTTCCCCGTAAGATATTCTAAAATTCCGATTAATATCAAGAACACCAACCGTCCCGATGACGAGGGCACGTTCATTGTTCCCGAGACTGAGGAAATCAGCGAGAACATCATTACAGGTATCGCAGGCAGAACGGGCTTCTCCAGCATCACCATTGAAAAAGCTATGATGAACTCAGAGCTTGGCCTTGGCAGAAGAGTGCTTCAGGTTCTTGAGGAGAACGGTATTTCCTTTGAGCATTTCCCGTCGGGCATTGATACTATGACGGTTATCGTAGGAACCAAAGCTCTTCAGCAGAAGCGTGCCGACGTTCTTGCGGGAATTTGCAAAAACATCGACCCAGAGAATATATTTGTAGAAGAGAATATCGCTCTTCTTGCCGTTGTTGGACGTGGTATGGTCAAGGCGAAGGGAACTGCTGCAAGAGTTTTCGTAGCTCTTGCTAATGCAGGCGTAAACATTCGCATGATAGACCAGGGCTCAAGCGAGCTTAACATTATTATCGGCGTTGACTCCAACGACTACGTAACTGCGCTTAACGCTATTTACAGAGAATTCGTTAAGTAAGGCAGGGAATTAAAAACAGCTCCCAAAAGCACTGTGCATGGGAGCTGTTTTTTTGAGTTTAGGAAATTATGCAAGAGATGCTCTGATTTCAGATACCCACGAGTTAACCTTTTCCATCTCCTCGGGGGTGACTTTCTTAAGGAACTTGAAGGGAAGTCCACCCTCTATGTAAAGAATGTTGTCCCCAATAACGTTAGAGTTATTGGTCTTTGCCATTTCTACAATTTTAGCAGCGTTTTCGGGTGTACCGTCGATAATAAACGCAATATTAGCCGTAACGCTTCTCTTGAGCGATCTCATAAAGCGACAGAAGCTATCGGGCATACTGGGTTTAGCGGTTGCAACGATAACTATAAGACGCTCGCCGTCGCAGGGATATGCAGGCATAATAACGTCGGTTGCCTTGTCCGCCTCGATAAGCTTGGTCACCTCGTCTGCGATAGCAAGAAGCTTACCCTTGTTTGTTTGCGTCAAAACACGCATTCTCATAATAATTACCTCCAATGTTTAGTATAGCGTAACTACACGTTGCTAGTATTATAACATATTTACCGATAAAAATCAATATGGAAAATAAATATACGTAAAGTTCATCTAAAAGTGAAGAGAAGATAATTAGCAAAAATTGAACATTTTTACGAAGATTGAAAAAAGCACTTGACAATCAAAACAATTTGAGGTATAATAAAAGAGCCTAGGCGGTCACCTAGGCTCAATCCCCGTTTATCTACGGGCTAGTTTGGAGAGCATATCGCAGAGGTATTCGACAATTTCTTCTGCGGTATGCCTTTTTTTCTTTTCTGTCGGGTGGCTCTGTATAATAAGCCACCACAACTGACTATTTTTGTACATCTAGCATACAATAAAAGCCTTTATTATACCACATAATAGGGAGAGAGCGAAGCAGGGAAATGCTTGCGTTTCCGATGTCTAGCCAAAACATCAATGCGAAAGAGAAGTCCTGAATAGGTTGTAAAGTCTGTGAGTTTACAAGATGTTCGTGGAGTTCACGAGAGTAGAGATGTATCTCCCTATCCAAAGGGAACTGTTGAAACAACGATAATAAAGCCTGTGGGTATTCTTTGATACACCTACGCAATTATACAAAATGGGCAAGGTTTTGTATAAAGAAAATCAAAGAGAACATCGAGCCTAAAAGCGAGACGTTCTCAACCTTACAATTTGTTTCTCTATACAAAACCTGCATTTTGTATCCGCAGATACGATATAATCGCGA
>JAGBTM010000038.1 GCA_017631325.1 Clostridia bacterium
AGTTGAGAATAAAAGATTATCCTGTATGTATTTCGCTTGTCAAAATGAGTAAAAACCGCGGCTAAGGTGGAATTTTTCCACCTTTAAGCCTTGTTTTTCCACCTTTTGCCTGCGGCGCTGGACAAGCCCTCAGCGCCGCAGGCATTGTTAAGATATTTTAAAGTGTAGAAGACCCCCTTCTTGTACTCACGAATATGTAACGTTTTTGAGTGCCTTTTTCCACCTTTTCCACCTTTTGCCGAAATATTTTCAGCTACAAATAATAGTGGAATAAATCTCAGATAGACTCCGAAGAATTCTTTTCATCGTTCTTTTACTTCTCGGGAAGAGGTTCTGCAAAAGCAGACAGAACAGCAAAACGACTCGAATAGCCGGGATCACGGTCATTCAGGTCTTTGTTCGGGAAATACTTAACTTCGACCGGAATGAGATTATCGTTACACGCTACGTAAAAATTCGTGTAATGCTTGTCCTTCTGATCCTTCTCGCTAAAGTAGGTGCCTTCCTTCTTGTAAAGTTTTACTTCCATTTTTCTTTTCTCCTTTTCGCCTATACGGCATTAAATTTATTTGTACGGCTAAACGCCATTACATACAGGGGTGGACGGTACCGCCGTCCTCGGTTGCGCCATTTTTTTATTTCTCCCGAACCCTCGGGCCCGGGGAGAAATAAAAAATGTTGCTTGATAGAGCTCCGATTAACGAAAACTCTATTCAAACAACATTATAAACTTTAAAGCAGGACGAAAAATAAGATATGCACTTGAAAAGATGGGGATTTTATGATAAAATAATATAAATTTCAAAAACGGAGCTATTATGAAAATAGGACAAACCGAGATAAAGCACGGACTTTTTCTCGCGCCAATGGCGGGGTATACCGACCACTCTATGCGCGTCGTGTGTCACGAGGCAGGCGCAGAATATTCAGTCAGCGAAATGGTGAGCGCAAAAGCCGTTACCTTTAATGATAAAAAGACCTTTTCCCTCGCGAAAATTTTTCCCGACGAGGGCCCTGTAGCCATACAAATTTTCGGCTCTGAGCCAAGTGTTATGGCCGAGGCAGCAAGGCTTATATCCGAAAACGAGGCCTGCTCACGCCTTGTCGCAATAGATATAAATATGGGCTGTCCCGTAAAGAAGATTTTCTCAAACGGCGAGGGCTCTGCGCTTATGAAAAGCCCCTCGCTTATTGAAAAAATAACGAGCGCCGTAAAGCGTGCCGTAAATATTCCCGTCACCGTCAAAATCCGCACAGGAGTTGACCCGTCCCATATAAACGCTGTCGAATGCGCTCTCGCTGCCGAGTCAGGCGGCGCTGACGCTTTGTGCATTCACGGACGAACCACAAAGCAGATGTACGGAGGCAAGGCAGACAGAAAAATCATAGAAAAAGTAAAGTCTAGTTTGCAAATACCTATAATTGCGAACGGAGATATTACAAATGCCGAAGAGGCCCTCTCCATGTTTTCTGATACGGGCGCTGACGGAATTGCTATCGGCAGAGGAGCTGTCGGCAACCCTTTTATATTCTGTGAGATACGCTCGGCTCTTGAAAATAAATTCTATACAAAGCCCACTCTTAAGGATAGAATTGACACAGCGCTCCGCCAGCTAAGTATTGCCACCTGCGACAAGGGTGAGAGGCTTGCCGTAATCGAGGCAAGAGGACAAATTGCCCTCTATTTAAAGGGCTTTTCGGGTGCTGCACGCATAAGATGTGAGATAAACCGTGCCGAAACTCTAAAAGAGGTGGAAAAATCAATGCTCACAGCCCTTAATGAAAACAAGTAATCAACAGAAACGATACGAAAATAATCATCATAAGCTGACACAAGCACGACTACAAACAAAAAGTAACGAACGCAGAATAAAAAACACGAAATCGGCAGGCATAGAACAACAAGCACCGAGTAAAAAAACTCGAGGCGGCCACAAAAACGATAAGTGCAGAATAAATACTACACGCGCTATACTGAATTCAGAACACTACACGCGCTATACTGAATTCAGAACACTACACGCGCTTTACTAAATTCAGAATACTAGACGCGCTATACTGAATTTGAAATATCAAACGCACAAAAACAAAAAGAGCTAAAGACCGAATTTTTAATATAATCCCACAAGAGTAGACACTTAAAAAGTTTTCAAGACTACTTTGATGGGATTATATTATTTTTGGTTTAGCTCTTTTATTTTTTTGTATTTTTGCTTTTTGTGATGAAGAAAAGCTAAGGGTCAGCTTTGTTTATTTCCGTTTTTAAGTAAATCGCGTATTTCAACAAGGAGCGCCTCTTCTCTTTCGAGCCTTGCTCTCTCGCGCTCTTCGGCTTCAAGGCGGGCTTTTTGTTTTTCGGCTTCCTTTTCAGCTTCAATTCTCGCCTCTTGCTCAGCCTTTGCCTCGGCCTCAATTTTTGCCGCCTCTTCTCTTTCCTTCTTTCTTGCTTCCTCGGTGATAAATCGGCTTTTTATTTCCGCGTTGATTTTCTCTGCACGCTCTCTTATGGCCGCCGCTATCTTCATAACGGCAAAGAGCGCTATGGCGATAATCAAGAAATTTACCATCGCCTGAACGAGCGAGCCCCATAGGATAGCAACCTCAGCCTCTATAACCTCGCCTGCCTCGTCAAGCACCTCGGGACGAATTATCCATTTCAGCTCGTCAAGCTCGGATTTTCCCGTCAGCATAGCGATAAGGGGTGAGATAAATCCCTTGGTAAAGGCGTTTACTATCGCGGTAAAGGCCGAGGCAACGGCAACACCGACTGCCATATCGACCACGTTTCCACGCTTTATGAATTTTTTAAATTCTTCTATTAGCTTTTTCATTTTCGTTTTCCTTTCGCCTGAGTGCGCCTAGCCCTCTTTGATGCCGTGACGGCTTTATCCGCTTTTTAAAGCTTCATTTTAAGAGCGCTGCGCGTTTATGTATATATCCGGGACGTAAGGCATCAAAGCTTCTTTATCTCGTACATGCTCTTCACCCTGAGCACTCTCTTTAGGTGCTCGGGAGTTTCTATTCCACCGGTGAGGGTAAAGGGTATCTTTATCGGAGCAGTTGAGGTGATGTCAAAGTAGTTATCAAAGAACACGGCGTCACAGTCGGCAAACGAGATTGCAACGCTCTTTGCAAAATTTTCTGCCGAAACGGTTATAGTAAAGCGTCTTTCGCTTCCTATAATTTCGGTTTTGATTTTTGGGTCCAGAAGCGTAAAATGCTTTTCAGGAACAAAAAGAAGCGTGTCCCTTGAATAAACCCCAAGCGCGTCCTTGAGCTGATATTCAAGATAGTATTCGCACTCGTGTCCGTTGATATACTCGCTAAAATCCCTCTCGCACACAAATAAAGAGGAGGAGCGCTCGGCGGTAAATCCCTCGCTTGCAGAAAACAGAGTTCTGTTCTCATTCGTTATTATTCTGTACTCTATATTACCGACAAAGCTTTGTCTTTTCTCGTTTGATACCGAAAATGCAACACGCCCCCCGCCCAAATGCTCGGCCTTTATTACGACGGGTGCGAAAAATTTCGACGCGCAGTAGTGCAAAGCACCCCAAGAGCACGAGGAGTCTATGCCCGAGGTGGATATACCGTCGCGCACGTCACCGAGAGCGTCGTATATAGCTGCCCTCTTTCCTCTGTTAATTCTCGCAGAGAGCATCTCGGACTTAATTTTCTCGGCGCTTGACACACCCGAAACGTAGGTGAAATCATAAAATCCGCCGGCGTAAGGGTATCTTTCGGACGCATCAGTGAGCATTTTTATAATCTTATCTCTGCCAAAGTCCTCAACCTTTTTCGAGAAGATATTATGCTCCTCGGGTGTCAGCCACCTCTCGCTTACTCTGTGCGAGGGCAGGGAAAGAGCGCGGGGATAAGTCGAGCTCTCACTCACGAATTTTACAGCCACAGAGGGCGCAATTTTCGAAATTCTCTCGCCTATGCTCTTAGAATTACCCGTGTCGTAAACTATTCGGTATAAAACCAGCGACGCGTGATGTCCGACACGGCTGAGGGTGTCAAGCTCTCCGCTCTCATCGAGGCGCGAGGCCTTGATTTCTCTTATAACGGCAATACCGTGTACGTCGCAAAGGTCAAAGAAGCTGTCGGGTGGCAGCTCGTCGTTCTCGCTTATAACGAGCGAGTTGAAGCCTGCCCTCGAGGCCGAATTTATAAGAGCCGACGCTCTGTTTTGGGAGAGAAGAGGATTTTCTCTATCCTCAACCTTATAAACGGCTCCCATAGGAAGCATCGAAGCGGCGCCTACGTTCAGCGTTTCGTCGCTCTCGGACGGTGTAACTGCGCGTATTCCAACACGGAACTCAGCCGTGTCCTCTATCTCCATATCTCCGTAGAGATTGACCGTAACCTTGTACAAATTCTGCACGCCCATACCCTTTGGCCACCAAAGAAGAGGGTCCTTTACCGTAACGCGTCCTTTGCCGTAGGTAAGTCCACCGTAGTATATATGTCCCGACGAGGATACGACGGTTGCAACAGCGCGAACTCCGTCCTGTGTGCCGAGAATATCGAGCGTTATATCAAGATTTGCAGATGCACCCTCAAGGCTCTCCTTCACCGTGACGTTGTCAATAGCCGCGCTGTTGAACCTGAGAAGCTCAACCGAGCCAAAAATACCTGCCGCTCTTCCCTCGCGCTCGGAAAACTCAAGCACTACCGTGTTTTTGCCCGAGGTAAGATGGTCCTTAATATTACAGTTTAAAACCGACCTGTCAGTTACCGTGTGAAGAATACTTTTGCCGTTTACCTTTACGGCATTTATGCCCTGCGCGTCCTTTATTCTAAGGTATATATAGCGTGAGAGAAGCTCTCTTTCTTCTATATAAAGGTCAAACTCCGCGATAGCGCATTTTATACCCTCGCCGCACGCCGATACGAGCGAAAAAGGGAGCTTTGCCTCTGTTATGCCCATATCCGTGTTGAGTTTTACGACCTTTTGTTCGGTTTTTATCATTTTTATCTCCCATTAGTTTTTTTCGGGAATTTGCTTTTGTTTTTGTTTATTTGCCTTTTTTGAAAGCTTGCTTTTTGCTTTTTAGGTTATACAGTTGCTTTTTGTTTTTTGAGAATTTTCCTTTTTAGTCGCCTTTTTGAGAGCTTGCTTTTTACAGTCGACTTTTTTTAGCTTGTTTTTTTCGTTTTAGAGCGGGGAAGTCGCATCTATTGTGTTTTTTCGCCCTGATTTTGACGGTTTTCACTTTTTAGTCCTGGTACGTGTCTTATTTTGCTCTCTTTTTTGACGATATCTCGGTAATTTTGTCTATAATTGCAAATATCTTTTTCTCCATCGAGTGACGGAATAGCTGAAGAAGCACGGCAAGCGATACTCCGACGCCAAGCATACCAAAGAAGAACGCAAGGTTCTCGAACGCGGGAAGAATGCCGATGGGGTCCTTTCCAAGTATACCAACCGTCGCAGGTATGATATCGGAAAGAAAAACGCTGAACGTTCCGACAAGCACAAGGCCTATACCGACGAGTGCGCATACGCCTGCGCGCCATTTGGTGAAGGGCTTGCATATCGCGATAAGGTTAATATATCCGACAACCGTAAGCACGAGCATTACGACTGAGTTACGGCACTCCTGAGAGATACCTATATCAAACATACCCATTATCATAACGATAAGCACGGGTATAAACATAACCAGTGATAGAGGTGCGCTTCTGACAAGCACTGATTTTAGGAAGCTTCCCTCGATACGCTTGTTGTTCGGCTCGAGTGCGAGCAGCACCGAGGATATACCGATAACGAACATCTCGATAAGAAGCATCTGTCCCGGCTGAAGAGGATAGCCCGAAACGGTACATACCGCGAATATCGAAAGACAGATAACGAACATCGTCTTCATAAGATAAAGAGCTGCCGAGCTTCTTACGTTGTTTATACATCTTCTTCCCTCTCTTACTACGTCGGGAAGGGTTGAAAAGTCGGAATTAAGAAGAACTATCTGCGATACCTTTCTTGCAACCTCGCTGCCATCGGCCATCGCGATAGCACAGTTGGACTCCTTAAGAGCGAGAGTATCGTTTACTCCGTCACCGGTCATAGCAACGGTGTGTCCGTTTTCCTTAAGTGTCTTGATAAGAAGAACCTTTTGCTCAGGGGTAACTCTGCCGAATACAGCGTGCTTTTCCGCAGAGGCTATAAGCTCCTCATCGCTCAAATTCTCGCAGGAAATATAATTTTCAGCGTCCGCGACGCCAACTCTTTTTGCAATAGTGGAAACCGTCGCAGCGTGGTCGCCCGAGATAATCTTAACGGTAACGCCTTGCTCTTGGAATTTTGCGATAGTATCCTTTGCGCTCTCGCGTATACGGTCTGCAATAGCTATCATAGCGACAGCCTCGCCCTCACCGTCTATTGCGTTAAGACGCGCGAGTATAAGAACTCTCTCACCAAGCTCGGCCTTCTCTTTAATTTTCTCGTTTATTCCGTCCGAGACGGGACAGGGTACAAATCCCGGAGCGCCGATAGCGTAGCATTCGCCACCCTCAAACGAAACTGCGCTGTACTTGCGCGCAGACGAGAATGGTATCTTGTCGGTTACAACGGCACTCTCTGTGCCAAAGTAATCAATAAGCGCGCGAGAGGTGTTGTTTATACTCTCCTCGGAGCCCTCTACCTTCGCCATTATACGCCCGATTTCTTCACACGGGGTGCTCGATAATGGTATAAGCTCGGTTACGCACATCGTTCCGTCGGTGATGGTTCCCGTCTTGTCAAGGCATACGACGTCGGCCGATGCGAGCATCTCTATCGAGTACATATCCTGAACGAGAGTGCGCTTTCTTGAAAGAGTAATAACGCTGAGTGTGAGGGTTATCGTAACGAGAAGATACATACCGGCAGGTATCATACCGATAACCGAGCCCGACGTTGCCGTCAGCGCATCATGAAGCACCTTACCGTTTGCAAAATAGTTTGCAATAAACATAGCCACGGTCATAGGTATCATAAAAATACCTATGTACTTGATAAGGTGGTTAAGGTCGCGGAAGAGGTTGGAGGCAGGAGCCTTAAAGCCCTTTGCCGCGCTCTCAATTTTATGAACGTAATTGTCCTTGCCCACTCTTATAACCTTGGCGAAAATACTACCGCTGACGAGGAAGCTGCCTGCAAGCACGGTGTCTCCCGCTTCCTTTTTGATAGCGTCCGACTCGCCCGTAAGCATACTCTCGTTTGCCTCGGCAAGCCCCGAGATAACTACCGCGTCCGAGAGAACCTGCTTACCAATTTCTATTTTTATAACGTCACCGAGAACTATATCGGATACGTCTATCTCGACAAGCTCGCCGTCGCGCACCACCGTAGCCTTCGGCTCTGTTGTAACCGAGAGCTTCTCAACAGTACGCTTCGCTCTTATTTCCTGGATTATAGCGATAAGAACGTTCGGGATTATAATAAACAAGAACGTGAGGTTCTTAAAGCTGCCTATTGAAATGAGTACCACAGCAACCAGCGCCCATACGAAGTTGAAAAAGGTGAGAAGATTATCGGCTATAATCCTTCCGTAGCTCTTTCCTACCTTCTCGTTTACTACGTTTTTATTGCCAAGAGCAATTTGCTTTTCTACCTCAGCCCGAGTTAAGCCCTCAGGGAGCGCATTTTGTGTGGCTTTTTCCTTTTGTAGAAGTTCCATACCGTCTCCATAATTAATATATTTTAGACTAAAGATTTTATTTTTTAAATCTATTAAACATATAATACTATAACACAAAGCCAACTCTTTGTCAACACCGAGAGGGATAATGCGAAAGCAAAATAACACCTTTTTTAGAATATTTTACCACCGTTTATGCGATAATAAATGAAAAACGCTTTGGGAAGTGAATAATTTGGAAAAAAGAAAAGAAAGTCTTATGTCAGGCGACTACAACCTGGACACTCTGCTGCTTAGAGAGGGACTGCGTGTAAAGGAAAGCTTTGATATAATAGAAAGGCACATCACGGTCTCAAAAAAGGACGCCTGCCTTTTCTACATTGACGGCTTCGTCAAGGACGGTGAAATGCTCAAAATTATGCAATATCTTATTTCCTTGAAGGAAATAGGGACGGCAGGCGAGCTTGAAAAAATTCTGCCTTACGTCGAGGTAGAGCGCACCTCGGATAAAAGAAAAATCATACACTCGGTCCTCTCGGGACAGACGGCGCTAATCGCTGAGAGCTTCAAGGGCGAGGCAATTCTTCTTGATTTGCGCACATACCCTGCTCGCACAACGTCAGAGCCCGAGAGTGACAGAGTTATGCAGGGAGCACGCGACGGCTTCGTCGAAACCCTTGTCACGAATACGGCCCTTATTCGCAGGCGTATTAGGGACAGTCGATTAACCATAGAGCATTTCGACCTTGGCGGCTCGTCGGGTACGGACGTCGCGGTCTGCTATATGAAGGGCATTGCAGAGGAAGAAACGCTCACAGATATACGCAAAAAATTGACACGGGTGCGCCCAAAGACGCTGACACTAGGTACACAGAGCCTTGCCGAAACACTTATAAGACGCGGCTGGTGTAACCCCTTTCCAAAGATACGCACCACGGAACGACCGGACACGGCAGCGGCTCAGCTGCTCGAGGGTAGTATTATTGTAATTTGCGACACTTCCCCCCTCGCTATGATACTTCCGACGTCAATTTTCGATTATCTTGAGGAAACGGGCGATTTCTACTTTCCACCGATAACGGGTACCTATCTCAGAGCCGTCAGAGTTATTATTCTGCTTTTGTCAGTCGTTATAACTCCGCTTTGGTATCTAGCTATTGAGTACTACAGTATTTTGCCCGAGGGCCTTCGCTTTATCGTACCGGAGAACCCGGGCGCCATTCCTATACTTTTACAGCTTCTATTAGCCGAGGTGGCAATAGACGGACTGAAAATAGCCTCAATGAACACCCCTGATATTCTCTCAAACTCACTCTCGGTTGTCGGCGCTCTTATACTCGGTGACTTTGCGGTAGAGGTTGGGTGGCTGTGCGGTGACGTAATACTCTATATGGCGTTTGTAGCCATAGCGAACTTCGCTCAGCAAAACCACGAGCTTGGCTACGCGTTCAAATTTATGAGAATTATCACGCTTATTCTCGTGGCGCTGCTAGGTATATGGGGATTTGTCCTCGGGATTGCGTTTTTTATTATCTCGGTCGCGAGCAACACAACCCTCGGTGGAAAGCACAAGTACCTTTATCCGCTCTTCCCCTTTAATCTACGCGATATGCTAAGACTTATTATACGCTGGAAAAAGAGCGACTTTGAGCAGGTGGAAAATGAGTAAGAAAGGATTAAAGCCGCGCCTTTAGGAAAAGGCAAAATCAAAGCTATGGCCCCGATGTAAGACCGAAAAATTAAAAATCCAAAGCTATAGCCCCGATGTAAGACCGAAAAATTAAAAATTCAAAAAAACGACCTCGGCACAGAGCCAAAAAACAAAATTAGTAGCAGCCTCAGCGCAGGGTCTAAAGCAGCAAAGACGAAAAAAAAGAAACAAAACAAAACAAATAAAGCAGATAAGTGAAGTAAAAGTCAAACCAAAACAATAAAAGCAATAAGTGAAGTAAAAGTCAAAACCAAACAAATAAAGCAAACAAGTCAAGTACAAAAGTCAAAACCAAAACAAAAAAACAGGGCCAAAAGCGCAAATTTCGTGCTTTTAGCTCTGTTTTTTCTACACGGGTACGGGGTAATTCATTTTCCGTGTGCCGAAAGGTATATCAAAAGAACGCTGACGTCAGCAGGACTTACACCGCTTATCCTAGAGGCTTGACCTATGCTCTCGGGACGGATTTTGTTTAGCTTCTCTGCCGCCTCAAGACGAAGACCCTTAATGCTTAAATAGTCTATTTCCTTCGGTATGTGGCGTAGCTCAAGCTTTTTATGACGCTCTGCCTCTGCCATCTCGCGCTTGATATAACCCTCGTATTTAAGTTGTACCTCGACGGTGCTTACGATTTTTCTTGGAAGGCTCACTCTTTCGGTATCAAGTGGGGAAAGTGAGGCGTAGGAAAGCTCGGGACGTTTTAGAAGCTCAGCGAGCTTTATACCCGTGGATATGGGTGTCGTACCAAGTGAACTAAGATACTCATTTACAGACACAGAGGGGGCTATAACGGTATTTTTAAGGCGTGAAATTTCACGCTCAACAGCCTCTCTTTTTTCGATAAATCTCTTGTATCTGTCTTCTTTTATGAGGCCTACGCGATAGCCTATCTCGGTAAGTCTTTCGTCGGCATTATCCTGCCTTAAAAGAAGCCTGTATTCGCTTCTTGAGGTCATCATTCTGTACGGCTCAGCCGTTCCCTTGGTAACGAGGTCATCAATAAGAGTGCCGATGTAGGACGAGGAGCGCGAAAGTATCATAGGCTCAAGTCCCTTTACCGACAGAGCAGCATTTATTCCTGCAACAAGACCCTGCGCCGCCGCTTCCTCATAGCCCGAGGTACCGTTGAACTGACCTGCGCCGTAAAGTCCCATCACCTTTTTAAATTCAAGCGTTGGATAAAGCTCGGTAGGGTCGACACAGTCGTACTCTATCGCGTAAGCGTAGCGCATAATCTCTGCATTCTCAAATCCGGAAAGCGAACGAAGCATATCGTACTGCACGTCGGTAGGCATCGAGGTGGAGAAGCCCTGAATGTACATCTCGTCGGTATCAAGTCCGCACGGCTCAACGAAAAGCTGGTGCCTTTCCTTGTCTGCAAAGCGCACGAGCTTCGTTTCTATCGAAGGACAGTATCTCGGGCCCTCGCCTGTTATATTTCCGGAATACATAGCCGAGCGTGTCAGGTTTTCTTTGATTATTCCGTGTGTTTTTTGATTTGTATAAACTATATGGCAAGGCAAAACGTTGGTCTGCTCGCCACCTCTTTGTTCGCTTCTGGCCGAGTACTCAATGGGATTTTCCTCACCCTCTTGCAGCTCAAGCACCGAGAAATCTATGGAGCGTCTGTGAACTCTGGCAGGCGTTCCGGTTTTGAAGCGCCTGAGCGTCAGACCGAGCGAACGAAGAGAGTCCGAAAGCCCAACAGCCGACGTCATTCCGTCAGGTCCTGCCGAATACACCTTGTCCCCTACGAAAATCTTACTCTCAAGGAAGGTGCCACACGCTATAATAACACGTTCTGCACACCACACCTCATCTAAGTGCGTGCGAACACCGACGACAGTCTTTGTGCCGTCACACTCTTCGAATATAAGCTCGACTATCTCGGACTGCACGAGGCGTAAATTGGACTCTTGCTCGAGCGTTTTCTTCATTATTTTTTTGTATTCGTTTCTGTCGGTCTGAACTCTTTTTGAATGTACGGCTGCGCCCTTTCCGAGATTAAGCGTGCGCGACTGTATCGTCGCTCTGTCTGCCGCATATCCCATCTCTCCGCCGAGAGCGTCTATTTCAAAGACGAGATGTCCCTTGGCGCTTCCGCCAACCGATGGGTTGCAGGGCATATTTCCGACAGCGTCGAGATTAGTGGTGAACAGAACTGTATCAAGCCCCATTCTCGCCGAGGCGAGCGCTGCCTCTATTCCTGCGTGTCCTGCGCCGATTACTGCTATCTTCGTTTGTAGCTTCATTTTTTCCTTTGTAAATTGCGCATTACTTCGGGTACTCACACTCACTGTATACCGTATACAGCCCTCGCGCACCTACCCTCGTACTGCATCAAAATTCACGTCTTTTCGTTCGTTTTTATTTGTTTGTATATTTTTTTGTTTTTTGCGTTTGATTTTTCTTTTTTTGTTTTGAATATTTTCTGTTTTTTGTTAGAAAAATCACAAAAATGCAAACTTTTGATTACTTTTTTAATTTTTAAAAGTCCACTGATGTGATTTTAGTTACTCTCTTTGAGGTTATATCGTACTCGAAAATAACGCCGTTTGCAACACATTTACCATCAGCCGCGACAAACGGGTGTGGCAGGTGGCTTTTCATACGTTTTACGACACATTCTGCGTCCATACCGAGAATACCGCCCGACTCGCCGCACATTCCGACGTCGCTTATATATCCCGTGCCGTGCGGCAGAATTTTCTTGTCGTCTGTCCTGACGTGAGTATGGGTTCCAAAAATCACGTTTATTTTACCGTCGTAGCAGTAGCCGACAGCGAGCTTCTCCCCCGTAGCCTCTGCGTGTATGTCGAGAATAGAGAGGTCGTATTTGCCCTCTGCATCTTTAAGAGCCTCGTCTATCGCGCTAAACGGTGAATCAAGAGTCGGGTCTATATGCACGTTACCCATAGCGTTCATCACAAGCACTCTGTACCCACGGGCATCAAGGATAGTGTACCCTTTACCAGGGGAAGCGTCACCGAAATTCAGGGGACGCACAATATCCTCTCTCTCGTCTAAATATCCGTATATGCGTTTGTTACGCATGGTGTGGTTTCCACCCGTGATACAGTCTGCCCCTGCGCGCGAGAGCACCTCTGCAAGCTCAGGCGATATACCTGTTACAAACGATGCATTCTCTCCGTTTACAACGCAGAAATCAATTCCGTTTTCACCGCGGAATTTCCAAAGCTCTCTTGAAAGATGCTCGACCCCTGCGGGACTGGTTACGTCACCGATAACTAAAATTTTCAATTTTTAAATTCTCTTTTCTATCCGTAAAAACGGCAAAATAGTGTGTGGAGTAAGTATACAAAAGCTGCCTCTTGCGAGAAGCTGCTTTAGTGAGTTATGATTTCGGTTCGCTCAGCGTTATGAATTCGCTATGCGAACGTTATGATTTTACTGCGTGAGGGTTACACTCTTTGTGATTGCCTCTTATGAGGTGTCGCTATACCAAGTTATGAATTTGCTTTGCCGGAGGCAATCATAGTTGTTCTGTGAGTACCTCGCAGAACAAAAACAAAGACTGCCCCGTTACCCGAGGCAGCCAAGTTCGCCCGAATACGAGCTTTTTATATTTGTTTTATCCGAAAAAACTATGCGTTTTACGACACGCTAAGCTCTTACCCAAAGCATCGCGTTTTACGACACGCTAAGCTCTTACCCAAAGCATCGCGTTTTACGACACGCTAAGCTCTTACCCAAAGCATCGCGTTTTGCGACACGTATGTGGACTTTGAGCTTATTTTGCGTAGTCGATATGGCGAGATTCTCTGATTACGCTGACCTTAATCTGACCCGGGTAATCAAGCTCGTTTTCTATCTTCTTTGCAATATCGCGCGCAAGGAGCTTCATCTTATCGTCGGTAACAACCTCGGGCTTGACCATAATTCTTACCTCACGGCCTGCCTGGATAGCGAAGGTCTTTTCAATACCGTCAAAGCTTCCCGCAACCTCCTCGAGCTTCTGAAGACGCTTGATGTAATTTTCAACGTCCTCACGTCTTGCGCCGGGACGCGCCGCGCTGATAGCGTCGGCTGCCTGAACAATAAAATCAATAACGGATACGGGGTCGACGTCGTTGTGGTGAGCTTCGATAGCGTGGATAATATCCTTGTTCTCGCGATATTTGGTTGCGATGTCAACACCAAGCTGAACGTGTGAGCCGTCAACCTCTGCGGTAACAGCCTTACCTATGTCGTGAAGAAGTCCGGCGCGACGAGCCATTGTTACGTCAGCTCCCATCTCGTCGGCAATAACGCCCGAAAGCATTGAAACCTCGATAGAGTGGCGGAGTGCGTTCTGGCCGTACGAGGTACGGTACTTCATTCTACCGAGCAGCTTAATAAGCTCGGGGTGCAAGCCGTGAACACCTGTTTCAAACACAGCCTTTTCACCCGCCTGCTTAATTGCGGAGTCAACCTCGCGGCGAGCCTTCTCGACCATCTCCTCAATTCTTGCCGGGTGGATTCTGCCGTCGCCAACAAGCTTCTCAAGAGCAATTCTTGCAACCTCACGGCGAACGGGGTCAAATCCCGAAACAGTGATAACGTCGGGCGTGTCGTCAATGATAAGCTCAACGCCCGTAAGGTTCTCGATAGTGCGAATATTTCTACCCTCACGGCCTATAATTCTACCCTTCATTTCATCGCTGGGTATCTGAACTACCGAAATTGCAACCTCACTTACGTGGTCAGCTGCGCATCTCTGAATAGCAAGAGAGAGTATGTCCTTAGCCTTAGCGTCGGCCTCCTCCTTAAATCTCTCCTCATACTCTGCGATTTTGAGAGCAGTCTCGTGCTGCATCTCGCTATCAAGCCTTGCAACGAGCTCGGCCTTCGCTTCCTCACGGGTGAGAGATGCGATTTTCTCAAGCATAGCGAGCTGTCCCTCGAGAGTTTTCTGTATTTCCTCTTTAACTCTCTCAGCCTCAGCCTGCTTCTCCTGAAGCTTTGCTTCCTTCTTCTCAAAGCCGTCGAGCTTGGCATCAAGAATTTCTTCCTTCTGCGTTACTCTTCGCTCAAGTCTTGATACTTCCTTGCGACGCTCCTTAATATCAAGGTCTGCGTCCTTTTTAAGCTGGAAAATTTCTTCTTTTGCTGAAATTATGGATTCTTTTTTTGCGCTTTCCGCATTCTTTATTGCGTCCTCTAAAATCTTTCTTGCCTGCTCGGTAGCAGAGCCAAGCTTTTTCTCAGAGGTAACCTTGCGGACTATAATACCTGCCACAGCGCCAATTATAGCGGCGGCAACGATTAAAACAATAGCAAGCCAAATTTCCATTTTTACACCTCCTTCTGATTACTTGTTTGTAATCTATATCTTGAAAATTATTTTTTTAAGGTACGGGCGATAAATCACGCGCCATACGTAAATATTATATAATATTTTAAACCTTATGTCAAGTTATTTTTAAAATTAAAGGACAAGACGCCTCTCTCAAGACAAGAAAAATCAACGTCTTTCCCTACCACTCACCTTTAACATTTTTGGTTTTTAAATGCTTTTTAAATTTAACATTTTTGGTTTTTAAATGCTTTTTAAATTTAACATTTTTGGTTTTTAAATGCTTTTTAAATAAAACCAAAACGTAAAACAACGCATAAACGCGACCAAAAATCGTAATTTGGTAAATTATAGTTTACAATTTTAGTATTATTTAAGGGTTTAACAGACAAAAATATTTATGCTACCTCTTTGTAAAACTCACGGTTTTTTACGTATATCAGCAAAAGCATCTTTTCTTAAGCTACTGTTTGTTTTTTGCTTAAAGAGTGTTTTTTAAAAAACGCTTTTTGAAATTTCTACATATTATTATAATTCGCACGCGTATAAGCACGCAGCATTATATTTAAAAGCCTTATACGGTATACATTATTGTCTAAAATTGCAAAAAATTAGCACTTAAAGTGCCAGATGGCTAAATGTTAACAAAAAATTCATAAAAAATACTGCCAAAACCCTTGACATAACGGCAAAAAAGGGGTATATTATATATGCACCTGTTAGCACTCTTGAGTGTTAAGTGCTAAAAAATCAAAAGGGAGGCAGACAAAAGTGGACGACTCCAGACTTACCCCGAGAAAAATGCAAATTTTAAGGGCGATAGTAGACGCGCATATCAACCACGGTGAGCCCGTCGGTTCTAAATATTTGTCGCAGGAAGCGAAAATTTCAGCCTCTCCCGCTACGATAAGAAACGAGATGGCAGAGCTCGAGAGCATGGGATATCTCGTGCAGCCCCACACCTCTGCCGGCAGAGTTCCCTCGGAGCTTGCTTACAGATACTACGTAGACGCGCTCGTAAATCAGTACAGCAACACAAAGTCCGAGATAGACGAGATCAACCGTATTCTTCGATACAAGCTCACAGCTATGGACGAAATTCTCGAGGAGGTATCGCGGCTTGCAGCGTCCTTTACCGACTACACGGGCATTGCATTCAAATCCAGCGGCGGCAAGACAAGAATAGTTGAATATAAGAGCGTTTTGCTTTCCCCGAGAGATTTTCTTCTGATTATGACCTTTGAGGGCGACGTAGTCAAAACCAAGAAAATACATCTCGGTGTAACACTTACCGAGGAGGCTTTAAGAAGATTTACAGATGCGGCTAATATGTATCTTGTAAATCTAACGAGCGAGGCAATAACGATGCCTATTATCGTTAAGCTTGAGGCCCTTATGGGACCTGCCGGCGATATGGTGCATCAGACGGTCAAGGTTATCTACGAGACGATGCGCGAGATTAATTCGGCTGACATCAAGCTCGACGGTATAACCAAGCTTCTCGATTATCCCGAGTATTCCGACGTTTCGGATTTTAGAAATCTACTCGGTATGCTCGAGGAGAAGGATAAGCTGATGGACGTAATTTCCTCACAGAGCTCGGACGAGAGCGGTATCCACGTCTATATAGGCGCGGACAGCGAGGGCTACGGCATGAAGAACACCACTCTTATATTTAAGAACATTAACGTTGGCGGCAAGCAGCTTTCGGTTGGCGTCATAGGACCTAAGCGTATGAATTACCAGAGGGTTATAGAGATGCTCAACGGACTTGCAAACGGTATTGACCGCATCTTCTGTGAGGACTCGCTTCTCACAGACGGCACGCGAGATGACGACAAGCTTTGAAAGGAAAACTCATGGAAGAAAACATTAAGACCGCCTCGGAAAACGAGGTAAAGGAAGAAATGAAAAAGGAAAAGAAGGAAAAGAAGACCGACAAGCGCACGGAGGAAATCGAGGCGCTGAAGGCCGAGCTCTCCGAGCTTAACGACAAGTATCTCAGAATGGCCGCCGAGTATGATAACTTCAGACGCCGTTCAAGAGAGGAGCGCGATGCTCTCTACGACTCGGCTCTTTCCGACACGGTATCCGAGCTTCTGCCCATCATAGACAACCTCGAGAGAGCCTCGCTTTACGACGACGGAGACAAGGTTAAGGAAGGTCTCGTTATGACGCTCGGCTCTGTAAAATCCGTCTTTGAGAAGATGGGTGTTGAGGAGTTCGGTAAGGTTGGTGAGACCTTCGACCCAAATATTCACAACGCTGTTCTTCACGTGGACGACGAGAGCCTTGGCGACGGCGAAATCGTAGACGTTTTCCAAAAGGGATATAAAAAAGGGAAGCGTATAATTCGCTTTGCTATGGTCAAAAGTGCTAACTAAGATTTACATTTTAAATAAAAATAAATAAAATCCATATATACGGAGGAAAAATTATTATGGGAAAAATTATAGGTATTGATTTAGGTACTACTAACTCTTGCGTAGCAGTATTCGAGGGCGGCGAGCCCATCGTTATCACCAACCCCGAGGGTGCTAGAACAACTCCTTCTGTGGTTGCATTTACAAAGAGCGGTGAAAGACTTGTAGGTCAGGTTGCAAAGCGTCAGGCTGTTACCAACCCCGACAAGACCGTTATATCCATCAAGCGTGATATGGGTAGCGACGTTAAGGTTTCTATCGACGACAAAAAGTACACACCTCAGGAAATTTCAGCTATGATTTTGCAGAAGCTCAAGGCTGACGCAGAGGCATATCTCGGCACCAAGGTAACCGAGGCTGTTATCACCGTTCCTGCATACTTCACCGACGCACAGCGTCAGGCAACCAAGGACGCAGGTAAAATTGCAGGCCTTGACGTTAAGAGAATTATCAACGAGCCTACCGCAGCGGCACTCGCTTACGGTATGGACAAGGAAGAGTCGCAGAAGATTATGGTATTTGACCTTGGTGGCGGTACATTTGACGTTTCGCTTCTCGATATATCCGACGGCGTGTTTGAGGTTCTTGCAACCGCAGGTAACAACCGTCTTGGCGGTGACGACTTCGACGACAGAATCGTAAACTGGATGGCTGAGACCTTCGCAAAGGATAACGGCGGCATCGACCTCAGAAAAGACAAGATGGCCGCTCAGCGCCTTAAGGACGCAGCTGAGAAGGCTAAAATCGAGCTTTCCGGCGTTATGTCATCTAACATCTCTCTCCCCTTCATTACAGCAGACGCAACGGGTCCCAAGCACTTCGAGGCAACTCTCACCAGAGCTATGTTCGACGAGCTTACCCGCGACCTTGTTGAAGCAACTATGGGCCCGACAAGAAAGGTTCTTCAGGACTCCGGTGTTTCGGCAAGCCAGGTCTCCAAGGTTCTTCTTGTTGGTGGCTCGACCAGAATTCCCGCAGTTCAGGATGCAGTTAAGAAGTTTATGGGCAAGGAGCCCTTCAAGGGCATCAACCCCGACGAGTGCGTAGCTATCGGCGCAGCTATTCAGGGCGGCGTTCTCGGTGGTGACGTTAAGGACGTTCTTCTTCTCGACGTTACTCCCCTTTCACTCGGAATTGAGACACTCGGTGGCGTATTTAATAGAATTATTGAAAGAAACACCACCATTCCCGTCAAAAAGAGCCAGGTTTACTCCACCGCAGCAGACGGCCAGACCTCTGTTGAAATTCACGTTCTTCAGGGCGAGCGCGAGATGGCAGCAGGCAACTCCACACTCGGCAGATTTATTCTCGACGGTATCCCCGCAGCACCCCGCGGAGTTCCTCAGATAGAGGTTACCTTCGACATCGACGCTAACGGTATCGTAAACGTAACCGCACAGGACAAGGGCACCGGCAAGGAGCAGCACATCACCATCACCTCTTCAACCAATATGTCTAAGGAAGACATTGACAAGGCGGTTCGCGAGGCTGAGAAGTTTGCCGAGGAGGACAAGAAGCAGAAGGAAGCTGTCGAGGTTAAGAACCAGGCTGAGAATACCATATTCCAGACCGAAAAGACTATCGCAGACCTTGGCGATAAGGTAACCGACGCTGACAAGGCTCCCGTAAACGACGCTATCGCAAAGCTCAAGGAAACCATCAAGAGCGGCTCTACCGAGGCTATCAAGGCTGATACCGAGGCTCTTCAGAAGGCATTCTACCCCATCGCAGAGAAGCTTTACCAGGCTCAGCAGGCAGCAGGCGGAGCATCTAACGACGGCGCTCAGGGCGCAGACGGCAACTACTACGATGCTGGCTTTGAAGACAAAACAGGCAACTAATTAAAGCTCCTACGAATATAACTAAGTTTGTATTCGCTAATTTAAAGTAAATAAACGTAGGGCGAACCAAAAGGCTCGCCCTACTATCCTTTAAAAATTCGTGTGAAAAAAGCTATTTTTGTAAATAATTATAGTCATATTTTACATTTTTAGTCTATAAGGTATAATTATGGCAGAAAACAAAAGAGATTATTACGAGGTCCTCGGTGTACAAAAGAGCGCAGGCGAGGACGAGATAAAAAAGGCTTACAGACAGCTCGCAAAGAAGTACCACCCCGACATGAACCCGGGCGACAAAGAGGCCGAGGTTAAGTTTAAGGAGGTCAACGAGGCCTATGCCGTTCTTTCCGACGCCGACAAGCGCTCGAAATACGACAGATTCGGCCACGCTGCCTTTGACCCTGCCGCAGGAGGCGCTGGGTCGGGCTTTGGTGGATTTGGTGGATTTGGCGGCGCTGATTTTGATTTTGGAGATATCTTTTCCTCATTTTTCGGAGGTGGAGGTGGCTCAAGAGGCAACCGCGCTAATATGCCCGTAGAGGGCGACGACGTGGCGACACGTGTCACAATTTCCTTTGAGGAAGCCGCTTTCGGCTGTAAAAAAGAGGTTAATTTTGCAAGAATTGAGTCCTGCGGCGAGTGCTCGGGAACAGGCGCCGAAAAGGGTACCACAGCAGAGACCTGCCAAAGCTGTCGCGGAACGGGTCGAGTTACCGTACAGCAGCAGACGATGCTTGGTTATATGCAGACTCAGCGTCCCTGTCAAAATTGTCGTGGAACGGGTAAAATCATCAAAACACCCTGCAAAAACTGTAACGGCAAGGGCAGAATTAAGATAAATAAGAAGCTCGAGGTTAATATTCCCGCCGGTATAGACAATATGCAGAACATAATCCTCAGAGGACAAGGCTCTGCGGGTCTTAACGGTGGCTCTGCGGGTGACCTTATTATCGAAATCAGGGTTAAAGAGGACCGCATATTCACCCGTGAGGGCAACCACATCTACTGCGACGTGCCGATAACCTTCGCAGAAGCAGCGCTTGGCGCAGATATCGACGTCCCTGTACTCGGTGGCAAAACCGAGAAGCTCCATATTCCTGAGGGAACACAGAGTGGCGCGTCATTCACCCTTCGCGGAAAGGGTATTCCCAACGTCAACACAGGTCGCAAGGGCGATATTATTATAACAGCAGTTGTGGAAACGCCAAAGAACCTAAGTTCAAAGCAAAAGGAGCTGCTTGAGGCGTTTGCGCAGTCACTTGGCGAGAACAATACCAAAACTCGCCAGAGCTTCTTCTCAAAGCTGTTTAATAAATAAAGCAACAGCCAAAAGTATAAAAAATACAGTCAAAGGCATAACCTAAAAACAGTCAAAAAGTATAAGCTGAAAATACCGGTAAAAAGCATCAGTCTAAAGCGCCGGCCGAAAGTATTAATAGAAAGCGTTAGCCGAAAGTATTATTAGAAAGCGTTAGCCGAAAGCATTAGCAGGAGGCACTAATAAAAAGTACAAGTTAAAAAGCGCTAATTAAAACGCGCTGGCAAAAAAGTGCTGCTAAAAAAGCGCTACTAAAAAACGATAGTAAAAAACACTGGTAAAAAGCATAAAACTAAAAAATAAAAAACGAGAGTTTAATCACGCAAATCTGTGGTTTCCTCTCGTTTTTTGTGTTATTTGTAATGTTTTGTTTACTTTTTTGCGTTTTTTATTCAATAGTTTGTCACGTCGAGTATAAAGCAGCGAAGAGCCGCGCCTGCTACAAAAAAACGAGTGAACAAGGTATCAAAATAGGACAAAGGGCATCGCAGAAGTCGTAGAGTGGAGTTTAGAAATGAGCACACAAGGTATTGAATGTCGGAAGGCGGTATCTAATATTAAGCGTGCCTAAATGGGAGCTTGCATTTTAAAATTTAAGCCTGTATTTTAGCGTATGTAGGTACCCTGTGTACGAAATTCACACTTCCCTGCCCTAAAAAATCATAAATTTTACACCTTAGCAGGTTTTTACCACGGTTATTCCCACTCTCTCTAAGTGCTTATCCTCGGAGTAGCTTATGGGTATCATTTTTTCGCCGTCAAACTCTAAAAACGAGCACGATGCATTCGTCGCAAAGGGAAGCTCGTCTGCTATTTTCTCGGGAGCAATACCGCAAACCATAGACCAAAACGCTCGTATAACTGCCGCGTGTGAGGCTATCAAAACGCATTCACCTCTATGGCGCCTTGCGATATCAAAAACAGCATCAGCAAAGCGTTTTCCGGCCTCCATAACGTTCTCGCCCTCCGGAAAAGTAAAGGTTCCAAAGCCGTAGCGCCAGTCAACGAGAAATACGTCGCCCCACTTCTCTACTATCTCGCCTACCCTTTTGCCTTCCCAGATGCCAACGCTCACCTCTCGCAGCTCGCGACAGGCACTAACGGTCATTTTACGCATATCTGCGCACGCCTTTGCCGTATTATAGGCGCGCAGAAGGTCGCTTGAGTAGATAGCGTCTATTTTAACGTCCTTAAGTCGCTCTGCCGTACAATTTGCCTGCTTGTATCCGAGCGGTGAGAGGTCAAGGTCGGTATGTCCAAGCATAACCTCCATAGCATTTCCGATGCTCTCGCCGTGTCTCACCAAAATCAAGCGTGTATTTTCGGAGGACAAACTCTCGTTTTTTATATTATTTTCACTCAAATCACTCTTATTTTTGCTTAAATCAGTCTTATTTTCGCTTAAATCAGTCTTATTTTCGCTTAAATCACTCTTATTTTCGCTTAAATCACTCTTATTTTCGCTTAAATTAGTCTTATTTTCACTTAAATTAGTCTTATTTTCACTTAAATCAGTCTTATTTTCACTTAAATTTCTCATTTTTTCACTTCTTTTTATCTTTTTAGGGAGCTCTTGTGCAACCTTGTACACCATTTAACCCGATGTATACGCCTAAGTATAGTGAATAAGCATTTTGTACGGTGTATACCGTATTTCAGCGCGACGTATTAGCGTTTATCGGGTGTTTATGCCAAGCCTAGTGCATAAGCACTTTGTACGGTGATACGCAACTTAGCACGGGTATGTACGTCTCAGGCCGGCGTATGAGCATTTCACCCGGTGTATGCACATTTTGCTTAATGCATGCATGTTTTGTATTTTCAAAAAGATAAATTCACTATAATCCACATTCAAAACACGCATAAATATGCACAGCACTTAGCAAATTTATCAACAGTTTTCAAAACCCGAATAAGCGCTTAAAGGCACCAAATAAATGCTCGGCGCAGCTTCAATCGCCATGAGTCAAAAATCATCGCGCAAAACCGTCAAATCGGATTACCGAATATATTATACACCCACTAAGCTCCTTTGTCAACACGCCCGAATTTCATTAATCATTTTTGAACCGGGTTTTCTTACGTTTCAGACGCAAAAAGTCTGATTCGGAGCAGTCAATTAAAGCAATTTAGTCCCATGGAGGTGATTTGAGAGAAAAATAAACCGTATAACTTCAAAAACAACCGGAAGATAGGAAATTATCCTCAAAAATACCAAAATCGCAACAAGAAAAACAAAAGATAAGCAAAATAAGCCGTTAACACTCTCAACAAGCAGAACACAAAGCTTAATTCAAAAGGCATGCACCCATTAAAAAGAAAGGCGTTATATAATCAAAAAGCATACCCCATAAGCGAAATTCTTCCGTCAGCTCTAAAAGCTCCCCGTCGCTCCGAGAATTTTATTAATCTTCTTCTCCAACTTATCCATCGACTTATCGAATTTTATTTATTAACCTATCAAAATCCATCCGTCAACCCATCAGATTTTGCATATAGCCTATTGAATTTTATCCATTTACCGAGCAAAAATCACCCATTAACCTACAAAAATTTATCTATCAACATATCGGCATTTACCTAGGACCAGCAGAACAAAATTTGAGTTTTATTGCATATTTATTGCATTTTTTCTGCATATTATTCATGCTCTTTTGTCTTATAAAAGTAGTAAAAAGTGCGAATTTATTGAGAAAAACACCTAAAAAAGTATATTATAGTAGTCATGGATTGCGATTTTTAAGGGTTAAAATATGGATATTCGTACTGTTTACCCTTAAAATATGCAAAAACACCAAAAACACGCGAATAAATCACCCAAGAAGAACCAAAATGCTAATTTTTGGCATAAAATCGAAAGATAATATACTTTTGTACATTAATTTTGCTTTACTCCTTTTGTTCAGGCGCATAACGTTTCATTTTCGCTACATGTCGTCTCTAAAGCTTTAAAAAACAATGTCCTGATTCGAAACCGCTAGTTTAAAAGGATTTTAGGTCCCTGATTTGCGTTTTTGCTGTTTTTTTACTGTTTTTAGTTATTTTCAAGCTGTATTTTTGCTTGTTTTATTGCAATTTCACGATTTTTTCTGCTTTTGTGTGTGTTTTGGGTCTTTTTTCAGCAGCAAAGAGCTAAACAACATTTTTGAATTATGAGCTTATTTTTGATATTTAAAAGCTGTGCAGCGTAAAAAAACGACCATTTTGATACACATTTACGTCGTTTTATCCTTTGTTTCACGTGAAACAATAGTTTTTGGCGCATTTTAAAGGGCTTGAAAGAGTTTTGGGGGCTTTTTTACAGCTCTCTGACGATTAACCCTATTATATCTGTTAAAAAATAATTTTATTGTGTTTAATTTTTCTTATTTACACTATTCCCTACCGTTTTTTTATAATTATAAACGTTTCACGTGAAACTTTTACTTACAAAGCACGGCATTAAGAACTAAATTCTTTTATTTTTATGTTATATTATTGTTTCACGTGAAACTTTCATGTTTTTTTGTATATCTTGTAGTATATTGGGGGTGTTTTGCTCGAAGCAAGCCTCAGCTACTCTACTTATTAATATGGTATAAAAACACCATTTTTTCTCCAGAATACGTGTTTCACGTGAAACAAACGGTGATTTTTTGCTCATTTTCTCTTTTTTTCTTCGCTTTTTGGGGTAAATTTTAAGCTTTTTGCCCGAAATAGGATAAAAACAATCATCAATTTGTGTTCTGCTACGTTCGATAAGATAGGATATAGTAGGGTAGGGTTAGGTTAGGTTAGATTA
>JAGBTM010000039.1 GCA_017631325.1 Clostridia bacterium
GAGGACGAGACTTCTGCCGAGGACGAGATTTTCCCTGACGAATAAAGCGGTGTAGACGGCAAGGAGCTATATGTTCGTTTCCGTTACAATTATCTTTATAATCGCGCTTATTCCCATTATGCTCCTTTCAAAATCGGAGGTTAAAATTCTGGTTTCTCAGGATACGAGGGTGGAGATAACGTTTACCCTCTTTTCGCTGGAGCTATCCGATTTTGGAGGCAAGGGGGATAAGAAATCTCCGTTTTCCGAGAAGAGACGCATCTTCTCAAGGCTTCTATCATTAATTGAAAAAAGTGATATTACCGTAAAAAAGCTTCGCCTATCGAGAGCCGGGGGCGACGGATTTTCGCCTCTCGGCTACACCCTGCCCTACGGATATCACGTAGCTATTTCCGCTCTTGTTGCATATATAAGGGGGAAAGCGCAAAGGCTAAATATTGACGATAATGCAATCATATTAATTCCCGACGGAAACGAGCCGTTCTCTTTGACACTTCTCTTACGTGCACGTCTTTTTTACGTTTTGACCTGCGCCTTGGGTATATATCGAGATACTAAAAAATCCGAGAAAAAAAGGAGAAAAGAAAACTATGTCGGAAACTAATATGAGTGAAATTATCAGAGCGTCTATGGAGGGGGTTCGTTCCTTTACGGATATGGACACCGTGGTAGGAAACGCTATAAATACGCCAAGCGGTGTAACGGTTATCCCCGTATCAAAGGTCTCTATGGGTATTGCGACGGGGGGCGTCGATTACGCGACACGCGGCTCGCATAACCCCCAGAACTTCGGCGGAGGCGGTGGAACGGGTATTTCTATTACGCCTGTGGCTTTTCTGACCGTGGGACGCGACGCAGAGGTTAATCTAATTCATATAAACGGACAGTCGGGCGACGTTGAAAAAATAGTCGGCTTAATCGAGAAGTCCCCTGAGATTATAGAAAAAATCAAGGGAACGCTTTTCTGATTTTTTAGCTTCTTCAAAAACGAGGCTTTGGTCATAACTTTAGCCTTGGCTTTGGCTTCGGTTTTGAATTTGGATTTCAGACTTTTATCAACAGACGGCTCTGTCATAATTTTCATAGAATACTTCCCTAGCTCTATGCAAAGCATAGATATAGGCGTAATGCTACGCCGAGTTTAAATGGGAGTATTCTATGTTTAAGAATAACGGATTTAATATTTTAGGCGCTATAATACTGATTTTGGTATTGCTCTTTTCGCTTATAAGCGTGAGCGTCGTTCAGGCCTCAGAGAGCGAGGCGTCGGTATCGGCTAAATCGGCCGTACTTTATCAGCCCGATACAAAGCGCTTTGTTTACACTAAAAACAGCAAAAAGAGGCTGGCCATGGCGAGCACCACGAAAATTATGACGGCGCTCGTGGCGGCAGAAAATATATCATCACTTGACGAGGCGGTAGTGATAGACGGTACCGCAGCAGGAACCGAGGGCTCGTCGGCATACTTAAAATGCGGCGAGGTAGTGACGGCCGAGGAGCTACTCTATGCGCTTCTTTTACAAAGTGCAAACGATGCGGCCGTTGCCCTGGCTGTTCATATAAGTGGGAGCGTCGAGGAATTTGCCACTCTTATGAACGAGCGCGCTGAAAAAATGGGACTTTCTGACACTCATTTTGTAAACCCTCACGGCCTTGATGCAGACGGACACTACACCACGGCAGAGGAGCTTGCTTTAATTGCTTCAGAGGCGCTCAAAAACGAAACGGTAGCCGCGATAGCCTCAACCTACAAAAAGACGATAGTAGACGGTGAAAGACAACGAACATACGTAAACCACAACAAGCTTCTCTATTTATACGACGGTGCTGTCGGCGTTAAGACGGGATTTACCGATAACGCAGGCAGGTGCCTTGTAGGCGCGGCAGAGCGCGACGGAGTAAGGCTTATAAGCGTAACGCTTGACGCTCCGTCGGACTGGCAGGACCACAAAAGACTTTTGGACCTTGGCTTTGAAAAATTCAGCTCACTCAAGCTTATAGACGTTTACGAACTGAGCTACGAGGTGCCTTTACTTGACGGTACGGGAGAGTGTGTGAGGGTTTCTAACGACAGCGAGCTTTCGATTGTATGCGAAGGTGAGGTCGGAAAAATCGAGAGATTTGTAAATCTGCCTAGATTTATATCCCATACTGTGAATAAAGGCGATGTTGTAGGTAGAGTTGATTTTGCAGTTGAAGGTGAAACCGTTGGCAGCGTTGACCTTGTAGCGCTCGAGAACAAAGAGGTTAAAAAGGAAAAGGACAGTATACTAAAAAGAATTTTCGACAAGCTGTTTTCTTAGTGAAAACGGATATGCGAGATTATAAAACGAAGGACAAAATTATGGAAAAAATCAGACTTCAGAAATTTATAGCAGACGCAGGACTTATGTCCCGCAGGGCCGCTGAGGCGGAGATAGAGGCGGGCAAGGTTTCGGTCAACGGTCACGTGGCGAGCGTTGGCACGAAAATAGACCCGCGCGCCGATATCGTTACATACAGGGGCAAGACTGTAAAGCACGAGAAGAGAAAGCACACCTACATTATGCTTAACAAACCCCGTGGATACCTCTCTACCACCTCGGACGACAGAGGAAGAAAGTGTGTAATCGACCTGCTCGACGGTGTTGAGGCGAGAGTTTACCCCGTTGGACGACTGGATATGATTTCCGAGGGTCTGCTTCTTCTCACCGACGACGGTGTGCTTAAAAACAGACTTACTCACCCGAGCCACACGATAGGCAAGTTATACAGAGTAAAGGTTGCCGAGAGTGTGAGCGAGGAGCAGCTTGATATACTCACCTCTCCTCTTGAAATAGACGGATACGTAATCAAGCCCGTTGAGGTTGTCGTTTCCGGAAGTGACGAGAGCGGCACAGTACTGAAAATGACACTCTTTGAGGGCAGAAACAGGCAGATAAGAAAAATGTGCGAGGCGGCAGGACTTACAGTCAAGCGACTATCACGCGTTTCGATAGGAAATATAAAGCTCGACGGACTTCCCTCGGGTAAATGGAGATACCTTGAGGATTTCGAGGTTGACTATTTATACAAAAATACTAAGGAGTAGTATATGTTCAAGATTACACCTATCCAAAACAAAGCGCGCCAAGAGGAAATATGCGAGCTTTTCGGAGTAATATACCGTCCTCTCGCGTTTGCTTATATTCTCTACGACCATGATACAGGAGACGTTATGGGAATGAGCCAGTTTGAAATTCTCGAGGGCGAGGGCTACATATACGACCTCAAACAAGCCCCCGACTCCTCTGACAACGAGGCGATGTTCATTCTCGGCAGACAAACGATGAACTTTATTGATTTGTGCGGTACGCACCTCTGTCGCGCTTCAAAGGACGCAGGCGAGGCAGCTCTTATGTCATCGATAGGCTTCAAGTCCGTGGGTGAGGAGTATTTTGCCGATATGACGGGAATGTTCGACGGCAAGTGCAGTGGACATCACTGATTTTTTGTTAAATAAAAAGGGACAGAGTGTTTTAGCGCATATTTAAAATGCAATTGCGCTCTCTGTCCCTTTTTCAATTATTTTTTTCTTTAACGTACATAACTACATCTTCAACACGACAATCCAGAAAAGTACACAAATCGTTAATTGTCACGCGCGAGGGTTCTTTTTGTTACTTTAGTTTTGTTAAACGTGGTTTTGCTATTCGTATTTAGCTGATTTTCCGTTATGGTTTATTTATGCTTCTAAGTGTTTTATGCTTTTCTTTTTATACCTTTGGCCTTCTACTTATAAGCGTACGCATTGAGTTGAGTATTGCTATAACGGCAACGCCAACGTCGGCAAAGACGGCGAGCCACATATTAGCAATATTAAGCGCGCCAAGTATGAGTATGAGCAGCTTTACGGCAAGGGCAAAGGCTATGTTGAACTTGGCTATTGCGAGTACCATGCGCGATATTTTAATCGCCTCGGGGATACGGTCGAGGCTGTCGCTCATAATTACGACGTCTGCCGACTCTATTGCTGCGTCCTGCCCTACTCCACCCATAGCTATTCCCACGTCGGCAAGCGCTAGGGCGGGAGCGTCGTTAATGCCGTCGCCAACGTAGGCAACCTTTTCATTGGCAGACCGCAGTAATCTCAGCTGCTCGTATTTTTGCTCCGGGGAAAGCTCAAAGAGCGCCTTGCTGATACCGACTGTCTCTGCTACTGCGAGCGCCTTCTCGCGCTTGTCTCCCGAGAGCATTACGGTGGTTTTTACACCCAGGGAATAAAGCGAAGAAACCGTGTTTGAGGCTTCGGTCTTTACGCTGTCGGACAGTATAAGTTCTCCGACGAACACACCGTCTCTGGCAACGAGAATAGCTCCCTCTAAAGCATCGTCAAGCTCTACGCCAAGGCGCTGCATCAACGTTCCGTTACCTACGGCAAGCGTCATATCGGAAAATACAGCGACTATCCCCTCTCCTGCATATTCGGTCTGGGTAACGGGCTTTTTTTTCGAGTGAGAGACGTTCGAGAGGGCCGTGGCAATCGGGTGATTTGAGCCTGCCTCGGCCATGGCCGCAAGCTCTATAAGCTCCTCTTCGCTAATACCCTTTGGTAATGCTTTTTGTATTTCAAATTTGCCCGTGGTGAGCGTACCCGTCTTATCAAATGCGACTGCCGTAAGGCTTGCAAGAGGAGCGAAAACGTTGCCTCCCTTATACAAAATACCTCGTGATGCCGCTCCGCCTATACCTCCAAAGAATGCCATTGGCACCGAAATTACGAGGGCGCACGGACACGAAATAACGAGAAACATAAGTGCTCTATATATTGCGTTTTCCAGACTTGTTATGTTAAAAATCGGCAAAAACACAGCTAAAACCAAGGCAGAAACAACAACTATCGGTGTATAAAAGCGCGAGAATTTGGTTATAAAGCGCTCCTCAACCGACTTGTTTTCGCCTGCCTCCTCTACGAGAGCGAGTATTCTTGAGGCTGCGGAATTTTCGGCAGTTCTCACCGTTTTTAGAATAAGCGTGCCGTCAAGGACTACAACGCCACTCTCTATGATATCGCCCGTCTTATAGGAGCGCGGGATAGCCTCGCCGGTCATACCCGATGTATCGACGGAGGCGCTTCCCAAGATTATCTCGCTGTCAATAGGCACGCGCTCTCCTGCTCTCACCGATATAACCGAGCCTATTTTAACGTCCTCTGCGTCCTCCATTCGTTCTTCTCCATCAAGGATAACGCGAGCCTCGTCAGGCCTTATATCCATAAGGGCGCGAATTGAGGCGCGCGAGCGTTTTACCGCGTGCTTCTCAAAGGCCTCGCCTAAGAGAAAGAAAAGCATTACGGCAACGCCCTCGCCGTGCTCTCCGATAATCATGGCTCCGACCGAGGCTACCGACATAAGAAATTTTTCGTCAAGCAAATCGCGTCTGAGTATGCCTCGAGCAGCGTCAAAAAACACTTTGCAGCCCGCAATAGCGAGGGCTATCGTATAAAGGCCCACCGACACTCCCTCGGGCATTGTTGAACCCTCGAATATTATAGCGAGGATAAGTAAAAGAGCGCTCGCTATTATTCTAGTCAAATCACGGGTGAGAAGCTCTGAAATTTTATTTTTACTCTTCTTCATTTCTCTACCTTAATATCGCGTGAGAATGCCTTGGCAGTGCTTTCAACTATGCCGTATGCCTCGCGCTCGTTAAGCTCTGTTTCTACCGTAAGCTTCTCGGTCAAAAAGTTAATTTTTGCGCTTGAAATACCCTCCTTGCCCTCTATCATATTCGCAAGCTTTGCCGCGCAGTTCGGACAGTCAAGACCCGTAATAGTGTATCTGATTTTCATTTTAGTTGTATCTCCTCTTATGTATTTTATTCACTTATATGCTCGAGCGCCTTTTCTATTATATCCTTAACGTGCTCATCTGCAAGAGAATAAAACACGTTTTTGCCCGACCTCTCGTAAGTCACAAGGTCGCTCGTACGCAAAATTTTGAGCTGATGGGAAACGGCAGATTTCGTCATACCGAGCATAGCTGCAATATCGCACACGCACATTTTCTCACCGTCAAGGGCGAAAAGTATACTGATTCGGGTCGAGTCGCCGAATATCTTAAAAAAATCTGCCAGAGTATAGAGTGTTGACACGTCGGGCATCTCTTCCCTCTTTTTATTTATAACGCTCTCGTGCAGCTCCTCACATTCGCACAGGGGAATATTTTTATCATGATTTTTCATATTTCACCTCATTTCAGAGTTACAGTTGAACGGTTGTTCAACTGTTTGTTTTATTATATCATTTCAGCGCTAAAATGTCAAGGGGTTTATTGAAAACGTTTAATAATTCTTTGTGGTAAAGCATTTAATAATTCCTTGTCGGCTTATAAGTTTAATTTCTCGAAAGTGGCTGGGTGTTGACAAAAGATGAATAATGTTATAAAATATATCTATCGGAAAGCTTCTTAGATTTTGCGCTTTACAATGTAAGCCTGCATTTTGTACCTTCCAAGAAGCCTGCACTTTTCGGTTGCTACTTAAATTTTGTGGTTTTTGAATAGAAGAGTGAACTTTTCGGTAGCTACCTGCGTTTGTGCTTTTTGAACGGAAGCCTGCATTTTTCGGTACTACTTGCATTTGTGCTTTTTGAATAGAATACTGCATTTTACGTTTATCAAAAGGAATTAATATGAGTGAATATAAGATTTTGAGCGGTAATCAGCTTAAGCTGCTCGCCGCCTTGTTTATGGTTATAGACCACGTTGGAATTATGTTTTTCCCTCGGGTTGCAATTTTTCGTATGATAGGCCGTCTTGCCTTTCCTATCTTCGCCTTTATGATAGCCGAGGGTGCGAAATATACGAAAAACAAATTAAAGTATCTGGCTCTTATGGCATCGCTTGCCACGGTGTGCCAGGTGGTGTATTACTTCTTTGACAACGGTAGCCTTTATATGTGTATACTCGTAACCTTTTCACTCTCGCTGGTTATGATTTATGCGTTGGATTTTTTCAAAATCACTCTATTCTCGCGCGTACCTGTATTTTTCAAGGCGCTTTCTTTTTTGCCGTTTGCTTTATCGGTGGGACTTGTATATTATTTAAATCAGGTCTTAGAGATAGATTACGGATTTTTTGGCTCCTTAGTGCCCGTTTTCATCTCGCTGTGTAATTTTAAGGCTATTGAGGCTCCTGAATACGTAAAGCGCTTCGACACGCACTACTTCAAGATTTTGATGCTATTTGTCGGTCTTATTCTTTTATCCGCCTCGGTTAAAGGAATACAGGCATACTCGCTGTTTGCGATAGTGCCGCTGTTTCTTTACTCCGGCAAGCGCGGTAGGTTGAATATGAAGTACTTTTTCTATATTTTCTATCCCTTGCATCTGGTCGTTTTAGAGGGAATTTATATTCTAGTGAAGTATATATAGTCCCCTTCCGTTTTTAATTTCTGTTTTATTTAGGTTTTAATTTAAGCTTTATTTTGGCTTTAATTTAAACTTTTTCAGCTTTATTTCAGCTTTAATTTCGGACTTAATTTCATATTTAATTTAGCTTTAATTTCCGTTTAATATTAATCGTTGACGTAATAAAAAAGAGCCTGGCGGCTGTGCCGTCGGGCTCTTTTTGTGCTTGGCGAGCTGTCGCTCGCCAAGCTTTATTTTGTTTTGTAGCCTTTATTACTCTACGACTACCTGAGAAAGGCTCAGGTTCTCGAAGTAAATCTTACCTGCGAGATTTGCGTCGGAGTTTACTACTACCTTAGAGATAGCGGCTGCGTCCTTGTATACCGAGTAAGGAGTCGTGCTTTCAATAGCAAGGTTCCTATCTACGTATACACAGAACTTACCGTCTGCCTCGGTATACTCTATACGAAGAGTGAACCAGGTATCAACGGGCATGCCTGTTACTACTGCATCGCCTACGACCTCAACGCCGTCCACGAGTGTAACGGTTGCAAGAGAAATCTTGCCGTCCTCGGTTACAGCGACTCTGAGCTTAAATACTCTGTCAAGTGACGAAGCACCCGCGGGCATAAGCGTGAAGTCTATATAACCGTACTCTTCAAGCTCGTAGAACATCATCTGCGTCTTGAATACAGCCTTATTTGCAGCTACGTTCTTCTGCGTTGCGTTCAGGTAGAAGTAAGGATCGGAGCCTGCGACCTTGTCGAAGCCGAGAACCTTATTTGCTCTGGTAACCATTACAGCGCCGAGAGTAGAGTCTGAATCACCCTTGACGTAGGTAATATCGTAAGGAAGAGCGCCGTCCTTAAGTCCGGTCATAGTTACGGTACCGGAGCTAAGGGTGCTTTCGTCCTTGGGAAGAGGCATATCGCTGAGAGTATCGGGTATGAACTCGCCCATATATACGTTGTCAAAGTCGGTTCTATGGATCATGGTCGCGTCGGACTGAAGCGTAATCTTACGCATGTTGCTTGCGCCCTTGATCGGAATCTCACCGCGCTTAACCATCTCGCCACCTACGGGAGCAGTCCAGAACTCAACGATGTCGTTGGGAGTGCAGACGATACGAATATCGAACCACTCACCCTCCATTACGCCAAGACCGAACTTGTACTTGGAATCCATGTAGCTTACGTTCCACTCGCCGTCAGCGAACTCACCGGCAGATGCCGAGAACCAAAGCGTAGCAGTATTAAGTCTACCGCCAGAGGAAGTCTGGAGATAAAGGTACGAGCAGTTAAGGTTGCTGGAGAGATGCCAGCTTCTCATTCTTGCCTCAAACGCTACCATTTGACCTGCCTCGATGGACTGAGTAGTAGCGAAGCTAATACCGGTACCGGAGGACTGGTGAGAAATTCTCTCGTATCTTATAAACTTATTGCCGTTCTCCTCCATAACTACGGTAGTGGACTTAGATGCCACACCGGGAGTGATGGTTACGTCGGAAGAAAGGCTTGCACTCCATGCGCCTATCTCAATATCATCGAATGAAACTGCGCCGGGAAGAAGCTGAACGGTATTGCCGCCCGACAGCTGATCGTCCTCGGAGGGATATACCAAATTCTCGCTGCCGAAGTATACGTTGTCGAAATCGGTCTTGTGGAGCATGCTTGAGTCGGACTGAAGTCTGACCTGAACGGCATTCTCTATGCCCTCAACCGTATAGGTGGTGAAGCTTTCGCCGTTGATGAGAACCTCAACGGTGTTAGTAGTGAACTTGAACGTAAGAGTGAACCATTCGTTCTCCATTACACCTGTATCAAGTCCGCCAAGCTTAACGTTTCCTCTATCCATTGAGCCTTCCGTTGCAGAGAAGAAGTAGGTTTGGCCGTTAATCTTATACTCGCTTCCCGCAGAATTGTAGAAGCGGAAGTAAGCGCAGTTTGCTCCGGAGGAGATGTGATCGTGTCTGATCTTAGTCGAGAAGATTACTGCCTCGCCTGGAGCTGTATTCTCAAGCTTCTTGAAGTTGATGTAGGTACCGCCTGCGGTAGAGGTTCTGAGATACTCGAGGTATCTGTTGCCACTCTCTTCCTGGTAGACTATTGCGGTTGCTCGACTGCTGTTGCCTATCTTAATCTCTACGTCGGCAGATTTGGAAGTATCCCAAGCGCCAAGCTCTATATTACCGAATACTACGGTACCAAGAGGTGCTTCAAGATACTCGGTATTAACCTTTTCCTTATAAGGAACGAAGTCACCGCCGAAGTATACGTTATCGAAATCAAGCTTGAACAGAGCCTCGGCCTCACTGTCTATAACGAGAGAGGTAACGTTCTCTATGCCGCTGATAGCGGTTGTGCTGACGCGATAGTTGTCGACGTAAAGCTCAACAGTTCCCTCTACCATCTTGAAGGTAAGAGTGAACCAGGTGTCCTCCTTAACACCGATAGACTCGCCGTTAAGTCTGACGTAGCCGAGAGCATCGCCCTCTGCCGCAGAAAGAGTTATCGCAGCGTACTCGGTGGAGTCATCGCCTATGAACTTAATCGTAGAAAGCGCATCGGATGCGGAAATGTGATTATACTTAATCTTAGCCTGGAATATTACGGGCTCGCCTGCTATGGTTTCTCTCGTCTTAACGAATGAGAGCGCGCTGATAGCGTCGGTAGCGAACTTGGAATATTCAAGGTACTTGTTGCCCTGCCATCTTACTACTCGGGTTTCTGCAGCTGCGGAAGCCGAAGGAGTAATGATTAGAGCCTCGGTGTATAGAGGATCCCAAGCGCCGCCGTTAATATCACCGAAGATTACCGTTCCCTCGGGAACCTTGGTGATTTCCTCATCTACGGTCTTATCGTTTTCGTCATTAGCGTCGGGAAGTCTGCCGTTTTCATCGGGTGCCTCGGGGTCAATCTCGGGAACGCCCTCAATGAGAGTAAATCCTGCGGCCTTGATATCGGTGGAGTGTATCATGCTCGCGTCGGACTGAAGTTGAATCTGTCTTACTTCGTAAGACTTGGGTGCCGCGAACTCACCCTTGAGAACGTAATCGTCAGAGGTGATATCGGTCTTAACCCAAAGCTGTATCTTGTTCTGCGCAGTAAATACGAAGCGAAGAACAAACCACTCGCCCTCGGGTGCGATATTGGAAATAACTACCTTGTTATCGCTCGACTTGAAGGTAAGATTTCCGTTAGTGTCGCCTGCTGCTCCGTAGAACCAATAGTGAGAGGCTCCGCGAATCTCGCCGTCTGCATTAGAGAACTTGAAGTATGCGCTGTTAACCGATGAGCCGATATGCTTCTGATTTATAAACATATCAAATACTACCGACTGACCGTCAACGGGCGTGATAGTATTGTTAGAGAATTTAATCGACGTACCGGAGCTGGTGTTACCGATTCTCTCGTAATGGAAGTACTTCTCGCCGTCAACCTCAACGACCTTTGCGTTAGCAGCGGTATTATTACCTATGGTAATAACGACGTCGCTGGTGTTGCTAGACGACCAGGTAGCTGTCTTCTCAAGGTCGGTACCTACGTTAAGGGTGTAGGTGTTTTCGCCCTGGGTTACGACAACCTTGAATATTGCGTTAGTGTGATTATTGAGAGCACCAAGGTAGTACTCGCCTGCCCTAGTAAGCTCGAGAGTAGAAATGTAAGTCTTGCCATACGTTGTGGCCTTGGCTTCGGTTTGAGTAACCACTACGCCCTCGGAATCAAATATAGCCATCTCGCGAGACGAGTTCCAGTTGTGCGTCCAATAGATGGTTACAGATGCCGCATCGGTGGTGGTAAACTTGATAAGGTTCTTTGCAATGGTGCCCGCGCTCTTATTTTCAAAGCTGGGGTCCTCGCCAAAGTAGAGACGGCCTGCAATAGTTTCCTTAATATCTACGCCTTCTGCGTCCTTACCGGTTACGAAGCTTGCAGACGAACCGTCAATTTTAGCGTACGTGCCGAGTATAACTGTGAAATATTTGTCTGTACCTGCCTCAATAGTGGTACCGTCAGCTATAACCTCAAAATCCTTGAAGTTGATGAAGCCTTCCTTAGCGCTTACGGTGTAGCCCTTATCGGCTGCATCGCAATCTTCGCTAACACATATATGCCACTGTGCGAAGGGGTCGCCTTCTACGTACTCCCACTCGGACCAGGTGTGTCCAAGAGCGGGAATAATATCCTCGACGTCCTTAGCCTGACATACACCGTTACAGCTGTGGGTACGAAGACCCGTCTTAGTACAGGTGGGCTCGGTGATAACGTTCCACTCGGTCCACTCGTGAATACAAGAGGTGAGCTTGCACACGTACTCATCGTAGTCCCACTCGAACTGCTCATATCTTCCCTCGTCGCCGTCCTCGAGAATCTCGAGCGCTACGTGATATACAGCTGCCTCGGGGAACTGAAGATTTGCGCTGATAAGCTCCCACTGAGTAGAGCTACCATCATAGAAGATAAGGTAAGGAACACTGTCTGCAAATACGTCGGGCGCAATATTCTGCATTGTGCTGGGGATATAAACGCCCTCAAGATTAGGACAGTTGTCGAACGCGCCACCTGCGATAAGAACCGTGTAGAACGGAACCTCGAGGAAGTTGTCGTCGGTTTTTGCCGCTAACAGATAATCGTTAACGACGAGTGCGCCGTATCTATAATTTTTATCATTCAGAAGAAGACCTGTGTCGCTAAAAGCAGAGGCGGCAATATTTTTGACTGCTTTACCTGAGAATGAAATAGAATTAACGTTTGCGTATCCGTTTGCAATATTTTTGCCTACGGACGTGATGTGCGCGGGAATAACTATCGCGGTAACGGTATCCCTTGCAGAGTACCAGGGAGCATCCTCGGGGTTATCGAAATCGTACATTTGCGCAGGACCGCCTACGGTAAGAGTGCCGTCGATGAGAGACCATGCGATACGGTCGTCGCCAAGCTCGAGCCAATACTTTCCGTCAGAGCCGGTTGCGCTTTCGGTCTTTGAATAAACCTGTGCCTTGGTACCGCCGAAGCGAACGTTATAAAGCGTAGTGCCTTCGCCTGCACCCTCAACGATGCACTCGGTAAGGTCTGCGCCTTGATAATAAATAGAATGTAAGTTGCCGCATCCGTCAAATGCGGAAACGTCTATAGATTTAACGGTTGCGGGAATCTCGATAGACTCGAGCTTTGAAAGACCTGCAAAGGTATAGCTGCCGATATGCTCTATGTTGCCCTTGACGGAAATGCTCTTAACCGACGAGCCCCACATAGCAGGAGTATCCTTAGAGGTTGCAAAATCCCAAATCTTGTAAACGTTCTCGGAAATTTGAGCCTGTGCAATATATTCCGCTACCTCGCCGACTGTCATATCGGTCGAATTGTAAACGTTATAATCACCTGCTGCAAACTCAGAGAGAGTAAGAGAAGCAAATTCCTTCAATGCTTCCAATCTCGTAAAGTACTTTGCCTGAGCATCGCTCACGTTGAAGTTCAATGCCTCAAAGCCCTCAAGCTTTTCCTTGATATCAGCGAACTCCTTTGCTATGTTACCGTCAATTTCTGCCTTAACGAGCTTAGCAACGAAATCGGAGATGCTTACGGAATCAAGTCCCGAGCTCTCCATCACAGCCTTATAGAGAGTGACGGAAGCCTTGAGATTGGTAAGAACGTTAGCTGCTCTAAAATCACCGGAAAGCTTCTGGAGCTGTGCAAGGGTGACACCGTCGGGAATCTGCTCCGACGCGATAAGCGCGTCGATTTCCTCAAGTGAATCAACACCTGCTGCCGTAAGAATTGCAATAATTTCATCAGCCTTGTCGTAAGTTACGATACCAAGCTCAGAGATAGCCTTGCTGATAGCCTTAAGCTCTGCTGCGGTATTAACGCCTGCTGTGCTGATAAGCAAAGCGGTAGCAACGAGCGAATCGGATGAGCTATAAATATCAAGAGCCTCAAGACGCTCTGCAAGCTTCATAAATTCGTCCATATCGGTAAAGCCAACGCTCTTAATAACCTCAAAGTCATCAAGAGTTGCTATACCGAGAAGGTCGGAAAGCTTGGTGTCAGCACTGATGGAATAATCCTTGTATGCGCTTCTGAGGTACTTGATAACCTCGCTTGCGTTTGCAATCTCAACTGCGCTGATGGACAGGTGCGCGGTAGAGGTATTGTACTCCCACTTAATACCGCCGTTGGTGCTGAGATTACCCTTGTTGGGAGTTGTGGCGGTTACGCAGGTTACGCTCGCGGCATCAAGGAGAATGTCGCCCTTCTTGACAGCACCGCTGAAGTTGCCGAATTTGTAATTGTTATAAACAATAGAATTCGGGAAATGCTCGTTTGCCTCGGTCACGGTTGCGGTAACGGTTATAACGCCGCTTCTGTCTACGGTGTACTCAGTACGCACGTAGTCGGTGAATGCAGGTGTCTTGATACCGTAGGATGAGGGCAAGTAGTAGTTGATCATGAAGTAATAAGGAACGGGAGTTCCGTTTACGTCACGCCAATACGGACCGGGATTCTCATCAGGGTCCTGCCCCTCATCGAGAACAAAATAAAGGAGCGAAAGCTCATTGAACCACGCGTTGTCAAGACCGATTTCGACCTGTGCAAACTGCTCTCTGGTTCCGTGAGAATACACGTACTTTATATAACTCTCGTTCAAAGAACCGCCGGTTACGCCGGGATAGAACGCGGACGTACCTACGTATTTAAGAGTAGAGGGAATATGGATTGTAGAGATTTTGTTAGAATCGTTGAATGCCGACTCCTTTATCTGCTCAACGCCCTCTCTGAGACGGAGGAACGTAAGTCCGGTGCTTGCAAATGCGGAAACACCGATGACTTTGAGCGATGCGGGAGAGGTGAACGTAGTAATTCCCTTACAGCCCTGGAACGCGGTGTCGCCGATTTCAACTATGCTGTCGGGAAGAACGAGCTCGGTTACCTTAGAAAGACCGTTGAACGCATTCTTTCCTATGTAAGTAATGCCGTCCTCGACTATAATCTTGGTAATCTTGTTTCTCTGCTCGTACCAAGGAATAGTAACACCGTCGACCTCCTCGAAATCAAACATTCTTCCACTGCCGCTGATGGTAAGCGTCATGGTTTCATCGAAGTTCTCCTGGAGAGTATAGGTTGCAGTGTCACCCGCATACGAGCCTCTGTCAAGATAGAACGTGAGGTCGGAATTTATGGGTGTATTCGACGTAAAGTCGTACTTCTGACCCGACACCTTTCTCGTAATAGAGTTCCAGCCGAGATACCAGCCGTCAACCGTCATACCGGTTGCTGCTTCGATGGCTGAAAGGAGGAGGCGATGATCTTCCGTAAAACCTTCGTTTTCCAAGGGAATGTAGAACATTGCAAGAAGCTCGTCGGTAGCTTTGAGCTCCATTCTCTTGGATTCATTTATAAACACCGTGTAGTATCTATAAACGAATTTGACATGGTAATAATCGAGATACCATTCGTCTACGGGTGGGAGAGTGGGCGTGATTAAATCGGGGTCGATTTCAGCCGGAGCGTTTGCAACGCCCTCTGCTACGGCGCCGCTCACACTACTACTCTCACTGCCGTCGCTGTATACAGCCGAGCCGCACGAGATGCAACTCATTATGCAAATCACAGCAACAAGCATCGCCAGCAGTAATTTCAAATAGCTTTTCATTTTTTTCTCCTTCTGAGGAATTTCCTAATATTTAAGGTAGTATAATTTTACCATAATTATCGTATGATTTCAAGGAATAATGTGACATTTTCGGATTTTCTGCCTTTTGCACATTTTTGAGGTCTTGTTTTTATGCATTTTAACGAAATTAAAAATATAATTGCGCTATTTATAGGCCGTTTATGCGATTTTTTGTGCGTCGCATTCTGGCTTTTGGTTATTTTTGGCTTTGACGAGCCGTACATAGCGGTGATTACCATTATTTCAACCGTCATTCACGAGTTAGGTCACGAAATATCGTTTTTGCACTTTGGTGGGAGCGTTAAAAAGCCAAAAGGAAAAGCCAACGGACTGAGAATATTCGCCTCGGGGTTTGCCTCGTATCGAGAAGAAATTTTATCTTATGCCGCGGGCCCTATTGCTAATCTTATTGCAATGCTGATAGGACTGCTGCTGTCGCCTTTTATGGACGGTTACGCTTTGACGTTTGCGCTACTTAACGGCGTGACGGCCTTTACGAACCTTCTGCCGATACGGAGTCAGGACGGCTACGGAATAGCGCTCGGACTTATAAACCGTTATGAAATCGAATGGGGCGAGAGGGCGCTTAGGTGCGTTTCGCTTTTCCTTTCTTCCCTTTTGTGCTTTTTTTCGCTGTATCTGTTAAAGACAGCCGGAGAGGGTCTTTGGATATTCGGATTTTTCTACGTTTCGCTCCTTTGCTCGCTCTTTTCGATCGGCAACAACGATTTATGAGATTTTAGGAGATTTCGGGAGATATTGAGAGATTTTGGGAGGTTTTTCAATATTTTGCCAAGAAAATTACGGCCAAATACGGCTAACCACAGTTAAATGCGTAAAATTTTGAGAAAAAAATATCAGAAAACTATTGCAAAACGCAAATGTTTTTGTTATAATTAACGCTGTCAACACACGGCGAGCGTTTTTGAGCCGTTTTGACAAATAAAAACGCATTTCGCGTTTAGGAAAGGATCTGAGATTTTAAGAAAATGGCAAAGCTCATTGAGTTGAAAGGAATTTCAAAATCGTTTGACGGCGAAAAGGTACTGGACTCCATCGATTTCTACATTCGTGACGGTGAGTTCGTTACCCTGCTCGGTCCGTCGGGCTGTGGCAAGACCACTATGCTGCGTATTATCGGCGGCTTCGAGACCGCTGACGAGGGCAGTCTTTATTTTGACGGGGCTGAAATAAGCGAGGTCCCCGCGCATAAACGACATATTAACACGGTTTTCCAGAAATATGCGCTTTTCCCTCATCTTAATGTTTATGAGAACATAGCTTTCCCCCTTCGACTTAAAAAGGTTCCGGAGGAAGATATAAAGACGAAGGTTGCGGAGATGCTCTCTATGGTTAAGCTTTCAGGCTTTGAAAACAAGAGTGTCAGCACTCTTTCAGGCGGTCAGCAGCAGAGAGTTGCCATCGCTCGCGCCCTCATCTCTCACCCCAAGGTTATTCTTCTTGACGAGCCTCTTGGCGCTCTTGACCTCAAGCTTCGCAAGGATATGCAGAGCGAGCTTAAGAGTATTCAGCAGGCTATCGGCATTACTTTCGTTTACGTTACTCACGACCAAGAGGAAGCGCTCTCTATGTCCGACACCATCGCGGTTATTTCCGAGGGTGAAATACAGCAGATAGGCACTCCAACCGATATTTACAACGAGCCGAAAAATGCATTCGTTGCCGACTTTATCGGTGAGAGTAATATCGTAGACGGAATTATGTTAGAGGACAACCGTGTCAAGTTTTCCGGCCATATTTTCGACTGTGTGGACGGTGGATTTGACAAAAACGAGCCGGTTGACGTAGTAGTACGTCCCGAGGACGTGGACGTTGTTCCCACCGACAAGGGCATGCTCACCGGTATGGTTACGAGCGTCACCTTCAAGGGCGTTCACTACGAGATTATCGTTGATATTCGTGGCTTCAAGTGGATGATACAGTCCACCGATTACGTTGCCCCCGAGGCGACTATCGGTTTATATATTGAGCCAGACGCAATTCATATTATGAAGAAATCGAAGTATTCGGGTATGTTCGGCGACTACTCCTCCTTCTCCGACGAGATGGACAGGCTCTCCGACGCAGATACCGCCGAGGAGTTCTGATATGAAGAAAAAAGGCTCGATTATGCGTTCGATTGCGGCAGCGCCCCATATTTTTTGGGCTATACTTTTTATCGTTCTGCCGCTGATTATCGTCGTATATTACGCTTTTACTGACGGAGATGGCAATTTTTCCTTTGAAAACATCACCTCTCTTGCGGACTATGCGCCGATATTCACACTTTCGGTTGAGCTTGCGGTTATTGCTACTTTTGTATGCCTTATAGTAGGCTATCCTCTGGCGTACATCATAGCAAAGGCTCGCCCGGAAAGACAGCGTTTTTATATAATGCTCCTCATGCTTCCCATGTGGACTAATTTGCTTATTCGTACGTATTCCATAATGGCAATACTAGACGACGGCGGCTTCCTTAATACCATACTGGGCACTACGATGCATATAGTAGGTACCAAGGGTGCGGTTATCTTCGGTATGGTGTACGACTTCCTGCCCTACATGGTGCTTCCGATTTACACCTGCATTTCCAAAATCGACAAGAATATGTGGGAGGCGGCAAGTGATCTCGGCTGCAAGCCCGTACAGGTTATGACGAGAGTTATCTTCCCTCTTTCAATGTCGGGTATAATCTCGGGAGTTACGATGGTACTCGTTCCGTCAATCAGCACGTTCTACATTTCGCAGAAGCTGGGCGGCGGCACCTTTGAGCTTATCGGTGACACTATCGAGAGGCAGTTCGTAACCGGTGCTTTGAACACGGGCGCAGCGATTTCGCTCGTCATGATGGTCCTTATAATTATATCGCTGACCGTTATGAACAGATTTTCGGATTCTGACGAGGGAGGTATTATAGTATGAAGTACTTCTCCAAAATCTACCTCGTTCTCATTTTTGGTATATTGTATATACCAATTCTTACACTTATTCTCTTTTCATTTAACTCGGCAAACAGCACGGCGCTCTTTGAGGGCTTCAGCCTCAGATGGTACGTTGAGCTGTTCAATTCCCCCGACACCTTTGAGGCTCTCAGGAACACTCTGATACTTGCGGTGCTCTCGTCTCTTATTGCCACGGTTATAGGAACTGCGGCGGCCGAGGGAATTTACAAGATGAGAAGCAAGCTTCTTAAGGGCGCCATCACCTCGGTTACTAACGTTCCAATGATGAATCCCGATATCGTTACGGGCATGTCGATGATGCTCTTCTTCGTAGCCGTTGCGGCCATACTCGGTGTGACCTACGAGGATATGGGCTTCTTTGCAATGCTTATTGCTCACGTCACTTTCTGTCTGCCATATGTTATACTTTCAGTGCTTCCGAGAATTAACGAGCTTGGCGACTCTCTGTCAGAGGCGGCACTTGACCTCGGCTGTACTCCTATGCAGGCATTCTTCAAGGTTAAGCTGCCTAACATTATGCCCGGAGTTCTCTCCGGCATGGTAATGGCGTTTACCATGTCTCTTGACGACTTCGTTATATCCTATTTCGTCGGCTCCTCTAATTTCCAGACCCTCCCACTTCTTATCTACTCTATGACCAAAAAGAAGGTAACGCCGGATATGTACGCACTCTCCACGCTTATCGTGGTCACTATATTTATCCTGCTTATTATATCTAATATCAAGAGTGGTAAAAAGGTTGATAATTCCAAGAAAGCGGGGGCGAGAAAATGACAAAAAAATCGTTTTTAGCCATTATTTTTGCGGCAGTTTTACTTTTCTCGCTATTTTCCTGCGGTCAGGACAACGGCGACGACGAGGGTGATACGCCCCCTGTATTCAGCGGTGAGACCGTTGTTTTAAACGTCTACAACTGGGGTGAGTACATCTCGGACGGCTTTGAGGGAGCGCTTGACTCTAACAAGGCGTTTGAGGAATATTTCAACGAATATCTCGCTCCGATTTACGGCTTCAACGTTGAGGTAAATTACACCACCTACGCAAACAACGAGGATATGTACTCCAAGCTCAAAAGCGGTGCGGGTAACTACGACGTTGTTATTCCCTCTGACTATATGATAGAGAAAATGATAGGCGAGGGAATGCTTCACGAGTTTACCGACGAGCAGCGTGCGAAACTGTCAAATCTTGTGTATATCGGTGAGGATTTCCTAGGTGAAAACGCGGTATACGACCCCGGAAACAGATACTCTGTTCCCTACACCTACGGCATGCTCGGCGTTATTTACAACACGGCGCTTATCGACGAGGACGACTACCTTAGCGAGAGCTGGGAGTTGCTTTGGAACCCTAAATACAGGGGCAAGCTGCTTCAGTTTAACAACCAGCGCGACGCCTTTGCTTCGGCTATGTATTTCCACAATATTGACGTAAACACGACGGACGAAGCAAAGTGGCGCGAGGCGCTCGGCTATCTGCTGGCACAGAAGGAGCTCGTTCAGGGCTACGTCAACGACGAAATCTTCAACAAAATGACGACGGCCTCTGCGGCGGCAGCGCCATATTATGCCGGTGACTTCTTAACTATGGCGTCGGAGAACGAGGATCTCTCGTTCTACTACCCTACCGAGGGAACTAACTACTTCGTTGACGCTATGTGTATTCCCAAGAATGCAAGAAACAAGGACTTGGCTATTGAGTACATTAACTTTATGCTCTCTGAGGAGCCCGCGGTGGCAAACGCTCTATATATAGGCTACGCTTCACCTAACTCACTCGTGCTTGAAAGCGAGGAGTATCAGGAGGGCATGGATGAGCTTCACGAGGACTGGTACGAGATACTCTACGGCAAAACGCCCGCAGAGGCTAATGCAAATTACGACTACGACCCTGCATACAGAAGCTTCAGCCCCGAAACCCAAGAGCTTGTAAATGCTCTGTGGGAAAGCCTTAAGACCGAAAACGCAACGGAGCTGTGGGTGCATGTATCAAGCATAACGATAACAGCATCGGTTATTGCGCTCGCAGTATATACCACCTATATCAGAAAGAAGCGCTCTCGCCATTACAGAATGCGCGACAGAGAAATCGCAAAAGCAAGACGCGCTTAATACTCATATAAAAATATAAGCATAGAGCAAGATTAGAAGGATATCCTTTTATTCTTGCTCTTCTCTGTTATTTACAAGATTTTTTCTTACGTTTGAAGCGCAAAATGCACAAAAATTTATGAAAGGTATTTACAAACAGCGAAAAAAGTGCTATAATAGCCTTGCGACACAAGTTAATATTTGGTTTTTGTGAGAATGTGTTTTTACTGAGGTAAAAATGCATGCTCTTGTTTTGCATATTCTCACGAAATGCCAAAACTTGTGTCGCAGCAATGGAGCTGTGCATTTTTATAGGGTGCGTAGCTTCGGCTGCGCACTTTTATTTTTTATAAGGAGAAAAGGAAAATGTGGAAGAAATTTTTGTGCATTATTGCGCTTATTCTCTCGCTCACGCTCGCTATGGTGTCGTGTGGAGGCGACAATAGCGGTAGCCAAAATGGTGAATCAGGCGGCGAGTCAGGCGGTGAATCAGGCGGTGAATCAGGCGGTGAATCAGGCGGTGAGTCCGGTGGTGAGTCCGGTGGTGAGTCCGGTGGTGAATCAAGCGGCGAGCACACACACGTTTTTGAGAATTACGTATCAGACGGCAACGCAAGCTGTTCGTCCGACGGCACAAAGACTGCAAAATGCTCGGGCTGCGACAAAACGGATACAGTAACTGACGCAGGCACAAAGCTTGAGCATGACTTTGGCGAGTATGCATCTAATAATGACGGTACAAAAACCGCTAAATGTTCAAATTGCGATGCAACTCATAACGCGACTGACGAGCTTTATGCAACGGAGGGACTTGATTTCACTGAGCAATCGGACGGCACGTATGCCGTAATAGGATATAATGGAAACGAAACCAAAGTTTTTATCCCTCAAATTTATAATGGAAAAGCTGTTACGCACATTAGTCAATCGGCGTTCAGTAATTGTAGCAGACTTACAAGCATAACTATACCCAACAGTGTTACGAGCATTGGTAATAATGCGTTCGATAATTGCAACAGTCTTACAAACGTATATATTTCTGACATAGCATCATGGTGCAATATATCTTTTGGGAATGTTGAAACGCACCCTCTATACTATGCAGATAATCTTTATCTTAACGGAGAATTAGTAAAAGACGTAGTTATTCCAGCTGGCGTAACGAGTATTGGTAATTATGCGTTCCTTGGTTGCGACAGCCTTGAGAGCATAACCATCCCCGACAGTGTTACGAGCATTGGTGATGCGGCGTTCTATTTTTGCACAAGCCTTACAAGTGTTATTATAGGCGACAGTGTTACAAGCATTGGTAATAGTGCGTTCGATCATTGCACAAGCCTTACAAGCATAACTATCCCCGACAGTGTTACAAGCATTGGCGATGCGGCGTTCTTGGATTGCTACAAGCTCGTTGAGGTAATAAACAAATCTAGTCTTAATATCGTATTTGAAAATGCAATAGAAGTACACACCGGTGAAAGTAAAATAACGAGTGTAAACAGTTATCTTTTCTATACTTATGACGGTGTTAATTACCTTTTGGGTTACGTAGGAGATGAAACCGAGCTTGTGCTTCCCGAAAGCTATAACGGAGAAGGATATGAGATATATAACTACGCGTTCTTGGGTTGCAAAAGCCTTGAAAGCATAACTATCCCCGACAGTGTTACGAGCATTGGTGATGCGGCGTTCTATTTTTGCACAAGCCTTACAAGTGTTATTATAGGCGACAGTGTTACAAGCATTGGTAATTATGCGTTCGATTATTGCACAAGCCTTACAAGTGTTATTATAGGCGACAGTGTTACGAGCATTGGTGATGAGGCGTTCGGGGCTTGCACAAGCCTTGAAAGCATAATCATACCCGACAGTGTCACGAGCATTGGTTATCATGCGTTCTATA
>JAGBTM010000040.1 GCA_017631325.1 Clostridia bacterium
ACTCTTTCGTACGCCATAATATCACTTCTCGGCTAAAATTATATCATTTTACAAGCAGTAAAGCAAGTTTTTTTAGAAAATATATTTACAAATGCAAATCAATGTGATATAATAACCTCGCCAAACAAAAAACGAATAATGTTTTAAAGGAAAACGCGAAGCCGATATTGAGCTTTATTACGATAGTTGCAAAATCAGTGCGTTGTGGTATTGCGAACGTCTAAAAAGCCCGGTTGGGGAAAGCGCCATTTTCCAAGATTGAATCAATGACGAAAAATGTGAATAGGAGTTTTTTATGAAACCGATTCTAGCAAATGCACAATTTATAACTACACATAATCCCGATAGCCCTATTTCTCCTTTGTTTCGCAAAGAGTTTCAATTAAAAAAGCCTATTGCCTCTGCTAATCTTGTTATTACGGCAAACGGAGTGTATGAAGCACACATAAATGGTAAACGAGTTGGTGATTTTATTCTTGCTCCGGGATTTACATCATATCCCAAACGTCTCCAAGTACAAACGTATGATGTAACCGAAATGCTATCGAATAATAGCACTTTGGATATCATTTTGGGTAACGGTTGGCGTTACGGTGCACTTCAACAAGTGCAGCATGGTATATATGAGAAATTGTGTGATCGTTCGGTTATTGCATCGTTAAATATCACTTATAATGATGGATGCGAAGAATCTATTGTTACGGATGAGCAGTGGATTTATTCCGATACAGGTATTCTTTATTCTGATATATATAATGGAGAAACTTATGATGCCAATGCGACTTTAGGCCCGTGGAAAAATGTTGTTGAAACCGAGGGGCTGCGAGATACATTGATTATGCAAGAAGGCGAAACGGTTCGAGAAATCGAGTCTTTGAAAGCGGTTAATCTCTTCGTGACACCTAATGGTGAGCGTGTAATTGATTTTGGGCAGGAGATTACCGGATATGTAGAGTTCCGCTGTGTTGGTGAGAAAGGCGATAAAATCGTCATTGATCATGCTGAAGTGTTGGATAGGGATGGCAATTTTTATAACGAAAACTATCGTTCTGCTCGTTCTAATATCACTTATATTACGAATGGCGATTCGGAAAGATGGTATCACCCCACATTCACATTCCAAGGATTTCGTTACATTCGTCTTACCGAATACCCGGTGAGTGATATTGATGTTAATGACTTTCGTGCAATAGTTGTTCATTCGGACATGAAACGAACCGGATGGTTTACATGCTCTGATCCTCTTGTCAACAAGCTTTACAGTAATATAATATGGGGTCAACGCGGAAACTTTTTAGACATTCCTACAGATTGTCCGCAGCGTGACGAACGTGTCGGATGGACAGGTGATGCTCAAATTTTTTGTCGTACTGCGGCATATAACTTTGATGTAAAGAAGTTTTTCAAAAAATGGTTGCATGATCTTTCAGCGGATCAGTCTTCTTCGGGTGCTGTTTCCAATATCGTTCCATCTGTGACCGGAGAAAGCGGAGGTGCGTTTGGCTGGGGAGATGCGGCAACAATATGCCCGTGGGAGCTATACGTGGCTTACGGTGATGTAAGTATTCTCCGAGAACAGTATGATTCTATGCAGGCATGGGTTAATTATGTTTGGGCAAAAGGCGATACTCCGGAAGCATGGGCTTCGGGTTCGCAACCCGCAGATTGGCTCGGGCTTGATGCAGAAGAAGGATCTTTACGTGGTTCGACAGACATCAATTTACTTGCAACGGCGTTTTTAATTCATTCCGCTGACTTGGTTATCAAAGCCGGAAAAGTCTTAGAGTACTCCGTAGGTAAGTACGAAGCAATCTTGGAATACGCAAAGAAGATTTTCCTAGAAAGATTTGTAACCGAGAGTGGCATGCTTACTTGTGATACTCAAACGGCTTACGCGGTGACATTAGCATTTTGTATTGCACCGGATAATAAAAGATATGCAAAATATCTTGCAGATAAAATTCATAACAATGGCGATAAGCTTCAAACAGGTTTCATCGGCACGACATATATAATGGAAGCCTTGACTGAAAATGGTCAAGCTGAAACGGCATACACTCTACTTCTGCAAAAAGAATTTCCCTCATGGTTGTATAGTGTAAGAATGGGAGCTACTACAATTTGGGAGCATTGGGATGGCATTAAATCTGACGGCTCTATGTGGTCGCACAAAATGAATTCATTCAATCATTACGCATATGGTTCTGTTGCTTCATGGCTATACCGCACTGTAGCAGGCATTCGTCCAGATGAGTCAAAACCTGGTTATGAGAACATCTTAATTTCTCCAATTCCCGATAAACGATTAAATTTTGCTAGTGCATCGCTCGAAACTGCATACGGTAAGGTTTCTTCCGGTTGGAAGCGTGTCGAGGGTGGTTTTGAGATTACGGTAACCGTCCCCGATGGAGCTACAGCAGACATTTGTGTCGGAGAAATATACGAGCACAAAAGTGGCGGAACATACGTCTACATGTTGAAAGACTTGTGACAAGATATAATAAATAGAAAGGTACAAAGAGTCATTAACTTAGCTCTGCAAAAGAAAAAAGCGGATGTTCTTTACCGAAAGGTATTGAGCATCCGCTTACTTTGTTGTATAATTTAATTACCACAAAAAACCACACACAAGGCAGCGAGGTTATTATACAACAATGAGAGAAAAAATCAAGTAGTTTTACCGTTAGATTTTTGCAACCGCACGAAAAAAGGAAGAATTGGCTTGGATTTGTTCGCTCCGAACGCCTCTTAAACCAATTCTTTGCGTAATTGTATAGCTCTTAAAAACGAGGATTTTGCCGTTCCTCTTTTCGTCATACTCTTTTTCACCTCAAATTGAGGCTTTTTTCTTTGCGCTACTCATAATTCGCAAAATTGCATAGCAAAAGGCTGAGCCATTCGCTTAATTAAAAGCTTTTGACTCAGCCCCTAATTTTATTTCAAAACCTTGATATACCTATAAACTCTCGTTCTGCTCATATCGTAAACGCGCGCAAGCTCTGATACGTTTAGCTAGCCGCTTATGTAAGAGGGATAATGCCGGTAAAAATAATTGGACACATCACAGGTACAAAACCTAAAAATGATGTGTTCAATATTTTATTTGTGATGATTTGCAATCTTTGATTGCATGAATTAACACTTTCGCGTCATGATTTGAATGCTTGCGCTTTCATGAATTGAATTGCCGCTCATGCGCCGCAGCGCAATTTATGGCGTTAGCCAATTCACGATAATGTAGTTATCAATTCATGCCCGCAAGGGCAATTCATTGTAATTCGCGCTGCGAATTACTTGCTTGCCTCTTCAACAGCTATCGCAACAGCAACGGTCATTATAACCTGAGGGTTGTTCCTCCCCGACGAGACCCATCATTTCGGTGCGTTAATGAGTTTTGAGACGTATTGAAGAGTTAAAAAGCTTTATAAAATAAGCCTTTGGGATTGCAAAATCCTTTCGCCGAACACATTATATTCAATTTTCCTGAAAACATTATATCGCGTTTTGACGTTGGAGCAAACGATGTGCTCGAAGAGTTTGCGAAAAAGCCGCAAATTTTATTTTATAACATTTCAGAAACATTTCTCCAACAAAACTCAAAAATCGGTATCGTATAATAATGTCACAATTAACGACAAGAAACAGGAGTATTATGGAAAACAACACTTTTAGTTACAATTATTCGGCAGCAAGAAACAAGGAAGTCGAAAGCATCAGAAGAAAATATATGCCCCATGAGGAAAGTAAGCTTGAAAGGCTCAAAAAGCTCGACCTGCGCGTACAAATGGCAGGTACGATTGAAAGCCTTTGCTTCGGTATCGTAGGGGCGCTCGTCTTCGGTATCGGAATGTGCTTCTTCCTTGACGTGTTCGCAGGAGAGGTTTGGCTCACGGCTCTCTTGATGTTGCTCGGCACGATCATTATGATTCCTGCCTACCCGATTTACAGACGAATCGCACGTAAAGCCAAGACAGAGCTTACACCCGAAATTCTGCGATTGTCAGATGAAATTATGAAATCCTGAATTTTTTGAGGATTAACAAAACAAAAACATTTTACAAAAAAATCAAAAACAAACGATTGGTATAATACAGTCACAAAATCAAAAACAAACACAGAGAGGTAATTTATAATGAACAGAAACGATCAGCAGTTTATGGCACAGAAAATCCGCACGCAGTACATGGAAAAGACCCCCTCCGAGCTTGACGCACTCCGCGAGCTTGACGCAAAGGTAAAGCGTCCCGCAAATATATTTGGTTATGCTTTCGGCAGTATCAGCGCAATAGTTATGGGCGCAGGTATGAGCCTCGTTATGACCGACATCGGTGCTACGCTCGGCATCGCAAACGCTATGATCCCAGGCATCGCAATTGGAATTGTCGGTATGTTTATGGCGCTTCTTACCTATCCGATGTATAAGGGAATTCTTAATTCACAAAAAAAGAAATATGCGCCCAAAATTATCGCCCTCAGTGATAAGATTATGGGAAAATAAAGGAAAAGTAATGAACGCTATTGAAATCAGAAATCTTTCAAAAAGCTTTCGCGGAATGTATGCGATCGATCACCTTGATATGACCGTTCCGCAGGGTGCGATCTCGGGTCTTTCCTTTGAGCTTCACGGCTTGAATGTCGGAAATCTCGTCTGTTGTATGCTCGCCAAGATATTCCTTATGCTCGTGTTCGTACCTATCTTTACGCTAATTAGCGTGGCGGCAAAGCAGAAGGCATGGCTCTCGATCTGCGGCTCGCTTGTGTTGCGTTTACAGAAAACAGAAGGAGTAAAAAATGAACGCCATTGAAATCAAAAATCTTTCAAAGAGCTTTCGCGGAATGTATGCCGTAGATCACCTCAATATGACCGTTCCGCAGGTAGCTATTTACGGC
>JAGBTM010000041.1 GCA_017631325.1 Clostridia bacterium
TATTAGATTAGATTAGATTGGATTGGATTGGATTGGAATAGATTGGAATAGATTGGGTAAGAGCATAAATGAAAGAAAAGGAAAGAGTAGAGGAGGGGAGAGTAGGGTAGAGGAAAGGAAAGGAGAGGATGGGAGAAGCGGGGAAGTGGTGGTGAGGCAAAAACAAGGAAGAAAAATCAGGGAAAAGAACCAAATCAATCTCGGATGTCTAAAAAGTTGTATTTTCACATTGAAAACACTATATGTAGTATTTTGAGTTGCTATTTTATACAATTTGTTGTGTTTTTAAGCTTTTTAACCGAAATATCAAGTGCTTTTTAGGCTATGGGTGTAAAAATTATGATTTTATTTAGATTTTAAGTCTTCTATTGGTCTTTTGGGTGGTATTCAATTTCTTTTTTTCGGGATAAATTTCCTCGGCTTTACCGACGCAGATTTGGGCGTTTTTTGTAAGTATTTATCGCGGATTTAACTATTTATTATTGACTTTGAGGCTTTTTTAAGGTATAATATATTTGTAGTAAAATATATTATAAATATTTTAATAAATATTTTATTAAATATTTTAAATATTTAAGCGCTTTTAGTGGTCATATCGCGTTTTATTGCGCAGATCACTTTCCATAGCATATTATCTTGACTTGTTCGCTGCGACGTGCTCGCTGTACCTTGCTGACGGTGAAGCGTTCGCTATGCGCACGTGTCCTGCTGTATTTTATTTACAGTATTTTATTTACAGTATTTTATTAACAGTGTTTTATTAACAGTGTTTTGTTGACGGGCTGTTAGTTGACGGGCCGTTAGTTGACGTGGCAGGACACAAAATTCGACATTTTTAATATTAATTTACCATAATTTACTAATATTGGAGGCAAAATGGCGGCTAAGGTTGTATCCTTTTCAAATCAAAAGGGCGGAGTAGGAAAGACGACGTCCTGCGTTAATATATCTGCCCAGATAGCAAACAAGGGCAAAAAGGTTCTTATGATAGATATGGACCCTCAGGGCAACGCCACGAGCGGTCTTGGTATATCCAAATCAAAGATAAAAAATACGACCTACGACGTTATAATTGGCCGTGTTGACATTAAAGACGCCATTATTAAGTCAAATTTCAAAAATTTGTGGGTTGTACCCGCAACTATTGACCTTGCCGGTGCAGAGCTTGAACTGTACGATTTAGAGGACGAGAAGCTTAAATTCACCGAAATGGCGCTTGACTCAATTAAGGACGAGTTTGACTACATATTTATCGACTGTCCGCCCTCGCTCGGTATGCTTACCGTTAAGGCGCTTACCATATCCGACGGTGTCGTTATCCCGATGCAGTGTGAATTTTACTCTCTTGAGGGTATGTCTCAGCTTCTCAACACTGTAAAGAAAATTCGCTCGCTCTATAATCCCACGCTTCAGCTGGTCGGAATACTCCTGACTATGTACAACGGCCGTCTTACTCTCACAGGCCAGGTCGTTGCAGAGCTAAAAAAATACTATGCGGACAAGCTCTTTAGAGTTCCCATCTCCAGAACCGTACGCATCTCCGAGGCTCCGGGTTACGGCGAGCCGATTTGCTACCACGACCCGTACGGCAAGGGCTCGCTTGAGTACGCTGCCGTCGCAAAGGAATTAATGCTCAGAATTTAATTTTTAAGATTTAATTTTCAAGATTTAATTTTTAGAATTTAATTTTTAGAATTTAATTTTTAGGATTTGATTTTTTTAGATTTGATTTTTAAGATTTGACTTTTCAAGATTTGATTTTCACATTCATATTTTAGATTTTCTTTTGCATTTTTCTACACGAAAATTTGTTTTAGGCTCCTTTGAATTTACAAAAAACAAGTTTTCCCCCACTCGAGTGCGTTATTTAGTGCGTTTTTTTTCGTAGTGTTAACACTTTTATGTCGAAAAAATGCGTGTTTTTTGAGTAATTCCACACTTTTATTATTTTTTTACTTTATTTGTTCTTTGGTATTACACTTTTGCGCTCGTTTTTTGAAATTTCGTGGAGTTAATCCCCCACTTTTTGTGAAATATACACTTAAAAATTTGTTTTCGCTTGAAATATGTGGAAAACTCGGAGTTTTTCGACGGTTTAAACAGAGTTTTCCCTTGTTATAATAATTTACATAAGAATACAATTTTATATCTTACCCCCCACCTTTAACTAGTTTTTGCCGAATTTATAGGTTTTTTTCGTTCGTATTAATCATTTTAAGAGTTAATTTTCTCAAAAATAGCCTTTTTTAGTGTTTTCCTAAAATTTTAAACCAATAGGTTCTTTTTTAGAAAATTCCTCTTAAAAGTTTTCCACATTTTCACTGTTAAGTGTGTGGAAAACTTGTGAGTTTGATGTTTGTTTTGGTATTATTTTCCGTTTTCGGATAGGGTGGTGGAGGATTTTTTCTTGGGTGTAGTTCTTTTTTAGGTTTTTATCCGTTTTTTAAAAATCTTTCGTCTTTGTTTAGTATTTTTTCGATTATTTTTTATTTTTTCTTTTAATTTTCTTTTTGGTTTTTTATTTTTGTTTTTAATTTATAGCTTCGGCGCCTGTTTTAACATTTATCTTGAAGCTATTAGCTTTTCATATTTTTTAAAATTTTCTGTTTATTTAATTTTGATTTTTCTTTTAAACTACACAAAATACGCTTATACACGGAGGAGCACACGATGGCAAAAAAGAACAGCGGTCTTGGTAGAGGTCTTGACGCAATTTTCCTTGATAATGCTTTAAACGAGCAAAAGGTTAATACCGAGGGCCAGATTTCAACTCTTAAAATATCGATGGTTGACCCCAAGAGCGACCAGCCGAGAAAATATTTCGACAAGGAAGCACTCGAAGAGCTTGCCGACTCCATCGTGCAAAACGGTCTTCTTCAGCCTATTCTCGTCAGAGAGTACGGCGATGGCAGATACCAGATAATCGCGGGCGAGCGTCGTTTCAGGGCCTCGAAAATTGCAGGACTTACCGAAATTCCCGCGATAATTCTTGATAAGGACGACAGACGCGCAGCCGAAATCGCGCTTATTGAAAATATTCAAAGAGAGGACCTTAATCCGCTTGAGGAGGCTCTTGCGTTTAAGGCTCTGGCCGAGGAATACGATATGACCCAAGAGGAGCTTTCCATAAAGGTCGGAAAGAGCCGCAGCGCAGTTGCAAACTCCCTCAGACTTCTCGATTTGCCCGACGAGGTGCTTACTCTCGTTGCCTCGCGCGAGCTTTCCGCAGGCCATGCAAGAACCATCCTCGGTCTTAAGGACAAGGACTCTATGATTTTGCTCGCTCAAAGAGCGGTAGAGGGGGAGCTTTCGGTACGCGTGCTCGAGGACGAGGTCAAGCGTATGAACAAGCCTAAAAAAGAGATAAAGGACGAACAAGAGCCTCTTCCTTTCGTCGATTACTTCAAGGAGCTTGAGGTTCGTATGCAGTCCCACCTTGGCAGGCGTGTTAAAATTGAGGGCAAGGGCAAAAAGAAAACGCTCACTCTCACATACGAGAACAACGAGGACCTTGACGAGCTTGTTGCACTCCTTTGCGGAGAGCATTTCTTATCCGAGGTTTAATAATTCACCGTTTGTTTATATTTTAACGTAGAAACGTTTATGCCTTTTGTGGTAGAATATAATAGGCGAAAATTCAAAAATACTTTTTATAAGGACTTTTTATGGATATATACACCTTTTATTTAAGATACATAGACTTAAATCTTAAAAGCTACGGAAATATAGGCATAGATTTTGAGATAAATAGGTTCTTACTTATTTTCATGTTTATAATTATCGGCGCATCGGTTGCTATAAATTATAACCGATGGGTTATAATAACGACTATCAAAAGGCTCGTAAGACACGAGGCGTATGATGAGGAGACGGCGAAAACTCTAAAAGAATTAAAGCTCTCTTCTAAAGGCGTACGCTCGTCACTTAAAAACAACGGTCAGCTTACCCGAACGGTCAGAAGGGTAGGGGAGCTTGCAACGAGCTACGAGGAGTACTTAAAAGAGGTAAACACAAAGGGCTATAAGGAAGAAAAGATAGATTATGACACAACTCGCTTCCACATCAGAGAGGAGTGCGTTGAGGACGCAAAGATTATTTCGCTTAAATCCGACGTAACACCTCTTGGAACCTTTTTGCTCTGCGTTTTGATTTTTGCCGTGTTTATGTGTCTGTTTTTCTTAATGCCTGAGATTTTATCTCTCGTTAATACACTTATCGGTATGCTCTGATTTTTATTTTAATAATACAAAAACACCGAATTTGCTAACTTTAGCTTACAAATTCGGTGTTTTTCTTTGTTTTTGTTATAGCATTATAACTTAGTATTTTGTTATAGCATTATAACTTGAGTGTTTCGTTATAGCATTTTAACTCGAGTAATTTGTTGTAGTGCTTGTGCTTGAGTAACTTTATTGCTGTGGTTTTGTTTTTTAACGTAGCGTTTTTAATACGGAACACTCATATTTAAAGAGTAGCGTAACAGAGAATGCTCCTAAAAAAGAGAATAAGGTCACAGATAATACTCCTAAAAAAGAGAATAACGTCACAGAGAATACTCATTTATAAAAGAGATTATAGTGACACTCATACATAAAAGAGAGTATAGGACAGAGAACATCACGTCTTAAAGGCAGCAGAGTGAAAGAGAATACTCGCGCCCGGAAATCAAAAACCAAAGCGAAGCACTCTTGCAGCAGGCCTTAATCTCTCCGTAACGCTTGAGCGAGGCGAATCCACCGCCATCACATTTGAGGGTCGCTTCAAGAAGAGTGTATCCCTCGGTGGCGAGATAGGGGTCACTTTCGTTTTTATCTATCTCTTTTATAGATATTTTTGTGTTTTCGGTAGGTTTTTTTTCTGCCGATTGCCTGCGGTTGACCTCTTTTAGCACAAGCTCCTCACCGTTATAATAAAGAGCTGCGAGCTCAATGCTTTGAAAAAGTAATAGGTCGTCTTTATTCGTCTCTTTATCAGTTAAAAGGCGCTCGGATATCCTTCGTGCTCTTTCAGGCTGTATAAGCCCTTCAACGTCAACTCCGACACTCTCATACTCGTCGGTTATAGCCACTACAACAGCCCCGTCGGTGTGAGAGATATTGAAGGCTAGCTTGTTAGAAAGCTTGTTTAATAGTGTGGGCTTTCGGTCAAAGTCAACCCTTGGCTCGTCTATTAAAAAAAGCTTTGAAAGAAGGTAAGAGAGCGCACCGTACGCAAGCTCACGGTCCTTTTTTACCTTGTGTGAGAGTGGCTTGTTTATATGTTCCGAAAAAGCCGAATTTTCTCTGATTTTCTTAAAAAACGCGCTATTTTGACAACTTTCATTTACAAAAACGAGTTTTATCATATAATTGATATAACCGGAAGTATCATTGGTTTACGCTTTGTTTCCTTATAAATGAACTTTCCAAGCTCGTCCTTTATTGTATTTTTTATATTGTTTATATCGAGGTGCTTTTTACCTATAAGCTTATCAAGGGAAGCCGATACAACCCTCTTTGCCTCAAGTATAAGCTCCTCGGATTCCTTGACGTAGACAAATCCTCGCGATACTATCTCCGGGCCGGCGGCAATATATTTTTCGCTTTGCGCTACCGTTATAGCAACGACGACCAGTCCGTCCTCGGAAAGATGCTTTCTGTCGCGCAAAACGACGCTTCCTATATCACCGATGCCCGAACCGTCAACCAGAACATTGCCTGCAGGAATGGTTCCCGACCATCTTGCTCCCTTTTTGTCTATTTCGAGCACCTTGCCTATCTCGGATACGAAAATATTTTCAGGGGCAATTCCCATAAACTCGGCAAGCTCGCGATTTGCGTAAAGATGTCTTGCCTCACCGTGTATCGGCATAAAGTACTTAGGTCTTGTAAGAGCCATCATGAGCTTAAGCTCCTCTCGGCAGGCATGACCCGAGACGTGAATTTCCTCGGTCGAGTCGTGTACTACCTTGACACCGCCCTGAACGAGCGCGTTTATTATGCTTCCGACGAGCTTCTCATTACCCGGAATAGCAGAGGAGCTTAGCACTACGACGTCGGAGGGACTTACCTTAATTTTATCGTGCGCGCCAAAAGCTATACGATAGAGCGCCGACATCGGCTCGCCCTGGCTTCCTGTGGTTATAAGAGTTATCTCGTTTGGTTTATAGCGTTTTATTTCAGAGACGTCAATAAGTACACCGTCGGGCAGCTCCATATATCCAAGCTCGAGCGCCGCGCCGATAATGTTTACCATGCTCCTGCCGATAACGGCAACCTTTCTGCCGTGGCGCGCAGAGGCGTTTATAATCTGCTGTACTCTGTGAACGTTCGAAGAGAAGGTCGCAACGATAAGTCTTTTATCCTCGTACTGCGCGAAAATTCTCTCAAGTGACGAGCCGACAGTTCTCTCCGAGGGTGTAAAGCCCGACCTCTCAGCATTGGTGGACTCACAGAGCAAAATTTCAACCCCGCTCTTTCCTATCTCACCAATTCTCGTGAGGTCTATCATTTTGTCGTCTATCGGCGACACGTCAAGCTTGAAGTCACCGGTGTGGAACACGGTACCGACAGGGGTCCTAAGCGCTATTGCGCAGGCGTCGGCAATCGAGTGGTTGACGTGTATAAACTCAGCCTTCATACAACCAAGATTTATGACGTCGCCTGCCTCAACCGTGTAAAGCTCGGGATAATATTCGGGTGGGTCCTCGTCAAGCTTTCCCTCAATAATGCCGAGCGAAAGCCTCGTTCCGTATATTGGAACGTTTATCTGATGTAAAAGATAGGGAACAGCGCCTATATGGTCCTCGTGTCCGTGGGTTATAAGAACGGCGCGTATTCTGTCAGCGTTTTTTACAAGATAGGATACGTCGGGCATAACGAGGTCAACACCGAGCATATCCTTGTCGGGAAAGCCCATTCCACAGTCAATAATAACTATGTCCTCACCGCATTCGATAAGCGTCATATTCTTGCCTATCTCCTGTAGACCCCCAAGACATGCAATTTTGAGCTTCATTCCCTTTCCTTTTGTTTTTTCATTTTTCATATATTTTTCTCTGTTTGTTTTCTTATTTATTTTTGTTTTTTTGTTTTAAAAAGTCGAATTTTGTATACTTTTATTTACTTTCTTTGGTTATTTCAGACTTTTTCATCTTTTATTTTGTTGTTTTTTAGTTTACTTTTACTTTTTATTTGGTTTGTTTTTCGCTTTTCTTTTCTGTGTTTTTTACTGTTTTATTCAATTTGTTTTAGGCGTTGTATTAAGTTTTTTTGTAGCAGGTTTAGTCCTATTTTACTTTTTTAAATCAATATAAAGGTAAGAGCCGTAACGAAAGCTCCTATTAAAAAAGGAACTAAAAACGATAAAACACGCCTGTATAGAGGCGAGCGAATTTCCGCCCGGTCCGAGCCACTCTCTATTATTTTATTTGCCTCGCAAATCATACTGTCCTCGGATATGGGGGTGCTTTCCCCCTCCTTGCTTATTATAAAATAAGCCTCGTCAAAAAGATAGCTTCCAGTGTTTTTTAAAAAAATTACTTTTTTCTGACACCCCTTCATATAGCACTCCCTATATTTTTAAAGCAGAGCTACTCAAAGCAAATCGACCGCACCGCAGGGAGCGGTATAGATAAGGTCTTAGGCTAAGTAGCTCTGCTTTTATTTTCGAGAAAATTATTAACGCTATAAAGGGTTTATATTCACAATTTTAAGTTTTTTAGGGGCGCCCTGTATCTTTTTTGATACTATCCTTACAAGCCTCACCAAATACCGAACCAAAAAGAGCCTTGTCTCTCTTTCAAAGTATTTTTTTGTTCTTCACGCGATATTCACCAAGTGAATTTAAAGCTGTTTTTCATTTAGACCGTTCTATTTATGGCGTGAGTGTACACCTCGAGCTTTTTTAGTAACGGCGCCCTTATATCTTATGTATTAACCTATGATTTTTTGCCCTTTAATTACTTTTTGCCGAAAATTCTTCCGAAGAAGCCGCCCTTCTTCTCAACCTCTGCCTTAGGAGCAGGTGCTGCCTCGGGTGCGGGAGCTGCCTTGGGTGCAGGAGCCGCCTCGGGTGCGGGTGCTGCCTTGGGAGCAGGTGCTGCCTCAGGTGCGGGAGCTGCCTTAGGAGCAGGTGCTGCTGCGGGTGCGGGTGCTGCCTTGGGAGCAGGAGCTGCTGCGGGTGCAGGTGCTGCCTTGGGAGCAGGAGCCGCTGCGGGTGCGGGTGCTGCCTTGGGTGCCTCTACCGCAACCTTTGCAACCTGGCTCATAAGCTCGGTGTGAGTGTGAGATGCGTTGGTAGAGCTTGCAACCTGTGCCTCTATTTTTGCCTTAGTGATTTTGGAAATTCTCTTTTTCTTCTTTTCGGGAAGAGGAATATCGTAGCTATCGTCGAGAAGATTGTCGATAGATATTCCGAACAGAAGCTTCATTTCAAGAAGCTTGGGTACTTCAGGGTAGGACTGACCGCATTCCCACTTGTAAACTGCCTGTCTGGATACACCGACAGCGCTTGCAAATTCGTCCTGGGTAAGACCTTTGCCCTTTCTTAAGATAACGAGTTTTTCCTTGAACGTCATGGTAAACCTCCTACCGCTTTTGCGGATTTTTTATTTTTATTTTAATTTATTTTTTAAGTAATTCTTCTAAAAGGTCGCTGTTTTCGTCGTAGACCGCGTGTGAGGCAGAACAAATTCTAAATCCCGTCTCCTCTTCGATAAGCTTTATTTTAATCTCGCTGTTTTTCACCTTTCCGTCGGCTCTTGTGAGCGTAACGGGTATATTCACCACTATAACCTCGCCCTCTACGTCGTATACCGAAATATTTTCGTAATCGTAGCATACGGTGTTAGTCATACTGTACTCGTGCGTCGTATTCACCATAATATAGCTTTCAGTGTCTGTGGTGTGCTGATAGTATCTTGCGTAGTGAAGAACTTTTCCGTCCTCGTCCTGTATTGGTAAAAGAACGGTTTGTATCATAAGAGCTGCTCTCTCACTCGAGAAAACCTCGTAGGTCTTGGCCTTAAGCTCGTCTATCGTGCTTATGCCGTATCTCTCACACTCAGTTGGGTCAATTTTCTTGTATACTCCCGAGCCATCTTCGGTAAAAAGAAATCCCTTGCCGTAGTATATAAAATTAAGCGGCTCGCTTTTTCTTATAAGGTCCTTGGCTGCGAGTATCACCTCGGCCTCATCGTAATCCCTGTCGTTTTCACAGGACACGAGGACCGAAAGTGATAACGTAAGTAACAAAACGGCTGTGATAAGTCCTTTAATTTTCATTTACTCGTCACCGTTTTCGCTCTCGGGGGACTCTTGTTCTTCAAAGGCTTTTTCTTCAGCTGTATCGTCCGAGATTTCACCCTCGTTTTCTACGATTTTCTGATTTTCTGCCTTTACCTCTATTTCAACCTCAGCCGCGTCGGCCTCTATCTCTTCTTCCTTTTCAAGCCTTGCAACGTTGTTGATAATTGAGCCCTCGGAAAGTCTCATTATGATAACGCCCGCCGCGCCTCTTGAGTAGACGTTAATACTTGAAACCGAGGTTCTGATTATCGTTCCCTCGTTGGTTATAAGCATTATATCGTCGTCGTCGGCTACCGTTATAATAGACGCGAGCTTTCCTGTCTTTTCGTTTATCTTGTGGCAGGTGACACCCTTACCTCCGCGGTGCTTCATCTCACGGAAGTCCTCAAAGAGCGTTCTCTTACCCATACCTCCCTCGGTTACGGTAAGCATTGACTTATTCTCGTCAACAAGACATACGCCGACTACCGTGTCACCGTCGGAAAGGGTAATACCCTTAACACCTCTTGCGCCTCGGCCCATCGAACGAACGTTGTTCTCGTCAAATCTTACCGCAAGACCGTTTCTCGTCGCAAGAATAAGGCTCTCGTTACCAGCGGTATGTCTTACGAAGATAAGCTCGTCTCCCTCGTCGAGATTTATTGCGATTTTTCCGCTCTTTCTCTGGTATTCAAACTCTGTAAGAAGAGTTCTCTTGATAATACCGAGCTTAGTTACCATCGTGAGATACTCGCCCTCAAGGAACTCGGTAATAGGAATAATAGCGGTTACGTACTCGCCCTCGTTAAGCTCTATGATGTTGACGAGGTTAGTGCCCTTGGCAGTTCTCGAGGCCTCGGGTATTCTGTACGCCTTCTTCGCGTAAACTCTGCCTTGGTTAGTAAAGAACATCAGGTACGCGTGGCTGTTCGCTACGATAACGTCACGGACGAAGTCGTCCTCCTTGGTCGTCATACCTATTATACCCTTACCGCCTCTGTTCTGAGCCGAGTAAACGTCTGCTCTCTGACGCTTGATGTAGCCCGAGTGGCTGACGGTAATAACACAGGTGTGACGCTCTATGAGGTCCTCAAGGTCAATTTCCTCGGTAGCCTCGGTGAGCTCGGACTTTCTTGTGTCACCGTATTTTCTCTTGATTTCAAGAAGCTCTCCCTTGAGAATTTCCTTGAGCTTGTTCTCGTCGTCAAGTATCTCTCTTAGCTCCTTTACAAGCGCCATAAGCTTCTCAAGTCTTTCCTCAACCTTTTGTCTTTCAAGACCTGAAAGCTTGCCGAGCGTCATCTCAACTATCGCCTGCGTCTGTGCGTCAGAAAGGCCAAATCTCTCGCTGAGCGCTTCCTTAGCGCCCGGAATAGAGGGGCTCTTCTTGATTATCGCAATAACCTCGTCGATATTCTCGGTGGCTATTCTGTAGCCCTCTAAGATATGTATTTCTTTTTCTGCTTTGTCGAGGTCAAACCTCGTCCTCTTTTCTATGACACTCTTCTGAAATTCTATGTATTTGTCAAGTATAGTAGGCAAATTTAGGGTTTTAGGCTCGCCATTGTCGATAACGAGCATATTAACCGAGCAGGTATCCTGAAGCTGCGAGTACTTGTAGAGCTGGTTAAGAATTACCTCTGCGTTTGCGTCGCGTCTATACTCTACGACAATTCTCATACCGCCTCTGCCCGACTCGTCGCGAAGCGCTGTAATGCCCTCAATTTTCTTATCCTTGACAAGATTTGCCATGCTCTCAATGAGCATTGACTTGTTTACCATGTAGGGAATTTCCGTGAAGATAATTCTTCTGTGCTCTTCCTCTATCTCGGCTCTGGCTCTGATATAGACCTTGCCCTTTCCCGTCTCGTAGGCCTCTCTTATTCCTCTTGAGCCGTAAATAATAGCGGCAGTGGGGAAGTCGGGGCCCTTGATAAACTCCATAAGCTCTGGTACGGTACACTCGGGGTTGTCAATTCTTAAAACTATTCCGTCGATAACCTCGCTGAGATTATGAGGGGGGATATTCGTCGCCATACCGACCGCGATACCAACAGAGCCGTTTACAAGCAGGTTCGGGAACCTTGAGGGAAGAACGGTAGGCTCGTCACGGGTGTTGTCGAAGTTTCTGACCATAGGGACGACCTTTTTTTCTATATCGCCCATCATATAGTCGGCAATTTTTGACATTCTCGCCTCGGTGTAACGGTATGCCGCAGCACCGTCACCGTCAATGTTACCGAAGTTTCCGTGGCCCTCGATAAGAGGATAACGGAGCGAGAAGTCCTGCGCCATTCTTACCATCGTGCCGTATACGGCAGAGTCACCGTGCGGGTGGTATCTACCGAGCACGTTACCGACTGTGGTCGCGGATTTTCTGAAGGGTCGGTCGTGAGTAAGATTATCCTCGTACATAGCGTACATAATTCTTCTCTGGCCGGGCTTCATTCCGTCTCTTACGTCAGGAAGAGCTCTCGAGGTTATAACGCTCATTGAATACTCAATAAAGGAGCTCTTAACCTCGCGCTCCATATCGCGCAGCTCTATTTTTTGATTTGGAAATTCTATATCTGTGCTTTTATAAGTATGTTCCATCGTTTATCCTTTCTTGAGCAGAAGAAAATAACACTCGATTATTTTCTCTTGCCTTAAATGTCAAGGTTCGTGACGAACTTTGCATTTTTGGTTATAAACTCACGTCTTGGCTCAACCATATCGCCCATAAGAACCGAGAAAATCTCGTCGCAGGCGATAGCGTCCTCGACCGTAACCTTGAGAAGCGTTCTCGTTTCGGGGTCCATAGTGGTTTCCCAAAGCTGCTCGGGGTCCATCTCACCAAGACCCTTGTATCTCTCGGACTCAACGCCCTTTGTACCAAGCTCCTCAATGCATCTGTCACGCTCCTCGTCGGAGAATGCGTAACGGAGCTGCTTACCTTTATAGACCTTGTAGAGCGGGGGCTGCGCAAGATAAACGTGACCCTCTTCAATAAGAGGACGCATGTGACGGAAAAAGAAAGTCAGAAGAAGAACTCTGATGTGTGAGCCGTCGACGTCCGCATCGGCCATAATTACTATCTTGCCGTATCTTAATTTAGATATATCGAAGTCCTCACCGATACCGCAGCCGAGCGCCTGAATAATCGGAATAAGCGAGGTGTTTGAGTAGACCTTATCAAGTCTTGACTTTTCTACGTTAAGAACCTTTCCTCGAAGAGGAAGTATCGCTTGGAAACGGCTGTCGCGACAGTTCTTCGCAGAGCCTCCCGCACTGTCTCCCTCTACGAGATATACCTCGGTAAGTCTTGCGTCACGCTCGTTGCAGTCTGCGAGCTTTCCCGGGAGAGTAGATACCTCGAGCACGTTCTTGCGGCGGGTAAGCTCTCTTGCGCGGCGTGCTGCCTCTCTCGCTCTGTTTGCCGCCATAGCCTTTTCAATTATCATTTTGGCCGAGGCAGGATTTTCTTCCATAAACTCGTCAAGCTTCTTATAAACTATCGAGTCAACCAGACGTCTGATTTCGGAGTTACCGAGCTTTGCTTTGGTCTGGCTCTCAAACTGCGCGTCTGTGAGCTTAACCGAAATGATAGCAACAAGTCCCTCGCGCACGTCCTCGCCCGAAAGTCCCTTATCATCACCCTTGACAATACCCGTCTTTCTCGCGTAATCGTTGATGGCCCTGGTGAGCGCGGACTTGAAGCCTGTTTCGTGAGTACCGCCCTCGATGGTGGACATATTGTTAGCAAAGGAAATTATAGTTTCGTTGTAGCTGTCGTTGTACTGCATAGCTACCTCAGCGATGGAGCCTCCCTCCTCGCCCTTCATATATATAACCTCAGGGTGTACTGGAGTTCCTCTCTTTTCGTTATTGAGGTACTCGACAAACGATACTATACCGCCCTCGTAGTGCAGAGTTTCCTCTCTTTCCTTACCCTCGCGCTTGTCCTCGAGGATAATCTTAACGCCTGCGTTAAGGAAGGACTGCTCTCTCATACGGGTAAGAAGTATGTCGTACTCGAATACCGTGTCCTCAAATATCGTGGGGTCGGGCTTAAATCTGACGTACAGACCGTGTCTGTCACCCGAGTCGCCCTCGCACTTAAAGGGACGAACAACGGCGCCTCTTTCAAATCTCTCGGTATATTTTTTACCGTCACGGCAGTTTTCTACCTCGAGCCACTCAGACAGAGCGTTTACAACCGACGCGCCAACACCGTGCAGACCACCCGCGATTTTGTAACCGTCACCGCCAAACTTACCTCCTGCGTGAAGAACGGTATATACAACCTCAAGAGTCGGCAGTCCGAGCTTTTCGTTCATACCCGAGGGTATTCCTCGTCCGTCGTCCTCAACCGATATGCTGTTATCGGGCCATATTATAACCTTTATTGAACTGCAATGTCCCGCAAGCGCCTCGTCAATAGAGTTGTCCACTATCTCGTACACGAGATGGTGTAGGCCGCGCAGCGATGTTGTTCCTATGTACATTCCAGGGCGCTTTCTTACTGCCTCAAGTCCCTCAAGAACTTGTATTTGGCTATCGTCATACCCCTTGTTAATTGTTTCCTGTGCCAACTTTTGAACCATGCCTTTCTAGTTTCTAGTATATGGCGCAAAGCTTTTTTTGCGCTTAAATTTAATTTGTTTTGTAAATAAATCTTTGCTTTTTTTCTTGTTTTTTTGTGTTTTTTCTGTTTTTTAAAAAAGTTTTTTAAACTTTTATTTAATATCAAATTCGATAATTTATTTAATATCAAATTCGATAATTAGATTAAAATTTAATCAAAGCGTTACTAAAGGCAATTAAAGCTTAAGTAAAATTTTAGTATTTCGAAAAGCCTTTACATTATTCTTACCTTTAGTATATTTTCTCGGAAAGCCTCAATTTTAATCCTTGGGTTGAAATCCTTGAGAGCCTTATTCTTTTACTTTCCCCCTCGCCCTCCAAAACGAACGAGCGGGGCAGGTCGGTATCGTCGTACTCTACAAGAGCTGACCTTTCCATTTTATTTATAAATTCCTTAGTGGATTTAGTAACGGTTGCTGTATCGAGGTCGAAAATACCTATTATATTCTCAACCTTAACGCTCTTTTTATTTCCTATGTGAAGATACATATTTTCCACCTGCAACCTCTATTACGTTCGCCATATATCCCGAATATTCGTCGGACTCGCAAGAGGTTATTATAATCTGTCTTTGTCCAAGAGAGGAAAGCACGTAACGGCGCCGTCCTTCGTCAAGCTCGGAAAGTACGTCGTCAAAAAGATATACGGGATATTCGCCCGAAATCTCGCGTATTACCTCGCCCTCGGAGAGCTTAAGTGACAAAACTGCGCTCCTTTGCTGTCCCTGAGAGGCAAAAAGTCGGGAGTCGGTACCGTTTATCATTATTTTTATATCGTCTCTGTGAGGGCCAAAGAGGGTAACGCCTGCCCTTATTTCTCTATCGACACTCTCACTGAGAATTCTCTTGTATTCGTTTTTTACGTATTCCCTGTCAAGTGATATGGGAGTAAAGTCCGCCTCGTATTCAATATCGACACTCTCCTTGCCAGAGGAAATCTCAAGCATTATTTTCTTTGCGTAGGGAGTGATTTTTTCGATATATTCACGCCTTATAAGGTATATATACGACGCGTATTCAGCCATAGACTCGGACCAGGCGGAAATTTCATTTATATCGTAATAATTGCCCTTAGAAGCAAGCTTTAGTAGGCAATTTCGGTTTTCAAGAGCCTTTTTGTAGTCTGAATAATATTTAATATAAGAAGGATAGCACTGCGAAATTGCAACGTTTATGAAGCTTCGTCTTTCTTCAGGACCGCCCTTTATTATCTCAAGATTATCGGGATAAAAGAGCACCGAGCGAAACGAGCCTATCATTTCAGACACGCCCTTTAGCTTATAACCGTTCTTTTTTCTTTGACGTGTCTTAAAAAGGAGCGAATATTCAAGACTTTCTTCTCCCGAGCCCCCCTCGTATTCTATCCTTGTATAGAAGCCGTCAGAGCCGAATTTAATAAGCTCTCCGTCCTCACGGGCTCTGAAGGATTTACCTCTTGAAAAGATATAAATTCCCTCGATAACCGAGGTTTTTCCCTCGGCATTTTTGCCGTGAAGAAGATTAAGGCCGTCAGAAAATTCTATTTCGCATTTTTCAATATTGCGAAAGCTCGCAGCACTGAATTTTTTGATTATCATTTCTGCTCGCTCATTCTTACGGGAAGTATCATATAGAAGTACGAGAACTCGTCGTCCTCTTCTACAGGCTCGATTGTGATAGCCTGGGTAGGACTCTTGAACGAGAGCTTTATATTCTCGCCCTCTGCTACCGATACGGAGTTGATGAGGTAACGGCAGTTGAAGCCTATCTCGATGTCACCGCCCTCATGTACGCAGTCCATCTCGTCAAATACGTTGCCGTTTACCGAGGAGGAGGTGATAAGAAGATACTGCTCGGAGGCCGAGAGCTTAACGTAGCTCTTTCCGCTTCCCTTAATCTTTTCCTCAGCGATAATATTTGCTCTTTCAAGTCCGTCGAGAAATCTCTCTCTGTCAACGGTTACGAAAATATCGTTCTCGCGAGGAATTATACGCTCGTAGTCTATGTATTCGCTGTCGATGGTTCTGGTGAAGAATACGGTGTTTTCCTTTCTGATTATAGCGTGCTTTCTCGAAAGATAGAAGGAAACCTTAGCGTCCTCACCGTCAGCGAGGTGCTTTGAAAGCTCGCCAAGCGCGTGTCCGGGAATAATAAAGGAGTATCCGAGAGGCGCGTCGTCTCTTACAGATTTAACGTCGCACTTCATTACACAGCGAGAAAGAGTGTAGCTGTCGCAGGAAACAACCTCGATTTTACCTGCAAGAACCTTGAAGAACGCACCGCAGAGCATCTGGCGGTTGTCCTGCTCGGCTACCGAGTGTGCTACCTTGCTTATCATTTTACGGAGAAGCTCGGAGGAAATCTCAAAGCCTCTGTCACTTATAAGGTCGGGAAGAGTAGGGAAGTCCTCGCCTCTCATAGCGTACATGGAGAACGAAGCCTTGCCCGACGAAATAGTGCAGCCAAGCTTGTCGTTAATGTCTATTGTAATTTCGTCCTCTGGCATAACTCTGACTGTCTGGTAAAGACGGGCCGCGTTGATTATGAATTTTCCCTCACGCTCAATGCTTATGGGCTCGAACACAATTCTCGTGCCCTTGTTCATATCGTATGTAGAGATACGGATATTTCCGTCCTCGAGCGTTTCAAGAAGCACGCCTTCGATAGACGTAATAGTGTTTTTATTTGAAACCGTTCCCATGGCAGGGGTAAGCTTCGAGAGAAAGGTGGATTTTTGTACGGTGAATTTCATAGTAAGTCCTTTCTGACGCGAATATATCGCTGTCGGCGAAGAAAATAGATAGTTATTTTATTATTGGTAGGTGTAGTTGCAGTAGGGTGTGTGGAGAATGTGGAAAACTCTTAAAACTCAGACGGCGTCTGTATTTTTTCGGTCATTTTTTCCACATTCGTCTCTTTTAATGCCGTTAATATTTTTTTTGAAAACCTCCAACCGCTTATTATAGCGCTTTTTAACGGGTTTTAAACGGGGAGATTTCAACATTTCTACACGAAAATGTGGAAAGTGGAGCGATTAGAGAGTTATACTCTTTGCGAGCCACCTCCTTTGAGGTGGTGCTTTGCACCTTGTTTCGCTATGTGCGAAACGCTCAGAGAGCAATCTGCACTCGCTAGCTTGTATGCGAGCATACAGACTTGCTTCGATTGATTATACTCTTAGCGAGCCACCTCCCTTGAGGTGGTGCTTTGCACCTTGTTTCGCTAGGCGCGAAACGCTCAGAGAGCAATCTGCACTCGCTCGCTGACGAGTAAACTCGTCGACTTGCTTCGCTTGATTATTCTCTTTGCGAGCCACCTCCCTTGAGGTGGTGCTTCGCACCTTGTTTCGCTAGGCGCGAAACGCTCAGAGAGTAATCTGCACTCGCTCGCTTGTATGTGAGCATACAGCCGCGCTTTGCTTAATTTCCCTTTATCTCCTTAATGAGAATATTCAAGTCGCGCTCGAAGTTCTTAACCGTGCGCATATTCAAAATTATCTTCTGCTCGGAGGCGAGAGCTGTGGTGTGGTCTCTACCGAAAATCTTACCGGTTTCCTTCAAGGAAAGGTTGGTGAGCTTTCGTATTATGTACACCGCGCAGTGACGCGCGTTCGCGATGCTATCGGTCTTCTTCTTCGATTTGATATCGTCAACCGTGACACCGTATTTCTTTGCCGTGGCAGAAAGTATTCTGTCCACCATAACGTCGGTGGGAATGTTACCAGGGTCTACTATCGAGATAATGCCGTCTATGGTTTCTTTAGTAACCTCTTTTTTCTCAAGCGAGGTTACTGCGTAGAGCCTCTTAAGAACGCCCTCTATTTGTCTGATGTTGTTATTGAGACGGTCGGCCATGTAATCAACGAGATTATTCGAGATTACTATGCCCATATCGTCGGCCTTCTTCTTGATTATGGCAACTCTCAGCTCGAATGACGGGGGCTGAACGTCGGCTATAAGTCCGCCCTCAAATCTCGTTCTGAGTCTGTCGGTGAGGGGCTTAATTTCCATCGGGGGACGGTCTGAGGTGAGAATTATCTGCTTCTCGGACTCGTAGAGAGCCGTGAAGGTGTAGAAAAACTCCTCTTGTGTTGAAACCTTGCCTGCGATAAACTGAATATCGTCGATAAGAAGAACGTCGGCTGAACGGTACTTCTCCTTAAAGGGAGCTGTAAAGCCGTCCTTGATAGCCTCGATAAGCTCGTTTATGAAGGTTTCACACGTCTTGTATATAATCTTGAGCTTGGGGTTCTTCTTCTTCATGTGGTGCATTATAGCGTAAAGAAGATGCGTTTTGCCAAGGCCCGAGTGTCCGTGTATAAACAAGGGGTTGTACACGCAGGGCTCGTTTGCTACGGCATAGCAGGCCGCCTTTGCAAATTTGTTTGAGGAGCCCTCAATGAAGTTTTCGAAGGTGTAGTCGTCAAGAAGCGTCTTTTTTTCGCTCTCGGTGTCCTTTAGGACCTCGGCTATCTTCTTCTCTTTCTCAATTCTCTTTTCAATATCCTCGTCGGGCTTTGGAATGTCAGCCTCATCAACCTCGGCAAAGGCCAGCTCCTCAAGTGAAACAATCTCTATATCAACCGAAAATCCTATGATTTTGGTCAAATTTTTCTTAATTAGCTCATAGTATCTTGAGGAGAGAACCTTTCGGCGTATTGCGGTGGGTGTCGAAAAGACTGCCTTATCCTCGGTGAGGCTGGTGAGAGTGAGGTCGCCAAACCAAAGGTCAAAGGTGGATTGAGGGTAATAGATTTCTTTACGAAGCTCGTCACGAAGCTCAAGCGAAATACTTAAAAGCTCATCCATTTTTGAATATTTTCTCCTATCTTAATATTATTAGTATTATTATACCATATAATGTTAAGAAAATCAATAGGGAGTGTAAAAAAAAGTTGACATTTAAGGGTAAAAAAATCTCATTTAAAATATAATAAAGGTTTACATTCTCTTAGACTTGCTTTTGAATATCAAGGCAGTGGTAAGACCCATAACCAAAGCCAGCGTTATACCTGCCGAGGACGAGGTCATACCGCCCGAGAGAATACCTATCGCGCCCTCGTTTGTAACGGCTTCATAGACACCGCGTCCGATGTTTGCGCCGAAGCCAATGAGTGGCAAAGACACGCCCGCGCCAAAAAGAGAATAGAGCGGCTCGTAAAGTCCGAGTGCGTAGATGAGAACTCCAAGTGTGACGTAGAGCACGAGTATTCTCGCAGGAGTAAGCTTTGTGAGGTCTATAAGAAGCTGCGCAAGAGCGCATATTATACCACCCGACACGGCGGCTAAAATTATATCGGTAATAATCATTTTCCCTGTGTTTTTCCTTTGTTGTTTTTGTTTTTTGCCGAGGCTTAGCTTTTCTTTTTGGTACTCTCTAACTCAATTTTAATAAGAGGCGCGATACCCGCAATATTAACCCCCTGTAAGACACTCGACGGGCTCATAAGCGCACCCGTTGACATAAAGAGTATTCTCTTAATAAGACCTCTCTCCATCATAGGTAAAAAGTGTGAAGCAAGCACGGACGCGCTCGTTCCACAGCCCGAAGCGCCGCTGTGCGCGTCCTGAGTTTTGGAGTCGTAGAGAAGAAGTCCACAGTCGGCGTGAAGCCTATCGAAGCCCGGGATTTCCTTTGATACTATATCACACAGAATATCCGAGCCAACACGCCCAAGGTCCCCCGTGACGATAAAATCAAAATCAAATGGCGATGCCCCGGACTCGTCAAAGTAAGAAAGTATAGTGTCGGCCGCGGCAAAGGACATAGCGGCGCCCATATTGGTGCCGTCAACCGTTGCGCCGTCCACCATTTTACCTATGGTAAACTCGCTTATTCTCGGTGCGCCAGCGTCACGCCCAAGAACGAAAGCGCCTGCGGCGGTAGAGGTCCACTGCGCGCTCGGAGGTCTTTGTCCGCCATATTCAAGAGGTGTCCTGAACTGCCTCTCTGCCGAACAATTGTGCGAGGAGGTGACGGCGCCCCCGTATGCTATATGCTCGCCCGTGTTCATAATCGACGATAGAACGATAAGAGCCTCGGTACAAGTGGAGCAGGCTCCGTAAACGCCAACGAAAGGAATGCCGAAGCTTGATAGACCGAGAGAGGTACCTACACATTGATTTTGCAGGTCTCCGGCAACCAGAAGCTCAAGATTTTCGTGAGAGAGATTTGCTTTTGTCAAGGCTGTATTAAGGGCAACTCTGCCCATTTCACCCTCGCTCAGCTCAAAGGTCTTTTGCCCAAAGAGATTAGTTGTATCGCAGAAATCAAACCTCTCACCAAGAGGGCCAAGTCTTTCCTCCCTGCCGCCGACAGCTGCGTGAGATATTATTGAAACTGTTGTATCAAGCTTTATAATTCTTTTCATAAAAATACCTTAAAAAACTTATTTTTGTAAACTGTAATATACATTTTAACCTATTTTTGCATAAAGCTAGTCAAAACTAAAAAGTTAAAACAAGAAAAAACAACGGACAAAGCATAAAAGGTCAAAAATCAGAAGCTGACAACTATTCCACCTGAGAAAAGATAATAGAAGAAAAGTACTATTCCGTACACCACACCGGCAGTTATGCCAAAAAGTATAACGGGTCCTGCCACGGTGAAAATCTTAGCACCGACACCGAGTATAATTCCCTCGCTCTTAGAGTCCATAGCCTCAGACGTTACAGCGTTTGAAAATCCTGTGACGGGAACGAGCGTACCTGCTCCGGCCCTCTTTGCTATAACGTCGAACAGTCCAAATCCCGTTAGTATCGACGCAAGGAAAATAAAGAAAAGTGTTGTCAGCATAGGGGAGCTTCTCTCGTCGGCTCCAAGGTACGAAAACAGGTAAATGAGCCCCTCACCGACCCCGCAAATAACAGCTCCAAAAATAAACGCCAAACAAAAGTTTTTCACACATCTTGTGTGAGGAGAATGCTTGTTTATAAGCTCAAGCTTTTCTGATTTTTTCATAATAACCTCGTTTTTGTAAATAATTATTGTCAAAAAACACCTTTTTATTTAATATTCGCACAGAAATTTACATTATACGCCCACTTTTAAAAAACTAGGAAAAAGAAAAAGACAAGACTAAAAGAGACCCTTTTAATCTTGCCTGTTTGTTTTTTATGCTTTTAATGAGTATTATTACTTTGATTTTTGTGAGAGTGTAGCTGTTTTTATATACTTGGTAACGCTCGAAATCTGAGCTTTATACAAGCGTCAGCTTTTATATAAACGGTGTTGGTGTGGGGTTAAGAGGCTTGTAAATTTTACCCTGTCAGTATATCACCAAGGAAATCGTACCCAAAAACGACGAGCGCTATATTTCTTAATAGGAAGAAGACGAGGATAAATACGGGAATTATAATGAGTATATTAAGGTTGAAGGAAGAAAAATATTTCGGCTCGTCTTTAGCGATGGAAATGATGGCACGCGTATCGAGGTAAACAAGGAAAAAGAGAAGAAGATATATAGGAGGATAGGCTAAAAACGCAGATAGAAAATCCAGTTTATAGAGATACAGCACAGACCTTGAGCCGCCGCAGCCCGGGCAATAAAGCCCGAAAATGTTCTTAAATGCGCACTCGACGACGTATTTTTCGCCCGACAGGTGAATAACGAGCGCGTATCCTAGCGAGAGAAAAAGAAGCGAGAGATTTATAAAAATTAGGAGAAAAAGAGCCTTTTTTCTTTGATTTATTTTATTTTTCACCTCACCCGTCCTCCTCTCTTTGTTAGTAAAAATGGCAAAAAAGTAATTCTTTTAAAACATTTTAGCACAATTTTTGAGAAAATTCAACAATATCATTGATTATTTGATTTTATTGTGGTAAAATTAAAATATCAAAATCGAGGGGAGAAAAACATGAGCGAGCAACAATTTTCATACGAAAATCTTGAAGGGGACTTTAATCCTGCCTCGGCAGTACGTAAAACGAGAGCGTGGTCTGTGGCGGCGCTCGTGCTTTCGATTATCTCCATACTCTGCTGCTGCGTATATTGGCTTGGACTTTTTGCCGGCGTTTTTGCGGTGGTGTGCGCCATCGTGTCGAGAAGAGTTCTTGGATATTTCGACGGACTTTCGGTAGCAGCAATTATAGTTTCTATTTTCGGTATAGTATTCAGCGCGCTTATGACTTACGTCGTTCTCGTGCTTATGAGAGACCCCGAGATTATTGAAATTTTAAAGACTGAGCTTGAGGGCGCCGGCATAGATTACTCGGGCCTTGCACTCAGACTTTTTATCTGAGGCTGATACGTTAAGAGAGCTTTTTACTAAGGCTCTCTTTTCTTTTTGCTTTTCTTAAGGCTTTTTTTCTTCTTGCTTTTAGACGGAGGATTTCTTTTCTTCTTGCTTTTTCTTGAGGCTTTCTTTTCACTTTTTGCTAAGACTTTTTTCTTTTCGCTTTTTGTTAAAGCCCTTTTTTGCTTTTAGACGGACACCTGCGTGTGTTAAAACTGAAAATAAAAAAACAAAAGTTAATTTTGTTCAAAAAACTCCCAATATTGCATAATAATTTGACAAAACGGCTAATATATGGTAAAATGTACTCAGCGTAAGTTCGCCGATACGCGATAAATAAACAGGCGAGAATGATTTTTTATGAAGCTTAATTACAAAAGAACTATTTTGGTGGGATTTGCTTTCTTTCTCATCAGCGCCTTTTGGCAAGCGTACGATGCGATAGTTCCCCTTATACTCACCAACCATTTTGGTCTGCCCCAGTCGGTATCGGGCGTCGTTATGTCGGTTGATAACATTCTGGCGGTATTTATGCTCCCGCTTTTCGGAGCGCTCTCCGATAGAGTTATGACGAGGTTCGGCAAGCGCACGCCGTTCGTCGTTGTCGGTACCGTTGCCGCGGTGGTAGCGTTTATTTCGCTCACTCTTATCGACACCGTTCAGCTCTCCTCGGTAATAAGCTCGGGAATATCCGAAAGATATGCCGACGCAGCTCTTCTTCTCAAGGAAGCAAACGCGGCTCTTAAGGAGGCGGGCAAGGCGGGCGATAGCGCGGCGATAGCGGCAGCTCACGCCCTTGTTGATAATGCAAATCTCGCAATTGACGCTATAATTGCGGACACGCTTGAAATTACTCTTGCAAACGTCTGGCCCCTTATCGCCTTTATCGGTGTTCTGCTTCTCGTTCTTATAGCGATGGCAACCTTCCGCTCTCCTGCCGTTGCGCTTATGCCCGACGTTACCGTTAAGCCTCTTCGCTCAAAGGGTAACGCTATAATCAACCTTATGGGTACGGCCGGAGGTATTCTCGTGCTTGTGCTCGGTATGGTTTTCAACACCTCCGGCAACAAATATATGCAGTACACGGCCTACGTAATAGCAGTAACGGCTATTATGATAAGCGGACTTATTGTGTTTATCCTCACCGTCAAGGAGCGCAAATGGGCTCAGGAGATGGAGGAGGACACAAAGAGGCTCGGCCTTGAACAAAACGTTTCCGAGAGCATCGGTAAAAAGCGCTCTCTCACCAAGCCTGAGATGAAATCCCTTATGCTCATACTTGCCTCGGTTGCGCTTTGGTATATCGGCTACAACTCGATTACGAGTAAATACTCGGTATACGCCACGAACGTTCTCTTCTTTGACTTCAACTTCACTCTTATAATAGCGCAGGCAGCCGCAATTATATCCTACATTCCCGTAGGTATGGTAGCCTCAAAAATCGGAAGAAGAAAGACTATACTCGCAGGTATAACAATGCTTGCATCGGCATTCCTTATAGGAAACTTTATAAGCTTCGATACCCCCGAGTTTGTAATGTATCCGGTCTTTATCCTTGCAGGTATCGGCTGGGCAACCATCAACGTAAACTCATTCCCGATGGTAGTTGAGCTTGCCAAGGGCGGTGAGGTAGGTATGTACACAGGCTACTACTACACAGCTTCAATGGCAGCGCAGATAGTCGCTCCCATACTCTCGGGTGTTCTGTACGATATCTTTGATATGAGATACGTCTTCTTTGCATTTGGTACGGTATTCGTTGCTCTTTCGTTTGTCACGATGTTCTTCGTTAAACACGGTGACTCGAAGGCAGAAGCAAAGGACGCGCTTGAGGCTCTCGGCGGCGCCGACGATTAAACCAATATAAAAGCGCGAAAATGTATAAATAGGCGAAAATGTAAACTAAAGTAGCAAAAAAACAAACAAAAAGGGCTCGGACGGTTTTCCGAGCCCTAAATAAAGGCGGAAAAAATATGCCATTTTTAATTATTTTAGGAATACTTATTTTACTTTTCATAATATATCTTGTGCTTATTGCACCGACCAAAAACAAAAAAATAGAAAAGTATAGAAAAACACTCTTTGCGCACCGCGGCCTACACGGTGAGGGGGTGGCAGAGAACTCCATCTCAGCCTTCAAGGCGGCAGTAGAGGCAGGATACGGAATAGAGCTTGACGTGAGGCTGTCCGCTGACGGCGAGCTTGTCGTTTTCCACGACGATACGCTTGAGAGAGTTTGTGGTATATCGGGGAAAGTGTCTGATTTTACCGCAAAAGAGCTGTCTAATATGCGACTTTCGGGCACCGATGACGGTGTTCCTACGTTTTTAGAGGTTCTCGCTCTCGTGTCGGGCAAGGTTCCGCTCCTCGTAGAGATTAAAGAGGACCCGGGTAAATACGGTGTCTCGGATAAAACGGTAGAAATTCTCAAGGATTACGAGGGCGATTATATTATAGAGTCCTTTAATCCACTCTCGCTTGGAAACGTTGCAAAGAAGCTCCCCGACGTGCCTCGCGGAATACTCGCGCAGAATTATTATAAATACGAGCAGTACAAAAAACCCCTCTACTTTATTCTCAGATGCCTTTTAGTCAACAGAATTTGCAAGCCGTCGTTTATAGCCTACGACCACCGTGACTATAAATGTGTATCACTCCGTATAGCAAGACGCCTTTTCGGAGCTGTGACGTTCGCTTGGACCGTTCGCTCACAAAAGGAGGAGCGTGCGGCAAGAGAACACGGCTTTGACAGTGTGATTTTTGAAAATTATATTCCCGAGTAAAAAACCAAAAACAAAATCAATACAAAATGAAAAAGAAAAACAAAGAACGAAAAACACCAAAAGTTCTTTGTTTTTCTTTGTTTTTATAACTAAAGTTTACAAAATGCAGAAAAATACCGCGTTTTAGCTCAAAAAATCACTTTTTATATGTGCTTTGAAATGGGTGTGAAAAAGAAAAATAAAGGCGAAAAAATATTTTTCATAGCGCTTATATCTGTCAGGCTGCGGCGTGGATTATATACGGCCTCGGCTTTTATAAACTTTGTTGTTGACAAGGGTAAATATTTAATGTATAATGGAGGTGACAAAATATTTTCGCGAGCTGCGTTAAAAATATTTTTCTACCTTTTAGAATGCATAGAGCTTAGAATGCATATAGCAAAACCATTAAAGTACACAGAACAAGGCTATTAAAGTACACAGAACAAGACTATTAAAGTACACAGA
>JAGBTM010000042.1 GCA_017631325.1 Clostridia bacterium
CGCGCAATGCTTCTCGGTGTTTCTCTCGAGGACTACGATCCTGCCGATACCACCACTGATATCATAGGCGGATTTAAGTTCACCGTAGAGGCAGATGCAAAGACCTAATTTCATAAAAACGTTAAAAAGTAAACAAAAATTTACAAAACAAACAAAATTTAATGAAAAAGAGTTAGAACAATGCAATCGTTTGAGATCATTGCTCTAATCGTTACGGGAGTTGGCGTAGTCAGCTTTGCTACGATATTTACGATATTGTATTTATCCTACGCCAACTCCACTGTAGCGGAGTACGGAGCAGGTAAAAGAGACGTAGAGCTCATTGAGGAAACGATTTACGATAACATCAAAAGCACGAGTAAATACAGGGCTATGGCGAGGAAAATAAAGCAGGCGTTCTTCTACGTCGCTATCGCCATTCTGATACCTTTTCTCGTTCTGTCTTTATATACCAAGCTCACCACAGGAGTAGCAATGATTGGAGGGCGGGGAGTTATCGTTGTCGCTTCCGGCTCTATGAGTGAAAAAAACCCACAAAACCCCAATATTTCGGCACTTTCAAAATATGACAACCAATTCCAGACCTACGACCTTATAGTCCTTGAGGCTGTAAGCTCGGAGAGTGAAATCAAAAAGTACGACGTTATAGCCTTTACAAATGACGAGGGAGTGAACATTATCCACCGTATCGTCGGATTTGAGGGCTCGGGTGAAAACCGCAGGTACGTCACCTCCGGTGACGCGAATAACGCAAACGATAAATACAAGCCAAGCTTCGATGACGTCATCGGCAGATATACGGGCGACAGAGTGCCTTGGATAGGTGTTTTCGTTATGTTCCTACAGTCTTATTCGGGTATACTTACCCTCGCTGCGATAATTTACTGTTTAATAATGATAGAATACGTCAGCGAAAAAATCTACAAAACGCAAAAAGCGCGCCTCGGCACGCTTCAGGGCTCCATTGACTTTGTCAGGGAGACCACATTTGACGAGTCCTTGACGACAAGGTTTACAGAAACCGTCAGATTCAAGGATTACGAATACGTATTTGACGAAGACGGCTTCGTCAGCAAAACTCCCGTTTTTCCAAAAACACAAGACAACGGAGATAAATAAGTTATGCTTACATCAGTTTTGACAAGAAAGAATTTAATTGCGATTTCAATATCTGCATTTTACGCTATAATGCTCGTTTTCACGGGTGCGTGCCTTGACGGCTCATATACGATGATGAGCCACAATAACCCTCTCACAAAAATAGCGCAGGGCATAGGCTTCAAGGTTATAACGCCCGGAACGATGGGCTTTATCGCTCTTATACTCGTAGCGTTCTATATCGTGGTTTTCGTTACGGCATTTACCTACGAGCACAGATATGCTGTCGTTAACAATATTAATCCCAAATCCCCGAAGATGATCGGCGTATACGCAGGAACGCTCGGCGTTTGTCTGCTTCTCTCGCTCGGTCTCGGAATCATAATTCAGAGTCCCCTCACCGCAGAGAACCTCTCGAACGTCCTTACGTTTATAGGTCAGTCGGTATCTCTCTCGTTCTTCGTATTTGCGGCTCTCATTCTCGTTATTGGCGCCGTTATGATGTTCGTTATCAACTTCAGAAACATTGACAAGCCCTTCAAAATGTTCGACGAGAGCAGCCAGCCCATATTTGACGACGATGACCTCGACGGAGGCTCGAGCGTTAAATCCTCGTTTGATTCCGAGGACGACAAGGGCGCTATGCCGGGCTTTGGCCCCGGTGGCGTAGGTACGGGTATCGGCGCAGGCGCAGCATTTGGCGAGGGCGAGACGGTTGTGAAGGGCACCGAGCCTCTTGAGGACAGAGAAAAGGTGTTCCCGACTCTTTGCCGTATCGACAACGAGTACGACGGTTTTGTAAATGAAAGCATTCAGTCGGACAACGTAACCCTCAAGGAGCTTTGCACAGGCTTCAGAAACTATCTTGCAAAGACAGAGAAGCTCTATTTCGATATTGATACTATCAGATTTTTCATTTCGGGCTTTGCCGCATCGCACTTTGAAATTCTCGAGGGACTTTCGGGTACGGGTAAATCCTCGCTTCCCAGATACTTTGCAAAGTACGTTGACGCAGACGTTCTCTTCATGCCCGTTCAGGCGACCTGGCGTGATAAGACCAACATTCTCGGCTTCTTTAACGAGTTCTCAAAGACCTATAACGAGACCGAGTTCCTTGCGTCGCTCTATCGTGCAAGCTACAACCCCGACAGACTTCAGCTGTTCGTTCTCGACGAGATGAACATATCCCGTGTCGAGTATTACTTTGCAGACCTTCTTTCAGTGCTTGAGTATCCCAAGGACCAGTGGAAGCTTAAGGTTATGAACGTTCCCTACGATTTCATACCCCCCGTTAAGCTTGAGGACGGTAAGGTTACTATCCCCCCGAACTCCTTCTTCGTCGGAACCGCGAACAAGGACGACTCTACATTTACCATCACCGACAAGGTTTACGACCGTGCTATTACTATGGAGTTTACCGACAAGAACGCGCCCTTTGCAGTTCTTGACGACGTTAGCACCATACGCCTCTCGGCATCTCACCTTGACAAGCTCTTCAAGGCGGCTATGTCTAATCCCAACACGGTTATGCAGCAGGCTGATTTCGTAAAGCTTAATACCATAACGAGTTACGTTTACGAGCAGTTCGGTATAGCAATAGGTAACCGTATCATCAACCAGATTACCAACATCGTTCCCGTATTCGTCGCGTGCGGCGGCACCAAGGAGACGGCTATTGACTATATGCTCTCTAAGAAGCTCGTGGCTAAAATCGAGGGACGCTTCGAGGAGTATATCAAGGAGGCTCTCAGAGGTCTTCTTGACCTTATATCCAAGACCTACGGCACAGGCGTGCTTAAGCTTACCGAGAAGTGCGCAAAGAACATAATCAAGACGCTTTAATCCGAGGTAGTCATGAGATTTATTGAAACGCAGAAGCTGAACGAGTATATTGAGTCGGTTGACGAAATTCTCGCCGACCAGACACTGCGTTCGGTTTATTCAAAGATAGAAAATCTCACGACGGCATCTCTCCAAGGCTTTTCTATCGAGGGCGACAGGGAATTTCTCCGCGAAATTTCCTCGGTCCTCAACGTTATCATTTCCATAATTGCTCACCCGCACATCACTAATAAGCGCGAGGAGGTCGTTATTCGAGTTGAGAAGGCTCAGCAGATAGACGACGAGGCGTTCAGGCGTGTAATGGCGGACAGCAGACTGTGGAAAAAGCACGGGGCGAAAATGGTGCCGGAGGAGGTTTACCATTATCAGCATATCGACGAAATTCGGATTTACGAGAACCGCTTTATCGGTCTTCTCATATCCATAATAGATAAGGAGCTTCAGAAGTTTTCGGCCTTTTATCTTTCAAAGCTTCCGACACTCAGCTCGGTTGAGGTGTCGCTCGACGACCCAACGGTCGGTGAGATAATAGGCGAGATAGATCGCCTCCGTCGTAAGAGTCAGTTCCTTATGAACACGGCCTTTTACCGCGAGGTAACCAAGGGCAAGCCTATTTCAAGAAAGATACAGCCTACCAACATTCTTCTTAAGGACAGATTGTATTGCTTCTGCTACCGCTTCTACCGTAAATTCGTGCGTTACGAGGATATTTCCGACGCAAAGCGCGATTTGCGTATCTACTACTTTATTCATCTGCTTCAGGAAATCAAAAAGCACGGCTATTTTCTCACACCCTCTAATAAGGCTGAGGACGAAAACCGACTGCTCTTTGAGGGACTTAATTTCTATCTTGAAATTCTTCCCGCGTCGGGCGAAAATATAGAAATGACGGTTATGTGGCGCAAGGACAAGACCGTGCCTAAGACCAGACATCTTCTCGTATTTTCACCGGGTGGCGACGAGCGTCTCACACCCGACGAGATAGAGAACAAATACGCGGACTACAAGACCGTAGATTTCATTTCTCTTTGGGAGCTTACCGCCTCTCGCGGTGAGGTGATAGCCGAGTCCATACCGGAGGCAGCGCTTATCAGCCATTGGCTTGAGAGTAAAACGTCAGCGGCATTCGTTGACAGAAAAATCTATGAAAAATACTGTCCTATCTGTCGCGCTCGCGACATTGAGGCCGACGAAAACCGCCGTCTCTGTCACTCTTGTGGCTCTGAGTACGTTTTCTGTGAGGTCGGCTCGCGCGATATGGCGTGGTTTTTGTCCATCGGAGTTCCAAGGAAGGACTAAATCCTTTTGAGAACGGTGAAAACGGTATGTCTTAGACGACATCCCCGCAGAGCATAAAGGTAAAAAAACGATACACGCTATACGGCTAAACTACAATTTTTATAGGAAAAGGTGACTTAAATGTCTTCATACGATAACTACGAACTGTATAATCCATTAGCGGTTTCCACAGAAGAGGAGGCCGCCTTGGCGGCAACCCCTCGGGAAAAGTCGCCTACTGTTTCTATAAAAAATCTGCATAAGGCATACGGCAAAAAACAGGTGCTCAAGGGACTTGAGCTTGACGTTTACGAGGGCGAGCTTTTCGGCTTCCTTGGACGAAACGGTATAGGTAAATCGACGACCATAGACTGCGTCATTGGCGCAAAGAGGTTCGAGAAGGGAAAAATTCTGGTTGACGGCTACGACGTGACAACCCACCCGATAGAAGCGAAGTTCTCGTTTGGATACGTAGCCAGCGAGCCTAACTGCTACGACGTTATGACAGGCTATGATTATCTTGAATTTATAGCCAGTATATACAAGATTTCAGAGGGCGATTTCGTCAGAAATTTCAAATATCTATGTACCCGTCTTGCTCTTGACGAAAAGGAGCTTCTTAACCCTACCTCGAATTATTCTCACGGTATGAAGCAGAAGCTATGCCTTATAGCAAGCCTTCTTCATAATCCTAAAATCTGGATACTTGACGAGCCTACCGTCGGTCTTGATATTATGGCGGTAGAGGAGCTTAAGAAAATGATGCGTGAGTATGCAAACCACGGCAACACCGTGTTTATAACCTCGCACAATATAGAGCTTGTAGCCAAGATTTGCGACCGAGTTGCAATAGTAAACGACGGCAAAATCGAAAAGCTCTACGACCTCAACCGCGAGCCTAACCGCCGCATACAGCTCCCCAAAATATTTATGGACCTCTATAAGACGGAGGGATAATATGCTTAATCTTATTATAAAAGATTTTAAGCTGATGTTCGGCGGGCCGAAAAATGCAGGAAAAAGGCTTCTTTCGCTCCTTCTAAAGTTTCTTTTACTTGGCGGTTTAATTGCCGCTGAAACCTTCCTTTTCACTGCGATACTTGATAAAATCGGCCATTACAAGAATGCGCCCCGAGCATTTATGGTGCTGTTCTTGCTCGTCGTGTCGGCCTTTATGACCGTCAGCGCGGTCTTTCAGGCAAAGAAGCTTTTCTTTGACGAGGGAGACATAAGACAGCTTGCAACTCACCCCATCAGCAACGCAACACAGATACTTTCAAAGCTTGTATTTTTATTTTTAGTTCACTTTGCCAGCTCGTTTTTGTTCGTATATCCTTTGTTTTTGGCGTACGGAATTATGATGGGCAAAACGATGATGTTCTATTATCTGGCCCTCTTTTATCCTGCCGCGGCCTTTATATTCGAGGCGGGAATTGGGCTTATTTTCGTGTACCCCTTGTGGTACGTTTTGCAGTACTTAAAGAAGCACGTCTTATTAGAGTTTGCAGTATCGGTCGTTCTGCTCTTTTTACTCTCTTGGGTGTATTCCGAGGTTCTTACGATTTTCGTCGGAGTAGTAGCAAACAACGAGCTCATGACCTTGTTTTCAGCCGAGTCCATTGCGGCCATCGTGGATTTTGAGCAGTACGTTGTGCCTATCAACTTCCTTGCTGACGTATTTATCGGCGGCAAGAGGTCTATGCTTATGACCTATCTTGCGGTAGCGGGCGGAGTTTTCGTGCTTGGACTTACCGTGACGATTTTTACCTTCCACCGCGTTAAGAATATGTCAGTTGACATCAAGCCGGCGGCGAACAAAAGGGTTCACAAGCCCCTCTCTGTAACTCTGGCTCTTGTAAAAAAGGAGCTTTCTCTCATTACGAGAAACTCGGACTACGTCTACTCATATTCGGGCCTGCTTGTCGTTCAGCCACTTCTTCTTTACCTCATAATTATGGCTATGAACACCATATTCAGTACGGGCTCATTCCTTTATTACACCTCGCTGTTTCCTAATTTCGTATCTATTATCGACGTGTTCGTTGTTATGATGTTTACGGTAATTATCAGCAGCGGTGCAAACCAGTATATCTCGATGGAAGAGAAGACCATCAAAAATCTGAAGACTATGCCCGTTGGCTTTAGAAAGCAGATTTATATAAAGCTTCTTATCCCCGTTACGCTTTCCACTCTCTCGCTTTTATGCTCGGTTATAGTGCTAAGAGCAAGCGGAGTTTTCTCGGACGTGACGGCAGTATTCGCCTTTCTCATTTCGGAGGCCCTGCTTTTGACCTTCGATTTGATTTCTCTTGGTGAGGAGCTTCAAATCAGACATCAAAGGCCGCGCTCAACCTTTCTTTCATCTGCGGCATCATATATAATTCCTGCCGTATATCTTGTAATCAGTCTTTTCCTTTCTTACTCGGGATTTGACATTTCGGCATTGTATATTGCGGGAATATTATTCCTTTTGCTTATCGGTATACCTTATTTTCTGGTGTTAAATTCCAAGATGGGCAAATGGTTTCTTGATCTGGAGGCTATCAACTGATGAAAAAGAAAAATTTGATAATACTCCTGATATTTCCGTTTTTGATTTCGGTATTTTGCATTATCACCGTCAACACCACCTACAATATGATAGACGTTGACATCTCGCATATCGACTGGGATTACAACGATATGGAGGGCTTTCAGCTATCCGAGGGGCAGATGTACGCCCTTAAAGCAGAGGGCGTCAACCAGCGTCACTACGCGGTCTCGGGTGGAAACGATTTGGTCTGGAGCGTTGAGAACAAGGACCTAAACGACCCTGAGCCGTGTGCGGAAATCGTCAAGGAGGGCGACACCTACTTTATACGCCCCTTGAAGTCTGGAGAGGTTATAATAACCTGCTCGAACGCAAAGGGAAACGTACAGCGTCGCCTGACCGCCGTCATATACGTTGACGCGGCCATACTCCTTTACCCCACGATAAGCACGTCGCAGTCCAACATTGACTCGGTGATATACTACGGTGAGTACGACCATACTCTTGGCGAGATGGCAAAAATAGATATGACCCTTGTCACCCTGCCGTCAGTTCTCAAAAACGAGGTGGAGATTACCACGAGCGAGAACCTAAAATACGAGGACGGAGTTGTCAGTATACTCTCTCCCGGCGAGGCGTTCGTCAAGGTTAGCGACCCAAAGGGACGCTCGGCTGACGCAACGTATGAGTTCTACGTAGTGGACGAGGGCATAAACGTATACACCTACGAGGACCTGCTTTATTGCACCAACTATTCAGAGGACGGCCATATTGCCGTTTTAAGAAAGCATTTCGAGTCGCTTGAAAACACCTACGTTATGAACGGTGAGAGCTTTATGCTCTCGGACGGCGCGCTCGTTAAAAAGCCGGGTGTAAATAACGTAGAGTGCTTTGGTAATTATAATCCGCAGACTAAAGAGTTTTCTTTCGCGGAGGAGATTTATTCGTTCGAAACCACCTACAACAAAAATTTTATTGAGCAGTGGAACGAATTTGTCAAAACTAACAGACAGTATTCGCCTATTTCTTCGACGGTATACGCGGGACTTCGCGTGCAGAAGGATTTTTACGGCAACGGATACACGATAAATCTTCATAACCTTACCTATCCTTACTCTTATACTCTTATGATGGGTGAGAGTGGTGAGGTGCGTATTCCAACTCTCACCTCAAAGAACCTTTTCAGAGGCCCCCTGAAGATGTATTCTCTGGGTGACCCGAACAACACGCCTCTCGTTTCGCTCTACGGACAGGATAACGTTGGCGTGTATGTGGACGGCGACGGAATATGCTTAAATGACATCAGCATAAAGAACTGCGATTTCGGTGACAGAATGGCAAATCTCGACACGGTGGGTACCGTAGTTGAGATTTACGGCAACGGAGTCACGATAAAGAACTCGCGTCTGTCAAACGGCAAGAACGTTCTTCGCAGCTTTTCCTCAATGGATTTGCTGCTTGAAAATTCGCTTCTCTCCAACGCTCGCAACTTCCTTTTCGTCACCGGCGCAAACGAGTACGAGCCTGTTGACCTGACAAGAGAGGTGAGCTTCCCGGGTATCGCGGGCAACACCGTCACTATGACGGTTGGCGACTATCTTATGAAGGGGGCTGAGGGTGACGTTTTGGTCAACTCATTCCTTCAGAATTATTTTGACAGCTACGAGTCTAAAAGAGCTATGAAGACGGCGCTTCTAGCTATCCAGGACGCGCTTGGTACGGTTAAGGATATTTCTACTCAGTACAAGGGCACGACGGTTATACGCGACACGTATTTCTACCGTAGCGGTATTGCTTCTATATGTATGGAGTCGCTCTTTTCCAGTCCGTTTTTGGAAACGGGCTCGTCCCCGTCCCTTATAACCGATATTTTCGCTACGATACAGGAGGGCGGTAAAACGCTCATACCTTACACGCCTACGGGTGCTTCGGGAGTTGCATATCCCGTTACGCTCACGGTAGAGGAAGGCGTTCGCTTCTACGACTATAAGGAGGTTGGCAAAATCGACCTTGAGGGACTTATAGAGGAGAATATTTCAGCCATAGCAAACTCGTTAAATCTTTACGATGGAACTATAACCATAGACGATATATTCCCCTTGCAGACTATGATACGCCAGCAGGCTACTGCAGTGAGCGCCATTTATAATAAGGACTCAAAAAGCTACTATAACATTCCGATAGTTTATTACGGCGGCGGATTAAATCTCTCTAAGGTTACGATGGGCGCCGAGAAATGTACCGAAAAGGTTGAGGTGGATATTCTCGACAACTATCTTTCGCTCAAGGGCACCTCGGGCGCGGGCGCATTTGCCAATATGCGCGGTCTTATGCTCAAGACGGTTGCTTCGGTTACAGGATTTGAGCCGTTCGGGTTCCACTTTGTCAAAAACGGACACCTCTTTGGCGAAACGCCCAACGTATCCGAGCTTGTTGCAAACGCTCGTGAATAAAACAAATTTTAACTAAGAGCGCACCCGTGTCGAGTTTTTTGGTGCGTTTTGGTGAAAGGAATTATAAATTTTATGAAAAAATTACTCTCACTTCTTTGTCTTTTGTGCATTTGCTTTTCAGTACTCAGCTTCACTAGCTGTGGATTTATTGACCAGGAAAGCGGAAAGATAATAAGTAAAATAGAAAAAACGGCAGAGTTTGAGGACGGCTCGTCAGAGATAACGATATTCTACACCGACCCGTACTACAAGCCTGAGAAGTTTATCGTTCCCGCAGGAAAGCAGGGCGACGCAGGTGTCAGCGTGCTTGACGTTACTTCAAAGGACGGGGTCGGTGAGGACGAGGGATACACCATCGTTACCGTAACTCTCTCAAGCAAGAACAAGGACGGCTCTTACGTCACGAATTCCTTCAAAATCCCCGACGGAAAAACTATCGTTGACGTATACGCGGATAAGAACTCGCTGACGGGCGAGGACGAGATAGTTTTCGCATTCAGCGGTGGCGGCGGTACCATTTCTATGCCTATGCCTAAGTTCAACGGTGTCAAGGAAATGCAGCTTGTCGAAAAAGAGGGCGGTGGATACGAGCTTCAGGTTAAGTACACTCTTGGCGAGGACGAATGGAAAACTATCGGTGAAATCAAGGCGCCCGTCGGTATTGATAAGGTCGACGGTGAAGAGATAAACGGACAGTACGTTCTGACGGTTTATTACACTGACGGAAGCATATCACCTCCCATTCCATTCGACAAGCCGGCAGACCCTAACAGCTGGTCAACGGCCGAAACGAAGCCTGCTGACTCTGTAGGCAGAGTAGGTGACTTCTGCTTTGCTGAGGACACCAAGACTATCTGGAGTAAGGTCAAAGAGGGCACAGACGACAACGTTAGAGAATACTGGAAGCCCGTGATTTCTTTCATTGACAAGACCGTGGCGCATACCGTCAGTTTCTACTTGAACGACGGACAGGTGAGCGCTAACGTCCACGCATGGAAGTCCTACGACGTTCAGCACGGCTGTTATTTTGACTCGACTGGCGCGTCTATTCCTATTCCGACAAGAGAGGGATACGATTTCGTCGGCTGGTACAGAAAATCTGAGATTACCGAGCAGGAAATGAAGATTATGACCTCATTTAACGACCTTACTCCCGTACACGGTGACCTTAAGCTCTATGCTATATGGACGCCATTAGCACAGTAACCGCTAAAGGACATAGCGCCCCGTTATAAAGGCGCAGCTCTCGGTAATAAGAACGCAACGTCTTAATATAACTAACAACAGCCTCTTAGCTTAGGGGCTGTTCTTTTTATAATAAAGAGAGGGCTGAGGCATAAAATATTTTAAATATGAGAATTAAAAAGATTTATAAATTCTATTTACAAAATAAGTCTTTTGTGATATAATATACGAGGCTCGTGTTATTGTTTTTCGGCGCGAGCATTTTGAAATATATTACCGACACCTAAGCCAAAAGGGCAAGTCGGCCTCGGGAGGACGTATGCGAATAGATAAATTCATATCCGAATGCGGCGTTGCCTCTCGCAAGGAGGCCGCAAGGGTCGCAAAATGCGGAGGAGTAACCGTTGACGGTGCGCCGGTCAAGGACCTCTCAAAGCACATTGACCAGACCAAAGCGCGTGTGTGCTTTATGGGCAGGGAGCTTTCATACCGCAGGTACACCTACGTTATGCTCAACAAGCCCGAGGGCTACGTCAGTGCAACCGAGGACGAGAAGTTCCCGTGCGTCACCGAGCTTCTTCCCATTGAGCTTCGAAAAATGGAGCTTTTTCCGGTGGGCAGGCTCGATAAGGACACCGTAGGACTTATGATACTTACCAACAACGGCCCGCTTGCGCACTCGCTTCTTTCCCCAAAGCATCACGTGACTAAGGAATATTTCTTTACTGCTGCAGAGCCTCTGTGCGATGGGGTAGAGGACAAGTTCCGAGACGGCGTCGTGCTTGCCGACGGATACGAGTGCAAGAGCGCTCTGATACGCCTCGACCGGGATAGAGCCTCGGGAATTATTACGCTTACAGAGGGCAAGTATCACCAGATAAAGCGTATGATAGCAGCGCAAGGTAACAGGGTAGTAACGCTTGAGAGAATAAGCTTTGCTTCTATTCCGCTTGACACCTCGCTTGACAGAGGCGAGTGGCGCTATCTTACTGAGGAGGAGATTTCGCATCTCGAGGCCCTCGCAAATAAACAGTAATTTTTGCACACGCCCACGGCATGTGTTTTTATAAGGAGTAACAATGGATATTTTAAAGACTTTAGCAGAAGAATTTAAAATCAAAGAGGAGCAGGTGAAGGAAACCGTCGCTCTTATCGACGAGGGCAACACCATTCCCTTTATTTCCCGTTATCGTAAGGAGGTTACCGGCGGACTTGATGACGCAACCCTTCGTGACCTTAACGACAGACTTAATTATCTTAGAAAGATGGACGAGCGTCGCGCTGAGATTTCCTCTCTCATAGACGCACAGGGTAAGCTCACCGACGAGATTACCTTCGCCCTTAACAATGCAAAAACGCTCGTAGAGCTTGAGGACATATATCTTCCGTACAGACCTAAGAGAAAGACGAGAGCCTCGGTTGCTCGTGACAAGGGACTTGAGCCCCTTGCAAACTATATTATGGAGCAGCGCGACGCATACAACCCGGCAATTGACGTATACGCCGAGCAGTTTATCGTTATCAGCGACGAGAAGGACAAGTCCGTTCCCGACGTGGCGGCGGCTCTGGCAGGTGCTTCCGATATTATCGCAGAGGATATATCCAATAACGCCGAAATCAGAAAGGCTCTTCGTGAGTTCACTATGAAAAACGGCTCTCTTACCACCAAGGGAACCACCGAGGAAAGCTCGGTTTACGAGAATTACTACGACTTCTCCGAGCCTATCAAGAAGCTCAAGGGGCACAGAGTTCTCGCTATCAACCGCGGAGAGAACGAGGAGTTCCTCAAGGTAGCCGTAACTCTTCCCGAAAACGACGGCATCGCAGAAATCGTATCGAGAGTTGTTACCAACAAGAAATCTCCTGCGCTTTCCTATCTTATGGCGACTATAACCGACGCATATAACCGTCTGCTTTTCCCCGCTATTGAGAGAGAGGTTCGCACAACTCTCTTTGACGACGCCTGCGAGGGCGCGCTCAAGGTGTTCTCCGAGAACCTCAGAAACCTGCTTCTCACCTCGCCCCTTAAGGGTAAAACCGTGCTTGGCTACGACCCCGGTTACGCCCACGGCTGTAAGCTTGCGGTAGTAAACAAGACGGGTAAGGTGCTTGACACCGCAGTTATCTATCCCGTAGAACCCAGAAAGGATATAGAACGCTCCAAAGCGGTCGTTCTTCGCCTTATCAACAAGTACGGCGTAGACGTCGTTTCCATAGGAAACGGTACTGCATCGCGCGAGTCCGAGCAGTTTATCGCAACTCACGTTCTTCGCGACCCGGCATGCCCCAAGGGTGTTAAGTACACCATCGTTTCCGAGGCAGGAGCTTCGGTTTATTCGGCATCAAAGGTTGCTACCGAGGAGTTCCCCGACTACGACGTTATGCAACGCTCGGCTATCTCTATTGCAAGACGACTTCAGGACCCCCTTGCAGAGCTTGTTAAAATTGAGCCTAAGGCAATAGGCGTAGGTCAGTATCAGCACGATATGAAGCAGGCGCGTCTTACCGAGGCGCTTGGCGGTGTCGTCGAGGACTGTGTAAACGGAGTTGGTGTTGACGTAAATACTGCGTCCTACTCGCTTCTTTCCTACGTTTCGGGTATAAATATGACCGTCGCAAAAAATATCGTTAAGTACAGAGAGGAGTACGGTGAGTTCAAGTCCCGCGCTCAGATTCTCAAGGTGCCGAAGCTTGGAGACAAGGCCTTCACTCAGTGCGCAGGCTTCCTTCGTATCCACGACGGCAAAGAGGTGTTTGACTCTACGGGAGTTCACCCCGAGTCCTACGCTGTGGCAGAGGACCTTCTTAAGCGCTTCGGTTTTACCACTGAGGACGTAAAAAACAACAACCTCACTCTTCTTCGCTTCAAGGCTACTCAGTACGGCATAGCCAAACTCGCCCGTGAGCTTGGCTGCGGTGAGCCTACTCTTGAGGATATTATTTCCGAGCTTGAGAAGCCCGGACGCGATATTCGTGACGATGCACCCGCACCCGTGCTTTCAACCGACGTTCTTGACATTAACGACCTTAAGCCCGATATGCAGCTCAAGGGTACGGTCAGAAACGTAGTTGACTTCGGCTGCTTCGTTGACATCGGTGTTCACCACGACGGACTTCTTCACATCTCCGAGATGAGCGACAGATACATTAAGCACCCCTCCGACCTCTTTAAAACGGGTGACGTTATCGAGGTCAGAATTAAGGACGTTGATACTAAGAAATGCCGCATTTCTCTCACGAGAAAGGGCATGAATACAAACAAAGGTTGACATTTTCACACCTTTTAGCCCTCAAACAACCAAAAAGGAGTACAAGCTAGTTGCTTGTGCTCCTTTGATTTATATATCAAAATTATAAACTTATAACAGCCTGCGCTACTTGTGGATATTACGCCCTTATGCTCTCTCCAAACTCCTTTATTGATAGGATAAATTTCTCTAAAAGAGGGCTCTGAGTTCTGTCGTTTCTCGTGATATAGCCGACGCTGTACATCGAGCTGGACTCAAGCGGAATAGAAACGATTTTCCCCTCGTTGAGAGCCGAGGGCATAATTCCCGTTCCGACGGTGTAGGTGTCGGTTTTCAAAAGCACGTTCATAAGTGTTGCTCTGTCGCTTATTACGATGTGCTTATCTGCAAAATCGGCTGAAATCATCTCTTCCTTGAACCAGGAGTCCTTGTGTGCGCCTTGCTCGTAGGAGAGGTAGGGATAACTCTTTAGCATTTCGTAGCTGATAAGCTCTTTTTTTGCAAGTGGGTGGTTATTGTGAATAAATACGTGGGGCGAAACCTGAAGAATAGGGAAAAAGGATATTTCCTTATCCTGCAGGTATCTTGTCATTATGTCAATATTTCTGTCCTCAATAGCGATAATTCCCACGTCGCTATAAGCGATTTCGACGTCACGGATTACGTCGTAGGTCTCCTTCTCCTGAAGCGAGAGTGAAAATACAGCGTCGGTTGTTTGACCGACAAGTCTTGCAAATGCGTCTGCGATAAAGTCGTAATGCTGAGTTGAAATAAACAGGCGCGAGTCCGCTTTGGCTCTCTTGTATCTGTTAATAACGAAGTCGTTCTTTGAGACTATCTCCTCAGCATATCTGACAAATTCTGCGCCCTCTACGGTCAGCACGGCGCCATTTTTTGAACGCTCAAAAATCTTGATACCAAGCTCGTCCTCGAGCGACTTTATGCTGGTGGAAAGGCTGGATTGCGCCACGAAAAGCTTTCTTGCGGCCTCGCTGAACGAGCCCGTGTTATGTATTTCGAGAACGTATACGCACTGCTGGATAGTCATTTTACAAATGCCTCCATAATTATATTGTAAATAATGATTAGGAATATTGCGGGAATAATATTGATATTTTTGACCTTGCTTGCGCTCGGGCATATCATATTGAAGCCCGAAAAGAAGAGTATAAGATATCCGACGGAGCATAGCTGAGAAAGTAAGCTATCGCTCAGAAAATCCATAAAGAAATATGCCACCCCTGCAATTATCAGCTGTATAAGAACGACTGCTAAGGACGAGAGAGATACTCTTTTTCCATAGGTTGCGCCAAGCATCAGGGCAAAGGGGAAATCCACGACGCCCTTCAGCATCAGCTGAAAGCTGTCGCCCTTAAGCGCGTACAAAATCGGACCGCTTATCTGAAGTCCGCCGACGCCGAAGAAGATTATCGCGTCAATTAAGCCGTTAAGCGACAGACTATCTGAACGGGGCAGGGAATGAAGCCTATCCTCGAGCTTTAAGCCCTCGCCGATAAGAAATCCTACGACGAGCGCTATACTTACAATGACGGTATTCTCACCGACGATTTTTCCGTCGGATACGGACAGCATGTTTTCTAAAAGTCCAATTGCGCTGATAAGCATTATGGCAAGCGCAAGAGGGAAATTGTTCTTTATGTTTACCTTGCTTTTAAAAATTCCGCCCAAAATTCCGCCAAGCGAAATGGCAAGCCCGTCAACGATAAAACCCACGCTATACACCCTTTCTAGTGCTTTTTTGACCGATGCAAGTGGCATCGCGCCTGATTTTTTCTAAAATCAATACTATATAAAGTATAGCATAAATAGGGTGTATTGTAAAATATAAAAAAACTATCACCAGCAAACTAAAAAGGCTTGACCCATACCCGAGTCAAGCCCTGTGTCTTAATTTTAACGTCGGTTTCTCTGAAAGTTTCGGTTTGACCTAGGCCTCAGGTATGTTTTGCTTGCTCGGTACTAAAAAGGTTTTATTTACTTAGTACTCGTGCAGTTGGGTTTACTTAGCACCTCGGCGATTTAGTTTGCTTGGTACTCGTGCAGTTGAGTTTACTTAGCACCTCGGCGATTTAGTTTGATTGGTACTCGTGCAGTTGGGTTTACTTAGCACCTCAGCGATTTAGTTGCTTGGTACTCGTGCAGTTGAGTTTACTTAGCACCTCGGCGATTTAGTTGCTTGGTACTCGTGCAGTTTTGTTTGATTAGCACCTCAGCGATTTAGTTGCTTGGTGCTCGTGCAGTTGAGTTTACTTAGCACTGCGGTTGTTTTATTTGCTGGGTATTTGCGCTGTTTGATTTGCTTAACATCTTGGCGATTTTGCTTGCTCATTGTACTGTTTGGTTTGCCTAACACCTTGACTGTTTTGCGCGGTGTCCTTGGTGGTTTGGTCTGTTCTCGGGGAGCGTTATCTTTACGTTTTGTCCTCTTTAACCACCGACAGCGTTTTTATTCCGTAGTACTTAAATGCGTCGAGTGACGGCTTGTCTACCACCTCGCCCGATACGAGAATAGGGACGGCTGGCGGACAGCCGACTGTAACGGCCGATAAAATCCTGCCCTCGCATTCGCTTACGGGAAGAATTTCCGAGGGGGAGAGGACGGCGTCCCTTACCCTCATTTTCGCATCTGGCAAAGAAATGGCGGGGGGCGTGTCGAGTATAGGGGCGCGAGGGGGTATTTTTATGAGTGCGTTTTCTATCGTGCGAATATCACATTCGTCGCTTGATGCTGAGAGCATAAGAACCAGATAATCTCTGTCGGCAAACTCGGGGTATACTCCCTGTGAAATAAGCAACTCAGAGAGCTCTTCACCCGTGTAGCCGTATTTTGCCGCTTCGACTGTGATTTTGAGTGGCTCACCCTTAAGCACGGTGTATCCTGCGCTTGTAAGTCTATCCTTAAGAGCGTGTATTTTTGGAATTGTGACGTCCAGCTTATTTCTAAGCGACTCAAGATACGGGTTAGCCAAATCAAGCGACGCTAGGATAAGATAGGACGGACTTGTCGAGCCAAAGAGCGAGAGCGCAGAGCGCGCCTCACTTTCGAATGTGCTCGGGGCGTTTTTTGAGATGTGCAGATACGCGCCACCCGTGAGGGCAGAGAGCGTCTTGTGTGCGGAGTCCGAGGCAGCGTCAGCGCCTAGCTCTATCGGGTGCTCACCGAGTGCCACAAGATATGCTCCGTGAGCGTTGTCAACGAGCAGAAGAACCCCGAAATCGTGACACGCCTCGGCTATTCTCTTGATATCAAGGCAAAAACCAAGATAATTGGGGCTTGTTACGTAAAGAGCCGTCGGAAGCTCCTCAGCCGACGAGAGAGCCGCCCTTACGTCCTCCGGTGTGAGACCTGAGCATAGGTAGGAAGCCCCCCTTGGCATTAGCCATTCTATATCAAAATCAAGTGTGGCAGCAGCACTGACGAATACCTTATGTACGCCGCGCGCAGCTAAAATTTTGCACCTTTTACCACTTTCGTGCGCATGCTTTACGCACAGGTAAAGCATAGCTCGTATAGAGTGTGACGAGCCCTCGGTGGAAAAGAAGGTCTTAGCACCGAAAAGCTCCGAGGCAACACCCTCACTCTCGGCAATTATTCCGTCGGCAGAGAAGAGACTGTCGGCGCCCTTGATTTCGGTAATATCGTATTTTTCAAGTCCCATATCGCCGCGGCCCTTGTGTCCGGGCATGTGGGCTCTTGCGTAGCCGCCGTCTCCATATTCTTTAAGAAAATCCCAGATAGGTGTCTTCATATTACTCACCAAGCTCTTTGGCTATGGCCAGCATTATAGCGCACTCCATACGCTTTTTGAACAGCTCGCAGCCCGGCTTATATACACCGTTTACAGAGCCTGTTGCGTGGTAGGCGTTTGCGGCACAACCGCCGGAGCAATACAGTCTCGCCCAGCAGTCGCGACACTCTTCCTTTTTATAGAGATTTGAGTTAGCAAACTCCTCTCTTGCCGCGGTATTCGTAACACCCTCGTAAATATTGCCGAGCTTGTACTTTTCCTCGCCTACAAACTGGTGGCAGGGATAAAGCTCGCCAAAGGGTGTAACCGCCATATATTCGGTGCCCGAGCCACAGCCCGAGATGCGTTTATAGATACACGGTCCCCCCTTTAAGTCAATCATATAGTGATAGAAGGTAAAGGGACGGCCCTCCTTTTCACGCTCAAGCATAAGAGAAGCGAGCTTCTCGTACTGCTCCTTTACGATTTCCATATCCGAGGGGGTAAGCTCTGCCGAGTCCCCCGGTGCGCATACTACGGGCTCCATTGAAAGCTCGTTAAAGCCGAGATCAAGCATTACCTTTATATCCTCGAGGAAATCGGGGTTTGCGTGGGTAAAGGTGCCTCTCATATAGTAGCCCTTGCCCCCTCGCGCTTTTACGAGCTTTTGGAACTTGGGTACTATCGTATCAAAGCTTCCGCGCCCCTGATAATCCACTCTGAAGCGGTCGTGAATTTCACGTCTGCCGTCAAGACTTAATACTACGTTTACGCACTCGCGATTTGCGAAGTCTATAACGTCGTCGTCGATAAGCATACCGTTGGTCGTGAGGGTGAAGCGGAAGTTCTTGTTATGCTTTTTTTCAATGCTTCTCGCGTATGCAACGAGCCTTTTGACTACGTCAAAGTTGAGAAGCGGCTCACCACCGAAGAAGTCAACCTCGAGGTTGCGTCTTTTTCCAGAGTTCTCAATAAGGAAATCAAGAGCGCGCTTTCCTACCTCGTAGCTCATTACTGCTCTCTCGCCGTGATACTTGCCCTGACTTGCAAAGCAATAGGAGCAATTGAGGTTGCAGGTGTGGGCGATGTGTAGGCAGAGTGCCTTTACTACACCTGAGGTCTTGGTTTTAAGATGGTCGGCCATAGGCTCGAAGGTGTCCTCTGTGAAAAGCTTTCCCTCGTTTTTTAGCCACTCGACCTGCTCGTAGCACTCGAGTATGTCCTCCGGAGTCACGTCCTTATTGTCCTTATACTTTTCTGCTATGATTTTGAGGACCTCGTCCTTTGATTTTTCTTCAAAAATCGCGATAATATCGTATGCAACGTCGTCCACTGCGTGAAGCGAGCCCGACGATACGTCGAGGACAATATTGTATCCTGAAAGCTTGTATTGATGTATCATAAAAACTCCGTATAATGAGCCCCGTGTCGAGTTTTTGGGGCGTTTTTAACTTTTTTATTAGAAATTAAGGTCTGTCGGGTAAGCGCGGGAAAGGTCGAATTGCGCCTTAAAAGGCTTTCGCAAGACAAAGAAGCTCGCCAAGTGCTCCTAAAGTGTTCCGTCGGGCAGTGAAATTTGGCAAGTGTTCGTAAGGCGTTCCGTCAGGCAATGAAATTCGCCGAGCGTTCATAAGGTGTTCCGTCGGGCAGTGAAATTTGGCAAGCGTTCATAAGGTGTTCCGTCAGGCAATAAAGTTCGCCGAGCGTTCCTAAGGCGTTTCGTCAGGCAATGAAATTCGCCCCGCGCTATAAAAAATGCCGCCTGTGCAGGCGGCATTTTCAGAGAGCAGATTACTTGCTTTCCTTTTTGCTTTCGCACTGCTGATTTGCAATGCCGCAGCTGGTCTTGCAAGCAGACTGGCAGGAGGTCTGGCATTCGCCGCATCCGCCATTCTTTGCGCTCTGGCAAAGGTTCTTTGTTTCGATAGTTTTGATGTGCTTCATAATAAGCCTCCGAGTTCAATTTATAAATTGCGTTTAAATTATATCATAATTTTTAAATAAAGTCAATAAATTTTCAAAAATATATTGCCTTCTGTAAAATCTTTTGACTTAATCAGCTCTTAGCCGCTGTATAGCTGTATTCGTTGTATACCGTCTCGGTACCGTCAACCACACCGACAGCGCAGAGCTTGTGTCCCTTTCCGTTCCAGTCGCAAATAGTTACGAGAATAGTGGTGGGCTCGGTGATTTCGGAAAGGAAGCCGTACTGTGCCAAAACGTTGCTCGAATAGAGCTGATACGACTGTCCGTTTGTATCCTTGAGGTTGCAGGTGGTGGAGTACTGGCTCTTTATAAACTCAGCGCTTGCTGTTACTGCAAAAATCTTGGCTGTATCCTTAACGTCCTTTTTCTCGCATATCTTCTTTATATCAGCGAGCGTCTTGTCGGTGATTATCAAGCTCTCGGGGATTTCGTTTTGACCGTAGAAGTTCGCCTCAAGCTCAGCGTCGTTTATGCAGGCCTGAGTGTCGTCAACGTTAATTCTGACACCGCTCAGTATAACCTCGTTGCCTATCTCGATATCAACGATATCCTTGGCGTTTTTGAAGGATACTGCTATAATACCGCCCTCGTCAATAAGGTAGAAGCCGCGGCGGTTAGCGTGAACGAAGGAGGGGCCCGCTATACCCTTTACGGTAATGGTGCTATCCGGATTTGCATTAATCGCGTCAGCGACACCGATGTAGCTGAAATCACCGTTTGCCTTAACGGTAACGGTAATGCTCTCGCTGTACTCGTAGTTGCCGTAGCTTGCGCTGACGGTAACCGTTGCCGTGCCGAAGCCGGGGCAGTTCATAACCGCGCCGTCATCGGTGACGGTAAATTTAACGACGCTCTCGTCACTTGATGAGAACGAAAGAGTAGCACCCTCAAAGCCGAGAAGCTCGGAGGAAACGGAGGTGTTAAGAAGAAGCGCGGGGTCACCCGTATAGCTTTCCTTAATCTGAGTGAGGCCGTGATACTTTACAGCGTACTCGGGAGCGTCCTTTGTATCAAAGACGTAGCCCTCGTCGTATACCGCAACGGGCAAAAATCTGAAATAGCAGTCGGACGAGGTGGATTTAGCGTTCAGGGCGGTGATGTAAACCGTACAGAACTTGCCATCGAACTCTCTGAGCCAGGTGAAGTCAGAGCCGTTGCACTGAGTGTAGGTGTAGGTACCGGTGGTGCCATCTAAATCAAAGAAATAGAAGTTTGTATAGCCCGAGCCCTCAATTTCCTTGACAAGAGCGTTTACCTTGTAGATCTTTGAGGTGATGTCCTCGGTGACGGGTATTTCAAGGAGCTCCTTTACGCTGGTCTCTTTAACCCAGGATTTGTCGAATGTTCCGGTGGTCTTGTTGTCGTTTGAGATAACGGTTACATTCTCAATTTGAGAGGAGCCCATATAACCGAATTTCTCAGCGTTTGCCATCTCGTCCTCGAGTATCCAATAGGCTCTGGTGCCGCTAATCGTGACACGGTTGCCCTCTTTTACGCTCTTTGCAGCCGCAGCGTCGTAAACGTATATAGAAGCAGTGTCGTCAGCGAGAATAAATCCAGAGGGGTTAAGACCGAAGGAATAGGTAATTCTTGCAACGACGCCCTCGACTGTCACCTCGCTTCCCTTGGGGAGCGCGCGAGCCTCGGAGATAGTCATGCCACTCTCTTCGCCACCGTTATCTGTGGGAGCCTTTACTTCAAGCAGAATAGCGTACCATGCAACGACGCCACTCGGTGAGTCCGAAAGGTTTACGCACAGGGTGACCGTGGAGCCAACAACGGGCTTTTCTTCTATATCATTGTATGAAATCTCGGAGTCTCCCTCGCCCTTTGCTACGAGCGTGGTTACCGAGAGGGAGCCTGTGCTGTCTGATACGGTAATAGAGCCCGAGGACGCGTCGTCAATGGACTTGACAGTTGCGCTAATGTAGAAATCCTCGGAGATATCCTTGCTTTGTCCGTATTCCGAGAGGGCAGTGCTAATTGATACCGTCTCGTATTCGTCATCTCCGTCACCGCTTGGCGTTATAGTGCAGGCGGTGAGTAAAAGTGTGAAAATCAGCGTGATAATTAAAAAACGTAGAGCTTTCATAAAACCTCCCAAAAATATTTATAAATTAATTGTATACTTTTTTCTCTCTAAAGTCAAGAGATGCGTGCTATTTTTAAGGGATTTTATCGAAAAGGCGCGAAATTGAGATGCGCAAACCGAAAATATGAGACTTTTTATGATATTTTGCCATTAGACTTGAAATTTCAAAGTAAATATGGTAAAATATACTAGGTTATATATGTCTGTAATCGGTCAGACGTTTCTACAAGCTACCGTAAATAGCTGTCTATAACGAACGGCATGGATTTTTGCCGTGCGAGAGCGTAAAAACGCAGTGAAGCAAAACGGTAAGGAGATTTTCAAATGAATTACGATTGTCTGATAGTCGGGGCAGGCCCCGGCGGAATTTTTTCGGCCTATGAGCTTACTCAGAAAGCGCCCGGTATGAAGGTCGCTATTTTCGAGCTTGGCTCACCTCTTTCGGGCCGTCACTGTCCTATTGACGGAGAAAAAATTAAGTCCTGTATAGGCTGTAAGACCTGCGCGATAATGAACGGATTTGGTGGCGCAGGCGCTTTTTCTGACGGAAAGTATAACATAACCAACGATTTCGGTGGCTCGCTCTATGAGTATATCGGCAGACGCCGTGCTATTGAGCTTATGGAGTACGTTGACAGCATTAACACCTCACACGGTGGAGCAGGAACAAAAATGTACTCTACGGCCGGCAATTCCTTTAAGACCAAGTGCATACAAAACAAGCTCACCTTACTTGACGCATCGGTAAGGCATCTTGGAACCGATATCAACTACGTCGTGCTCGAAAATTTGTATAATGAGCTCAAGGATAAGGTGGATTTCTACTTCAACACACCCGTAGAAAAAATAAAGAAAAATGAACACGGGTACACCCTTTTTACTAAAAAAGGTGAATTTTGCGGTGACAAGTGTATTATTTCGGTGGGCAGAAGCGGAAGCAAGTGGATGGAGAGCGTTTGTGCCGACCTTGATATTCCGACAAACTCCAGTCGCGTTGATATAGGCGTAAGAGTAGAGATACCCGCGGTTATATTCGAGCATATAACGAGCGAGCTTTACGAGAGCAAGATAGTATATAGAACCGAGAAGTTTGAAGACAGAGTACGCACGTTCTGTATGAACCCTCACGGCATCGTAGTAAACGAGAACACGAACGGAATTGTGACCGTAAACGGCCACAGCTTTGAGGACCCCGAGAAGAAGACCGAGAACACGAACTTTGCTCTTCTTGTTGCAAAGCATTTTTCAGAGCCGTTCAAGGACTCTAACGGATACGGCGAGAATATTGCCAGACTCTCAAATATGCTCGGTGGAGGAGTTATAGTTCAGCGCTTTGGCGACCTTGAGAGAGGTAGACGGAGCACGAGGCAAAGAATAGAGGAAAACACGGTAAGACCCACTCTTTCGGCAACGCCCGGTGACCTTTCGCTTGTTCTTCCCAAGAGAATACTCGACGGTATTATCGAGATGATTTACGCGCTTGATAAAATAGCGCCCGGTATGGCAAACGACGATACTCTTCTTTACGGAGTTGAGGTTAAGTTCTACAATATGGAGGTTGAGCTTGATGAAAATCTCCAAACGCGCCACGAGGGACTTTACGTAATAGGCGACGGCAGCGGAGTTACTCACTCGCTCTCGCACGCCTCGGCAAGCGGTGTTTACGTCGCGGATATTATAGCCTCTGATTTTAATAAAGCATAACGGTGAGCATAGCAAACCTCACAACTCCAAGCTAAAACGACAGAAAAAGAGCAGGCACATAAGGTTTTATACCTTGCGTGTTTGCTCTTTCTGCTTGTATAGGGGTTGGGCTTAGTCAATAATGCGTTTGACCGGTTTTCTGTCGGTAGGTAATATATTTCAATTAACAACTAAAATCGACCTAAAGGTACGCACCTTTAGCGAAGTCCTTTTTCTTTTGAGGACGATTTTTAGCGCGTCTTTTGCCACTGATTTGTTGGTTTTTGCCCTCTTGTACCATTGACAAAGCAAAACAAAGGTGCTATAATTAAGAAAAATAATTTTTTTGGGGGAAAATATGAAAAAGGTTGCAATTTTAGGCTGCGAGAACTCGCATGCACATTCGTTTTTGAACACTATGAAAAATTATCCCGATGACTTTTCCGAAATAGAGGTTATCGGTGTATACAGCGACGAGATGGCTGAATGCGAGAAGCTTCGCCAAAGATACGGTGTTGATATTTTGGAGGATTACACCTCGGCGGTCGGTAAGGTTGACGGCATAATCATTACTGCCCGTAACGGTGATAATCACTATAAATATGCAAAGCCCTATATCGAGAGCGGTATCCCTATGTACATAGACAAGCCGATTACAAATTCCGAGGAGGAGGCCGTTGCGCTCGTCAAGGACCTTGAGGCTCACGGCGTGCGCTTTACCGGTGGCTCAACTCTTCGTCACGACAGCACCGTTCTCAATTTTAAGAAGGAAAGAATTGAAAACGTGGACGGAAAAACTCTTGGAGGTCTTGTTAAGGCGCCTCTTGACTCTAACAGCAAGTACGGTGGCTTCTTCTTCTATGCGCCTCACCTTGTCGAGATAGTTCTTGAGATGTTCGGCAGACAGCCGAAGTCGGTTATGACCTACAAGGCCGGCATATCTACAACCGTTGTTTTCAGATACGATGAGTACGATGTTGTAGGCGTTTTTGCAGAAAATAATTATCTCTATTACGCATCTCGCATAGCCGAAAAGGGCGCGAAAATGGAAAAGATAGTCCTCGGTACCGGCAGAGAGCACGACTGGATGTACAAGGAGCTTAAGGAATATTACGATATTCTTATGGGTGGTGAGAGAAGCATGTCCACAGAGGACTTCCTCGCTCCCGTATTCGTTGCCAATGCTATTAAGCGCTCTATCGACAGCGGCAAACAAGAGGAAGTGCACCCCATATCTCTTTGATTTTATTGTCACAAAAACACACAAGAAAAACAAAAAAGAAAAGCGGTCAATTGACCGCTTTTTGCTTTTTATGTAAAGTAAAGTTAGAAAAGCAAGCTATTATCTATTGAGAATAAGCTTGGTGAGGTCTACGGGATTAACAATTTCGTTGCCCTTATAAACTCTCATATTACCCGATGCGATTTCGTCGATAAGGATAACCTCCTCACCGTTGTAGCCGAACTCAAACTTGATGTCCCAAAGGTCAAGGCCGATGGATTTGAGGTCGTCTGCTACGATTTTGGTAATCTTAAGCGTCTGAGCCTTCATGCTCTCGAACATTTCCTCGGACATAACGCCAAGCGCTGCAAGTCCCTCGCTTGTTACGAGCGGGTCGCCCTTTGCGTCGTTCTTAAAGGTGCATTCAACGTAGCCGCCGGGGAGGGGAGTGCCGTCAGCGATGTACTCGCCGTATCTTCTGATAAAGCTGCCGGTTGCAACGAGTCTGCAGATAACCTCAAGACCGTGACCGAATACCTTTCCGGGAAGAACTTCCATTGTGGCAGACTCTACGTCAGCGCTGACGTAGTGAGTTTTGATGCCCGCTTCCTTGAGAAGATTAAAGTAATAAACCGAGGTGCGAAGATTAGCCTTGCCGATGCCCTCGATCTTAAGACCTACGGTGTTTTCGCCCGGATCAAAAACACCGTCCTTGCCGGTGCAGTCGTCCTTGAACTTAAGAAGCACGTTGCCGTTTTCAAGTGAAAATACGTCCTTGGTTTTGCCTTCATAAATCTTTTTCATATTATTCTCCTTTTGCCCGCCGTCGAATACAACAGCCAAAGCCAAAAAAATTACGTGTATATTTTATCACATTTTTTCTCGGTTGTACATATTTTTTTTAAAAAAAGTCGCAAAAATTTGAATTTCCACAAAATATACAAAAAACGAGCTTCGCTGAGGTATTTTTTGGTTTTTTTGTTAAATTGGCTCGGATGCTGCGTTTCTTTCACTCTTTCGCACTTAGACCGGAGGAAAATACGCCTCTATCCACTTGACAATACGCTAAAAAATTGGTAAAATATAAAGAGAAAATATCTTGAATATAAAAGGATATTATAAGGAAAGAAAAGCTCGAGGAGAAAAAATGCTTAATAGAGTTATAACCGTAGATTTTTCTAAAAAGAGCGGCAAGATAAAGCCCTTAAACTGCATAAACGGCGCGCCTCGCTCGGGTGGATATAATTTGCCTTTTGACGTTACCGAGGAGTTTTTGGAGCTTTCTGTTCCTCTTGTCAGGACAAGCGCCTCGGACGGTGAGTACGGATTTAATCAGTTTTTGAATATACACTGCATTTTCCCAAATTTTGACGCCGACGAGAATTTAGAGGAGTCCTACAACTTTTTGCCGACCGACCTATACATACAGTCCATAAGAAATACCGGAGCTGAAATACTCTTCCGTCTTGGCGAGTCTGCCGAGCCGTATTCCTACAAAATCTATACACGCCCCCCTCGTGATAAGGAAAAATGGGCTAGAATTTGCGAGCATATCGTTATGCATTATAACGAGGGCTGGGCAAATGGATTTAAGTATAATATCAAGATGTGGGAGATATGGAATGCGCCGGACAGTGCGACGGGCTTTACGGGTGAGGCAGTTGAGTATTACGAGCTGTACCGTATATGCGCAAATCACCTGAAGGAGCGTTTCCCGAAAATCAAGGTAGGCGCTTACGGGGCGCGCGGATTTTATTCGCTCAACCGTCTTGACGCAAGCGAGGAAATCAAAAGGTGTATACCCTTTATGCAGCAGTTCTTCAGCTACATAACCAAGGAACCGACGAAGGCGCCACTCGACTTCTTCACGTGGGCCTGCTACACCTCTAACCCCGACGAGCTTGCCATGCACGTAAAGTATGCGAGAAACTACCTCGACGTGTCGGGACTTAAAAAGACGAAAAGTATTATTTGCGAGTACAATACAGCCACAAAAGGCGACACGCCCCCCGGCTTGTTGCCCGAATTTCCCTCTGAGCTTGGCGCATCTCTTATTCTTGCGCAGAAGGGTGAGGTCGATATGATGATATATTCGACCTCGGATATACGCGCAAGGGAAAACGCTCTTTTCACTATGGACGACCATACTAAAACGCACAGGTACGCTGCCTTTAACGTAATGCGCTCGTTTGGAAAGGCGTATAAGCTCGGAACCTCGTTTGAAACGAGCGGAGATTACCGAAAGGAGCTTTACTCACTCGCGGCAGGCGGGCAGAATACGGCTGAGGTGCTGTTGGTTACAAGAAGCTACTCGGGCAGGGTAGAGGTAATTCTAAAGGACGCGCCATACGACACCTGCAGCGTTGTTAAAACCGTCTCAGGCGGTGAGCGTGGTGAGGGCGCCGTATACAGAGCAGAGAATATAGCTATAAACGGCGCAAAAATAATTCTTCCCGTCAAGCAGAATGAAATTTACGAGATTTCGCTGTTTACTAAAAATGAGGAATGATTAATTGGGAATGATAAATGAGAAATGAGGAATGAGAAATGATTAATTATAAATTGCCTTTTTTCCTCAGGCTTTCAAAACGTTTTTTCGAGGCATTCTTGATTTAATCGTCATTTTCGGTCATTTTCCACCGTATTTTGTATAAAATGTCCAAAATAGCAGGGTGAATATTTTAAATATTTCACCCTTTTATTTTTGGTTTTTCCATTGACTTATATAATTTAAATATGATAAAATATATACGGTAAAGGTTTTTGTGACCGACGGTGAGCGGAATTGACCGCAAGGAAGCAAAAATCGTAAATCAGCCGACCGTCTGGGCAGAACTACCTTGTTGGGGGAGTTCTGCCCTGTTTTGTTTTTTGGCTGTTTTTGGTTCAATTAACGAGATTAATTAAATGAAATATCAACCGAAGGAGAGTACAGTATGAAAAAAGTTGCTATCATCATGGGAAGCGACAGCGACCTTCCTATCGTAGAGAAGGGTATTAACGTTCTTTCTGACTACGGCATTCCGTTCGAGGTGCACGTTTATTCGGCGCACAGAACGCCAAAGGAGACCGCAGAGTTCGTATCGGGCGCTATTGACAGAGGGTTTGGAGTTATTATAGCGGCGGCAGGTATGGCAGCGCATCTTGCAGGTGCGGTTGCCGCGAATACAACCCTTCCCGTTATCGGCATTCCGATTTCCTCAAAGAATACGGGCGGTATTGACGCGCTTTGGTCGACGGTTCAGATGCCCTCGGGCATACCCGTTGCAACGGTAGCCATTGACGGTGCGGCAAACGCAGCTCATCTTGCGGCCGAGATACTTGCTCTCTCTGAGCCGTCACTCAGCGAGAAAATCAAAAGCGCAAGAGAGTCGGGACACTCTAAGGTAATAGAAAAGAATAAACAGATAGAGGCTAAATACAATATGTAACCGTTGGCTCGCCACGGTTTAGGCAACCCAGATGAAATTCGGAGGAATATATGGGAGTTTTTGGTATTTTCGCGGGTGAAAAAACGAACGTAGCCTCGAGCGTATACTACGGCCTCTACGCGCTTCAGCACAGAGGACAGGAGTCTGCGGGAATCGTCGTAAACGACGACGGAGTTTTCACATCGTATAACGACTCGGGTATTGTAAACGACGTCTTCACCAAGGATCGACTTGAGGGTCTTGGACAGGGAAACATGGCCATCGGTCACGTTCGTTACGGAACGCTTGGCACGAAGGGAAGAATTAACGCTGAGCCGATAGTTATAAATCACGTCAAGGGTAAGCTCGCTATTGCGACGGCCGGCGGTATAGTGAACGCATCTGAATTAAAGCGCGAGCTTGAGCTTCAGGGTATGATTTTCCATACCACGAATGCCGCTGAGGTCGTGTCTTACGTTATCACCAAGGAGCGCATAAGCTCCTCGTCAATTGAGGAGGCTGTGGTTCGCTCTATGGAGAGAATTGACGGTGGATTTTGTATGCTGCTTATGTCACCTCAGAAGATGATAGCAGTCAGGGACAAGCACGGCTTTCACCCCATATGCTACGGTCAGCGCGAGAGCGGAGAGTACGTTATCGCATCTGAGAGCTGCGCGCTCGATTCGGTAGGAGCTACCTTTATAAGAGAGCTTGACCCGGGCGAGATTATCGTATTTTCAAGCAAGGGAATCGAGTCTATACGCGACCACTGTGGTAAGGCAAGAGAATCACTCTGCGTGTTCGAATATATTTACACGGCTCGCCCCGATTCGACCATTTCGGGTCTTTCAGTCCACGAGGCGAGAGCGCGCGCAGGTGCGCTTTTGGCGGCGGCTCATCCTGTTGAAGCCGACGTTGTAGTTGGAGTTCCGGACTCGGGACTTGATGCCGCTATCGGCTATGCAAACGCATCGGGAATACCCTATGGCATAGGTCTCATTAAGAATAAGTACATAGGTAGAACTTTTATAGCGCCCGGTCAAGATGTGCGTGAGGACAAGGTTAAGATTAAGCTCAACCCCGTGCGCTCGACCTTGAACGGAAAGCGCGTCGTTCTGGTTGACGACTCGATAGTCAGGGGAACTACCTGCGCAAAGCTCGTCGGCCTTCTCAAAAACGCGGGAGCCGTTGAGGTTCATATTCGCTCGTCAGCGCCTCCGTTCCTCAACCCCTGCTATTACGGTACTGATATAGATTCTAAAGAATCTCTTATAGCCTGCAACCACACCATTGAAGAAATCAGGCAGATGACGGGTGCTGATTCTATCGGATTTTTGCGTCTTGAGGACCTTTCGAAGCTCGGTGTAGGCAGTAGCTCTCGCGGCTTCTGTACAGCGTGCTTCGACGGAATATATCCTACAAAGCCCCCCGTAATCTACAAGAACAAATACGACACTAAAATTTCGGAAAACAAAAAGTAAAAGGAGATAAGGAAAGTGAAAAATTCTAGATCAGAAAGCTACGCTGCGGCAGGCGTTGATATTACGGCCGGCTACAAGGCGGTAGAGCTTATGAAATCTCATATCGCGCGCACCGTTACCGCGGGAGCAGATACCGACATCGGCGGTTTTGGCGGTTTGTTTGAGCTTGACCTTGAGGGACTTAACATAACCAAGCCCGTCCTTGTCAGCGGAACCGACGGAGTAGGCACAAAGCTTAAAATCGCCTTTCTTATGGATAAGCACGATACCGTAGGTATCGACTGTGTTGCTATGTGCGTAAACGACGTTATATGCGTAGGCGCAAAGCCTCTTTATTTCCTTGATTATATTGCCTGCGGCAAGAATATCCCCGAGAGAATTGCCGACATAGTTAAGGGTGTTGCCGAGGGCTGCGTTCAGTCGGGCGCTGCTCTTATCGGCGGTGAAACGGCAGAGATGCCCGGCTTCTATCCTGTCGATGAGTACGACCTCGCAGGCTTTGCCGTTGGTGTGGTTGACAAGAGCCGCGTGCTTGACAAAACTACTATGAAGCCCGGCGACACGGTTATCGCTCTTCCCTCAAGCGGAGTACATTCCAACGGATTTTCACTCGTGCGTAAGGTGTTCGACGTTGAGTCGGCCGACCTTACCTCTCCGAGAGAGGAGCTGGGAGGAGCTTCGCTGGGACAGACGCTTCTCACACCTACCAAGATATACGTTAAGCCTATCTTAGCACTTCTTAGCGAGGTGAAGGTTAAGGGAATTTCGCATATCACGGGTGGTGGTTTCTATGAGAACATACCGCGTAGCATACCCAAGGGTCTTGGAGCTAAAATAAATAAAAAGGATATAAAAATTCTTCCCATCTTCGAGCTTATCGCAAAGTGTGGAAATATTCCCGAGCGCGATATGTTCAACACCTTCAATATGGGCGTCGGAATGAGCGTTGTCGTTGCTAAGGAGGATAGCGCTCGCGCGCTTGAGATACTCAAGGCAAACGGCGAGGGGGCCTATATTATCGGTGAGATAGTTGAAAGCGAAGACGGTGTAATCTTATGTTAAACAAGGCTAAAATTGCAGTTATGGTATCGGGCGGCGGAACTAATCTTCAGGCGCTTATTGATGCGCAGTCCTCGGGTATCATAAAGAGTGGTGAGATTGTGCTTGTGCTTTCGAACAAGCCCGACGCTTACGCCCTCACCAGAGCAAAGAATGCGGGAATTGACGTTGCCGTGGTTGACAAGAAAGAATGCACGGACAGAGCCGACTTTGAAGCTCGAATTGTCGAAATTCTCGACGGACACGGTATAGATATTATCGTGCTCGCAGGATTTATGTGCATACTTTCGGCTGAGTTTACGGGGCACTACCACGACAGAATTATCAACGTACACCCCTCGCTTATTCCCTCGTTTTGTGGAGAGGGATATTACGGACTTAGGGTGCACGAGGCAGCGCTTAAGTATGGCGTTAAGGTTTCGGGCGCTACGGTGCATATAGTCAATGAGATACCCGACGGTGGCAGAATACTTATGCAGCGCGCCGTTGAGGTGCTCGACAATGATACACCCGAGAGCCTTCAGAGACGCATAATGGAGGAGGCAGAGTGGAAAATACTGCCGCTTTCCTGCGAGCTTATGTGCAAGCAAATCACCGATGAAAAAGAGAAATGAGAGGGAAATGCAAATGAACGTTTACAAAATCGATACTATTGGCACTCTCCTTAAGGATAAAAGCTATCCCGGAAGAGGTATTATAATTGGCAAAAGTGAGGACGGGAAGTCCGCTGTGTTCGCATACTTTATAATGGGTAGAAGCGAAAATTCAAGGAACAGAGTTTTTGCTCTTCGTGACGGTGCGGTGTTCACCGAGCCCCACGACTTTAGCAAGGTATCCGACCCGTCTCTTATTATCTATTCGGCAGTAAGAAGCGCTTGTGGCTCGGTGATAGTTACCAACGGTGACCAGACAGACACCATCTACGATGCTATTATTAATGGCGGTGATATGCGTTCGGCTCTTCGCACTCGCGAGTTTGAGCCCGATGCACCTAATCTTACACCCCGTATCAGCGGTGTTCTCAATTTTGACGGTGAGTTCAGCTACGAGATGAGTATTCTCAAAAGCGCTGACTCCGAGGGCACGGGTTGTAACCGTTTCTTCTACGAGTACACCCCCATCGCGGGAGTCGGCCACTTTATTCATACTTACGTTGACGACGGAAATCCTCTCCCTACGTTCCAGGGCGAGCCTGAGAGAGTAGCTATTCCCTCTGATATTGACGCATTTGCAAGCGCAATATGGACAAATCTCAACGAGGAGAATAAGATATCCCTCTACGTTCGATACGTCGCTCTTGACGGCGGTGAATCCTGCGAGCGTGTATTCAATAAAAACAACTAACCGCATAATCGGTGTTTTATAAGAAAAGAACCGAGAGAAATCTCGGTGTAACCGACAAATTTTAAAAAGCTTTACACATCAAAAATTAAAAAGACAGGTGAGGTAGAAAATGAAAGAGTTTGAACTTAAATACGGCTGTAACCCCAACCAGAAGCCCTCTAAAATTTATATGCACGACGGCTCGGAGCTTCCGATAGAAATTCTTTCGGGCAGACCGGGATACATAAACTTTCTTGACGCATTCAACTCATGGCAGCTCGTAAAGGAGCTTAAGGAAGCAACAGGACTTGCCGCGGCTACCTCGTTTAAGCACGTCAGCCCTACCTCGGCAGCTGTTGGACTTCCTCTTTCGCCCGAGCTTAAGCGCGCCTGCTTCGTTGACGATATTGAGGGCCTTGACGACTCGCCTCTTGCTTCGGCTTATGCGAGAGCGCGTGGCACCGACCGTATGTCCTCGTTTGGCGACTGGATAGCACTTTCGGACGTGTGCGACAAGACCACGGCTCTTATTATTAAGCGCGAGATTTCCGACGGTATTATAGCGCCCGGCTACACCGACGAGGCGCTTGAGATTCTCAAAACCAAGAAAAAGGGTAACTATAACATAGTTAAGATAGACCCGAGATTCACTCCGGATCCGATAGAGCGCAAGCAGGTATACGGAATTACGTTCGAGCAGGGAAGAAACAATTTCGAGATTAACAGAGAGCTTTTCTCTAATATAGTAACCAAAAACAAGGAGCTTCCCGAGGAAGCGATAATAGACCTCACGATAGCCCTTATCACTCTTAAGTACACTCAGTCGAACTCTGTATGCTACGCATACAAGGGACAGGCTATCGGTGTAGGAGCCGGACAGCAGTCGAGAATACACTGTACCCGTCTTGCAGGAACAAAGGCAGACACCTTCCATCTTCGTCAGTACAAGAAGGTGCTTGAGCTTCCTTTCCTTCCCACGATTTCCCGCCCCGACAGAGATAACGTAATCGACGGATATATCAACAAGAACGAGGAGGACGTTTGCGCCGAGGGCGTATGGCAGAAGTATTTCACCACCCGTCCCGAGCCTCTCACTAACGAGGAGGCGAGAGCGTACCTCGATACGATTACGGGCGTTTCACTCGGCTCTGACGCTTTCTTCCCCTTTGGAGATAACATCGAGAGGGCAAAGAAAAGCGGTGTTTCCTATATTGCAGAGCCCGGTGGCTCGGTGCGTGACGACGTGGTTATAGAAACTGCGGATAAGTACGGCATGACCGTTGCATTCACGGGAATGCGCCTTTTCCACCACTAATAGCTGTGACGAGAATTATTCTGACGAGAGGCTGACTGTATGAAAATAATGGTAGTAGGTGGCGGCGGAAGAGAGCACGCCATTATAAAGAAGCTGAAGGAAAACAAAAGGGTTAGCGAAATCTTTGCTCTTCCGGGTAACGGAGGTATGGCAAGCGATGCAACGCTCGTGCCGATAGGAGCAAAGGAAATAGACAAAATCCGTGACTTCGCACTCAAGGAGAAGATAGATTACGCCGTAGTAGCACCCGACGACCCACTCGTGCTTGGCTGTGTTGACGCACTCGAGGCTGTCGGTGTCAAGTGCTTTGGTCCAAGAGCATGCGCGGCAATAATCGAGGGAAGCAAGGTTTTTTCAAAGAATTTGATGAAAAAATACTCAATTCCCACAGCGTCCTACGAGGTTTTTGACAACGCTGATGAGGCACTCAGGTATATCGAGAGCTGTCCTATCCCCACCGTTATAAAGGCTGACGGACTTGCACTCGGAAAGGGTGTAATTATCGCGACCGACAGAGATATGGCGCGCGAGGCTGTAAACTCGATTATGAACGACAAGAAATTCGGTGAGAGTGGAAATAAGATAGTAGTCGAAGAGTTCCTCACAGGTCCCGAGGTTTCGGTGCTCGCATTTACCGACGGCACAACCGTCGTTCCTATGGTATCCTCTATGGACCACAAAAGAGCCTACGACAACGACGAGGGTCTTAATACGGGAGGTATGGGAACGGTTGCTCCGAACCCCTACTACACCGAGGCTATCTCAAAGGAATGTATGCAGACGATTTTTCTTCCCACAATACGCGCTATGAAAAACGAGGGAAGAGAGTTTCGCGGTTGCCTCTATTTTGGACTTATGCTTACCGCAAAAGGACCTCGCGTCATAGAGTACAACTGTCGCTTTGGCGACCCGGAAACGCAGGTAGTTCTTCCGCTTCTTCAGTCTGATTTGCTTGATATAATGATGGCTACAACCGATGGAAAGCTTGCGGAATGTGAAGTTAAGTTTGCAAACGAAGCTGCTTGCTGTGTAATTATGGCCTCGTCGGGATACCCCGAGGCATATAAAAAAGGATATGAAATTAAGATAGACGATAAGGTTTTAGATAGCGTATACGTCGCAGGAGCCGCGCTTGAGTGTGGAAAACTCGTTACCTCGGGTGGAAGAGTTCTCGGCGTGAGCGCGACGGCTCCGACACTTGCTGAGGCTATCAAGTCAGCCTACTCTAAGGTTGAGAAGATAAGCTTTGAGGGTGCGTTCTATCGCAAGGATATAGGCAAAAAAGCAATGATGGCAATGGAGGACGAAATTTAATGGTATATCGCATTTACGTTGAGAAAAAGGCAGGACTCGATAACGAGGCTCGCGCTCTTCTTTCCGAAATAAAAACGTTTCTTTCAATTGACGGTGTTGATAAGGTGAGAATTATCAACCGTTACGATGCCGAGAATATCACAAAGGAGCTGTTTGATTACGCTGTAAAGACAGTCTTCTCAGAGCCTCAGCTCGATGACGTTTACACCACTCTTTCAAACGACGGCGCAGTAGTTTTCGCTACAGAGTTTTTACCTGGACAGTTCGACCAGAGAGCAGACTCTGCGGCTCAGTGTATTCAGCTTATCTCACACGGTGAGAAGCCGAGCGTAGCGAGTGCAAGAGTGTATATGATTTACGGCAGAATTACCGCTGAAGAGGCTGCCAGAATTAAAAAGCACGTTATAAACCCCGTTGAAGCTCGCGAGGCCTCTCTCGGATCTAAGAAGACACTCAAATCCGAGTACACCGTCCCCGAGGACGTAAAGGTGCTTTCGGGATTTTTAGAGCTTGATGATGCTGGACTTGGAGAGATGATATCCTCTATGGGTCTTGCTATGGATATTGACGATATAAGGTTCTGTCAGACCTACTTCAAGTCGGAAAAGAGATGTCCCACCGTCACCGAAATCAAAATGATAGATACCTATTGGTCGGACCACTGCCGTCACACGACCTTCCTCACCACGATTGACAAGGTGACCTTTGAGGACGAGCTTGTAGAGAAAACCTACAACGAATATATACAGTCGCGCGAGTATCTTGAGAGAACTAAGCCGATAAATCTTATGGACATCGGAACTATTGCGGCAAAATGCCTCAAAAAGTGCGGAAAGCTCGACAAGCTTGACGAGTCTGAGGAAATTAACGCCTGCACCGTTAAAATTACGGTAGACGTTGACGGCAAGGAAGAGCCCTGGCTTCTTCTTTTCAAGAATGAAACTCACAACCACCCCACCGAAATCGAGCCGTTTGGCGGAGCTGCAACGTGTATCGGTGGCGCTATCCGCGACCCGCTTTCAGGCAGGTCATACGTCTACGCTGCTATGCGTCTTACCGGCGCGGCAGACCCCACCGTTTCGCTTGACAAAACTCTTAAAGGCAAGCTTCCCCAGAGAAAGATAGTAACCACAGCAGCGGCAGGATATTCCTCATACGGAAACCAAATAGGCCTTGCTACCGGTATAGTTGATGAAATATATCACGACGGATACGCGGCAAAGCACATGGAGGTTGGCGCAGTTATAGCCGCCGCTCCCGCTAAGAACGTCAGACGCGAAGTGCCTGCTCCCGGCGACCTTGTAGTATTACTCGGTGGAAGAACCGGACGCGACGGCTGTGGCGGTGCAACAGGCTCCTCAAAGTCGCATAATCTCTCCTCTCTTGAGAGCTGTGGCGCAGAGGTGCAAAAAGGTAATGCGCCCGAGGAAAGAAAGCTTCAGCGTCTTTTCAGAAACCCCAAGGTTTCCTCTATGATAAAGCGCTGTAACGACTTTGGCGCAGGCGGTGTTTCGGTCGCTATTGGCGAGCTTGCCGACGGTCTTGATATTGACCTTAACGCAGTACCGAAGAAATATGACGGCCTTGACGGAACCGAGCTTGCAATAAGCGAGTCTCAGGAGAGAATGGCAGTAGTAATCGAGTCAAAGAACCGTAAAAAATTCCTTGACCTTGCTGCTACCGAGAACCTTGAGGCAACCGTCGTTGCAAAGGTAAAGGCAGAGCCGAGGCTCACTATGAAATGGAACGGAAAAACCATAGTAAACCTCAGCCGCGAGTTCCTCAACTCCAACGGCGCAGAGAAGCACATTGAGATTAAGGCCGCACCCGTGTGCGATTTTAACAAGGAAATTCCCCAATCGTTCACTGATGGAATGAAAGAAGTAGCAGAGGGACTTAACACCTGCTCCAAGCGTGGTCTGTCTGAGAGATTTGACAGCAGTATCGGTGCGGGAACGGTGCTTATGCCCTTTGGCGGTAAGTATCAGCGCACACCCATTCAGTCGATGGTTCATAAGGTTTCGGTGGAAAAGGGACACACCGACCTCGCGTCCTATATGTCCTGGGGATATAACCCAGACCTCTCGTCTAAGAGTCCCTACCACGGCGCATATTTTGCGGTGGTTGAATCGGTATCAAAGCTCGTTGCCAGCGGCGCAAAATTTGAGGACGTGTATCTCACGTTCCAGGAGTATTTTGAGAAGCCCGGACGCGACGGCGCGCGCTGGGGCAAGCCTCTGTCGGCTCTTCTTGGCGCTTACAAGGCACAGATGGAGCTAGGAGTTGCCGCTATCGGCGGTAAGGACTCTATGAGCGGTAGCTTTGAGAAGCTTGACGTGCCCCCCACTCTTATTTCCTTTGCTGTTACGACGGATAAGGCCGAGTATGCTATCTCTCCCGAATTTAAATCGGCAACAAGCAAGGTTGTTATCCTCTCTCCCGATTACGATGAGAACGGCCTTCCCGTAACTGAGAGTCTTCTATCGCTTTACTCCAAGGTCAACTCGCTTATGCGAGAGGGCAGAGTGCTTTCAGCATACACACCCACCATCGGAGGTGTGGCCGAGGCAGTAATGAAGATGTGCCTTGGAAACGGCTACGGCTTTGAGTTTGACCCCTCGGTAACACTCTCTGACATTTTCTCTTACAAGTACGGCTCGTTTATCCTCGAGGTTTCACCAGAGGAGCGCTTTGGCGAGATTATCGGCTACGTAACCGAGGAGAAAAACTTCACCTACAAGGACGAAAAACTCGACACGGATACCGTCATATCGCTCTATGAGGGCAAGCTCGAGGGTGTTTATCCCTGCAATATCAAGGTGGATACTCCCGCACCCGAAACGGTCAGCTCAAAGAAAAAGATAAGCGTAGCGCCTGCCATCAAGCGCGCAAATCCAAGAGTTCTTATTCCCGTATTCCCGGGTACCAACTGCGAGTACGACTCTGCAAAGGCTGTGGCCGACGCCGGCGCAGTACCTGAAATCTTCGTAATCAACAACCTCACAGCAGAGGGCATCAAGCGTTCTGCAGAGCTGTTTGCAGAGAAGATTTCTGAGTCTCAGGCAATATTTGTGCCCGGTGGATTTTCGGGCGGTGACGAGCCCGACGGCTCGGGTAAGTTTATCACAGCGTTCTTCCGCGGTGAAGCTGTAAAGAGTGCCGTTAGCGAGCTTCTTGACAGCCGTGACGGACTTATGTGCGGTATATGCAACGGCTTCCAGGCTCTTATTAAGCTTGGACTCGTGCCCTTTGGCAAGATAGTTGACACCGACGAGAGCTGTCCGACCCTTACCTTTAACAACATCTCGCGTCACCAGTCAAAGATTGTCAGAACGAGAATTGCCTCGAATATGTCACCTTGGCTCTCGCTTACCGAGGTCGGTGATATATACAGCGTTCCGATTTCTCACGGTGAGGGCAAGTTCCTTGCAACCGATAAGGTTATAAAGAAGCTTATAAAGAACGGACAGATTGCTACTCAGTACGTTGATGAAAACGGACTTGCTACCTACGATATCGACTACAACCCCAACGGCTCGACGCTCGCCATCGAGGGTATAACCTCCCCCGACGGACGCGTGTTCGGTAAGATGGGTCACGCTGAGCGTATCGGCAAGGACCTTTACCGCAACGTTATCGGAGAGTACGATATCAAAATGTTCAAATCCATGGTTAAGTATTTCAAGGGTTAAACGTACTAAAAGGTGCTCGACGACGACAAACACCTTTTAGTGTGCACCCGTGTATGAATTAACCGAAAAAAGCAAGATATTTAATCGAATAAACAGCTGAAAAATGGCGAAGCAGACACGTTTTCTCAAAAGAGGAGCGCGTCGGCTTCGCTATTTTCATATTTTTTAATTATTTTCGTCTTTTCTTGACTTTTTTCTACTTTAATGGTACAATATTACGGTAAGAAAAGTCGGAGCTACTAACTGAAAGGTATATTCATGAATAAGGACAGAGAGCTTTTTGAGAGAACGCCCGTGCCTCGCGCCCTGGCTACTCTCGCAATTCCCACGATTATAAGTCAGCTTATTACTATGATATATAATCTCGCTGACACGTTTTATATAGGCCTTGCAAACAACCCGTCGATGACGGCCGCCTCCTCGCTCACCTTTACGCTCGTTTTTGCTATGAGCTGTCTATCTAATCTCTTTGGCGTAGGTGGAGGAAGTCTTATTTCAAGACTACTTGGACAGAAGCGCGACGCGGACGCTTCTCAGGTTTGCTCGTTTTCGTTCTACGGCGCTCTTTTTTCGTCGGTAATCTATTCCTTGTCGGTGCTTATTTTTATGGAGCCTCTGCTTCGTCTTCTCGGTGCAACCGACGGCTCGATAGGATATGCGACCGATTACGCTATGTGGGTAATAGTGGTCGGCGGTATACCGCTAACCCTCAGTATGACTATGGCAAACCTTCTCAGAAGCGAGGGTTATGCAAAGGAAGCGAGCTTCGGTCTTGGAATGGGCGGTGTTATAAACATGGCGCTCGACCCACTCTTTATGTTCGTGATTTTAGAGCCCGGCTCAGAGGTTAAGGGCGCTGCAATTGCAACAATGCTCTCGAATCTTATCGTTGTTATCTTCTTCTTTATAATTTTCTTAGTTATAAGAAAGAAGAGTGTTCTTTCTGTTGACCCGAAGCTTGCAATACCAAAGTCCGAGCATATAAAAGCAGTATTTGTCGTTGGTATTCCCTCGGCACTCAGCTCGCTTTTTGCCTGTCTTTCTAACGTAGTTCTCAATAATCTTGCTTCGGGATACAGCCATCTTTACGGTGACGTGCCTGTAGCAGCCGTTGGCATAGCCAAAAAAATAGATATGCTCCCGATGAACGTGGGAATGGGACTTTGTCAGGGTATGATGCCCCTTGTGGCCTACAATTACGCATCGGGTAACTATAAGAGAATGCGCTCCTTTGCCACCTCGGCGCGAATTGCGGGAATAAGCTTCGCTGTGGTTTGCGTGCTGTGCTTCCAGCTCTTCACCGAGCCGATAGTAACTATATTTAACGGCGACCCTATGACCGTCGAAATGAGCCGTGACTTTCTTCGTATATTATGCCTGGCCGTTCCTCTTATGATAATTAACTTCCAGATGAACTTTACCTTTCAGGCAATGGGCAGGGGAAAACAGTCGCTTCTTCTCTCGTCACTGCGACAGGGAGTTGTGAACATTCCTCTTATGTTCATAATGAACCACTTTTTCGGACTTTACGGCCTCGTTTTCACACAGATTATCTCGGATATACTCACCACCGCGATTTCGTTTATTCTATATAGAGGCGTTCTAAAGGAACTTGATATAAAGCAGAAAATGACGGAAAATGTAGAAGCATAATTAATCTTGTAAGGGCCCAAAGGCTAGAAGCAACAAAGACGTATTATAACTTGTGCGACGCCCGAAGCCTAAAAAAGAGCCGATATTCATTATAAATTGTAGTTTAAGCCCTTTTAAAAAGCTCGGTGAATGGCGGCCGTAATTTTTTCTAAAAAACTAAAGAAATGTAAACTAAAATATGAAAAATGGGGACCCAAGACATTATCTGCGGTCCCCATTTTGTTTTTTAAAACTGTTTATTTAAGAATTTCTGCCTCTATTGCGAGAAGCCTATTATATTTAGAGAGACGCTCTGAACGGCAGGGCGCACCCGATTTTATATAAGGCGCTCGCGTAGCGACGGCAAGGTCGGCTATGAAGCTGTCCTCGGTCTCGCCAGAGCGGTGTGAGATTATGGGCTTGTAGCCACACTCTGCCGAGGTCTTTATAACCCTCAGCGTTTCGGTGAGCGTTCCTATCTGATTAGGCTTTATAAGAACCGAGTTCGCGATGCCCATATCTATGCCCATCTTAACTCTTTTTTCATTGGTAACGAACAGGTCGTCGCCTACGAGCATTATTTTATCACCGAGCCTCGCGCTCAGATTTTTCCACCCCTCGTAGTCCTCCTCGCCAACACCGTCCTCAATAGATATAATAGGATACCTTTCTACAAGAGCTGAATAATAGTCGCATAGCTCACCTGAGGTGTATACCTTCCCTGATTTTGCCATTTTGTATTCGCCCTTATCATACCACTCGCTAGAGGCGACGTCAAGGGCTATTTTTACTTTATCAGTGTCGTAGCCTGCTGCCTCTATCGCCTCGAGTATAAGCTCGCATGCCTCGGTATCAGAGGAAAGGTTAGGCGCGTAACCACCCTCGTCGCCGACGGAGGTCGAGTAACCGCGGGAGCGAAGAATAGAGGCGAGCTTTTTGTAGATTTCCGAGCCCGCGCGCAGCCTCTCGCTGAAGCGTTCTATGCCCACGGGGACTATCATAAATTCCTGAATTTCAAGATTATTAGAGGCGTGCGCGCCACCGTTGAGAATGTTCAGCATAGGGACGGGAAGCTTAATCTCGCCCGAGGTGCCGAGATATTTATATAGGGGTACTCCGAGCGCAACCGAGGCGGCTCTTGCCGTGGCAAGTGATACTGCGAGAATTGCGTTTGCGCCAAGATTGGATTTGTTTTCGGTGTTGTCGGTTTTTTGCATTACAGCGTCAATTTCAGCGCTGTCGGTAGCCGACATACCGATAAGACTAGGCGCTATAATATTCTCAATGCCGTGTATAGCGGACAGAACACCTGCACCGCCGTAGCGCTTTGGGTCTCGGTCACGCAGCTCGTGGGCTTCGTATTTTCCGACCGAGGCGCCCGAGGGCACAGAGGCCGAGCCACAAGCTCCACCCTCAAGAATAACGGTTGCTTCGATAGTTGGATTTGCTCGGGAGTCAAGTATCTCCCTGGCTGTAATATTTAGGATATTTGTGTTCATAGACCCACCCCGTGTATCAATTTTAAGTTGATTATACCCTTTTTTTGTAAAATTAATCAAAAGAAAAGCTTTTTAAAAGAGCGCGAGGCAAAAAGCTACCTCGCGCTCTTTTGCTTATATATTTTCTTTTATAGCGTCAAGGACAGAGCCGTAGGTGTAAAGAGAGCCAAGGCAGAATAGAGGCACTTGGTTTTCCTTAGCGTAGGCGATAGCTGACTTTAACGCTTCCTTTATGCTGTGGTAGGCTATCGCTGAAACGCCATATTCCGAAAGTACCTCAGAATACTTTTCGGCAGGGAGCGCACGCGGATTATCGGGGGTTATAGTAAACGCTGAGGCAGCTACCTCGGAAATGCTCCTCGCGATAGCTCTGTAATCCTTGTCGGCAAGCACTCCGCTCATTACGGCAACGCGACCGTTGGGGTAGTACTCCTTGATGCTATTGACAGCGGCTGCAATGCCCTCGACATTATGTCCACCGTCAAAAATAACTGTCGGATTCTTTGAGATAATTTCAAATCTTGCGCGCCAGCGAGCCTCACGAATTCCGTCGTAAACCGCACCCGTGTCAATTTTTAAGCCACTATCACGCAGTATTTCGACCGATTTAAGAACGAGAGAGGCGTTTTTTGGCTGATAGGCTCCTAGCAGAGAGAGGCGTACGTTTTTCCACTCGCCGAATGAAAATTCCGTACCCGAAAGCGACATTGACGTGTCATGTATAAGGCTGTGGTCAACGGTATAAAAAGGGGCGGAAAGCGCAAGAGAACGCTTCTTTATAACAGCGAGTGCTTCCTCGTTTTCGCCGCCAAATATTACGGGGCGGCCCTCTTTTATTATTCCTGCCTTTTCAAAGGCTATCTTCTCTACGGTATCACCGAGAAAGGCTACGTGGTCGAGCGATATTCCGGTGATTATAGAAAGAAGCGGCTCCTCTATGATGTTCGTTGAGTCAAATCTGCCACCCATTCCGACCTCGAGAACTACGATATCGCACCTCTCACGTCTGAAATACTCAAACGCCACGGCCGTGATAAGCTCAAATTCGGTGGGCCTGTCGGACATTTTATCTGCTATCGGCGCAATTTCGCTGACAAGCTCGGCAAGAGCCGTGTCCTCTATCTCAAGGCCGTTAATCTGCATTCTTTCGTTGAAGCGATAAATGTAGGGCGAGGTGTAAAGGCCTGTTCGGTAGCCGGCTTGCTTTAAAATGCTTGCAAGCATACAAGAGGTCGAGCCCTTACCGTTAGTGCCTGCCACGTGTACGAATTTGAGTTTTTTTTGAGGGTTTCCGAGTGCCTCGCACAGAGCGCTGATTCTCTCAAGCCCAGGCTTGCAAAAGGTGTGATTTACACCGTGAATATAGCTTAATGCTTCATGGTAATTCATTTTAAACTCCTTAGGCGTCAGCATCAGAGCCTCTGCCCTTAGCTTCGTTTTTTCCAAAACGCGCGTATCCTTTTGTAAGAGATGCTATCTCGGTGCTGATAAGCTTGTTTTTCATAAGAGCGAATACGAGAATACCCTCGAGCACACCTACTATAATGTAGTTAAGAAGGCGCCAGAGCATAAGGATAATAAACGGCATATCGTACCACTGTGCAAGGCCGAAGGTCTTGATAACTACCGAGCCCAAAAGGTGCGAGAGGGCAACGACAACGGCAACCTTAAGCCAAAAGGGAAGAGAGCTTTTCCTGAGTAACCTATAAGATATTCCGCTAACGAGGCCTATACATACAGCTCCAAGGGTAACCAGAGGATTTATAGTGTATCCAACGAGAAGACAGCCGACCAGGTCTGCCACAGTTCCTACAAGAGCGCCTGCGACAGGGCCAAAGGCAACTCCTGCGAGGATTATCGGCAAATTTTCAAACGAGAAGCGCAAAACCTCGCCTCCGGGTATCGCAAGATATTTGCCAAGCACTATGCTTATTGCCGAAAGCATAGCAAGCGATACGGTAATTTTAAGTGGAATTTCAGCTCTTTTTTTCATAAAAAAACACCTCCGTTTTACAGATTTACATCTCTGTACCTCGGGGGTATTCAACAAGCACCGTGGCGCTTCACCTTGGGTAACAGTGGGATGCGGAAAGCATATCGCAACCCTAAGGCCTTTCGTCTGTGTGACAACTCCCCGTCCACACGGCACTGAACGCATGCTAACCTACTCTGTTAAATGTATATTTAGTTTATGCCGCGCGATGCGTCGGCCTCGGATTATTCTTTAATCCGTCCATTGTAGTATATCACATATACTACCTTTTTTCAATAGTATTTTTAAAAAAACTCGGTTTTATTTTGTGAAAAAACGAGAGCGTATCCGACGCGAATACAGATTGTGAAAAAATAAACAAAAAAACTTTAGAAAGAAGCTGAAAAACCATAAAAGAGCACAAAGATAACAAAATTTTTAGAAATCCCTTGTATATTTATAAATTCCGTGCTATAATATAGCGTGGTGAAGAAGGCTTCACCGAAATACGATTAGTTTATAAAAAATTATATTTTTGGAGGATTTTCACAATGGCAAACGTAAAGGTTGCAATTAACGGCTTTGGCCGTATCGGACGTCTCGCATTCAGACAGATGTTCGGCGCAGAGGGCTACGACATCGTAGCTATCAACGACCTCACCAGCCCCAAGATGCTCGCTCACCTTCTTAAGTACGATACCGCTCAGGGCACCTACGCTCTTGCAAGCACCGTATCTGCTACCGAGGACAGCATCACCGTAGATGGCAAGACCATCAGAATTTACGCAGAGAAGGACGCTGCTAACTGCCCCTGGGGCGAGCTTGGCGTAGACGTCGTTCTTGAGTGCACCGGCTTCTACTGCTCTACTGAGAAGTCCATGGCTCACATCAACGCAGGCGCAAAGAAGGTTGTTATCTCTGCTCCCGCAGGAAACGACCTCAAGACCATCGTTTTCAACGTAAACAACGATACTCTTACAGCTGAGGACAAGATCATCTCTGCAGCTTCTTGTACAACAAACTGCCTCGCTCCTATGGCAAAGGCTCTTAACGATTACGCTCCCGTACAGAGCGGTATCATGACCACTGTTCACGCTTACACAGGTGACCAGATGATCCTTGACGGTCCTCACAGAAAGGGTGACCTCCGCCGTGCACGTGCTGGCGCACAGAACATCGTTCCTAACTCCACCGGTGCTGCAAAGGCAATCGGTCTCGTTATCCCCGAGCTCAACGGCAAGCTTATCGGTTCTGCTCAGAGAGTTCCCACCTGCACAGGTTCTACAACTATCCTTGTTGCAGTTGTTAAGGGTAAGGACGTTACTAAGGAAGGCATCAACGCTGCTATGAAGGCTGCTGCTACCGAGTCCTTCGGATACAACGAGGAGGAGATCGTTTCTTCCGACGTTATCGGAATCCGTTACGGTTCTCTCTTCGATGCAACTCAGACAATGGTTGCTAAGATCGATGACGACACATATCAGGTACAGGTTGTTTCTTGGTACGACAACGAGAACTCCTACACAAGCCAGATGGTTCGTACAATCAAGTACTTCGCAGAGCTTAACTAATTTGTTAATCAATAAAAAACAGCTTGTCTTGCAACTGCAGGACAAGCTGTTTTTGTTTTATTTTATTAAAAAATTATAATATCTCTTTTATTGCGCTTACGATAGTTCTCTCCGCCTCTTCAATACCGCATGCACTCAAAGTACATCCTGCAGCACGCTTGTGTCCGCCGCCGCCAAAGCGAGAGCAAACGCGAGAAACGTCAATATCGCCCACCGAGCGCATCGAAACTCTGAAAATGTTTTCCTCGGTAGACTGTCTGATAGCCACCGCAACAAGAACTCCCGCAAGTGAGCGAGGAATATCGATAACGGTTTCCATAGATTCGTCCTTAAGACCGAGTGAATATTTAACACTGTAAGGTATTGAAGCAACGGCTATACGTCCACCGCTGTAAACGTTCATTCTGCGCGATGCCTCGCCCTCAGCCTTTATCTGCTTGATATTCTTTGACGAATATAGCGCGTGATTTATCTGTGAGGCATCAACGCCAAGTATCAAAAGCTCTGCCGCAATTATATGTGTCTGCGGAGTAGTATTGGCAAATCTGAATCCGCCTGTATCCGAAGAGATTCCGGCATAAATAAACTCGCAAACCTTGCGCGGTATGCTCTCGATAGCACCGCGTTTTTTCAGTTCCTTGGCGATCTTGAATATTATTTCAGCGGTTGCCGCAGCGGTAGTTTCGATATAATTATCCGCGTAAACAGTTCCCTGCGCGTGATGATCTATCATTAAATCAACGTTCTTTTTAAGACGCTCAAATATTACGCCA